>NVWI01000017.1 GCA_002746215.1 SAR86 cluster bacterium
TTTTGATGGTGATAATATCTTAGCCGTTTTAACAACTCATGTTAATTTTGCTAAGTCTATAAGGTGGAATAAAAAATAYTTAGGCTTAACAATAGAAGCGAATGGTGACGGATATGCAGAGTTCGTTATGACTACTGAAGTGGGGTATGGGACAATTGACATGCCTCAACCTGCTTCGCAAACGGAAGTGCTTGATTTTAGTTCAACTATTTGGGATAACTTCACCTGGGATCAGTTTTTTTGGGATGGCGTCACATTGAGTCCTTCTAATTTGAAATTAGAGGGCAGTGGTGAGAATATATCAATTACTATCAAAAAAGATAGTGATTATTTTGAGCCCATAAATTTAACTGGCGCGTTGATTAGATACGCGCATAGAAGGCAACTAAGATGAAAAGTCTGCAAGAAAGATTTGAAAAAAAAGTTGAACTTATACCTTTCAGTACATGTCACTGGTGGTTAGGCTATTTAGATAAAGATGGTTATGGAACTATACGTGGTGAAAATTGTGGAGAAAAAGAACGTGCTCATAGAATTGCGTATAAATTATATATAGGTGACATTCCTGATTTGTTATTAGTTTGTCATAAGTGTGATAATCCTTCATGTGTTAACCCCAGTCATTTATTTCTTGGAACTAATGCTGATAATATGAAAGATATGTGTGAGAAAAATCGTCAAGGAAAATCAAAAATAACTGAACTAGATGTAAAAAATATAAGATCTAGGGCAGGAGCTATGAATAATAAAGAAATAGCAAAATTATTTAATATTACTGGTTGTCAAGTTGGTAATATAATAAATCGTAAAAATTGGCGGCATATAAAAGATAAGGATACTAGCTAATGGCATCCCCATGGTACACACCATCTGGCGTTCCGGCCACTAATGCACAAGGTTCATCTTCTGATATGAGGACCGAGTTTGATGCTATAGAAACAGCAATAGACAAATTGCCATCGTTTACTGCTGATCATGTAGTAGTTGTAAATGCAGGCGCTACAGAGCTTGTCACTACCGCGTCCATAACAGTAGCACAAGGCGGTACTGGTGTCGCAACTCTTACTGATGGTGGGGTACTCTTAGGTTCAGGTACTGGCGCAGTTACTGTTATGGCAGTATTAGCCGATAGTGAAATGATCGTTGGTGACGGTACAACTGATCCGGTAGCCGAATCAGGCGCTACATTAAGAACAAGCATAGGTGTAGGTACTGGTGATAGTCCTACTTTCACAGGACTTACTCTTACGGGTTCTTTAGTAGGAGATGGTACTACTGATTCAACCTCAACTACTACTGGAGCATTTCAAACAGATGGTGGTTTAGGTATTGTAAAAAATCTTCATGTTAATGGTGACCTAGTAACTACTGATTCTAATAGCACAACAAATACGAAAGTAGGGGTTGGTGCTGGTGATGTAATTGCTTCAGGTGGCACAAATAATACTGCATTTGGTAGCGATGCGTTAGGAGCTATCACTACGGGTGATGATTGTACTGCGATAGGTAAAGATGCATTAATACTTAATACAGCAAATGATAATACATCAGTTGGTTCATTAAGTCTTGATGCGAATACCACAGGTACTAGAAATACTGCAGTAGGTAAATCTGCATTAAGCGCCATTGTGACGGGGGATGATTCTACAGCAATTGGTTATAATGCTCTATTACTTAATACTGGTAATAGCAATACTGCTGTAGGGTCATTAGCGCTTGATGCATGTACTTCAGGAGGAAGTAATACTGCGGTGGGTAAAAATGCTTTAGGTGCTATTAGTACAAGCAGTAATTGTACTGCAGTAGGTAACGACGCGTTAATTCTTAATACTGCCGCAAGTAATACAGCAATCGGATCTGAGGCACTAGATGCTAATACTTCTGGTGCAGATAATACTGCTGTAGGCGTAGGTGCCTTAGGAGCTAACGTTACAGCTAGTAATAGTACAGCGGTAGGACGGAACGCTTTAGTACTTAATACCGCAGCAGATAATACTGCAATAGGGTCATTATCATTAGACGCTAATACTTCAGGAGTTAATAATACCGCAGTAGGTAAAAGTGCTTTAAGTGCTAATGTTACTACTAGTAATTGTACAGCTATAGGCTTCAACGCATTAGTTTTAAGTACTGCAGGTGATAATACCGCAGTCGGATCAGCGACTTTAGATGCAAACACTAGTGGTACGCGAAATACGGGCTTAGGTCGGTCTGCTTTAAGTTCGATTGTTACAGCAAATGATAGTACTGCAATCGGACATAACGCGTTATTACTTAGTACTGCTTCTCAAAATACTGCAGTCGGAGCATTTTCATTAGATGCTAATACCTCAGGATCAAATAACACCGGATGTGGGTATGCTACTTTAAGTGCGATTATTACAGGTGATGATTGTACAGCGGTGGGGGCTAGTGCTTTAATTCTTAATACAGGATCAGATAATACTGCAATAGGATCATTATCATTAGACGCTAATACTTCAGGCGCAAGAAATTCAGCGGTCGGTACTTCTGCATTAAGTGCAATTGATACGACAAATGATTCTACAGCAATTGGTTATAACGCTTTATTACTCGATACTGGGGGTAGTAATACTGCTATAGGTGCCAGCGCTGGTAATAGTATTACAACTGGTTCTGGTAATATCCTTGTTGGTCTTGATGCCGAAGTAAGCACAAACTCTGCTTCAGGTCAATTTACAATAGGTGTAAACGTTGCTTGCGCAGAAGATAACCAAATAACAATCGGTAATTCAACTGGTACAATAAAAAATGAATTCGATACCGATAACGCCTGGACCCAATCTTCAGATAGAAGAAGAAAAACTAATATAAAAGATGCTATATTAGGATTAGACTTTATTAATTATTTAAGACCTGTAACTTATAATTTAAGACCYGCCAATGAATGGCCGATAGAATGGGACGTTGATCCAAGTACAAAAATTGATACTGAAAAAGTAATGCATTCTTTTATAGCGCAAGATGTTTTAAAAGCTTTAACTAATGTAGGTGTAGACCCAAGTACTTTTGCAGGTTGGGGTGAAGATAAACAAGGTCAGCGTATATCAAAAGAAATGTTTGTTTTTCCATTAGTAAATGCAGTAAAAGAATTAAGTAGCCAATTAGATGAAATTAGGAAAAAATTATTATGAGCAATATTACCAAAGTAACTGATGTTTTAAGCGCCTTAATGGGACGCGCAGTACCAAAAGATAAAGTTTCCAAAATTGTTGGACTATATTTAGATAGCCAGTCAGTTGATACTGACGGTATGACTGCTGAACAAAAAGCAGGTAATTTTTTAGGCTGTTTAAAAACCGATGTAAAAAATCATTGTCAATCTGAAGCGATTAGTGCTGCGCAACGTACTAATTCTGATGTTGAACAAATTGCCCGTGATGATATAGACAGTGATTTTGCATAAATATTTTTCATCTTAGTAATTTTGGAGAAATAACACTATGCCAACACATTTAGGTCCTTTAATGAAATTCGGGCAAACTCAGGTAGACCCCGAGCGTATAGAACTAGATCCGTTAAAAGAGACAGTTGAGGGCCGAGTTGAGCAAATTATAAGAAAGGGAGGACCTTTACAAACTTTAGGTGAAACTAAAGCTAAACAGCGTATGCAACAAAGAGGCTTGTTAAGTACCTCTATGGCATTAGGAGAAGCAGCTAAAGCTAATTTAGAATATGCCCTTCCCATTGCCACTAAAGATGTGGAGACTTCTCTTGCCGTAAAAATGGCGAACCAGGCTGCAGCTAACAGGGCTAAAGAATTTGGTGCAGGGTTTGCTCAACAAACTATGTTATCAGCACAAGCGGCCCGGCAAMAAAGGGAATTTGTAGGCGCTGAAACTGAAGCTAAATCCAGACTTATGGCTGAAAGAGCAACTATAGATAAAGAAATGCTTACAGCTTCYGCCCAAGAGCAAATAAAGTTATTGGTAAAACGTGGTGAAATTGATACTTCATTACAAGAATTAAAAGGTGCTCAAGAGATTGCGCAAGCACGTACYCAAGGCGAAGTGCAAAAAGAATTGATTGCAGAACGCGGCAGCGTTGAACAGTCATTACAAACAGCTGAAGGTCAAAACAGATTAGAGTTATTAAATAGAAAAGGTGAAATAGACCGTTCTTTAATGGCAACTAATTTAAGTGTCCAAGCTTCCTTAATGGACCAAAAGTCCCGTATTGACCTAATGTTACAAACTGCGTCTGCAGCAGATCGAAAAGGACTATTAGCCCAGGAAGCTTTAATAGATGAAAGACTTTCAGCTATTAGATCAGAYCAAGAAATAAAACTTTTAACCAGAAAAGGTGAGATTGATGCTAGTTTACAATTAGCTGATGCTGCTACCAGAAAACAATTATTAGTTGAAAAAGGACAAATAGATAAAGAGTTATTACAAACACGTAGCGGAATAGAATTGTCCTTAGTAGAAAAACGAGGCGAAATAGAGAAAGAACTTCAAACCGCTGATGCAATTAATAGGGTCAGGTTATTAAGAGAACAAAGTGAACTAGACAAAAATTTATCACTTGTCAGAGGTGATATAGAAAATTCYTTAATATCCAGACGCGGCGAAATAGAGAAAGAACTTCAAACTGCTGACGCTGTTACTAAACTAACTCTACAACAAGAACAAAGCCAGATAGATAACGTCTTAGTTGAAGCCAGAGGTAGAGTTGAACAATCCCTTATAGACCGTAAGGGTACTATAGAGCTTCAACTTCAAACTGCTGGGGCTTATGATCGTACCCAATTATTGCGAGAACAAGGTTTTATAGATAATCAATTAATAGACACCCGAGGTAGAGTTGAACAAGCCCTTATAGACCGTAGAGGGGTTATAGAAAAAGAACTTCAAACTGCTGATGCCGAAACAAGATTACAATTATTACAAGACCAAGGTGCTATAGATAATCGATTAGTAGAGGCCCGAGGTAAAGTTCAACAGGCCCTTATAGATCGTCAGGGTAGTATAGATGTATCACTTCAGACTGCTGATTTAAATACACAAGTACAATTATTACGAGAACGAGGTTTTATAGATGAGCAATTAATAGAAACCCGAGGTAGAGTTGAATTGACTCTTATAGACCGTAGGGGCTCTATAGATATAGCACTTCAAACTGCTGATGCCGAAACAAGAGTACAATTATTACGAGAACAAGGTGATATAGATCGTCAATTAGTAAGAGACCGAGGTAATGAAGCAAGATTATTACAATCAGAATTAGGAGGCTTAAATATTCAATTAGAAGTCCTAAGACAAAAAGGTGACTTAGCTAGTATTGAAGCTAGAGGTAATATGCAAGTTTATGTTGATGGTGTAAAAGCTAGACTAAATGAAAGATTACAATCGATTATAGGCTCTCAAGCATTAGAACGATTAGGTTTACAAGGTTCTCAAGGAAAGGCTTTACTAAAAATGGAACTTAACAATCGTACTATAATTACATCCTCAAGATCAGCTAGTGAGATTTATTCTAATACAGTAATTTCTATAGGCGAGATATTATCGAATCCTGATATACCTTCAAAAGCAAAAGCAGGCTTAGTAACTGATCAAATGATTGCAGCAAAAGCAGGACTAAAAGTTATAAGGGATATAGCAGCAATCGATTTAGGATTTCTTGCACATTTTTAAACATTATGAGTAATTTAAAATACGATACAATATAAGAAAAGCCACCTATGATGATATGGATGGTATTGTTGAACTAGGACTTGAAGCGCTTAACTTAGATCCTTATAATAAATTGGTAATTAGTAAACGAAAAATTATAAGTTTGGCTAATGAGTGCATATCCTCTGCTAACAACTTTGCATGGGTTGTAGAGCAMGATAACAAAATAAAAGGYGCAGTGTGTGCATTAATTCATCCTATAATGTTTTATGAAAAGAGYCAGGCTTCAGTTTTACAATTTTATTGTAAAGTGCCGGGCGCRGGCATAAAATTATTAAKAACATTTATGGAATGGGTTGATAGCAGACCTGTTATAAAATTAGTAGTATTTACACTAGAAGGTAACGCGGACCCACGGATAGGTAAATTATTAAATAGGTTAGGACTTAAAAAAGACCTACCAGTATATATTAAGGTGAAATAAATTCAGAGGTTAGTCCTATGTCAAAAATATTAAAAGGTATTGGTGGAGCAGTAAAAAACATCTTTAAAGGTGTAAAAAAAGTATTCAAAAAAGTTGTTGGTTCTAAGTTAGGCAAAATTGCTTTAGCTGCTTTGGTTGTATATACCGGAGGCGTAGGTTTTGGGCTATGGGGCCAACAAGGAGTCTTTAGCGGTATGCATGGGGCTTTTTTACCTGGTGGTGCAGCCGCTGGTGCAGGCCCTGGGGTTGCTGAAGGTGTTATAGGTGCTCAAACTCCTGCACAAGTTCAAACTGCACTACAAGCTGCTGGCGCACCGGGTTTGGCTGGTGGCATAGCTGCTGAAACTGCAGCAGCAGGTGGTGGGCTTGGAGCTGCAATCAGCAGACAAGCACCTGCACAAATACAAACAGCACTACAAGCAGGCGGCATTGCACCCGCCCCACCTACTGGAGGGGGGGTTTTCTCCAGATTAGTTAAAGGATATCAAGATTTAGCACCTATGACACAATATGCAGTAACTTCAGCAGGTTTAGGAGGCCTGGGGGGAGCTTTCACCCCTGATCAACCTACTGATATTGACATATTAAGAGAACAAGCCAGATTGAGAAGAGAAAGGTACGCGCCTTTAGCAGACCTTTATGCAAGAGCGCCGGGGGGTATTCTTCAAGATATTGAAGGTTTTCAAGGTTTAGAAGATTTTAATTTAGGTGCACCCCCAGAAAATAATCTTTTAACGAATGTATCTGGTGCAAGACCTTGGCATATTAGATCTGGTCGATAACTCAGGAGTAATTAAAATGGCTTTAAATCGATATGGGGTTAATCCTGACAATACTGACAGTCCAGTTACTCCCGGAGGCTCTGTAGCGGCGAATATAGAGCCAAGAGTACCCCAGCAACCCCGCCCGGTTAATCAAGATCCACTTCTAGGGAGTCCTGTAGCGGGAAATGTAGAACCAGGAGCACCTCAACAACCTAGTCAGATTAATCAAGATCCGCTTCCCGGAGAAGATCTTGCTGCTGTTACGGGGCAAGAGCAAGAGGCTTATAATAAAGTTGTTATGTCTGCCATGACAATAATGTTTGAAAATGAACGCACAAAAACTGGCATTGTAGAAATGTTAAGAAATAAGGCGAAAAAACCCGCTGAAAGATTAGCAGATATTTCTTTTATGATGATAATGCAGTTAGAACAAAAATCTRGAGGTCARATCCCRGAAGATGTGATTTTACCTGCTTCAATTGAGATATTAGAACAATTAAGTGATTTAGCAGATAGCGTACAGGCATTCCCCGTAGATGAAGCTGTTATGAATCATGCGGGCCAGTTACTTGTCGTAAGATTAGGTGAAGAATACGGAGTAGATAGAGAAGAATTACAGTCATTATTAGGGTCTGTTGATCAGGTTACTTTACAACAAATAGGTGCTGAACAAGAAACCTATGCTGCTAAACAACCTGAGAATGCGGTGAATATACCTGTTCCGCCTGGTGAAGTCATAGCACCTCAACCTGGTGAAGTAGCTCCTGTTCAACCTGGTGGAGCTCCACCACCTGAACCCGGCGCGGGTGGAGTAATTTAACATGCCTAGTATTTTTCAAAAATTTRTCAGGGGRGCTGCTGAAACAGGATCAAAGCTTTATTTTGATCAAGCTATGCAAGAAATGCAATCAGATCTTATCTCTAAAAGGGATAAGACTTTGGAAGGTTATAAACAAGAGGCTGCAAAAACCAGATTTAAGCGTGAAAAAGAATTATTAGGATTAAAAACAAAAGAAAAAACAACTCCTAACATTACTAATGTTAGAGCYTTAGTAACTTCAGGATTAGTTCCTGATGAAAAATCAGCTTGGGACCTTTTATTAGGTAAAAAACAAGACTTAGAAGGCACACTTTTTTCTGCAATGCATAAAAATCAACTCGCTAGTGATGTACGTGCAGGTGAACCWGGGCATGTAGACGCTGTAAATATGTATAAATTTGCTATTGAAAAAGCTGTAGAATTAAAGAATTTAAGAAGAGGCATAGTTACACCTGAAATCATACCTGAACTCGAACTCGAAACTAAACCTAAACTTGAACCAGAGCGGGGGTTTATACCTTCATTTACAGGCGCTCCTGGACTAAYCCCTACAGATGCTAAACCAGGATCAGAACCAGAACGTGGGTTCGTACCTTCATTTACAGGCGCTCCTATATTAGCTCCTAAAGAGCCACAAACTCAGAGTGAATTCGATGCTTTGCCGTCTGGCGCTCTTTATATAGATCCTGATGATGGTAAAACATATAGGAAACCTTAAATGCCTAGATTCAGTGGTATTCCTGTTGATGATGATTTAGCCAAGCCTAATCGTTTTGGCGGTATTCCTGTCGATGATGACTTAGTCAAGCCTAATCGTTTTGGCGGTATTCCTGTTGAACAAGAAGAACCAGAAGATTCTTTATGGGCTTCGTTTAAAACTAATTTAAAAGCAGGTATTGATGAATTTGGTGCAAGACAAGATTTTAAACAAATCATGCATCATTTAAAAACAATCAATAAAGTTGAGCCCGCAGGTCGCGCTCCATTATATGTAAGTCCTACTAAATATTCTGAAGAAGCTGTTAATTATGCCCACGTAGAATTACAAAAAAATCTTAAAAGTTTAAATAAAAATTTGAAACAAGTAGAACAAGCACCTATGTCTGAAAATAGTCAGCGTATGATGCGTGCTGAAAGTTTTAGTGAAGCTTGGGATTTATTTAATAGAGACCCTATTACTGCAATTGTTGAAATAGGAGCGCGTAGTTTACCTGCTAGTACAGTATCTATGTTATCAGGTGCTTTAGGTGCTCTTGGGGGTCCTGCGGGGTTTGCGACAGGATTGGGGATATCATCGGGGCTAAATGAATACGATGCCTCTATAATGCAAGCTCTACAAGAAGAAGATATTAATATTGGCGATCTAGAAAGTATAAAAGCCGCAACAAATAATATTGATTTAATGAATAAAGTTAAGCAACGTGCTTCTGTAAAATCTGCAATAATAGGAACCGTAGATGCTTTATCAGGGGGCTTAGCAGCTAAGACATTAGTTCCAGAAGTAATAAAATCTGTAGCGGCCAGGCAGTTAATTAACGTTCCTGCTCAAACATTGGCACAGGCCGCTTTAGGTGGTGCTGGTGAAGCATTAGGAGAGTTTGCCGCAACAGGTGAAATAAGACCGGGTGAAATTGTAGCTGAAGCAATAGGTGAAACTTTTACAGCTCCAGTAGAAGTTTTAGTTGCGACCACTGCCAGAAGAAAAACAATAATGGAAGACGTTATTGATGCAAAAGATGATATAGCAGCTTCTACTTCTGTTGATGAAGCTCTAGGTAAAGCTGATAACGAAATAGCTGCCAGTCTTAGAGAAGAAATTATACGCGAGCCTGAGCCAGCACCTGTATTAGAACCTGAACCAGCACCTGTACTAAAACCTGAACCCGCGCCTGCATTAGAACCTGAAGTAGCGCCTGCATTAAAACCTGAACTGATACCTGAGCCTGTTAATGAATTCGCACGAGAGAATGCCCGGATACGTGGTGAAGATAAAACAATATGGAATAAGGCGGTTAAAGTTTTAGCGGATCAACTCAGACCCGGAGGGTTAATGCCAAGGAAAGCGTATAAACTTTCAAGGCAATTATCTGCTAAAGATCGTCTGGCCAGTTTTGATATAGAAAATATGGTTGCTGATTTAGAAGATGCCGTGAAAGGAGATTTTGGCGTTAAAATAACTGAGATGAGACCTGAGAGTCTTAATAATTTATCAAGTTCTCTTAAAGGTGCTATATCAGATACATTACCTGAAAAAACTAAAACTTCTATATTAGCTATGCGTCAATATATAGATTCCTTTTCTGAAAAATACGCGACCTTTTTACAAAATCAAGTTAGCCATTTAGTTAACCAGGCTGAAGAGACCGGGAACGCTCAATTAATGGAAGAAGCCGGATTAAAAGCTGATCTTATGTCTAAAATATTGGGTAATGTAGGCAATTATGTTAATAGGTCTTATGCTATATTTGATGACCCTGATCATGCTAAAAATATAACTGATGATGTATTAAATGATGCCAGGGGTTATTTAGCTACCGAGCATATAAATAGAGGTGAAAGTCCTGATAATGCGCGTGTTTTAGCTGAACAAAATGTTAGAGAAATATTGGACGCAGGGGCTGAGCACAGTGACCTTGTGTCATTCTTTTCCAGCCCCAGATTAGGTGCTAAAAATCTCAACATATTAGTTAAAAGAAAAGATATTGCGCCTGAAATACGCGCCCTTATGGGCGAATACGTAGATCCACGTATTAACTTTATTACTACGGCTACCAAGCTTTCTCGGCTCGTTCATACTCAAGACTTTTTAAATTCAGTACGTGAAGCGGGTATGGGCGATTTTTTATTCGAAGATAACGTTAAACGACCCCCTGAAGCATCTATAAAAATAGCTGCTGACAAAGCTGAAACTTATTCTCCTTTAAATGGGCTATACACCACACCTGAAGTAGCAAAAACTTTTAAAGAAACCTTTGCTACTAAAAATGTTGATGGGTGGCTTAATACTTTATTAACTGTAAATGCCGCTGTTAAATTAGGTGCCACAGTACTATCTCCTTCCACATCATCTGTTAACTTTTTATCTAATGCGCTTATTATGGTCGCTAATGGTGATACTGATTTTACAAAAACAATGATTTCAGTAAGAAATCTCAGTAATTATATGAAACGCGGTGGCGATAAAGTTAAAAAAGAATATGTTAGAGAACTTATATCATTAGGTGTTATACAAGATAGTGCTAATGCTACTGAGACTTTACGATTATTAGACGAAACTAAATTGCATGAAATAATACCTGAAGGCACTAAAGAAATTACCGGGCGGGGCTGGCATAATGTAAAAATGTTTTATCAATTAGGCGATGATTTTTGGAAAATAGCAGCTTATGAAAATAAAAGGGACCAATTACGTGAGTATACTGATTTAAATGAAGAAGAAATAAAAGTTAAAGCTGGCGAATTAGTTCAAGAAAGGTACCCTACATATAGCATGACAGGAAAATTAGTGCAATCACTGAGGCGCTTTCCGGTAACTGCACCTTTCTTACCCTGGTCCTCTGAAATTATACGAATAAATTACAAAATATTAGAAAGTATAGAACAAGATATTAAAGACCCTAAAATGCGTACTTTAGGGCTGAAAAGATTAATAGGTTACGGTGCCGCATCTACGCTTACTTATGGCATGGCTGCTGTGTCAAGAGGCTTGATTGATGTTAGTGATGAAGAAGATAAAGCCGCTAAAACTTTAATGCCTGAATGGGATCAAAATGCTAATATTGTCTACACCGGGCGAGATAAAGATGGAAATCTTACGTATAGAAATGGGTCTCGTATGGACCCTTTTGCTTATTTTAAAGAAGCTGTGAACGCTGTAGCAAGAGGTGAGAATTGGAAAGAAAAATTCTTCAGGTCTTCCAGTGTTTTATTAGGCCCTGTTATAAGCAGAGAATTAGGCTTAGGTGCTATACAAGATGTTATAGCTAATAAAAARCCTMGAACKGGCGCACCRATATATAAAGAAACTGATGATGTTTCAAACATAGCCGCTGACTCTTTAAGTTACATTTGGAAGCAAGTACAGCCTGGTTTCGTAAAAACAGGTATAAGTATCTCAAAAGCAGCAACTGGATTTAAATCMGCAACTGGCAGAGAAAAAGATGTAGCAGGAGAAATAGGCGCAGCTTTCGGGCAAAGGTTRARTACYATATAYCCTAAAGAYTCAATATATTATAGRGCTTATGATTTTAAACAAGGCTTAAGTGATGCYARTACTACRTTAAATAGAGCCTTAAGAGACCCTAATGTAGTAACAGAAGACGATATACTAAATGCTTTTAAACATAGTCTTGAACTACGTCAAAAAGCTTTYGAAAAAATGTCTAAAGTTRTAGACGCTGGTGAAATATTAGGTCTTGAACCGCGTGRTATAAGACGSGTWTTAAGATWYCAAGGAAYRAGYAGCCGGGATATAAACGGAYTAATTAGCGGMACAATYCCTGAATGGCGWCCYRGCAATKCTTCACAAAAAAGAGCGATAGAAAAAGCACGGYTATTCTTTGGCACTGATCATATCCAGGAAYTAAAAGCSAGATATTCAATCTTACGAAAAATTAGCCGTGAACAATAATTATTCAATTATTTCTAAAAACTCAATAACAAATTTATCTGCGTTAGGATGCCCATGAATATGCTTAGAAACCCATTCTTTATAACTAACGCCTTTAATACATTTATGGCTAACACATCCGTAATACGCATTAAGATCTTTATGGTAAAAGGTCCATTCTTCACACATATCTTCAGCTAATTTTTTATTCGCAGTACATATAACAATATCAGTTTTAAAATCATATTGAGCTAAAACCGCATATAGTCCTCCCGTTATATTTCTAAATTTTTCTTTTAACTTTTGTTGTTCTAGCCAACATTTATCACAATNAAAAAAAATCCTTATAAAGTACCCAAGGCTCTATATTAAGTTCTATATTTTTTGTTGCTATATCTTGAATACTGGTAACAAAAAATTCTTTAGCTTTAGTACAAAGAAACCCCTCACAACTTACTTCTATTTTAATACTCATAATTTTTTCCTTTATATAATTTAAATAATACAAGGGCCAGTGCCTTTGTTGAGAATTTTCGATCTAGAACAAAAACCTCAGCAAGATAACGCTTTTTCTCCTCTAATGAATCAAACTTGGCTAATTGCGTTTCCATAATTTTAACTTGTTCATCTATTTTCATAATCCTAATCCTCTGTCGCGTATACGAATGCGGCGACTTGTTGTGTGTCTGTGAGTTTTAGTACGGGGTATTTTATTAATAGCAAATGCCATCATGCACGCATCAAATAAGTTGGGTGATTCTACATTCCGGGCTTTCATTTCTTTCTTGGACTCTACCTTTATTTTACCTGTGTTAGTGTATAAGCGTTTTGGTCGGGATAACTCAGCTATTAATTCAAAAAAATTCTTACATTCAGAGTCAATAGAAATGATATCTTCACATGAAGAACTTAATACCACACCACCCTTTTCTATCTGCATTCTGATATTGTAGGCTGCCTCAAAGCGATCTCTCAGCCAGGTAGCAGCTTGTGCGCGAAAATTTACAAACGTATCTCCGTTAGTTCGCATACCTCTTAAATCTTCATTGCTGGTATYTGCTGTTTTGCCATATTTTTGTTTTTTATCCTGCACTTCACCTGAGCCATAAAAAGCAATTACTGGTTTGATACCTGCTGAATGTGATTTWAAAGTAAGCTTCATGGTAGGAGCRCCCATACCATCTGCATCATACACCAATACATCAGATYTATGTTTAAMTGACTTCTCATARGCCCAGGGGATGGCCATCATTATGTCTCCGTCAGATAATAAATCCGCCTCATTAACTATATATCCATGCCTGCTCAGGGTASTYTTTGCATCYCCTACATCTGCTGGATCGAACGCTGTTGTCCKTATCCCTGTAGGTGGCACCTTTATCAACTTATGTAAGTCAACTGCCGCCTGTATCCACAGGGAMGGAATAAAGGTATCTTCTGCTGAGGCATTAGGATCTCTGTCTATTTCCTGTGCAACTGTGATAGGGTCTTTTTCTGCTTTTTGTTTTGCGTACCATGCGGCATCCTTACGCGGGTCCTGTGTCCAATCAAATATAAACTTGTGACGACCACCTTCAAATTTTGCAAATTTTACCGCTTTTTTATAAAATAAATTACCATTACCGTTGTAAGTTCCTATATCTATATGGCAGTTAGTAGCCATAGATATAGCGTGATCTGTTGCCAGTTGATTTTCTACGTGCGCTGCTTCATCTACAAGGTAAATTGATTTACGTCCGCCCCGCCCCATATCAATACCACAGTCTCCTGTTATTGTGGCTTCATTTTCAGGATTCACCAGCTTCATAAAACCGTTATGCGTCCGTTGATTATATCCGGCAGGCATGAAATCTTCGGGTACATTTTTAATAAAAAATCTTATCTTTTCAAATATACAATCAGGGTCACCTATCCGGTCTACTTTTTTCTCTAATGCAGAACCAAAGCCAGCGCTGAACCCCGGTAAAAATAGCCATTGCGCAGCACAAAAACCAACCGCTAACCAGGTAACACCACAATCTCGGGATTTTTCTACTATGCCATATTCCCCAGCTTTCCAACGTTCATCGAGCCAGTGTAAAAACTCTCTCTGCCGGGGCCAGAGAATAAAAGGTATACTAGCATTTTTGCCCAGCTCTAATTGTCTTGGGTCAAAAGTCATGCCCCAATCATTAATAAAATCCCAGGGGTTGTCTTTGTAATAAACTTTCATTATAGATAGTAATTTTGGATCAGCCCTAAGATTAGCGAGTCTCTCCTGGCGCTCAAAAAATACTTCAGTATAATCAGGATTTTTATAGTTGATCATTCAGTTGAACCTTTTTTAAATTATAAAAATACGACTTAAAACGCTTTGTATTAATTTAATCTCACCATTTGTTATAGCTTGGGCACACATATCTAAATAACCAATAATTGCTACAGTGTAAAAAGCATATTTTAAAGAATCTTTAATACGTTGTTTAATCATTTTTTTTACCATCTGCGCCTATTCTGAAAGATGCATATAATATCGCACCAACATTTATGATTACTAACCATGTTGGCATTAAATTCATGCATAAATTAAAAGTACCTAAGACTAATATCACATAGTGAATAGCCAGGGAGTGTTTATTGTAGAAATCTAACATAGTGCTTTACCTCGTTGTGTGATAAAAATATTTTAATAGCTTATCAAGCATAAACGCCTTATAATAAAAGCTAATCAATTTTCCTTGATTAGCGCATTTTGCCGTGGTGCTTTGGTGTCACGGCGTTTTTCATCTCGTTAAACCTTTTATTTTTTCAAGTGTCCTAAGCCCAGAAAGCCCCAGCATTGCCAAGGTTAATTCCATGATCACATCTAAAGGTAATTCAGGTGCGCCTATTTCTGGTAATAGCCACTGCAACACTGGATTTATAATAAATGCAAACATAAAACCAAAACCACAGACCCACATCAAAAAAGGACGACACCCGGCAACAAATAAGCTTCTATGCTGAGCCTGGACTTTCATTATCTCTGCCTGGATCAGCGCTGGTTTTTGTTCTAACCGTTGCTTTATAATTTTAAGATTAAGTTCTTCCTCATCAGAGGTAAACAGATCATCAAGCACGTTACCTATGGCTTTTATAGGCTCTGCAGCAGTGCTCGTAAAAAGTTTAGTTAAGAATCCCATAGAAGCCTCCACGCTTAACTTTATATTTTAAGTATTTATTTTCTTCCTCCAATGTTCCGATATGCTCTTTTAGCCTTATATTTTCATTTCTCAAAAATAGAAGCGCGTTAAGTTCTGCTATTCGTTCATCATGAGGAACTATGAAAGGTTCATTTAATTCATCCATTGTATTAATTCCCACATTAATATTGTAAAAAGAATGCTAATTACTAAAAGTACGACAATTAGTGCTACATCTATCCGATACGATTTTCTATCTCGTTTCATTTTAATATATCCATGATTTAGATTCTGTTACTCTATCATCTACATGCACAAATCCTTTGGCTATGCCAATGCCTTTAAAGCCCATAGCATACGCATGTTTAAGTAACTTATATCTTTGTGAGGCGTTAAGTACTTTTACATCCGCAGCTATGCCCATGGTATGGGTGCCCGGCATACTTTTTACTTTTTCTACTGAGTGTTTTTTTGACCTAAACCCGCTATTTATAACAAAAGGAAATTTGCATAGTTCCCTTAGTCTATCCAAACGCCTGAGAAAATGGATATCCATTTCATTCTCCCCAGTTTCTTTGCAATTAAATTCTGACATCTTAAAGTATTTCATACTCACCTCTTGCTTTGATTTTAAGTATTTATCCCTACACTTTTCACACTGTTCTTGTATATCGCCGCCGCGTGCCCCACCCGCAATGAAAGACATACCGCAAGAACAATATTTTAAGTATTCACTCGGACCTAATTTTGGTTCTCCAGATAGATTCACAACTATTTCCTCTCTGATTTTAAAGCTTCATTCTCTGTTTTCAATAACGCCAATTCTTTCTCTAAATATTCTATTCGCCTTATCAAATGCATAAACTGAGTTTTGACTTTATACTTATCGCATAAAGTGTTACAACAAAAATTAATTTCAAATTCGGTTTCCTTGCAGGACAAATTATTTTTCATATCCTAAACAATATCTTCTTCACCACAAATGCTGCAGGCATAAGCAATTATAAATTCACCTTGGTAAATAACTARCGTACACCCTTCACATTTCTCAGATTGTTTATGGTCAAAAGAATGACTCGTAGTTTTGTAAGTTATTTTTCTTGCGATTAACTGTTCTTCAGGTGTTAGCTCGTTTATCGCTTCTCTTGTATTCACAATCTTGGGGCTCCTATATTAACATATTCGTAATGATCAATAACATCTTCCATATCTTGGGAATATTTCTTTATTACAGCTTCATAAACTGCATCACGTTCATTCTCTTTTTCAAAACGCCAGGAATCTCTATCACTAAATTCTTTACCAGATACATTAAATTTAAAAACTATTAATTCTTTATCACCCAGCTCCCAATAATCTTTATATAAGCTAGTAACTTTATCTAAATCAACAGAAAGTTGGTCTTTATAATGTATAAAATTCATATTGTCTAATCCTAATCATCTAAAAGAAATTTAATTAAATGTTCGAGAGCGCAAAATATTAAAAATATTAAAAATAACAAAACTCCTGCACCTAATAAACTAAAAAACATAAAAGGAGCTACTTCTTCTAAGACTTGCAGATTATAACCCATTTTATTTATCCTCTATTTTTGATAAAAATTCTTTAGTTTCTTCAGCATTAAGAACTTTAGACTTAGGAATGCAAGGAAAATCTACATAGACATGACTGTTTATATTTGTGTACGTGCATCCATCTTCTTCGGTAAATATTAAACCTTGAATAAAATAAGCTTTGCCATTTTTACCATTTTTAAAAACACTTGTGAGTCTTTTATTTTTGATAAGAATCACTGTCAGGGTCGAAATAAAGATCAGGACCACTCCATTCCRAATCTTCCCCGGTTAAAGGTGTTAGCACRTCATAATTTAATAAGCGTTTAATATTATCTAGTGCGTAAGCGGCTGAAAAACCCGAATGACCTTGTGCCGAAAACACTGCTACAACATCTAATACATCCCTATCTATCCTATTTTGCATTTCACAATAGTCTTTATTTATGATAGCTAACTCATACTTAGCGTGAGAGTAAAAGCCACTAACCCTCCTACAAGGTATGCCTCCTAAACTACGAATTAAAAAATGTTTAAACTGTTGTTTTTTATATTTTAAATATTGGATAATTCTTTTCCATATAATAATTGGTTCCCAAAATATTACTTCTGGTGGGCTTGCTATGGGGTCTTTCATATTGTTTAGTCCTCAATTGACTTTAAATAAATAACTCTCCAACCAAATCCTAATGAAAGATATTTCTTAGACATATTTCTTTCACTAAATAACGTTGAAGTATTTTTAAAACAAAGACCCGGCCCTTTAATGCCAAATCTGAACCAAATCACATTTGAAGACCTATGTAAACTAAATAATCTTGTCTCTATATTATGATCTTGCATTTTATTTAGTCCTCTCTAAAGGCGTTATTGATAACATTTGCGGTTCGTTTTAAATCATCATCTACATATGCAATCCCACCATGACGTTTAACTAAATCTACAACAGCCCTTAAACTTCTTAACTGGCCTTCAGTAAAACCAGCAGGGCCTACATGCAATATCGTTACTTTGTCAGGCGTCATAACTGACTCAACAACCTCTGCAATAGAATAAACGCCTTGCATAGCACTAGTGATCACATAAAGATGTATATTACAAAAGCTACCTTTTTCAGTATCCTCTATTTCTATGCATTGAGAAGTCCAGTTCTCAACTACCGGATCAAAATAACTAACATGCAAGTCTCTTATCAATTCATTGCGCCATGTTGTATTAGCGCAAGTACCACCCAAAAATACTTTATTTTTCATGCTGTTTTCCTTTTATGTTTTTTCTTACTGGTCAAATGCCATTCACCACAAAAATGACACTCATAGGTCCTGAGTTTTCCTTTATTTTTAGTCGATTGATACTTTAGCTGACGTTTCATATCTTTGATAAATAACAACGCATCAGCTTTATTACCAAAAGCTATTTTGTTACATGTAGTGTTCATACCAGAAGCCTTACCTCTATTTTTTTAACTTTATTTATCACTATGCTATTATTAGTTTCCGACTCAATATAATCTTCAATAGTATCCATTTTTTCGATTAAATTGTGCACATGTCTCTCCTTAGACTTATAATAAGCTGTACCTGTAAGACAGGCACCAAATTCCGACATATAAAAATCGAATAATTGTTTTTCTGTTAATAAATATCTATTCATAATTTTATTTCCCGTATCTTTTCATTAGTTTAGGTTCAGCAACTAGCGGTAGGCCCTCAAGCCAGTCTGGAGCTGTTTCCATTATTTCTTGCAGTAGTACTAATTTTTCCTCTGCTTCATTTTCTGGTTCTTCTAAAATAATTTCATCATGTACATGGAATATTGCATGTAAACCTTCTTCTTGGCATTCATAAAGACAATCTCTTAACATAATTGCGCCTATTGCTTGAACAATGTTTTCGAGAAGCAAGCCCCGCCATAAGCTGTGGCGAGTCCATTCTTTTGCAGTTGCTTTAGGTTTTATAGCTGCTTTTAAGGCTGTCAATTGAGGCGCTTTCTCGGACTTACTCCATGACACAGGTTTCATTTCTATCCGACATTCAGGGTACCTTAATCTTGTTTCACCATCTGGTAAGGTGCAATATAAAGCTCGGTCATTTTCATTGAAGTAATAATTAATATTATTTACTCTATGGGATGTACCAGGATTCTTAACTGCTTTTTTAGCAGCTAATTCTAGTCTGTTACCTAGCTCTACTATTTTATGATGCTTTATACGGTAAGCAGATACAATTTCTTTGGCCTGCTCAGGTGACATAGGTACTTTTTTATTAGCGGCCATTTTCATTAAAGCATTTTTACCACCTAAGAATCCACAGGCTAAATCTGCAACTTTACCAACGGCTCTTTCCTTCGGACCATCTTTTTCATTTATTGGCCTGCCATAAATCGCCTCTGCAGCGTAGCAATAAGGGTCCTCACCTTTCCTAAATACATCTAATTTATCTGTATCCCCCGCTAAATAAGCAGTAATTCGACTTTCAACAGACTTCCAGTCACCTACTATGAAAATATTACCTTCTTCCGGTATGATAGCACTGCGAAGCAATCGACCTAAGGTATCCATTACGTTCATTTTAGTACCACCGACATCATGCAATTCTTCGCCTGCCAGCATTTGTTTTCGGATAAATTCTGCCTTGTTAAAACTAAAAGCATCACGCCTGAAGTTGTGAACCTGTAAACCTATTGATGAAAATCTTAAAGTAGAAGGCGCTCCTGCATACCTTAATACATTTCTGACTCTGTGGTCATCTGGATCGGCTTTCTGTTCCATCTTTGCAAATTTTGATGTGGCAGTGCCCCCTGCGTCATTCATTAAATTTAACAACTCAAGTATCTCATCTTCAAAATAAATACTTTCATCTTCATAAGCATTGAGTAAAGAATCCCTAGCCGCTTGGTCTGTTGAATATTTCTTTTCAGTTTCCCCGGTATCTTCATTCTTTTTATATCGTACCATTAGATTTATAGCGTCATAATTTTTAACTTCTTCAAAACATTTTACTAAATAGGCGCTAAGCCTTTTATACTGTGTATGCTTAGTAATTACTTCATCAGTCAACAAACTTATCCTTTTATTTATTGACTCACGTTCTGCATCTGCATATTTTCGTGCCGCTTTTACCAGAGGCATATCTATCTTTATGCCCCGCGTATTTATACGCTCATTGATTAGATAATCCATCATTGCGGTCTTTGATAGCCTTGGTACTGACTGAGCGACTTTGTTCATAACAACCCAATCCTGCAGACAATAGGCCCCTAAATTTGCGTAATCATTCGGATCAGTACTAAATGGCGGAATACAACACTTATTAATTAAAACATGACCAGAAGCTGTTTTTCGCTCTGTTAATTTTAACGCCTTAGCGCTATTGTCTAGCGAAGAAGGAAGCCCGGCCACACGCGCTTGTGCCTGAGTACAGATCCATTGTTTGAGGTCTGTGCATGGAAAATCATGGTCCACGATTGCTACATTTTCCCATATTTCCCGGTCAAATGTTGCATTTGATGCACCTATCAAACCCCCGGCTTCAATATGGTATACTATTTCTTGTGGCACTGGATCACCCGGCCACCATAAATAACCTTCCCCCCCTTGAAAGCCCCATGACATACACAGTATGCAGGTATCTAAATCATTAGTGTATAACGGATTTTGTATAGCTACTCTGGCCTGAGTCTCGAAATCTATTAGCAGTATCCGTTCTGGTTCATTGTTCATAACATTTTCCTAATATCCGGCTTTATCAGCTAAATGTGTCATTAAGACCATAAAACCACCTGAACCTAAAATCGATCCATGAAATAGAAGTACC
>NVWI01000018.1 GCA_002746215.1 SAR86 cluster bacterium
TATAGTCATGCGATATTAGCTTACGAAGACATGGCAGATGCTATAAAAAATATGCAGGAAGCAGAACGTAAACAGCCAATGAGTATAAATTTTAAGGACCAAAAATGATACGCGGCCCAACTAATTCAGAAAGAAAACAGGAACATGAGATATTTTTGGAACGATACCAAGAGATTAATGAGCGCTTTAATATCTCGGATAAAAAAGCTGATGATTTATTAGTAAAGATAAACGATTTAATAACTGTAGTTTCAATAAGTAGCGAAAAACAAACCGCCATAACTGAAAAAATTTTCACTCAAGAAAGGAATTACACCAGGCAAACTAAAGAATTTAGAGACTACATACATGAAAATAATGAAGCCGTTGTTAAACTGGAAAAATCCGTTCTAAAGATGAATGAAAGAATTAAACAAAATAAAAGACCTATAGATGTTGTAAAACAAATTATAATAACGGTAGTACCCCTAGTTATTGTAGCGTACGTTATTTATGCCGGAGGATGGAAATAGTGTTATTCGTTATAAAAGTAGGTCCTTATTATGAAGATGTGATAAAAGATTTATATATGACTGGTCCTGATTTAATGAATTATTTAGAAAAACATGCAAAGCAATATTTAAAAGAAGACCCTAATTTTTGTTATATAGCCCCTTCCAAATATATTGCTGATTATAGTGATGTATTAGGCGGCCAGGGGCATTTTATTTGGTACTCCGATAGAGAAGAATATCTTAAAGTAATGAAAACTTTCGAATTGAAAAGTCCTCATATTTACCAGGCATTTGTCTATTCAGATCCACCTGAATTAAAAAATACTTTTGATTATGAAGCAATAGGTTTACAAAGTAATGTTTCAGAAGATAATAAAGATGGTTTTTTAGTTTTAAATTTTAAGGAAAACTAATGTATTTTGCTATCATAATATCTTTAGAAGACACTTTCTTTTCTAATTTAAAACCTAAAGAAGTTAAAACTTTGGGTAAAACTTTTAAAGAACATGCTGATAAATCTTCAGATAAAGAAATATTTATAATTAGTCACTGGCCAAAAAAAAGAAATATGTTAGATCCATTAGATGTTGGAATTATAAAGTTTATAAAAAAAGTTATAGGGCGAGATACATCTGATCCTACAGGTACACGAGGTTATATTATATGGACAGATATAGAAGCTAACTTGTATCAATCTGATAAAGTAAATATTATTTATAAAAAAGATTTCCCTCCAGATAAACACATAAGGGCCTTTTCAGACCCACCTGAATTAAAAGAAACATTCGATTATAAAAAGATTGGCATATCAAAAGATATGATTGAACTTTATTAAGGAATAATAATGGCCTTATCTAATAGCACAGGACATTTCCCAAAAGATTTTATACTTGAAATAACCTTAGGTAGTATAAAAGGATTTAGTCAAGATTTTGTTGTAGGTGTACAAGAGAGCTTAGATATATCAGATGGAAATATTACTATTTGGGATAATAAATTTACTTTAACGCGTTTAACTTCGGATACTGAGATATTTATAAATAGTACTAATACCGGGGATACTATGGACATAGTAGTTACCGGATTAGATATTAATTTTGAGAAAAAGTCTTCTACAACTACATTGTCAGGACAAACTCAAGTCAGTATTGGTAATTTCAGACATATCCAGACAGGAATTGTCTCAGGGTCAGTCACACCTTCAGGGGATATCTATGTAGCTGAATCAGATACTTTAAGTTCCGGCGTACCAGATACAAATTCAAAAGTTAAATCTAAAATTATCCAGGGAAAGAATATAACGCATAATGCGTTTTTTATGGTGCCGAAAGGTAAGACAGCTATAACTATGGCAATCCGGGGCTCTACAGACAGTTCTACTAAAGCTGCTATAGTTGAGACTGTTGTTACATTAGATGGCGGAGTACCATTACAAAATATATCTTATGCGGTATCATTGAATTTTCCTCAGTTTTTATTCCCCGCGCCAGTAGCTACAGTTGATCTTTTTGGGGATATAATTTCTTCATTATCTGAAAAGACTTTTCTCGAATTTACAGCTAAGGCAGATGCTAATAATACACGAATATTATTTAGTATTGACTTAATTTGTGCTGATTCAGCACTTATATCATTAAGATAAGGTTATTAGTTATGGCTTTTAAATTATTAGGCGCGGTAACAAGTACGGGTGTGAGTGTATCCAAAGATTTAGGGAAAGTGGTTAGCCATCATACAGTACAGATTACGACTACAGGTGACCCGACAGCAGTCACAGTTGATTTAGAGGCTAGTCTGGATAATGAAACTTTTATTCAAATAGGTACTCACCCATTTCCTGCTGAAGATATAACTGCGGGTAATGCTATGTTTCATGTAATTGATAAGCCTGTTCAGTTTATCCAATTAAATTTAACAACACTGACAGGAGGAACCGCGCCTACGGTTTCCGCATTTTACGACCATGTAGTATAATGTAAGAATATAGTTTAGAATTAGAAAGTTTATAACGTTGGTATTAATTTACAGAGGACAGAAAAATGGCTGATACAGTGATCCAAGGCGGTCGTACAGGGGGCCTTGGTCCCGCAGCAGATGGCGGTAATTCTTCAAATCGTTTAGGTCGTAATAACGAATTAGTAATAGCACAGGGCGTTGGTAAGTATCATGAAGCCGCGTCAAGAGGTAATATTTTTATGGCGAGTACTGCCGTAGGTGGTGTGGCTCCGGGTACTGCGTTATCTACAACACCTCCTTTAGATATTCATAATCCTGATGGTTCAGGTGTCTTAGTATCTATTTTAGATATTTATGTGGGGTATGTATCAGGTACTTTAGGTGCGGGGTCATTAGTTCATTCACGTACAGTACAAACTGCGGTGCCAACAACAGGCACAACTCTGACAATTCAAAATGCTAAGTTAGGTGCGGCTGCAGGCTCTGCAACTGCTGGTGAAGGTAGAACAGTTGCTGCCACGCCTACAATAATCAGACCTTCAGGTATTATCTTGGGCGCGAGTTTGGCAACTACTGCTGCGCTACCTGTATTAATGCATGAGCATGTTGGGGGCTCCATTGTTATTCCTGAGAATGATGATTGGTCATTAGAAGGTGTAGCCGCTGGTGGCTCAACACCTTTGTTAATATTATCAGTTGTATGGCAAGAGATAAAACAATAACATGCCTGCATGGAATTTTGGAGTGGTCGATCTGGAAACAGATATTTCTACAGTAACGCCTGCAGCGGCTTTAGTGAAAGGTTTTTATGTTAATACTGTATTATCAGCGCATGCTGTAGTTATAAAGAATGGTACTACTGCGGTGTTTACGATTGAGGCGARTAAAGCTGCMGGRTCACTTGTTGATTTTGCCGGGACGGATGGAGTTATATTTGATACCAGCGTTATAGTAGATCCAGATAATTCCTCYACTGGYAATATAACGGTAATATATAGAGACAGATARTAAAATGCCGTATAARAGTAAAAGGTCTAAAAARCACCCCTTAACAACAGGAAATAAGCCTGATCCACACTATGCGTCCATAGAAACTATTGAAACCCTTGAAGCCGARARYYTAACATCGACACCAAGTCGTATGCAAATYAACAAGCATGACTTGTATGAYCGYCTTAATGTTATCGGRTTATCCCTGGCACAAATACGCTCAGAAGCAATCGCAGGGCGCCAGGATTCRGGRATAGAGGATGAGTGGYTRGARGATGAGGAATATTATGAAGGMATYGAYGATGCTAAYAGRGGKGAGTTAAAAGCATGGCGTGGTAAGCCTTTAGGCGCTCAGTATCCGAGTTCTAATGAAGATACCGAAGGCTCAACTATTTTCCCTAATATAACCCGGCCATATGTTGATGGTGCTGCTGCACGTATGGGCGATCTATTATTTCCTACTGATGGTGAGCCCCCTTTTTCTATTGGCCCCACTCCCAACCCAGATATGATCGACATTTCAAAAGGGAATATACCAGATAAAATAAAAGAGGGTATTCAAAAAGAAAATCCTGAAGATGAAGAACGCCGACAAAGGCAGACCGATAATATCGTAGCTGATGCTAAAGACGTTGTAAGAAAGGCTAAAGAGGCCGCTAAAAAAGCTGAGTCAAAAATATGGGATTGGTGCGTAGAGTCCAGGTATCATACGCATAATCGTAGAGTAATAGAAGATGCATGTAAGGTGGGTACAGGAATATTGAAAGGGCCAATTCCGGTCAAAGATACAAAAATAATGTACAAAAATGGAAAGGTTATTAATATAGAGCAAATAAAACCTGCATCAGTTAGAGTGTTCTACAGAAACTTTTTCCCTGATCCAGCGTGTGGTGAGGATATACATAACGGAAATTACACTTGGGAAAAGGACGAAATTACAAGGAGCTATCTTCAGAAGTTAAAAAATGTACCGGGATATATAAATGAACAAATAGACAGAGTCATAGAAGAAGGACCTTTTGTAGCGTATAAAGAATTCAAAGATGATATGGATACGCCGGGGCTAAAACAGTATTCGTATACTAAAAAGAATATGTATGAGATCTGGTATTATCACGGGTCTATACATAAAGATGATTTATTAATAATGGATATGTTATCTGATAGAAAAGACTACAGCCATCATGAGGATAATGATAATGATTGGTTTTTTGTTCAGTTAACAATGGTCAATAACCGGGTTCTAAAAGCGTCAATATCTCATATGCAAAATGGTGCATTTCCTTATGATGTTATGGTATGGCAACGTAGATTAGGTTTGCCCTGGGGTATCGGACTTGCCAGGCAAATAAGAACTTCTCAAAGGATGGTAACAGGTGCTACGCGTCATATGATGGATAACGCCGGGGCCGCAGGTGGCCCGATGTTATTTGTTGATACTAATTTAATTCAGGCTGCAGATGGTGTTAATTCGATAGAACCCTGGAAGGTATATGTTGGCGCAGATGATTATGATCCAAGTAAACATCATGTAGGTAACGGCATACAATACATTCTCGCGCCTATGGTTCAGGAAGAACTACAAAAAATTATTGAACTCGGTTTAAAAATGGCCGAGGAAACGACAGGTATGCCGTTAATTTTGCAGGGACAGGTTAGTCAGGATACGCCTGATACATTGGGCGGTATGATATTACAAAATAATAATGCGTCTTCAATGTTAAGGCGCGTGGCGAGACTTTATGACGATTATATTACCAAGCCTCATATACAGAGATATTACAACCACTTACTACAATTTGTTGATGATGATTCCTTGAAAGGTGATTTTAATATAATTGCGTTAGGTGCTTCATCCTTAATAGAACGAGAAATAGCAAATCAGGCTATTTATACGATAGGTGAATTTGTTCTTAATCCGGTATTTAAAAAAGATCCATTAAAATGGATAGATGAAGTATTGAGGATCAGCAAAATAGATCCTGCTCGTTTAGAATATGATGATGTAGAATGGCAACAAATAGTTGAGGGCATGGCGGCGGCCCAAGAGCCTCCTCCTGATCCTAAATTAGAAATAGCGAAATTAAATGCTGAAGTTAATGAACGTATGCAAAAATTTGAAAAAGAATTGTTCATTAAGAAAAGTGATCTGGACAGGTCATCCAGAGAACGCATAGCGCAAATGAAACATGAGAGTGAAGATAAAGACAGACAAGTAAAAGTATTGTTATCTCAGGCTACCCAGGATTTAGAAGCTCTCATTATGCAAATGAAGGAAAAAGGATCTGATAGCAGACATTTAGAAGACATCAAGCAAAAAGTTCAGGATACTGTGATGAAGTTAAAGGCGCAGATCCAGTTAAGTGATAGAGAAGTATCCGAGCCATTAGTTGAGCCGAAAGGMCGAGCACCTGATGGACAATCTTATGAAAAATAAATTTTATGTTGATAATGAATCAAAAGAAACAAATATTACGGTAAGTTTGAATGAATTACAAAATATTACACGTTCTTTGGAAGCTAATAAATATATAGATGATTCATTAGAAAAATATCTAGAAGTTGTAAAAGTATTAAATTTGTTAAATAAATATAAATAGCGAGGAAATATAATATGCGAGAATTAGAAGCCGGAACACATTCTTTAGGATTTTATGTAAAGGATAAGCGGTATTCTTTTTTAATTAAAAAGAGTGAAAGTGGCGATTTACAATATTTTAAAAATTTTCCAAAAGAATTTTTAAATCTTGATTTTGTTAATGAAGACGGAATTAAAATATCTAAGATATTAAGTTTAATTTTAGAGTTAAATAATCTTGGGTTTTCATTAGATAAGCCAATTAAATTTGATAATTTAATGGACCTACCTGATCTTTCAATAAAAGAAAACTTAACTAATTTCATTAATAAGCTTAATAAAAGAGGAAATATAACATGTTAGACCTTATGCCTAAAAAGGGTGGTTACTATAATGGTGATGGCCAAAAATCAGATAAAAAAAGATCTAAGAAAAAAGAGAAGAAAAAAGATAAAAAAAGAAAAACTACTAATATTCCTGATATGCCAGGATACTAATAAAATGTTATTTGAGTATAGTTATTTTGTTATAACTATATTCAAATAACATTTAATATATTAAAAGGAATGTAAAATGTCTCATTTTTGTCAATTTTGTGATAAAGAAATGGTACTGGCTCAAAGCATAGTATATGTGAGAGACTATATAACATGCGGGGCTGCCAAGTGTGCAAAAAAAGCTAAAAAAGTTTCTATTGAAATATATAAAGAACAAAATTCTATAATGGGGCAAGTTGATTTATTAGTTTTCAGATCAAAAAATCCTGAAGATGAAGATTCGTGGGGCCTGGTCGAACCTAAAGACCAACCTGCGTTTCTAAAGAATTCCAGTATTGTTGATACTATGTTATTAGAATGCGTTCTTGGTCGTAGAAAAAATGATGACTATTTTTATCTGATAAGAAAAAAATCCGAAGTACAGGATGAATTAGATAAAGCTTTAGCCGAACAAAATAAAACTGAAACTAAAGAGCCTCAATAATGGAAAAATTATTAGTAAATTTTGAATTAGAAGCTTCTGGTATAGTAAAAATACTAGAATTATTAAATGAGAGACTTGAAAAACACAGAGCATCAAATGATAGTATTGATGCAAGTGTTTTGTTAAGAGGCCAGATAGCTGAAATTAAGTATCTTAAAAAACGTATATGGGGGTTTTAATGGCAACTAGAACTGAAATAGATGCGGCATTCGCTGCCGGATATAGCGCTGATGATGAATATGAGTTTAGTGATGAAYCRGAWRYMTCGGAAGTATCGGAAGTATCGGAAGRTGGATCAGATATAGCGCCTGTAGTCCCTGCAGCAGTTACACTAGAAACTCCGGTAGCTGCAGCATCTGAAGTTCCTGCAGTAGTTACCCCAGAAACTCCGGCAGTAGTTACACCGGAAGTTAATATTGATCCAGTTGTTGATGAATGGGCGGGAGTGCCAGATGCTATTAAGGCAAAGTTTGAGCAAATGAGTGTAGACCTTGATAGTGCAGTTAATATTGCTAAGTCTGCGTCAGGCAGGGCTAATAAATTACAGAGTTTGTACCAAAAACAAGAATATGAAAATCGGAATGTAGTTAAACCTACTAGCGAACAAATAAAAGATGCTATGACTAATAAGGAAAGTCGTGAGGCTTTACGTAATGATGGTTTACCTGAAGTTGCTTCGGCCTTTGATGCTATGGATATTTCAGTAAGTACTTCTGTAGGAGATACTTTAGATAAATTTAAAAATGAATTATTAGTTAGTACCAGACAATTTCAAGAAGATTTTGAAATGAAACGTATTCTTGACAAAAGCCATCCAGAATGGGAATATACAGTACAAAATGAGACTTTCAAAAATTGGGCTTATGAAAATGGGCCTAATATAAATGAAAGATTGCAATACGAAACTTTATTAAGTAATGCAAGTTCATTACAAAATAGTGTACCAGGTGAAGCAAATGCTATATTTGCTCAAGCTGATAATTATTATAATAACTTACTTAGTACGTACCCTGAATGGGCAAATGATAAAGGCTCTTTATATGGAGACCCTTCAGCAAATGCCGCAATCAYGCTACTTGATAAGTACAGTAAATTTAATAACACTAATACTGATGTAACTACTAGTATTACTGAACAACCTAATGTAATTGCTAATGCTGCTCAGGCAAAAAATCAACAGATATTAGCGGATAATGTAGCGCCTACTAATGGTGCAGGCCCTGCAGCAGTCCCGGATATGTCTCAAGATGTAGATGAAGCTTTTAAAACAGGTTTCTATGGYCACAGATCACAAAGATAGGCGCTTTATAGCCCCTTAAAATAATACCCGGACGACTTTTATATCCTTCGGCAATAAAATATAGATAATATCTAACATTATAAAAATGTTAGGTATTGTTAGTATGCTCGATATATCAGGAGTCTATAATGGCTATTGTAAGTTATGATACGAATACGCCCCGTATCGCAAAAGTTAAGGGCGAAATCCTAAAACATGCCATCCCCCGTATGGTGTTATCTATTACAGGTACACAACATAGGATCGGTAAAAATATGTCTGATACTGTTGTATTCAGACGTTGGCTACCATTTGGTGGTGCTACTACAAATTCTACAACAATCAATGAATGGGTAGTAGATGAAAATAAACATTTAACTACAGATGGTGTTACTCCTGTAGCAGATACTATCACGCCTCAAGATATCACAGTTCAGCTTAATCAATATTCAGTTTTGTATTCTTATACTGATAAAACTGCTGAGTTATATGAGGACGACATTCCTAAACCTATGATGAAACAGGCTGGTCAGCGTATGGGCCTTGTTAAAGAACTTCTTGCTTATGGTATATTGAAAGCAAGTACTAACAAGTATTATGCAGGTGGTACGACAAGAGCAACAGTAGATGAAACGGTAACTTTAAACAGACTCCGTAATATCACGCGTTCCTTAGAAGCTAATAGGGCTGATATGATAACTGAAGTTATTGACGCATCCCCTTATTATAATACATCACCTGTAGAAGCTGGATATTTAGTATTTACTGATACTGATATGGCTCATGACATACGTGAGATCCAAGGTTTCACTAAAGCGGCTGAGTATGGCGAAATGGGTATGAAAGCTCACCCAAGAGAATTAGGTGCAGTTGATGAATATCGTTTTATCACTTCGCCTGAATTATCTCCTGTTTTAGCTGCAGGTGCTGCAGTAGGTACTACAGGTTTAATCTCTGATGCCAGTGTTAACATAGATGTTTATTTTTTAATTGTTGTAGCTGAAGATGCATGGGGGGATGTTGCACTTCGTGGTTTAGATGGTTTTAGTTTGACTCACTTACCGCACAATAAAAAAGATAAACAAGATCCATTAGGTCAACGTGGTTATATCGGTGGTAAATTTTGGGCCGCACCATTTATGCAAAATGATGGTTGGGCAGCAATATTAGAAACTGGTGCTACAGATTTGGCTGATACCTAATAACTAAAGCATAGAGAGGTTAACTATTATGCAACCCAATAACTTAAATAATGGTGGTACTATGGCTTTAGCTAAGGCAGGTTTAACTGCTGGAACTACAACCACTTATACCACTACAGCAGCAATACCTACTATTCTTGCAGGCGCATATAGTACGGAACTTGCTGCACAAACTAACGCGGCAACGCCAACAACTGACCATACAACCGGGAATGCTTTTAACGCTCTGGCTAAAAGTGAAGGTTGTGTATTTGTTTATGGTATTATCGCAGCAGGTACTATCGTTGTATCTCAAGGAGCTATTAATTCTTTAGATACTGATGCTAATACCTTTATCATTGATCCTCCATTCCCTTCAATTCCTGATACTATGGCTCCATTTGGTTATGTAATTGTTGAAAATGGGTCAACGGGTTCAGCCTGGACTTACGGTGCAGATAATTGGACTGCTACAGGTGTAATTGACACTTATACCGATTGTGCGTTTCTTCCTGACAGACCACAACAAGCAACTTAAATTTTAACATTTTATTCCTCCCTGCAGTTTATCGCTGCAGGGGGTTGAACTCCTAAAGAGGATTGAGAAAATGGCTAAGAATACACAACGAGCACGAAAGCTAATTGTTACTGATGAGATAATATTTGGCTCTAATGCGAAAATACGTCAACAGGATGGTAATAACTATATTACTATTGATTTGGCTGACCTAGCTGAATTAGGTGATATCGTAGATGTTGATGGTAATACGCAAGTTGGTATAGATGCGGGTAATTCAATTACTTTGGCGTCTGGTACTAATAACAGTTCATTCGGCCATAGTGCTGGTACAGCTATTACTACTGGTGATAATAATGTGTCATTTGGTGAAGATGCTGGATTAACAATTTCTACAGGTAGTAATAATACTTGTATAGGTACTGGGGCTGCTGCAACTCTTACAACTACTTCAGATACTACTGCGGTAGGTCAAGATGCTTTAGCACTTAGTACTGCTGCAGGTAATACTGCGGTTGGTGCTCAGGCGCTGGACGCAAATGTTACCGGGCTTCGTAATGTAGCAGTTGGTGAAGATGCCGGGGGCGCTCAAGCGGGTACAACTGATGATGATAATACCTTTATCGGGTATAATTCAGGGCTATTATTAAATGCTTCTGCTTCTGGTGGTAATACTGCTGTTGGTTCTCAGTCCTTAGATGCTGCGGTAACTACAATTGATGCTACAGCAATTGGCTTTAATGCTTTAAGTGCAAGTACTGCAGATGGTAACACCGCGTGCGGCGCAGAAGCTTTAGCGGCAAATATTACCGGACTTCGTAATGTAGCAGTTGGGCTTAATGCAGGTGCAACTCAAGCAGGTACTACTGATGATGATAATACTTGGATCGGTAGTGACGCAGGTAAAGTTGCAGATGCTTCGGCTTCTGGGGGTAATACCGCTGTAGGTTCTCAGGCTATGGTCGCGTCTACTACTTCTATTGATTGCGTTGCAATTGGTTTTGATGCTTTAGCGGCACAAATTACTGGTAATACTAATACGGCGGTTGGCGCAGATGCAATGAAAACTGCGGCTGGTGCGACAGATGATAACTGTGTAGCAGTAGGTTTTGGGGCCTTAGCTTTATTGAATGCTTCAGCTTCCGGTGATAATACCGCAATAGGTTCAGGGGCGTTAAAAACCGCCGTTACAACTATTGATGCTACGGCAGTCGGTAAAGATGCGTTGGCACTTAGTACTGCAAACGGTAATACTGCGGTTGGTACAAGATGTTTAGACGCAAATGTTACCGGGCTTCGTAATGTAGCAGTTGGTGAAGATGCCGGGGGCGCTCAAGCGGGCACAACTGATGATGATAATACCTTTATCGGTTTTAATGCAGGTTTGGTAGCAAATGCTTCAGCTTCCGGGGGTAATACCGCCGTTGGTTCACGAGCTATGGATGCGTCTACTACAGCAATTGACTGTGTTGCAGTCGGTTTTAATGCATTGGGCGCAAATGTTACTGGTAATTCTAATGTAGCTATTGGTGCGGATGCTATGCTAACTGCTGCTGGTGCGACAGATGATAATTGTGTAGCAATAGGTTTTAGTGCGTTATCATTATTGAATGCTTCGGCTTCCGGTGGTAATGTAGCCGTTGGCGCGCTTTCTATGGACGCAGCAACTACAGCTATTGACTGCGTTGCGGTTGGTTTTAATGCTTTAGGTGCTATTACTACGAGTGCTAATAGTACAGCGATTGGTAATGATGCTTTATTACTTAGTACAGCTGCAGATAACACTGCTGTTGGATCAGAGTCATTAGATGCAAACACTAGTGGAACTAACAATACCGCAGTAGGCAGAAGTTCTTTAGGTGCTAATATTACAGGTGATAATTGTACAGCACTTGGACATAATGCATTAATACTTAGTACAGCCTCAGATAACACAGCAGTCGGATCATTAGCTCTTGATGCTAATACTAGTGGTGCAAATAATACCGCAGTAGGTAAATCTGCTTTAAGTGCCAATGTTACAACATCAAATAGCACTGCAGTTGGCTTTAATGCATTAATACTTAGCACCGCCGCAGATAATACTGCTGTAGGTTCAGGGTCTTTAGATGCTAATACTTCAGGATCAAGTAATACAGGAATAGGTACAAATGCTTTGAGCGCTGTTGTTACAGGGTCTAATTGTACAGCAATAGGTAAAAATGCTTTATTATTAAATACTGCATCAAATAATACTGCAGTCGGATCAGAGGCTTTAGATGCTAATGTTAGTGGTACAGGAAACACCGCAGTAGGTAGAAGTTCTTTAGGACTTAATACAGCAAATGATAATACTGCAGTTGGATCAGGGGCTTTAGATGCAAATACTTCAGGCACTAATAATACGGGAATAGGGGCTAATGCTTTAAGTGGTGTTGTTACAGGTGATAACTGTACCGCAATTGGTAAAAATGCTTTAGTTCTTAATACTGCATCTGATAATACTGCAGTTGGGTCACTATCACTTGATGCAAATACTTCAGGAGTAGATAATACTGGCATTGGCTCCAATGCTTTAGGTGCGAATGTTACAGGTCTTCGTAATACAGCAGTTGGTAATGATGCTCTTTTAGTAGCCGCTGGTACAACAGATGACGATAATACTGCAGTTGGTGAGGGTTCACTAAAAGCTGTGAATGCTGGTACAGGAGAGAACACCGCGATTGGTTCATTATCAGGTTCAACTATTACTTCAGGTAATAATAATACTATGTTAGGTAGAAATACCGGACCTACATTAACTACCGGGTCAAATAATATCTGTATCGGGGCTGATACTGATGTGAGTGCTGCAGGTAGCTCTAACCAATTTTCAATTGGTAAAGGTGTAGTAAATACCGCAGATAAGGCGATTGTTATTGGGGATGCTTCAGATCATATCCGTAATGACTGGGGTACTGATGCGACTTGGGATAAAGTTTCTGATGAGCGTATGAAAAATGTAATAGGTAACTCTAGATTAGGATTAAGTTTTCTTAATCAATTAACTCCGATTGTTTATTACAAAAAACCTGTTGAAGAATGGCCTGAAGAATGGGGCATAGATGCGAAAGAGTATCCTACTAATGTAGATGCGCGCATACATGGCTTAAAAGCTCAGGAAGTAAAAGCTGCATTAGATAAAGAAAATGTAGATGATTTTGCTGGTTGGAAAGTTGATGAAAAAACAGGTCGTCAAAGAATATCTGAGGCAATGTTTGTTTATCCGATTATTAATGCTATCAAGGAGCTAGATGTAAAAGCTAAAAGATTGGATAAATTATATAGAGCACTTAATAAAAAACTTAACTAAAAGGCTAATTTAATATGAGAAAATCATCTGAAAATTCAAAGGATGAGAAAAAGATCTTGAATGCTAATGCAAAGGCCCTTGAATCAGGGGCCTCTGATCAAGAGCAAACAGTTACAATGTGCATAATATCTCAAGCCAATTTACAAGCAATTCATGACTGGCTTAATAGCGATAGCATGTTAATGCCACAAAACCAGGTTCGCTATCAGTTAAGATTGATAAATTCAGCTAAATTAATTGAAGTCGGACTTAAAGAGTAAATTATTATGAAAAAAGATAAGATAGATAAACGTACTAATAATAATATGACTATGAAATCTCTTGATAAACAAATCAGAGAGAGAAATGAAGTCGTAGATAAAAAATTAGATGATTTATCCATAGATATAGATAAAAAATTTGCGGCACTTTTAGAATCAAATCAAAAAATTTTTCAGACAATGGCAAAGGGCAAATCTTCAGAAGATATTTATCAACATGCAGATGAGCGTAATGTAAAATTTAAAGAAGGAGACTCTAAAGCTGATGCAGAAGTTATAGAAGTTTCATTAACTTCAGTGGATTCAGCGGAATTTAAAGAAAAAGCAGACCAAATGCGTTTTGACAAAGAAATGGTAGAAATAATGGTTATGCCTTCTCAGGCTGTTTATCCTGACAATACTTTTACTGTAAGTGTTAATGGAACGCCTAAATTAATATTAAGAGGTAAAAAACAATGGCTGCCTCGTAATTATGTAGAAGTGTTATTGAGAGCTAAAACTTCATCCTATGGTAATATTGAGACTATTAACCCTTATACTGCTATAAAAGAAATGTCGTATCCTGAAACAAAATCACACAGGTATCCTTTACACATCATAACTGATAAAAATCCTAAAGGTGCCAGATGGCTTGAACGTGTATGTAATGATATGAGAGTTTAACAATGGCTGATTATTTAACAATATGTCAAGATGTCGCAAGGGAATGCGGTATAGCCGGGGGTGCTGATGCAAGTCCTAAGCCTACGGCGGTTACCGGACAAATTGGTGAACTTAATCGTGTTGTTAATTGGGTAGCTGATGCGTACACAGAAATACAGGGTGCGCGCGACTGGCGCTGGCTACATAAAAAATTTACAGTAGATACTGTAGATGGTACTGATGTATATGCTTCTGGTGCCGTGACTGATTCAGATGCTGCAGCAACCATTACACGATTTAAAGCCTGGCATGTAGATGACCCCATTAATCCACCTAAACAATTTTTAAAATCTTCCGGTACAGGTAGCGAAGTTTTTTTAGCTTTTGTAAAATGGCCTTATTTTGAACATTTATATAAAACAGGATCATTACAAGACCAAAAGTCACAACCAATCCATATAACTGTTAACAGAAAAGATGAATTGCAATTAGGGCTGACTCCTGATGCGGTTTATACTGTAACAGGGTATTATCTTAGGTCTGCTCAAATATTAGCTGCAAATACTGACACCCCTGAAATGCCGAGTGACTATCACTCATTAATTAAATATCAAGCTATGGAATACTATGGTATTTTTGAGTCAGCACCAGAGATAATAGCTAGAGCGCAATTTGGTATGCGTAGGATCATGAACCAACTCAAGAGAAATCAGGAAGCTCCTTTCCGCATTGCAGGGTATCTCGCGTGACTATACCTCAGTTAGCCCAGCCCAAATTTGATTACATACCTTTTACAGGCGGTTATGATACTGAATCAAGACCGTGGAATATTGAACCTGGTAAATTAAGGGAAACTCAAAATTATGAGATCGGTATTAATAACCAGGGCTATATTGATATTCAAGGTTATGAGATCTTTGACGGCAGGCCAAGTCCGTCTGATAGTGAATATTCCATACTTGATGTTACTATTACAGGGTCTTTTTCTACTGGTGACACTATTACTCAATTAGTTTCTGCGGCTACAGCAGTAGTTTTAAATGTTGATACTTCAGGGACCCCTGATTTTTTAGTAATTGCAAGAATAACAGGCACTTTTGATGCAACTAATGATTTACAAGTTTCTTCGGTAACTGAAGGTACTGCTTCTTCATTAGCTAAAAAAAGTGGCGCAGCTACCGCTAAATTGCATGGTCAAAATTTAAATTTAGCTGCTGATGAATTCAGAGGTGATATAGCTGCAGTCCCGGGTTCAGGTGCTATATTAGGTCTGTACCAACTTAATGATGTATGGTATGCATTCAGAAATAATACGGGGGGCACTGCAACAGATTTGTATAAATCCTCATCTTCTGGATGGACTAGTGTTGCATTAGGCCGGGAGTTATCATTTACGTCTGCTGGCACTTATGTCATAGCTGAAGATGATGTTATTACCGGGGCTACTTCTGCTGCAACAGCTACGATAACCAGGGTGGTAATAGAATCGGGGTCTTTTGCTGCAGGTGATGCGGCGGGAAGACTAATATTTGCTTCACAAACAGGTACTTTTCAGTCTGAAAATTTAGATGTTGGTGCTAATTTAAATGTCGCTACTATATCGGCAGATAGTTCAGCCATAACTTTAAGTGCGAGTGGTCGATATGAAATGGTAAAAGCTAATTTCGGCGGCGATACTGGGACTTTACGTATTTATGGTTGTGATAGAGTTAATCAAGGCTTTGAATTTGACGGCACTGTATATGTTCCTATTGCTACAGGAATGACAACTGACACACCTAATCATGTTATTGTACATAAAAATCATTTATTTTTTGCTTTTTCAGGCTCTGCACAACATTCAGGTATAGCTAATCCTTATATTTTTGACCCTATATTTGGGGCCGCTGAATTAGCTGTTGGTGATACAATAACAGGATTTATGTCTGAACCCGGATCTGAAGATAGCGGCGCTCTTGGTATTTACAGCCGGGATACTATTCATATGTTATACGGCACTAGTGCGGCAGACTGGAATTTAGTTAAATATAGAAATGAATTAGGTGCTTTTGCGCATTCGATACAGCAGTTTGGTCGTACAATGTATTTAGATGATAGAGGTATAACAACTTTAAGTACTGTTTTAGCCCATGGTAATTTTCAACAAGCGACTATATCCAGGCATATACAAAGTTTTTTAAATACCAAGAAGACTCTTATAAATGCTTCTTGTATAGCAAGAGATAAAAATCAATATAGGGTATTTTTTACAGATAAAACAGGTCTTTATATAACTAGTTATTTAGATGCACAAGGCAATGAAGTTGTAGGTATGATGCCGATACTCTTTGTGGATACCGTCGATGCTATTGCGTCTTTGGAAGATAGCACAGGCAAAGAAGAAATTATGTTTGGGTCTTCAGATGGTAAAGTTTATCAATTGGATAAAGGCACCAGTTTTGATGGTGATAATATCTTAGCCGTTTTAACAACTCATGTTAATTTTGCTAAGTCTATAAGGTGGAATAAAAAATATTTAGGCATAACAATAGAAGCGAATGGTGACGGATATGCAGAGTTCGTTATGACTACTGAAGTAGGGTATGGGACGGTTGACTTACCTCAGCCTTCTTCGCAAACGGAAGTGCTTGATTTTAGTTCAACTATTTGGGATAACTTCACCTGGGATCAGTTTTTTTGGGATGGTGTCACATTAAGTCCTTCAAACTTGAAATTAGAGGGTAGTGGTGAGAATATATCAATTACTATCAAAAAAGATAGTGATTATTTTGACCCAATTAATTTAACTGGCGCAATGATTAGATACGCGCACAGAAGGCAACTAAGATGAAAAGTCTGCAAGAAAGATTTGAAGAAAAAGTTGAACTTATACCTTTTAGTACATGCCACTGGTGGCTAGGTGCACCAAATAAAAAAGGATGCAGCAGTTTTAGAATTAAAGGTGCGAAGGAAACGGTTCATAGAATTGCGTATAAATTTTATAAAGGCCCTATTCCTGATGGTTTATGTGTTTCACAAACTTGTAAAAATCGTTTATGCGTAAATCCTCAACATTTAACATTACGTACTAAAGATGAGGTTAGAAAATCTGGAATCCCAACAATACGTAAAAATCATTCAAAAACTTTACAAGAACGGTTTGAAGATAAAATTGAATTAATACCTTTTAGTACTTGTCATTGGTGGATAGGAGTAGAAGGGGCGAGAGGATATGGGGTGGTTAAAGTACAAGGGGAACAAGTATCTACTCATCGATTTGCCTATGAGTTATATAAAGGTCCTATACCAAAAGATTTGTGTGTATTACATCATTGTGATAATAAACTTTGTTGCAATCCACAACACTTATTTTTAGGCACTATAGCGGATAATAACAGAGATAAGTGTGAGAAAGATAGACAAACAAAAGGTGAAGAAAACGGGGATGCAAAATTAACTACTGAAGAAGTTTTAGAAATACGTTCATTAAGATCAAAAGGTTATACTTGTCAAAGTATAGGTGACATGTACGATATATGTAGACAACATGTATCTAGCATATGTCGTAAAAAAGCTTGGAAACATTTAAAAAATAAGGTTATTAATCAATGAGTTCGCCTTGGTACACACCATCCGGAGTTCCGGCCACTAATGCACAAGGTTCATCTTCTGATATGAGGACCGAGTTTGATGCTATAGAAACAGCAATAGACAAATTGCCATCGTTTACTGCTGAT
>NVWI01000012.1 GCA_002746215.1 SAR86 cluster bacterium
AAGATGCGAAATTCCAGGCTAAAGTTATCGCAGGATTGTCACTCATTATTTGGGTAATCGTTATTATACTTGGACGCTTTATGCCTTTTGTTGAATAAGCAGGATATCAATAAGTTAACGTTTTTCGATCTAAAACGTTAGCTTGTCAATATCATATATTGTCATGAATCATTAGAAGATATATAAAATGGGGCTGGTTAATTTGAGTGCTATTGGAATTAATATATGTCTTTGTAAGAATATTCTTTGGTGATCGATTGGGCAATTATTCTTAATATTCCCTGTTCTTTCCTGATAACTTTCAAAGGATAGACTTATGATTTTCATAACTTATTGAAATATAGAGATAAAAATAGAGCTGGAAGTGAGGTGGGGTGGGGAAAACAGGAAATTCCTTGTTTTTTACCCTGTTATTAGGAAAAAAAAGAGCAGGTTTCGCAAGAGACTCCACACACCGCCATTAAGTCTTTTCTCTTTTAGAAGTCCTTCTATAAAGTTTGTAAGTTTCTAACTTTTCTAAAGTTATTTTCTTATAAATTTAATAAGGACTCTCTAAAAGGGATAATTCATAAACCCTTCAGTTTTYCTCTGAGTTCCTATTCAGCAGTAGCCGTTTTTATCAAGCTAGTAGTAAATTAAAAAAGTTTATAACTTAGATAGGCTAAGCTAATTTTGCCTTCATTAAATTTAACAAAAACTTCGTCTAAAGAGACGAATCGCCATTCGTCTGATGCTTTCATGAGTTGAATTATCAACTAGAGGGAGTTAACTTATGAGCATCCTAATTAACTGCCAGTCCTTTCAAATTAAATAAAGAAGAAGAGCTATGCTCAAATCAATCTATCGAATCAAGTTAGCAGCCCTCGGCATACTAGTGCTACTGGCCGGATGTGTTTCTGCTGGTAATATCATCACGGGCGAAGGTTTTCCTAATCCTAACCCCGTGGTGACTAACCAATGGGGTGATCTTCCGTCTGGACGCCAGTGGGGCTCTACTGCTGGTATCGATATCGATCCTATTGATGGGCACATTTGGGCCTATGAGCGCTGTGGGGCAGGGGCATTTGGAGATGGTGAACCCATCAACTGTGACATCAACSYYRYSNATMMRAKMTNCAAGTTTGATCGTAACACTGGAGAAGTACTAGCCAATTTTGGTGGTGGATTGATGATGACTCCTCACGGTTTGCATGTGGATTATGAGGGCAACATCTGGGTGACAGACTTTGCCAACAATTCGGATGGCACCAAGGGTCAACAGGTGCATAAGTTCAGTCCCAGCGGAGAGTTATTAATGAGTTTGGGCACGGCGGGTCAGCCTGGCAACGACATCACGCATTTCAACCAACCAAACGACGTCATTGTGGCGGCAGATGGAAGTATCTTTGTGGCTGATGGTCACAACGCTCAGGCTATGATCACTAATGAAGCTATAGAGGAAGGTAAGCAGGCCGGTCAGACTTCACGCATTATGAAGTTTTCCCCTGATGGCGCATTTATCAAGGAATGGGGGCAAATCGGCATGGAGCATGGTGAGTTCCGTACGCCCCATGCCCTTGAATTTGATTCTGAAGGCCGTCTTTGGGTCGTTGACCGCGGTAATCATCGTATTGAGATTTTTGATCAGGAAGGCAATTACTTGGACTCTCGCTACACCTATGGTCGGGTTAGTGGGATTTTTATCACGGCCGATAATATGGTCTATGCGATTGACTCTGAGTCCGGCCCGATAAGGCATACCAACTGGTATGGTGGCGTTAGAATCGGCCCCGTCGATGAGGATCGAATAGTTGGTTTTATTCCTGGTTATCAGACAGCGAGCCGGGGTTATCAGGGCACCGCTGGTGAAGGGGTTGCAGTGGATGCCGAGGGTAATGTTTTTGCCGCTGAAGGTCCTGCGTCACTGCCACTTGCAGGCGGTGCGTTTACCAAATATAGCGCAAGGTAATTCTTCTTCCCTGGGCTCACAGCATTGAAGTTCACCTGGCTTTATTAGTTTAGTTTTCAACATAAGGCGTTAACGTTCTTACAAACATCCTATATTTTCCTCGGGCACCAGAGCTGTCAGTATTTGATAAATTTTGAAGTAAAGATTCATACTCTTGCCTTAACTCATTGGCATTGAGGCTAACAAATCTTTGCATGCCATCTAGAGATTTTTGTAGAGATGTTGAGCCAGATTCTAATTGAAAGTCATCATAAATAGCCCAGCCCAGATTAAAATATTCTGTATGTGTATGCACAATAGCTTCGGCCCATGACTGATAATTCCCACAACGGTTTCTAGTCTTGTCCGTGAGATTGGCTTCTGAGAAATATCGCTCTGCTACATATAAATAGATATCGGTGTACTCTGCATTCTCATACATGTTGTGCACCTCAGTACAAATTAAATTATCGACCGGGCAAATGCTCAATTGTTCAAAAACCTCCTTCAATAAGTTAGCTTGATTGGGGCTTAAAGCATCTCCATATATTAAGCAATGGGCATCATACACCTGCCCACGATAGTCACATGTTGAAGGCCATGCATAACCCTTATCTCTAAAACTATCTAATAACCACTCCATGTTTTCTTTATTGAACAGACTGCTATCGTAGTCAAAAATATAGTTAAAGTTGCTTAATAGGTTGCATTGCAGTTTGTTCGCATCAAGCCTTGTTAACCGGTCCATATAAATTTGAGCACTGTCCTGATTGCCGGATTCTAGATTGTTCACAATAATTTGAGCATCACTCTGTGCGAAGGCCGTATTTACTCCGGGTACTAATAGCACTAATACATAAACAATGGATAAGTAATGTCTACATCTAAAATGAGTCATGGTTGAATCCCTAATATGGGCGGTGTTGAAATAGAATTTCAGTTGAAAAGACTAACGATTATCAACGGTATTGACAAGCTAACTATGTAAAATCAAAAGCTAAGTTAAAGGGGCAGTGACTCTTACCTTTCGATTGCTGTGTTTGTTGTTTAAGTTCATTAAGCTTGGCTCGGCATCTTTGCTTGTTCTCTCTAGGTTAAATTACTCTGGGCCTTTTATCTTTTACCTATCCTTTAGCCTTCATTATTGAAAGTAAAATGGGCAATAACTTGTGCATAGCAATATCAGGATCTTGTATTTTAACCTTGCCATTGGTAATAAGGCTGATGCGAATTGGATTTTGGGTGATTGAGAAAAAGACGCCGGTAAATGCCATATAGCGCCAACTCAAATCTTCCTGGGAAAGTTTCGGCAAGGCGCAACTGAACGCGTAAATAAATCTTTTATGTGTATTGTTATAACAGCGGTGCACAATTTCCTGAATTTCTGCATCCGTGTTTTGAATAAGTCTGTTTAAAAAACGATGGTAGTTTGAAACATCTTTTTTCTGACTGACTGCCGCTTTCAATGCAGGCAAGTAATATGCAGTAATAATATCCTTTAGAGCTGATTGGCTTTTTTTGCTTTCTGCCTTATCAAGCAGTCCGAAACGTTCAGCGCTAAATTGATGCTCGCCCCTTGTTGTAATGCTATAAAGTAGGTCATTACGCGTATTGAAATGATATTTTATAGTTCCCATGCTAACGCCTGCCTCTTTGGCTATATCACGCAGGGAAACTTTTAAACCGTAAGGGCCATACATGGCTTCTGCTGTATCCAATATTTTTTGTGCAGTTTTTGAAACAGGCGAAACAACTTTATTCTTGCTGGTTAATTCACGTCGCCATCGGTAATAGGTTGGCTGAGAAATGCTCAACTTCTTGCAAGCCTCAATAACGGACATAGCGTTAGAAGCGCGTTTATCTATATCGTGAAGTATTTGTAATTTATCTGCTTTACTTAATTGAGATCTATTCAAAATATTTCAGCACCATTAATTATTTGTTAAAAATTCAACTTTATTTCATAATTGAATAATAGGTTTTCAGTGAGTTGCATTGATATAACTCTATAAAATTCAGCATGTTGGTTTAATTATTATACCAAAAATATACCCTAACGCTAACTATTGAATAAATTATCGCACAACTGTACGATAGCCTTATTGAAAATGATTGCTAACTTTAAATTTACCCGGGTTGGAACTACTTCCTCAACGTAGGTCAGTTATGAGTGTCAAAAACACGTCTAAAAATTACGGCACTATTGCCAAGTGGTTTCACTGGGGTACCGCCGTTCTATTTTTAGTCTCATATCTCAGTATTTATTATGAGATATGGTTTACCCCTGGACTGCCTCCTCCAGGCGTGCCTCGTGATCCTGCATATTGGACATCATTGCAGATACATTTATCCATTGGGGTTTCTATAGCGGTTTTAGTCATCTTGAGAATTATTTGGCGCATTATAAATCGTCAACCAAATGAAGAAGCAGGGTCAAAGTTAGAGCATCTCGCCGCCCGTGCCGGGCATTATGCCTTATATGCAATTATGATAATCCAACCCATACTGGGTTACATCGGAACCTCGGTCAATACCGAATATTTTTTCCTGTTTGAGATATCAAAATTTGAAGAGACGGCTTTATTTGCTTCTGTAGTGAGTGATGGTCTTGGTATGACGTTTCAAGAATTTGAAGTTCCTATAGATTTTTTACATAAAGAAGTTTTTGGGAGATGGTTGATCTGGATTCTAATTTTAGGCCATACCTCGGCGGCTTTTTACCATCATTTCGTAAAAAGAGACAGGACGATTTATAAAATGACAAATAACAAAAAACACTCTGAATAAGTGAAAATGAAACTCTACTAAACGCATAAATTTAATTAATAAAATTTAACTAGCAAAACAAACAAGGTGATCAAAATGAAAACTAAATTAAGAATTGTCGCTGTTATTTTCTCTTTGCTTGTAGCCATTCCCGCTACAGCACACCATTCTTTTTTTTCGCAGTTTGACTCTAGTGCTCCGATAACACTTACCGGAACTATTACAAGAGTTGAGTGGCGCAATCCACATATCTGGATATTGTTTGATGTCACTAATGAAGATGGCTCGGTAAGCCCCTGGCGCTGTGAGGGAGGCGCTCCCAATGCATTGGTTCGAAACGGCTTTACAGCAAACACGCTAGAAGTTGGGGAAGAGCTGACTATCTATGGCTATAGGGCATTTAATGGAGAAAATATTTGTAATGGACGGGGTTGGGAATATAAAGGCGAAACCATTTTTGGTCGTCCAAATGATGACGGCCCCGCAGCAGAATTGCCGAATAGATAAGCAAAAAAATCAGGAGTCTACAAATGAAAATAATAACTAAAATCTTATTCTGCGTCACTTTAGTGACGCCCCTTATATCCATGAATGCCTATGCTCAACGTTCCCCTGTTCTCGCCGAGCAGCCGGAATCGAATGGTACGCTAGCGCCAAGAGATGCCTGGGGGCGAGCAGATCTCAACGGAGTGTGGGACAAGGCTATTCACCAGAATACATCAGCGCCAATTGAGCCTTTACCGTTTACCGCCGAAGGGCTAACGGCTTTTAACGATGTTGCTAACCTGATAGATAACACTTCTCGTTGTGTTTTCCCGGGGGTTCCACGGGTAAACAACTCGCCGTATCCTTTCCAGATTATGGTGATGGAAGACAGGGTGATTTTTTATTACGAATACATGCATAACACTCGGGTGATTTATACCGATGGTCGTGGCCACCGTGATATTTGGGCTCCCTCTCTGATGGGCGACTCAATAGGCCGATGGGAAGGTGATACGCTGGTTATTGATACGACCAAACTAACCGATCGTACCTGGTTGGATGATCACGGCAACCGTCATAGTGATGAACTGCATGTCATTGAACGCTGGGCTCGGGTCAGTGCAAATGAAATATGGTATCAGGCGACGATAGATGATCCGAAGTTCTATACAGAAGAATGGACAACCGGCTACATGATCGACATAGCTCCAGATAATTGGGAAATCATGGAATATGCCTGTACTGACAATAACAGGGATCAGTATGATGGGCTGCTTTCCCCGGGGGCATTGGATGGCTCAGGTCGAGACGGATCAGCATTGGCGACACCGTCACCAGTGAGGCAATAAATAATACCTTATAAACAAGCCGCGCTTAATTAATAGAGCGAATGACTTTTAATAAGGCGAGTGACTTTGTTACGATGGCTTCTTTTATAAATGAGCTTCAACTTTATTTAGAACAAATGACCTAGAGAGAATATCTACTATGAAAACATTATGTAAATTTTTTAGTGCAGTACTGATAACAGTATTTGCCAGTTCTAGTTATGCGCAACCAGAACCTTCAGCCATTGAGCTTATTAAAATTGAGGATGATCTCTACGTTATCCATAACCCTGCGGTTCCTGGAAATGTCACGGTGCTTCTTACAGACGAAGGGGTCATCATGGTAGATAACAAATTTGCCTGGGATTACGACAACATGATGGATATGTTGGCCACCATCACTGATCAACCTGTTAAATATGTTATTAACACGCATTATCACGGCGACCACTCCGGCGGTAATGAAAGAGCCCAGGCAGATGGCACAGTAGTTGTTGCTTCAGAGAATGCCCGGCTGAAAATGGTCGATGCCAATCAGGGTGGGCAACCTGATGTAACCCTGGACGAGCATGCGTTCGTTCATCTAGGCGGAAAAGTTGCAGAAATTTTTCGCTTTGGCCGCTCCCATACTGACGGCGATGTTGTCGTTTATTTCCCTGAACACAGAGTACTAGCCACCGGGGATATGTTTACCTATGGCGATGATGTCCCACAATTAATCGACTATGCTGGTGGCGGTAGCGCTCGTGCCTGGACCAGAACTCTAGATCAGGCATTAATGCTTGATTTTGGCACGGTAGTGCCAGGACATGGGCCGGTAACAAATAAAGCTGAGATGGAAAATTTCCGCGACGTGACTGTTCAGATTCGTCGAATGACCCGTGAAATGATTGCTGCGGGTAGCTCTCGTGATGAAATAGCTGAAATGCTTCGGAACGAATTCCATTGGGCAGAGCTGCATTTGGACAGAGGGTTGGATGGCCTGATCGTAGAAGTTCAATAAATACGGGATATGAAAGCTTTAGACATGATGAAAATTATTCTCCCCTGTTGCTACTCAGTAAATAGGGGCGAATAAGAGCATGCTTCGCTAGTTCCACACATCGCCAAACAGTCTTGCATGTTCTCCTAATTTCTCCTGATTACGTGTATCTCTGTGATAATTGCAGACAGGAAGCATGACGTTTATAGCGCTGACGTGATGAGTCCAGAAATTGAATTATCAGTTAGGGAGTATTAACTTGCTAGTGCGGCTAAAATTTATCAAAGCAAATTTAGGCGGTAATATTCTGCGTTATACCAAGCATTGCTGATAGCACTGAATTGCTTTATCTTTCAGGTAGTCATTCATTATACATATTCTTAATCTGAGTTTTGAATTTTCATCTTAAACATCTCCCTGTTTTTAAGGGACCTGATCCGAAGGATTCAGGTCATGCGATAATATTGCTGCATGGACGTACACAGAGCCCTCAATATATGTTTGATCTTGCCGATCGGATAGACCTGCCACAACTTAGTTATGTTGCTCTTCACGCCGATAACAACTCGTGGTATCCCGAAAAATTCATGGAAGCTATTGAGCGGAATCAACCTTCTCTGGATTTTTCTATAGACGCTATAACTGCTGTGATTGAAAAACTCAATGCACAGGGTGTTCCTTCTACTAAAATCTATTTCTTCGGATTTTCACAAGGTGCTTGTCTGGCTTGTGAATATGTTTATAGAAATTCACAACAACCATGGGGTGGACTTATTGCCTTTACAGGCGGCTTGATTGGAGAGGAAGGTACGCAATGGGAAATTTCAGAATCCTGTTCATCTATGCCAGTAATTTTGGGAAGTAGTGATATCGACGAATGGGTCCCAGTGAAAAGAACGCAAGAAACAGCAGATGTTTTTTCCCGTATGGGAGCAAAGGTCACGCTCAGAGTTTATCCTGACCTGGATCATAGCGTTAATGATGATGAAATTAATTTAGTACGATCACTATTTAGCGATATGTAACTTAATAACATATACGCTAACAACAGAACGCCTCAATAAAAAAACAGGAGATGAGAATGGATGCAAATACATTTATTCAGAGACACCACCATTTAACTTTAAATGTTGGTGGTGCGCAGGAAGATTACGATTTTCATACAAAAATTCTTGGCTTGAAAAGTGTGAAAAAAACCGCCTTGTATGATGGCGAAAAACCCGTTTATCACTTTTATTATGGCAATGATCATGGAGAAGAAAGCACCTTGATTACGTGTTTCCCTTTTCGACAATTGGGCCGTAAAGGCCGCAGAGGAACTGGGCAGATTAGTACTGTCGCTTTGTCGGTTCCTGTTTCTTCATTGTCGTTTTGGGAAAAACATTTAAAAGAACATGCTTTTGAGGTTAATGAAAGCGAAAGGTTTGGGGAAACATTGCTGCAGTTTAAACATCCATGTGGTATTGAGTATGAACTAGTCGGCATTGAAGATGATGATCGCACTCCTTATTCGAATGGGGTGATCCCTACTGAGTATGGTATTCGCGGAACCCATGGCATTACTGTTTCGGTATCTGACGTAGAGAATTCTGATGAATTTATGCAGCATGGTTGGAGTGGTAAAAATCGTCAAACGGATGGTTCCTATATTCGTTATGAAGTTGGAAAAGGTGGTAGCGGCGCAATAATTGATTTCAGGGAAGAGCCCAGTTTAAAACAAGGTTCCTGGGAATATGGGGAAGGCGTTGTTCATCATTGTGCTTTTCAGGTAGAAGATTTTGCTGTTCAGGATAATGTTAAATTTCATCTTGAAGGTTTAGGTTATACGGACGTCTCTGAACGAAAAGACCGGGGTTATTTTGATTCTGTTTATGTCAGAACGCCCGGCGGAGCCTTGTTTGAAGCCGCGGTCTCAAAACCACAAGGCTTTTTAGTTGATGAAAGCTATGAAAATTTGGGTAAGTCTCTTCAAATACCGCCGTTTTTTGAAAGCAGAAGAGATGAGTTAGTTGGCTTCCTTGAACCATTACTATACTAAGGATAGGTAATTTTCCATTAAGGTCGCCGCTATTGAATTGAAGATATAGTGAACGATTTGAAATGGGAGGCGATGGCGTTTATACAGACGATTTGATGCTTTCAGGCGTTGAATAATCACCTATAGCTAATCACTTATATATAGACCTAGACCTAGACCTAGACCTAGACTACCTATAGGTGATTAGTATGAGGGCTTAACTTGTCAGTATCGGTTGATAAGTCAATTAAGCCCCAGCCCCTGATTGACCAGATTCAGTATGTTTTGCATATTATCTTGCTGCTCAATTTGTTCAATCATATGTTGTAACTCAGAAGCATTATCCTTCCCAAGTCTATGCGTAGCGGCTTCAATAAAACGCTGCTTCACTTGTTCCATTGACGCGGGAATAAGATCTTCTTGACTGGCTGAAAGCTGCTTGCCATTGCGCAATGTGAGTTCAATAGCCGCCCCTTGTTTGGCAGGGTAAGCCGCGGTAAAAGTCTCATCAGGGATTAATTCAATGTTCTTTATTAATGCAGGAATATCCTCATTAACAGGAAAATGAAAATTATTTTCTTCTATTTTGGCGTGAACAAAGATTCCGGCTATGCTAAAAGGAATGCTCATTTTGGCATGCAAGCTGGTTAAAAAAGGCCCCTTACCGTTACACCCTGGATACGCTATTGCAGCCTCAGTGCAATACACCTTAATACTCTCTATATCATGAACATCAACGTCATTGTTCTGGGTTAATGATAGTGCAACCTGGCAGGGAGTTTGTGTGTAATTACAAGAAGGCGAGGGCTTAAAAAAGACCTCCATAACTTCATAATCATTGTTGCTAAAAAAATTAATATTATCAGATTGTAGTGAGATAGCTAAAGAAGCAAAAAGACCAGCTTTACCATCCAGAGCCGTCTGTGAAGCTGAAAGTCCAGCCTTTGCAAGACTGACGGATGTAAGAGAATTCCGAGCGGCAAAGCCTGCATGCAGGTACATGTCGTCAGAGCCAAATTCAGCCCATTCATTAAACCCAGAGCAGGTATTGGTAGCAATTCCAATGGCACTTATAGTTTCATCGTGGTTTAACTTGAAGCCTTTACTTAACGCCGTCGTTGCCGCGATTGGCCCCATGATGCCGGTTGGTCGATGAATGCTTGTTATATTTCCTTCAATGACTCTTTTGCCGATGATGGCTCCTGCTTCATAGCCACAGGCGGCGGCTAGTAAAAAGTCACGGCCACTCATCTTTTCATGCTGACTCATTGCCATTAATGCAGGGAAGATAACAACACCTAGATGGCTGACAGAGGTCGTATGCATATCTTCGCGGACTAAGCTATGGGCAAGCACGCCATAAATAAAAGCCAATGCGTCGGCTTGTTGCTGGTCGGAAAAAGTGTCGAGCGTTTTCTGACAATGAGGTAGGTCTTTGCCATCAAAAATACAACATAAAACTTCCATAAAACAAAGTTTAAGTTTGTTGATGACTTCTTCAGGCAGCGAAGAATAGTGTTGTTGCTCAATAGATTGTGCGAGTTTTTTTGCTAACATAGATTATCCGGCGAACCAGCCTCCATCGACACTTTCACAAGCCCCTGTAACAAAAGAAGACGCATCTGATGCCAGATATAACGCAACAGTAGCAACTTCTTCAGGTGTTCCCATTCGGCCTAAGGGTTGGCTGGCATCCATGTCTGCTCTTATAGCTTCTGGATCTGGATATTCATTGATTCGATCAAACATAAAAGGCGTGGCAATACGACCTGGGCAGATGCAGTTGATGCGAATGTTATCTTTAGCATGATCCATCGCCATGCTCTTGGTCATACCGATAATGGCAAACTTGGTCATGCAATAAGCAAAGCGGTCAGGCACTCCGACTAAGCCACAGATACTGGCCATGTTAACAATGACCCCCTGCTTACGATCCAGAAACTGAGGCATGAGAGCTTTTGTCATGTTGTAGGTTCCCCTCACATTTGTTTGATACAAACGATCAAAATTTTCAGGGGAGGTCTCAGAAATTGTACCGACAAAACCTACGCCAGCATTATTTACTAACACATCAATCTTTCTGTTTTTACAGCTTATTGCAATAAAATTATTGACACTTTCGCTGTCAGAAATATCGCAATGATGAACGTCAATTGAGCTTGAATAGTCAGAGTTTGCATGTTGCTTCAGCGATGCGTCAACATTAATATCACCAACAATTACCTTTGCGCCAGCAGCAGCGAACAATTCAGTAATTGCGGCTCCAATACCTGAGCCGCCGCCAGTAACGATGACATGTTTAGCCGTTAAATCGAACTTATTGGTTGGAATAGTCATAATCAGCTTGCCAAATTAGAATGTGCTTGTGGTGAAAAAAAGTGTATTATATTTTCACCACGTTTAGCACTTTATCGTGATGCCGAATGATAAAGATTAGCTAATAATAGTCAATTGATTACTGTAATAGCTTATAAGTAATCATTACTTTTCAAGCAGTACCCATCATATTCAATACAAATTTTATAATTCTGAGTTATTAAAAGACAGGAGAAAATCTTATGTCAGAAGATTCAAGAGAAGCGTTAAGACAGGCCGGTTTAAAAATTCGTCGAGAAGTTCTTGGTGCAGAACATGTTGATAAATCAATAGGTAATGCCAATGACTTTAATCGTCCTATGCAAGATTTGTTACATGAATATTGCTGGGGCTACGCCTGGAATGGCAAAGGTTTAACTAAAAGAGAACGCAGTATTCTTAACCTGGGCATGTTAACGGCTTTAGGCCGTAGCCATGAAGTTGCTGTACATACCCGCGGCGCAAGAAATAATGGATTGACCAACGAGGAAATCAGTGAGATTTTCGTACACACCGCTATTTATTGTGGAGTTCCAGCAGCCGTAGATAGTTTTCGAGAGGCAACCAAGGTACTAGAAGACTATGACAAATAAAATTTCGCCACCGGCGCTAATAGGTTTTGTTGGCTTGGGTAACATGGGTTACCCAATGGCCAAATGTTTAGTCGCTGCAGGTTATCAATTAGTTGTTGCCGATTTAAACACTGAAGCCGTAGAGAAGTTTTGCACTGAAACTGGTAGCTCTTCAGCGCAAAATTTGCAGGATCTTGCTGCAAAAAGCGATGTGGTTATTACGATGCTGCCAGAAGGTAATGCCGTTAGACAGGTGCTGATGAGTGAAGATGGTATCGTCAGCGGTTTACAGCAAGGAACAATATTGATTGATATGAGTTCTTGCTCGCCAGTAGGAACGCGCAAATTAGCTGGGGAACTGGAAGAATTAGATTTTCCTTTGATAGATGCGCCTGTGTCAGGTGGTGTTTATAAAGCCGCTGAAGGCGGTTTATCAATCATGGTAGGCGGTGAAAAAGCTGTCGTTGAAAGATGCTTGCCGCTACTAGAAGTTATGGGCAAACCCTTTCTGACAGGTGGACCTGCCAGTGGCCATGCGATGAAGGCGATGAATAACTACTTATCGGCGGCCTCGTTGGCGATTGCTTCTGAAGCGGTGATTCTTGGTTCGAAATTCGGGCTGAATTCTGAGGTTATGGTTGATATTCTTAACGCCTCAACTGGCAGAAGCAATAGTACTGAACACAAGTTCCCAACATTCATTTTGCCAGGTACTTTTAATTCAGGTTTCTTTATTGGTTTGATGGCTAAAGATCTTAGACTGGCTCGCGAACTTGCTGAGGCTGAAGGCACGTCAACAGATATTTTAAAGCTTGTCAGCACTATGTGGGATAAAGCAGAAGCTGAACTGGGTTTTAAAGCGGATAATACAGAAGTGTATAAGTATCTTGAATCTCAGGTAAAAGACGGTAGTTAAGCAATGAAAGAACCCAAGGCGTATGAAGTTTTTGCTATTCGGTATGCGACGGTAGAGCGTCGTTCCAGTGAAAACTTCATAGGTGGTGACCTCCATGATGCAGGGATGCCTATGGATTATTTTGTTTGGGTGGTGCGTAACTCAGAGAAAACCTGGGTCATCGACACCGGGTTTAATGCTGAAGCAGCCACGCGGCGTAAGCGCCAATTTCTGCGTTCTCCTGTTGAGGGCCTGAATTTATTAGGGATTGACGCAGACAGTGTTGAGGATGTCATTATCACGCACCTGCATTATGATCATGTGGGCAATTTTGATTTGTTTCCGAATGCGCGATTCCATTTGCAAGACAGTGAAATGGCATACGCCACTGGTCGTTATATGACTGATTCATTTTTTTCTCATGCCTTTGAAGTTGAAGAAGTTGTTGGCATGGTGCGCAATGTTTACGCGGGCCGAGTGGAATTTTATGATGGCGATGCTGAACTGGAGCCGGGATTATCACTGCACCATGTCGGCGGGCATACCAAAGGCTTGCAGGTGGTTCGAATCTGGACAGATAAAGGCTGGCTAGTACTTGCATCTGATGCCAGTCATTATTTTGCTAATATGAATGAAAGCCGACCTTTTCCTGTCGTGGTGGATATTGCAGAGATGATAGATGGCTGGAAAAAAATGAATAAGCTAGTAGACGACCCTGGTCGAGTTATTCCGGGGCATGATCCTAAAGTTATGGAACGCTATAAAGCGCCCGATTCAAGTATGGAGGGGATAGTCGTTAGGCTGGATGTTTGATGCTCTGAAATTTTAAAATAATAAGAAGTGAGCTTTATGGATATTGCCCAACTAATTGAAAATCTACTACAGTCACTGGTAGCAGGCGTGTTAACAGGCTCTACTTATGGATTGATGTGCGTAGGTTTAACCATCATCTTCGGCGTCATGCGAGTGATAAATTTTGCCCAGGGCGAATTTATGATGCTCGGCATGTACTTCACCTATTTTTGTGTAAATTTTCTAACGAGACAGTTTGGTCTGGAAGGAATATATCTGCCCTTTGTTGTCGCCATGTTGGCAGGCCCCGTGATTTATCTTTTTGGCGATTTACTGCACCGTGGCTTGCTGAATAAGGTCAGTGGGCAACAGGGAAGCAAGCTTGAAGCCGGCGGTCACTACGCCCAGTTGGTTCTTACGCTGGGCCTCGCGTTACTGTTACAAAATGCTGGTTTGTATTTTTTCGGATCAACACCCGTTTCTGTATCAACCAGTCTTTCTTATACGGCCTGGGAACTGGGTTCGCCAGAAGGCATCAGTGTTTTTATTAATCAGGCCCAAAGCCTGGCCGCTATATTGGCCGTTGGTGTTGTGCTGATATTTGGCTTTCTTATTGCCAAGTCCCGCTTAGGTAAATCTCTTCGTGCGGCGGCCGATAATCCCGATGCCGCTATTTATATGGGCATTGATGTTGAACGTGCCCATCGCATCGCCTTTGGCTTTGGCGTGGGTATCACTGCGATTGGCGGTGGGCTGCTGGCTTCATACGCACCTTTTCAACCTTATATCGGTACCGAATATGTCATCATCATGTATGCAGGAGTCGTTTTGGGCGGGCTAGGGAGTATTCGTGGCGCTTTCCTGGGCGGTTTAAGTATTGGTATTTTACAACAGGTATCGGCAACCTTGTTACCCAATCAATTACAAAATACCGTTATATTTGTCTGCTTCTTAGCAGTTATTTTGCTGAGGCCAAATGGCTTCTTCGGTAAAAGTGGCAGGGTAGCCTGATGAATTTAAAACGTGACATCTTGAGCATAGGCCTGTTTTGCCTTGTCTATAGCATACTGGCTTTGTTTATTGATAATAGCTATTACTTGCTACTCATGACTATCGTCCCAATCTGGGCAATGATGGGCATGTCATGGAATCTCTTTAGTGGATACAGCGGTCTGATTTCGTTTGGGCATGCGGCTTTTTTTGGATTAGGAGCCTATCTGGTTGCAATATTATTGGGTAATTGGAATGTCAGCCCCTGGATCGGCGTTCCGCTTGCTGGCGTTTTGGGTGGACTGGCTGCGGCTTTAGTAGGGATACCAACATTTCGCTTGCGTGGACATTATTTTGCCCTGGCCATGCTGGCCTATCCTTTGGCGTTACTCTATATCTTTGAATGGCTAGGTTTTCAGGAGCTTGCTTTACCCATGAAAAGAGAAGCTCCAGCTTTGTTTATGCAGTTTGAAAATCAGCACATTTATGTGTTTATTGCCTTGTTCCTGCTAGCGATGGCTATGGTTGTGACGTCTTTTTTATCCCGCTCTCGCTTTGGGATGTCTTTATTGGCTCTCAAACAGGATGAGGAAGCTGCAGAAGCATCAGGTATAAACACACATATGTGGAAGGTATTTGCCATTGCAATTAGTGGTGCTCTGGCTGGTGTAGCAGGTGGCTTTTATGCCGTGGTTTTACTGGTGGTCACACCTTTAGCGGTATTTGGCATGCTAGTTTCTGCTCAAGCCTTGGTTATCGCAATGTTTGGTGGTGTCGGCACTTTGTGGGGGCCGATTATTGGCGCATTTATTCTGGTGCCTCTGAGTGAAATATTGTATGCCCAGTATGCTGCCGACTTTCCAGGTATACAGGGTGTTATTTATGGCGTGGCAATTATGACGGTGATTCTTGTTGCCCCAGAAGGCGTGATATGGAAGATTAAAACCTGGTTAAGACCTAAACAAGCGAGAGTTATCGGTGCAACAACATGTCAGTTAAATACCTTAGTGAATGAAGATATTTTGGCCGTAGAGCAAAGTGATATAAAAACCAATGATATTTTAAAGGTTGAGAATCTTTCTAAAGCTTTTGGTGGCTTAAAAGCCATTCAAAATTTATCTTTTAGCGTACAACAAGGCGAACTTCTTGGTGTGATTGGGCCCAATGGCGCTGGTAAGACCACGTTGTTTAATCTTCTTAATGGATTTCAGACGCCGGATGCAGGGACAGTTACTTTCCGTGATAAACCATTAAAGAAATTACGCCCGAATAAAATATGCCACCTTGGTGTAGCAAGAACCTTTCAGGTGCCAAAACCTTTTACGAGAATTTCAGTATTCGACAATGTGGTTGTTGGTGCATATGTGCGCAGTCGAACCAACCATGAAGCAAGTGAATTGGCTTCTGCTGCATTAAAATTAGTTGGATTACAGGCATTAGCTAATTCTCCAGCCGCTAATTTAACCAATCGTGAACTACGCTTAATGGAACTGGCGCGAGCACTGGCATCGAAACCCGCATTAATTTTAGTTGATGAAATCCTTGCGGGTCTGGATTCAGCAGCAACAAAAGCCGTCGTTCATGCGCTTAAAAAAGTAACGACGTTAGGTATTACTATTGTCATTATCGAACACAGTATGAAAACCATGGTAGAACTTGTAGACCGTTTTATTGTGTTAGATCATGGTGCGTTATTGACAGAAGGTAGCCCTGAAAATATTGTAAAAGATGAAAAAGTAATCGAAGCCTATCTTGGAAAAAAATGGTTGGAAGCAAATGCTGAAGTTAAGTAATGTTTACGCCGGTTACGGTGGCGTTGATGTTTTACATGAGCTTACTGTAGAAGTACAAGCGGGTGAATTTGTTGCGGTCGTTGGTCCGAATGGTGCTGGGAAATCAACCTTATTTAAGACAATTTCAGGTCTTATTACGCCTTCAAGCGGAAGCATTGAGTTTTTAGGCCAAGATTTGCTAGCGGTCTCTGCGGCTAAACGCGCGCATCTTGGCATTGCTCATGTGCCTGAAGGTCGTCAGGTTTTTGCCTCAATGACGATTTATGAGAATCTTGAAATGGGTGCTTATACGCGAGCGGGTCAGAAGCATTGGCAGGATAATCTGGAGAAAATTTATAACTGGTTTCCAATTTTAAAAGAGCGACAGTCACAACTGGCTGGTACGCTTTCTGGCGGGCAACAACAAATGCTGGCCATCGCTAGAGGTTTGGCTGCTCATCCAAAAATATTATTACTGGACGAACCTTCAATGGGATTATCGCCGGCAATTGCCGATGAAATTTTTGAGAGACTTATCGATATTCATAAAAATTCAGATATTAGCCTGATGCTGGTTGAGCAGAGAGTGGCGGAAGCTTTGCATTTCGCAAGTCGGGCCTATGTATTGGAAGCTGGGAGAATTATCCTGAGCGGAGATCAAGATGCTTTACGGGATGATGATCGTATCCGTCAGGCATATTTGGGTATGTAGTGTTGTCAAACAGGATTCATTCTCTGCAATGAAAAGCTAAATAGACATGCACATTTAACCGATTCGAGATTAAAAAGAACATAATTATGCTTAAGCAATCAGGTATTTTTTCTATCATCTCTGCGACCTTGCTGACATTATTTTTTAGCTTAATTTCATTGGAGATTTCAGCGCAAGCAATACTAGAACCCGTAAAGGTTGGCTTAATTGTGCCTTTGTCTGGGCCCTGGGCAAGGCCCGGCCAGGTCATGCGAGTGGCGGCAGAACTAGCCGTTGAAGAAATAAATGAACAAGGCGGCATTGCTGCTTTGGGTGGTGCGCCTTTGGAACTGGTCGTTTATGATGCCGGTGACAATGTGGAGCGGGCTAAAAATGCTGCACAACGGATGGTTGCAGAAGAGCCTGATTTGATTGGCGCCGTTGGTGCTTATTTAAGCTCGTTCACTCTGGCGGTGACAGAAGTAACCGAGCGCGCAGAAGTCCCTATTTTGACTTTATCCTATTCAGACCTTATTACTTCCCGCGGGTTTAATTATGTCTTTCAGACATCAGCGTCGGGCGCTGTACAGTCCAGTGGTGCTTTGCCGGTATTAATGGATATGGCGGAAAGTGCTTCCGGTCATAGACCAGAAACCATTGCGATTATTATGGATAATACGGCAGCTTCCGAGGCTTTTGTTAAACCTTTTTTTGAAACAAATATTTTAGAGGAGTATGGCCTGGAACTGGTTGTAAACGAGGTTTTTACACCGCCGTTGGCAAATGCGACCTCATTGATTCAGCATATTCGGGCTGAACAACCCGACCTCTTATTACTGTTACCAACCGCTATTTCAGATACTAAACTATTGCTGGAAAAGATGAATGAATTTAGGCTTGGACGCGGCCTGATTCCAACTATTTCAAATGGTGCGGCAATGGGGGATCCGGATTTGCTCTCAAATATGCCCGGTTTTTTATTAGAAGGCGTCATGTCGATTGTCGCAAACTGGTCAACGCGGGGGCAGGAAGAGCTTATTGATAAATTCAAAGATGTCTCAGGCGAACCCTGGATGACACAGCATCCATTAAGTACCTATGGACATGTGTGGTTGTTCAAACAAGCATTAGAACAAAGCAGCAGCAGAGACAGTACAGTCATTGCTAACACGCTACGGAATATGACGCTCTCCGATGGCGCGGTGAATTACTTCCCTGGAAACTCATTAAGTTTTGATCAAACCGGCAAACGTATTGATGCAGGAATATTGGTCATACAATGGCAAGAGGGAGAACCTATTACTGTCTTTCCGGAAAGGGAAGCGCTTCGCAGTATCCTTTGGCCGGGTGAATAGACTTTTTATTTGTAATAAATAAAAAGTCAGGTCTGTTATTGCAGCATGCCCCAGCGGCGTAAGGTTTTATTTTCAATTGTTTTAAAGACTAAATTTTCGATTAACAATCCAAAGATGATGATGGTGAGCAAGCCTGCAAAAACTTCSGTGATCAACAGTTCATTCTTTTTCTGGAATAGAAACCAACCTAACCCGCCTGAACCCGAACTTGCGCCGAACACCAATTCTGCGGCAATTAACGTACGCCAGGCAAATGCCCAGCCGACCTTTAGCCCGGTTAAAATGCTGGCGAAAGCACCCGGAATTAGTATTTTAAAAATATAGCCTGGTCCCGTGAGACCGTAGTTTTGGCCGACAAGCCGCAGAGTCGGGCTGACTGATTTAAATCCGCTAAAGGTATTGAGAGCGACTGCCCATAAGACTGCATGTACGAGTACGAAAATAACACTGCCATTACCAAGTCCGAACCAGACCATTGCCAGCGGCAACATAGCGATAGAAGGTAGAGGATTGAACATGGCGGTTAATGTTTCGAGCAAGTCGGCGCCGATCTTGGTGATGCTCGCAAGTATTGTCAGTAATATGGCTAACAGTAAGCCAAGGCCATATCCCTGCACGAGTAGCCAAATAGTGGCGGCACCGGCGCGCAATAATTCACCTGATAGTATCCCGGCAAACAGCGCCTCGGCTGTTGCTGTGAAGGTGGGGAATATTAAGGGGTTGTTGAGACTGCGTGCATAAATTTCCCAGGCAAGCGCTAGCAGAATCAAGATAATAAACTTTCTGAGAGCGCCTAACGCATAGAGGCGTTGCAACATTCCTTGCGGTGCTGCCTGGATATCCGCAACTTCTTTTAGGTGGTCGTTGAAAATTTCTGGGCGTGACTCGTTGGCACTTATCTTAGAAGATTCAGTCATGATCATTTGACTCTGTTTTGGATGGTTCGCTAAAGAGTGTTTGATGAATATACTCACTGAGCCTGCGGCCGTCGCTGGTAATGACGTCTGTACCTGATGAGTTAATCTCGGCTTTGACTTGCCCGGGATGTGGGCTTAGCAAAAGAATGCGATTACCTATGCGGATAGCTTCGGGAATTGAATGGGTAACAAAAATGACAGTGAATTTGGTGTCTTCCCAGAGCTGTATGAGCTCATCTTGCATTTGTTGACGCGTCAGTGCATCCAATGCTGCAAAGGGTTCATCCATAAGCAGAATGGCGGGTTCCATTGCCATGGCACGTGCGATCGCAACGCGTTGTTTCATGCCACCTGAGAGTGTATGTGGATAGGCATCGACGAAACGACTGAGGCCAACTTTTTCGATGTAATGACGTGCTCGCTCTTGCGCCTGTGGGCGTTTGAGCGTGCCACTGTTGGTGAGAGCAAAAACAATGTTATCCAGTACGGTTTTCCATGGCAACAGCTGGTCAAATTCCTGAAACACGAAGGCGCGTTCAGGTCCTGGGGCCGTCACAGCGATGCCGTTGAGCTGAATCTCACCTTCGGTTGGTTTTATGTATCCGCCGATGGCTTTTAGTAATGTTGATTTACCGCAACCTGAGGGCCCGAGCATGACAAAGCGATCACTTTTGTGCACATCGAAACTCACCCGATAGGAGGCGGTAACGATATTTTGATCATTTCTGTATTGGAGCGTGACATCTTTTACTGAGAGAATAGACAAGATAAACTCCGAAACTTAACTCAATTGCCGTCGGCAGTGTGAATTTCAGGAAAGAACATTTCTGTCCAGCTTGTCGGTTCATTGTTTAATGAGCCAACCGCATGCATAAACTGTGCATAGCGCATTGTGTTTTGAGGTGTGCTTGTAAAAGTGATATCTGGATCTGCTAAAACACTCAAGAGTTCCTCTGCTGGCAAGCCACCACCTTGGCCCGCTGCCATCAGTACATCTACTGCTGCTTGAGGATTTTCACGAATCATTAATTGGGCTTCTTCGAGAGCCGTGAGCACGGCTTGATAGGCCTCTGGGTTGGTATCGTGATAGGCCTGCGTTGTTGACAACATCGTAAACGTTGTGGGCCCACCTAAGACATCATCCGTGCTCATGATAGTGCGAATGTCGGGATCCGCAGTTTCACGCTGATAAAAGGGCGGGGAAGTGAAATGACTGGTTATCTCAGTTGAGCCGGATAACATAGACACCACGCCGTCGGCATGGGTCATTGTGACGGTGTAATCGTCATATTGATCAAATGCTTCCAGGCCATATGTTTCAAGCGCATATATTTGCATAACGATAGCAGGGATCGAAACCTTGATGGCGGTGACAGCAATGCGATCGTTCTGCGTAAGATCTTCGAGACGATTCAAGTGAGGTGCGCGTGTATTCAAGTACATGGGTAATGCTGCAATGGCTGCTACACCTTTAATATTGACTGACCCACGAGTACGATCCCAGAGTGTGATAAATGCCGGTGGCCCGGCGGCGATGAAGTCCACCGAACCCGCCAGTAGGGCGTCGTTCATAACGGCAGGCCCGCCAAGTTCTAGCCATTCCACGGTAAGCTCATCGAGTCCTGCCGCTTGGGCATGTTTTTCGATGAGCCCATACTCGCGCATCATCTGTAAGGGCAAGAAACCAAACCCCCCAGCACCTAATGGAATCCTGACGAGATTTTCTTGTGGTCCACCACCACCGCACGCCGCCAATAGAAGAACTGCACAGGATGTCAATAAAAACAGCTTAAACTTAAGTAAGCAGCGCATTATTCAATCTCCCTTGTGAACAGCTAAATCGACAATTGAACCAACATCCTCACATGAACTGATTTCCCAGGTTGCAGCAAGTAGAGCGTCAACTTGTGCTTGAGGTAATACGAGTGTTGCTTGATCTATGAATTTATCATCGAGTTGAGCATTACTCAGAGGGCGGTCCATATTGCCGAGTGAGGCTTCGAGAAAGAAATGAATCGACTCACCAGACTTCAGCGTTAGAGTGACATCTGCCTGGTCATCAGTAATGCTCTCGTCGGCTACAGCATTTGTACGTGAACGTAAGTCGCTAAGAACCGGGTCGGCAACAGCCTCATCAGTAAATTCACGTAAACCACCTTTTCCGCGTGCGAGGCCAATGGCTGCAGCATGATATATCGAATACTTTGATTGCAGAGCACGCTTCAGATCTTTGTGATTGCAAAGATCCAGCACTAATGGCGCTACTCGCAAGTCAATGCGTTCGACTGTTGCAGGATCTATATTGTGCATCTCTCTAATCTGGCTACAAGCATCAATGGTTGGATGTACGACAAGTCCGCATGCATAAGGTTTATAGGCGTTGTCGAGCAGCTCATAATGCTCACCAAGTTGATCAACAGCTTTATCCAGATCATATTCTGTGGCCGTTATCGTCGCAAAGCCGCGTGGGCCTTCCAGCGCTTTTTCGCCAGCAGTGAAGTTGTTTTTTGCAAGTAATGCGGCGGTGTAGCCGTTTTGGGCGGCACGACCGGGTTGAAATGACTTAGCCATTGAACCGAACATTTCTCGAATGCCAGCAGCTTGAGTAGCCGCTAGGCCAAATGCCCATACCATTTGCTTGGTATCGAGTTTTAGTAATTTACCAATAGCAGCGGCTGCACCAAAGACGCCAGTAGTCGACGTAATATGCCAACCGGCTTCATAGTGTGATGGGTACACGGCATTACCAATGCGCGACTCTATATCAAAACCTAATATAAATGCTTGAAGAAATTCCTCTCCCGTAACAGCTTGGTCACTGCCCTGATTCGCACTCGCATAGGCAAACAAGGCGGAGGCGACAGGGATACTCGGGTGAATGTAGTTTTTCGGTATGGTGTCGTCGTATTCGTGTACGTGTGACCCAATGCCATTAAACAAGGAAGCATAAAGGGGGTCACATGTCTCACTTCGTCCGAGGACATGAGATGTTGCTTTACCCGTGAAAGGTAAAAGTACATCAAGTGCATTATCAAGTGCAGGCTCATTAGCACCGCCAATGGCGCAGCCCATGTAATTGATAATTGCACGCTTTGCTTCAGCGTAAATTTGGGGGGGAATATCAGTGGTACGAGAATTGGTGACAAAAGTAGCTAGCTGTTCTGTTACAGACATGTGGTTCCATTTTAGTTTTATAAAGCATAGTGCAGATAGTATAAGAGCCTTAACATAATTAGGCTAGTTTTTACTTTTTAAGTTATATTTTAAAGAAATATAAAAGCACTACACTTTATGTGCATAAGCGACGATCTACATGAGTTTGTTATTCAGGTAACTTCATTGTGTGAATAAGTTATTTATTGGTAGGCATTTATTGATGGTCTTAATGATTGCTAAAAATAATCTACTATTTTTCAGGCAGATGATAAAGAGAAAGTGCTTTGCCTGGAAAAATACTGAAGTAGATGTAAAAAGGTGCTATTTTTCCTTAACTTTTATTTTAAAAACTAAAAAAGGAAAGTCGATGTTATTAATAAGACGCTTCTATATTTCTTTCATGCTTGTATTCGGGCTTGCGTTAAGTTCCGGCAGCGTTGCACAAGCTGCTTCATCTACGTCTGATCAATCTCTCAAGCTTTATGTACTGGATGGTGGTGTACTGGAAGCTGGTCCTGCTAGTTACAATTTATTAGAAGAAGAAGTTGAGACTACGTTATTGTCCCTGGCTTCATTTCTGATAGTACATCCCGATGGTGTACTACTTTGGGATGCGGGTTCTGTCATGGAAGGTGAGCGAGCTGGTGGAGCAGGAACCAGGCAACTTATTACCCGTTCCGATATGAGAGAACGGCCTGTAACTCTTGGCGCTCCAATGCTGGAATTGTTGGCAGAAATCGGCTATTCCCCTGAAGATGTTACTCATTTAGCGCTATCGCATTACCACTGGGATCACTCTGCTAATGCCAATCTTTTTGCCCATGCAAAATGGTTCGTACGACCAGAAGAGCGCGAAGCAATGTTTAGCCCTCTGCCGCCAGGAGGCAATAGTTCTCGTCCTGAAACTTTTGCGGATCTGAGAAACAGTGAGACGATTCTGGTAAGGGATGAAGAGTTTGATGTGTTTGGCGATGGTTTGGTCGTGTTAAAAGCTGCACGTGGACATACACCAGGACATCAGGTTCTTTATGTCAATTTGGCAAATACTGGTGGAGTAGTGCTGGCTGGTGATTTGTATCATTACGGTGAGGAGCGAACACTCAATCGATTGCCTGTTGCGGATTTCAACGTGCAGCAAACACGAGTTGCTCGGGTAAAGCTTGAGGAATTTCTTTTGCGTAAAGATGCAACGTTATGGATTCAGCATGATTTACCCGCGCATCGTTTGCTCAGGAAATCGCCTGAATTTTACGACTAAAATTTGATTTTATTATTTTGTTGAAATTTGTGGGCTTGTCCTTGTTATAAATCTGAATCAGAGCATCCATTTTTGGTAAGGGCTTTGGTATAAAGCATAAGTTTATTTTTATACGGGGTGTTATCCGCAAAGGGATTTATAAAGGTATTAGCAAATGATTTCACGTCGGAAAATGCTTCACTCTGGTGCCGGGCTATTATCTCTTCCCTTGCTTAGCTGTGAGTCTGCCTTCCAGGCTGGTGTTAGTGATGTGCGGATCACTGAGGTCGAATTGATTCCGGTGCGAGCGACTTACCGCACGGTCTGGTTAGTTGTACGTCTCCATACCAATACGGGCTTAAGTGGTATTGGGGAAGCTTCGGATGCTTTTGGTTATGCGAATACTACTGTAGAAAATGCCGACACGATGAGAGCGGAACTGGCGGAATATTTCCCCTTAATAATGAATCGTTCACCATTGGATATTGAACATTTCCGGCAGCAGGGCAGGAGCAGGGCTTTAACGGGTCTGGTATCAGCAACGGCTTATTCAGCCATAGAGCAGGGGCTGTGGGATCTGGCTGGGCAAGTGCTGGATGTTCCTACCTACCAGCTTTTTGGCGGTAAGGTGCGAGATACATTACCTGTTTATGCCAACATTAACCGGGCTACTAGCCCGCGTACGCCGGAAGGTTTTGCAGCCTCAGCAGCAAGAGCTTATAACGATGGTTTTCGGGCAATGAAAGCAGCGCCTTTCGATAACTTTCCTGTGGCAGGAACAGCAACAGAAATAACCCATCACATTGAACGCGGTGTTGAGTCTACTTTTGCCATGCGGGAAGCAGTAGGGCCGGATGTGGCTCTTATGATCGATTGTCACAGCTTCTTTTCGATACCCCAGGCTATTGCTGTTGCCGAAAGGTTGGAGCCAGTAAATCTGACTTGGTATGAAGAGCCGGTACCGCCTGAATTTGTGGATTCCACTTTATCTATTAAAGCAGGTATCAATCAACTCATGGCTGGGGGAGAACAATTGTTTGGTGTTGCTGGTTTTAAGCAGTTGATTCAGCGCCATGCCTTTGATGTGATTATGCCAGACGTTAAACATTGTGGTGGTCTGATGGAGTTGATGCAGATAGCCGCTATAGCCGCTGATGAAGATATCATGGTGGCACCGCATAATCCCAGCGGCCCAGTTTCTACCGCCGCTAGCGTTCAGGTTTGTGCTGGCCTGGCGAATTTTAACTATCTGGAATTGCAGTATGGTGAAGTGGACTGGCGTATCAATGCCTTAATGCCTGCTGAAATATTTGTTGATGGCATGATTAAAGTTCCTAATCTACCGGGTTTTGGCATTGCCTTGAATGAAGGCGTGATAAAAGAAATGTCGCTACCGCTTTAAAGTGTCAGGTAGTAAACTTTCGGATACTTTACATTGCAAGATTTTGGATTCCATCAACGAGCGGAATTTTATTTTTCAACAGGAAAAATATGCAAATAAAATTTGTAAGATTTTCAATATAGTACAACTCATTCCAAAAAAATCAACATAGCATGATAACAACAAGCAAAGGATCGAACATGCGTTCATATTTCATATTTTTATTTGCCTGCCTTTTTTCTATTAATTCTTATAGTGCTGAGTCTCCAAACGAGCCCCCTAACATCCTCTTAATAGTTGCGGATGATCTTGGCTATTCTGATTTAGGTAGATATGGTAGTGAAATCCCAACACCTAATCTGGACATGCTCGCCAATGAAGGGCTCTTATTAACTAATTTTTATACCTCAATGTTATGTGCTGTTACCCGTTCCATGTTGCTATCTGGCACAGACAACCACCTCGCTGGCTTGGGCGCTATGGGAGGGCATACGGAGGCGCAATTAGGCCAGCCTGGTTATGAGCAATACCTTAATTTTAGTGTAGCCAGTCTTGCAGACTTGATGACAGATGCTGGCTATAACACGTATATGACAGGTAAATGGCACCTGGGTCTTACTGAAGAAACCAGCCCTGCTGCACGCGGAATGAAGCGATCTTTTACGCTACTGGAGGGAGGGGCGGCTCACTTGGGAGGCATGACTATGTGGGGGCCTGAAGCCAGCGGATCAGAATTCGCTTTTTATCGCGATGATATGAATCTAGTCACTGTTGATGAAGATTTTTATTCAACTCGCGAGTATACCGATCGAATGATAAGTTTCATTGAAGCCGACAGAGAAGACGATAAACCTTTTTTTGCTTATTTAGCCTACACCGCCCCACATTGGCCGCTGCAAGCACCCGCAGAATCTATAGCAAAATTTAAGGGGCTGTATGACGACGGCTATGAAGCGCTGCATCACAAACGCTTTGAAAGATTAGGCGAAATGGGGCTTTTACCTGAAGGCGCACTTGTTGCAGATTCTAGTAGATTTGATCCCACATGGGATTCACTGAGTGCAGAAGAACAAGCAATAGAATCACGTGGAATGGAAGTATATGCAGCATTGGTTAGTGATCTGGATATTTATATTGGCAAACTAATCGATTATTTAAAATCTATTGATGAATATGAAAACACCTTCATCATGTTTATGTCGGACAATGGTGCTGAAGGTGTTAAACGCGAAGCAGGTAATGGCCCTTTCGCTAGGTGGGCGGCACGTTGTTGCGACAATAGCCTGGAGAATATTGGCAGCGTAACTTCTTATGTTTCATATGGTCCAAATTGGGCAGTGGCCAGTGCAACCCCTTGGCAGCGCCATAAAACCAGTGCTTTTGAAGGGGGCATACATGTGCCTGCGTTCATACATTACAGTGGCCTGGAATCCACAGGAGCACAAAATAATGCTTTTGCCACCGTGATGGATTTATTGCCAACGTTTTTGGATTTAGCAGAAACAGAACATCCTGGGGCAGTTTATAAGGGCAGGGAAGTTTTTCCAGTGAAAGGCAATTCAATGCTGCCGATTTTGACGGGTGAATCGGAATTTGTACATGCTGAAGATGAATATATGGGTTGGGAACATAGGCAACATAGCAGTATTCGTCAGGGCGACTGGAAAATAGTTTGGGACCCTACAATGGGCTTGGAAGCAAAATGGCAATTGTTTAATCTTGCTGAAGACCCCTCAGAACGAAATGATTTGATAGAAGTTAACCCTGAAAAAGCTTCAGAGTTACTTATATTGTGGGGGCGCTACCTGGAAGAAAATGGCGTAATCTTTTGATCTTTATTTGAGCTGAAGCACTAGTTAAGCTTTTTAAGTAGCAGTTGTTGTTTGAAAATAAGACATTTTCTTGTCTTCGGTAAAACGATTATTTGATAGTTTGATCTTGACTGGTTGACAATACGATTGCCTACCAGATTATGATTAATTTAAGTAYTATCTTTAGAAAATTTAATCTACGCTATTTCACGCTGATTATTTCTAACAAGCTAAATAGTAAGCCTGCATGTGCAAGAATGAAGTTGTGAAAATAAAAATGGAGCGTCTCATAAACTGAACTTTTGTTTCCGCGACTTGAATTATTACCTAATGAATGAGAGTTAACTTCTCGCCCCTTAAAATTGTCTAACCTTATTGGAGAGCATCATGCCAATTTCACTAAATATAATTAGTTCCAGTTTCTTTAGTGTTACTAAGTATTTACGTTTTGTTTTGATTTTTTCAAGCCTAATTTACCCTTCATTAAGTATGGCCCAATCAGAATATAATCCTGGTTTGCTAGCTGTAAAAAAAATGTTTGCTGATATTGAAATCAATGCGTTAGCAGAAGCTTATACTGGCGTTGGAGCTAGCAGTGGCCTTGAGAGTGGTTTATTTCCTATAGCGTCTACAGGGGTTTCCACCCAGCCTCTTGTCGACGCCGCGGAAGTGTTTTTATCCTCCTTAAGTCCTTCTTTAAGAATAAAAGCTCAGTATGCTGTTGGCACCCCAGAATGGCGGCGTTGGTCAAATATTGATAATGGAATTTATGTCAGACAAGGTGCTAGCTTTGAAGAGATGAATAATGAACAGAAGGGTGCAGCATGGAACCTATTGAGCTCTTCATTAAGTTCAGAGGGCGTAGAGCTTAGCCGAAGCATCATGAAAACTGATCAGACTTTACGTGAAATCAATAATGATACTTTGCGCTACGGTGAAGAAAAATATTTTATTAAAATTATGGGCGTACCCTCAGAATCAGAACCCTGGGGATGGCAACTTAATGGACATCACCTTGCTATTAATTACTTTATCCTAGGTGATCAGGTTGTGGTTGCGCCAATGTTTTTAGGTGGTGAACCGGTTATTACAGAAACTGGGCGCCATGCTGGTAATACAATATTTCAGCAAGAACAAGCCGCTGGACTTCAGTTTGTACAGTCACTTGATGCAGGGCAGCGTAATGTCGCAATCATTGAAGAAAATAAAACAAGCAACACTATCCAGGCAGAAGCCTGGCAAGATAATTTAGTACTGGATTATGAAGGCCTCTTGGGGCAAGACCTGACTGAAGTACAACAAGATAATCTGATTGATCTTATTTCACTATTCGTGAACAACATTCGAGATGAGCATGCTCTTGTCAAAATGGAAGAAGTTATTGCTCATATTAATGACACTTACTTCAGCTGGGTTGGTGGGACTGAAGATGATGCGGTGTTTTATTTTCGAATACATAGCCCAGTGATCCTGATTGAGTTTGATCATCAAGGCCCTGTTGGAAACCCTGCGTTAGCCAGAGGGGTGCCTACTCGTCAGCACATACATGTCGTTGTTAGAACGCCAAATGGTAATGATTATGGTAAAGACCTGCTTAGGCAGCACTTGGCTTTACATCCACATTAAGATTTAGTTAGGGGCGGTAAGAGGGCGCTTTCAGCCAACCAAAACTACTACGGTCATGCTTGCTGGATCATCTAAGGCATATATGAAAGATAATTCATCATTGAGTTCTGGTTTTCTATTTCACCTATTAAGTAATCAATAAATTTTTTAATCTTAATAGGTAGATACTTATTCTCAGGGTATATTGCTTTTAAGACCCTGGGAGTGATTTTATAACTATCTAAAATAGTAAGCATGTTGCCTTTTTCTAGATCTCCATTCACTATTTCTAATGGCAAGCAAGATATCCCAACACTTTGTAAGGTTAACGCCCTTACAGCTAAGGGATTATTAATTTTTACATTGCTGGATATTTGAACTTTTATTTCATCTTTACCTTTGAAAAAAACCCATTGATTTGGTATTAGATGGGCGGAAGGTAGAATGCAATTAAAATTCACCAGTTCCTCTGGGGTATTAGGGGCTCCATACAAAGAAATAAACTCTGGGGAAGTACATACTTTTACTTCACTGACGTTTATGTTTGTTGCATTGTATGAAGAATTAATGAAATGCGCTGAGGTTAAAATAATATCAAAATTCTCTACTACTACTTTAGTGAATACATCAGTCAGATCTATTTCAATTTTTAATTGTGGGTATTTCTTTAAGAAAGCGGGTAAAAGGTTTGCCAATACTGTGCTGCCAAATGTCACAGGTGCACTAATTCGTAAAACTCCATTGGGTATATCATCATTTTCTGTTGCGGCATATTCAGCTTCTTCTAATGCTTTATAAGCCTGCTTGGCATATTTAATATAACGCTCCCCAGCTTCTGTTAACCCCACTTTACGTGTTGTCCTGTTTAATAATTTAATATTGATGTGCCTTTCCAGATTGGAGACTCTTTTGCTAACAGCAGAATTAGTCAGCCCAAGCTTTTCAGCCGCTCTTGAAAAGCTGCTTTCTTCTACAACAGTGAGAAATATAGGGATGTCGTTAAAGTTTTTTATAGATTTAAGCATGCTATTTATTCCTTTTATTGCGTCCTAAAACTCAACAAACTATTTCCAATAATGCTGTTTATTAACTATTTGGATATAGTATAAGCTATATGACCTTATAAAGAGGCTAATAAATTTACTATTTTGAATAAAAAACATTAGGAGTGAACTAGTGATAAAAACATTGAATTACTCGAGAATTTTCCTTTTTCTTGTATCTTTTACCGTACTAACTTCGAGTCAATTAGCATTTTCTCAAGGAACTGTTGTGGGCAGCATAATTGACCCTAATGGGGCTAATATTACTGGCTTAAATGAGAATGTTACTTTAATAAATGCTGATACTGGCCAAGAGTATTCAGGACAGACAAACCTTAGTGGGAATTTTTCCATTTCAGAGCTTCCCGCAGGCTCATACACCCTTAGCTTTCTATTTCGCACCGCAATGTATCAATCCTACTCTGAAGAGGGGGTGATGATTCGCGATGGTGAAACTTTGCAATATGACCTGAATATTGAATGGAGCATTAATCTAGGTACTATTGGTGACGACCCCGGCATGCTTGCTAATGATATGTTAAGAAGGTCAGGCGATCTTTCAGGCCCGGCACCAAGACTTTTTAATGGCAGTGTAGATTTTTCAGGCCTGTGGGCTATACGGCAAACGCCTGATGTGCCGATTCAAAGGCCACCTTATCAGCCTTGGGCGGCAGAAATGAATGCAGAGTTACTGGCGTTGGATATTCAAAACCCTGGCGCTTTTTGCCTCCCTCAAAGTGCCGTGTTAGCAGTGGCGGGATTTCCTTGGCAAATCACTCAAACACCGGACATGATGATTCAGATCATGGAGTTTGTGACACCGGGTTGGCGTCAAGTTTTTCTTGATGGCAGGGATTTTCCAGAGTTATGGAACCCAAGCTGGCTGGGGCATTCCAGAGGGCATTGGGAAGAGGATACGCTGGTAGTAGTAACATCAGGATTTAATGACTATACCCCTGGGTTCGGTATTCATTCAGACGAGATGGTTGTCACTGAACGTTATACCCGCCCGGAGATTGGTCGCATGTTGATTGAGATAACAGTGGAAGATCCAGAAGCACTAACCGCTAGCTATACAAATGTTCGAGAGTTCGGATTGGTGCTTGGTGAAGAAATTCTTGAATTCGTCTGTGCTGAGGGTAACACCGATCCTGCACAATGGACTCAATCTATCTGGAAGGGACGACCGTAACTAAGGAACTATAATTTAAAAATTTACTTGAATAACAGAGGCATATTATGAATATTAAAAAATTACTACTTAGTGTATCAAGCATGATCTTACTTCTTGGGATGTCTTACAATGCGATGTCTCACCATTCTTTTGTCGGGCAATTTGACCCTGAAAAATCGACGGCTCTAACGGGAACAGTCGTTGGTGTTAGATGGGTTAATCCCCATGCATTTTTTGTCATAGAGGTTACTAATGATGATGGTACTAGTGAAAATTGGTCATTTGAACTTGGTAGTCCAAATACTTTGATTCGTTATGGTTGGAGTCGAGACACTTTAAAAATAGGGGACTTAATTACAGCGGATGGTTATTTAGCGAGAAGTGGTGAAAAGCTCGCTAATGCAAAAATAGTGATCCTGGCAGATGGGACTGTTTTTCAGGCAGCTTCTTCTTATGAACCAGATGCTGAATAAAAAGTATTAAAARTAAGAGCCTTTTTGTTTGGCTACGGCATGATGAAAGGGCTTACTTCAATGATGTACATTTAAACCGCATCAGGTTTATTCAATAATGGCTTGCATAACTGCGGTTTCGATGGCTTGATGAGCAGGATGGGCGTTGCCGTCCACAAACATTATCAGCACGACATTCTGTTGTGGCCAAACCCAGAAGCGACGTTGACCAACTCCATCCCAGCCATAGGCTCCTTCTGGAACCATGCGTTGCAAAGCAATTGGATTGTCAACAACGGCGACTCCTAAACCCATACCAGCACCTGATGTTCCGGGTCCGACATGTGTAGAAGGAAAAAGCCCCTTGAGATGATCGGTGGACATCCAGGCAACACTTGAAGGCGCAAGAAGGCGCGTACCATCGAACTCGCCCTCATTCGCCAGCATCTGGGCAAAACGCCAATAATCCGCAGTAGAAATCCATAGGCCTGCGGAACCACAATAGAAAGTTTCGCCATAGATACATGGGTTTTGCAATAAATTCGGATTTACAGCGCCCAGAAGGTCTTTTTTAGTATCTTCCAGTTGGGCATAAAAACCTGAATTATTCATATTTAGTGGCGCAAAAATATTTGTCTGTAAGTAGGTGTTGAAATCTATGCCCGACGCCACTTCCACAATGCGAACCAGCACATCAAAACTTGCGGCATTACTGTAGCCCCAATCTTTACCTGGCTGGAATTCCAGTTGTACGTCGCCCAGTTGTGAGACCCAGCTTTCGATCGTAGCTCCTTGCTCGATGGGCGGAATAGAGTCATTTGGAACACCAATAACCTGTAGTCCAGCCGAATGTGTCACCAGGTCTAAAACCGTAATTTCTCGCTCGGCAGAAACAAGTTCAAAATTGACGGGGCCGCCTCTTCCTGGTCTTTGACCTCCAGGAAATTCACGTACCATACGTTGAGAGGACGCCCATTCAGGGATGAATTTCGACGCTGGGTCAGTCAGGGAAAGGTTGCCTTTTTCCATTTCCATCAGGATGGCGGCGGCAACAATTGGCTTGGTCATGGAAGCCATCCAGTAGATGGTATCTTTATTTAAAGCCCGACTGCCATCGGGAGTTGTGCCGTAAGCTTCATGTAAAACCACACGTCCATCTTTGGCGACCAGTACTACCGCACCGCTAATCGTTCCTGCATCGATTTGTGCCTGAGCTGCATCGTTGACTCGTGTTAGACGATCAGTCGACATGCCTACTCTGTCTGGTCTGCTGGTGGGCAAAGACTGCGCCAATAAAGGGGATGAAACCAGAGTGAGGGTCAACAGAGTGATGGCAAAGCTATAAAAACTATTCATTTGGTAAGACCTCGTATTTAACAGGATGAACTTAGAAACTGGATTAAGAAATTAATAAATTACTGGGTAGTTTTTTCGAAAACATAATTAATTATTGTTGGGCGTCCGCCTATTGCTTCGCTCATAGCGGATTTTATTTGCTCAAGTGATTGCACCTGAATCATAGTTGCTTCTGTAGAGGCTAATCATTATTCCATCTTCGTTTTCTATATCTAGATTGAAGGGGATATGAGGGTTTTCCCAACGGGTTTTGGAGATTGTCCCACTGAGTGTTTCTAAAAAGCTGTCATCGGCAAGAAAGGCACCAGAGACAGAATGGTGAGCATTAACAGAAAAAGATGTCGCCATTAACATGACTGAAAAGCATGAGCATTTAATATATTTGTACATATCACTATCCCTGTTCTTAAAAAGAAGATGATAGGTTAGCTATTGCATATTATCAACTAGTTGATACAATCTGCTCAATTGAATTGCAGTATTTAAATATTTTAATTGAGCTAAGCACCTAAAACTGTGAAGGGTTTGTGATCAGCATTCCAGCTTAAGGTTACGATGCAACTAGAGAGGTAATGAGATGAAAAGAATAATTGCAGCCGGCTGTCTGCTTCTAGTGAGCGCAGGAGTTATTGGACAGGAAGTAGTTGATGAGATCGTTTCGCGACCAGGAGAGCGCTTCGAGAATATTGTCGAGGCAGATGACGGTACGCTTTACTTTACCGGAGTATTTAGCAGTGAGGTAATGCGACGCATGCCTGATGGTCGAATCGAAGTCTTTGTTGATTCATTAGAGAACCCACAGGGAATTTTGCCATATAGGAATGGTTTCGTTATTGATTCACAGGATCGGGAACCAGACTTTACCGCTCCCGGTGGGTTCAGCTTCGCCGGGCTAGGCGCACGCTTGTCCATCGTCGATGCCGATGGCGATATTATCGAAACACTAACCGGCCCTGACGACGACGCTTTCTATAATGGTATGGCATTCGCTGAAGAGGACATGCTCATGATTTCCGATCCTGGCAGCGATCGCATATTACGTGCGAACCTTAGAGATAAGACTGTTGAAGTTTGGCTTGACTCTGATGTCCTGCAGTCGTCGCTGGGCATGGAAGGCTCACCAAATGGTCTTAAAGTTCACGCTGGCTGGGTCTATTTCACTCGCGGCGATATTTACAAAATTGAAATAGGCGCAAGCGGTGAGCCGATAGGTGTACCTGTTCTAGCTGCTGTAACGGGCGGAACCGACGATTTCGATGTTGCAGCAGACGGGACAATCTATGCCAGTAGTGGCAATAACATCATCATGACCACGTCCGATGGAGACTCGATGGTGTTTCTTGAAGGTGGGTGTGCGTTTTGCACGGCAACGCGTGTGTCACGTGACGGCACCAGTCTTTTCTTTACCGGGGGAGGTATACCGTTTATGCCGAATTCCCCCGCAGGTCATGTGGGTCGCGTTTCGCTGGCATCTGTGTGTGATCGCAGTTGTTTGACCGATACTTTAGATACGTATCTGCGAGCAGTTTTCGCGAATAATCCTGATGCAGCACCACTGGCACCAGAGTATCGTGCAACTGAGAACGCTGCCGACTTCGGCCTTGGAGAAGGGCCATGGAGCAATACGACAGGTTTCGGTGATATTCAACGTCGTTATCTGGATACACAGACAGGACAAGCCGCCTACTACGGCTACCTTCGTGAAGGTGACACGAATAATATCGTTTCCGTGCGTATCAAAGTCGAGGGTCACATGATTACTGAAGCCGAATGGACTATCGCACGCGATGGGCAATTTGGTCTGATGAATGCTGCCGGGCTTGCGGTAGACCCGCCACCACCCGAAGAAAGTTTGCCTATTGCGGAGCAGACATCCCGCTTCGCGATGATTGCACTTGCCAACGGCTACTTCCAGGCATTGCAGGATCACGATGGTGAATACATTCCGCATGTCGATAGGTGTGAACGTGTAGAGAATGGGGTAAAGGTGACGCATAGAGTTATGAATGGTCCACCAGGAACCCCGGGGCCAGAAGAGCCTGATGATGGTGCGCCGACACTTGCAGACGAGGAGATATCTGGAGACTGCGTAGCGGGCTTTGAGGGATTTCGGAACGCAATCGCAGAAGCGACGATGCGTCGTTTTCCACTGGTTGATGAAGTTGCCGGGGTTGTCATGGGCGCTACGATCTTTCGTCGCCCTGAAGGAAACACGAATCGTAGAAATTTATTGACCGAGTACTTTTACGTACGTGATAGCAAGCTGGCGGGGATATGGGCAGCAATGTACTACCTCGACCCGGAAGCACCCTGGACATCGGGTTGGGAGAATCGCTAGATAAAAGACGTTTTTAGGAACAAGAGAATTAGAGGAAAAAATGATGAAAATACACCTTTACAGAACAGCCGTGTTTTATACGGCTGCGTTACTTTTGCTGAGTGCTTGTGGCGAAGCTGATGTATCTGAAGAAATCAGTGCCCCGGAGATGTCGTCTTACCCAACAGACTTCACTGGCGTTTGGGTTGCTGAAAGCCGTTACGTTATCGAAGGCATTGCCGCTGGCGTACCGATACAACTCAACAATACAGGCTGGGCTCCCTTAAGTGAAGGTGCCCCCGAAGAGCAGCAGACACCTACCTTTGAAGAGCAAAAAGCTCAGATGGAAAGTGTTATTGCAAGTAACGTGGATATCTTTGCCCTTTTTGCCCAAAATCGATTTATTCCTCCCTATAGCGATGCGGGGTTAACCGCCGTCGAGGATATGCGTGCCAGTCGAACGCTACCAGGCAGCCCCTATGAACGCTGTCTGCCCAGCAATATCACCGGTTTTGGCAGTGCGCGTTATCTTCAGAAAGATGACCTGATCGTAGCAATTTCAGAGAGCAAGGAAGTTCGACATGTTTATCTGGATGGGGGCGATTCTGCTAATGCACTACCGGCTTATGAAGGACACTCGATTGGTAGCTTTGATACTGATGGCAACCTGGTAGTGGAAACCACTGCTTTTCTGGGTATGACTTTCAATGGATGGCCAATGAGCAGTGAAGCCAGACTGATCGAAACTCTCAGCCTGTCAGAGGATGGTAGTGAGCTGACCATCAAGACGCAGTATGAAGATCCAGCCTATCTGGCTGAACCTGTGGCCCGTATGACTTACCTTTTCCGTGAGTCTGAAGAATACGAGCTAATATTTAGCAGCTGTGTAGAAAACATCTATGGCGCACAGATATTTGACGAGCAGATGCCGGACTATATCAACGAACGCCCTACAATCTAGAAAGAGGTTTTAATTATGAAAAAAATACTACTAATATTATCGCTTTCCCTAATGGGGATATCTTCCGGGGGAGTTGCACATCACTCCACCAATCTGGGGTATGACACCTCAATAGAGAATTTTGAAGTTACTGGTGAATTTATTGGTTTTCGTTGGGTGAATCCACATGTTCTCATGCAGGTGAGAGTAAGCAATCAAGCTGGAGAAGAGGAAATCTGGACTGCTGAAACTCATGGTGCCTCGGTTCTTGGCCGTTTTGGCTGGCGCCCTAATATGTTCGAACCAGGGCAGGAGCTGACCATAATCGGCAATCCTCCTCGCCGTGAAGATGACCATATTGTTCATATTCAATATATCGAAACTACGGACGGTGAAATATATAGCCCTAACCAAGCGAACTAATTAGAGACAGCAGTGTGAGGCAGGCAGGGATAGTTTGCTCCAGGCTATTGTAATCACCTAAAGTCTTTATGGGCGGGATAATTCAGGCAAAATTTAATTGAGGAGATATAGGGGAATATGAGAAAAATTCAAACAGTTCAACAACGAGTTATACGATTAGTGCAATACATGACTATCTGTCTATTCTCTATATCTGTTTCTGCTCAAAATGGGGTGGAAGTGCCGGAGGAATTTAGAAATGCCAGTCGAATGACGGAGAAAGCGAACTTATTTCTCGCTTCACTCAGTATTGATGAGCGTAGTGAAGTACTCCGTCCCATCGATAGTATTGAACGTGGAAATTGGTCAAACCTGCCTAATGGCATAGTGGAGCGTAATGGGCTGAGGTTGGGCAATTTAAGCGAAACGCAGCGTATCGCAATGCATGATTTATTGAGAGCATCTTTGTCTAGTCAAGGCTACCTCAAAGTTACTGGAATCATGCATATGGATGAGGTTCTTGGCGAATCTCTGAGCAATCCGCCTGAAGGGTTAATGGGAATAGATGTGGGTGGTTTTGATCCAGGGCCTGTGGAAGCTGCAGGATTAACAGCAGGGTTAACAGACGATGATGGGCAAGCACTGGATATACCACCCCTTCAATTTGGTACAGGTAATTACTGGGTGTCGATTTTTAATATGCCTTCACAGGATCAGGAGTGGGGTTGGTTGATAGGGGGGCATCATTTAGCGGTAAGTTTTACGGTATCTGAAGGCAGAGTTGCCTTTACGCCACTGTTTCTAGGTTCCCAACCGTTGATGTTAAGACGCGGTGTTGAAGCAGGCTGGTCACCTTTGTACCATGAAAGCCAGCGTGGATTTGATTTAATGCAGTCCTTAAATTCTTCGCAAAGAGAAATAGCCTTACAAAGTGAAGAGCGCGTATATGATGTAATCGTCGGGCCTGGTCGTAGAGATAGTTTGGGAGGTTTTGAGGGCTTGAAAGCTTCTCAAATGAGCCCAGAACAAAAACTTCTGCTCAGGTTGGTGGTTTTGGAATATGTCGGTAATGCAGATTACAGCAGTGCTCAAATGCAAATTGAAGCCATTGAAGAAACTGGTTGGGATGAGCTATGGTTTTCATGGCGAGGCCCGGTTAATGATCAGGATGATCTTTTCTATTATCGTGTTCATGGTCAGCGGATCTTAATTGAATTGGCATGGGAGGCACGTAATCACATTCATGCAATTGTCCGTGATCCCATTAATGATTATGGTGAGGATTGGCTGGGGCGACATTATATTGAAGATCACCCAGATATAAGTGCATTAATGGAGCAGATTAGAGCGCAAATCAAGGAAGGAGAGGCCGGCCTGGCTCAGTGAAGTTCATGGCAGGTGTCATCTAGGTGGTAGTGGAAGTGGCTGATGTTCATCGACTGTGGCTCCTAAGTTAGCCGAGCATCTTCTCAGGTAATCTATTAAATTATCGGTTTCTTTGGCGTTAAAATCCGAAATCATTCTTGAGAAAACAGAGTCAATAATGACTGTTGCAGAGGTAATATATTGATTCCCTTCTTTAGTTAGGCTCCAGCATTCTGAACGTTTATTTTTCGGGTGAGGAGTGCGTTCAGCCAGGCCTTGAGACTCAAGGCGACGCAATACTTTGTTCATAGATTGTGCTGAAACCTTTCCCCACCTTGCTAGCTCAGCGCCAGTACTCCCAGTATGAGCAGTAAGCCCGAACATAGCTGTATATTGACTATATGATATATTCATTCCTGCCTTGATAGACGTCTCTTCGGTTGCTTGTCTTACTGACATGCCGAGGCCTCTTAGTAATAACCCTATCGTTTCAGCCTTTGAATGATCCTGTCTTAATTCTATTTTTTTCACGATTAGCTCTACTACTTTTAGTTGAACAAAGTTATTGCATATTATCAACAAGTTGATAATATGAACACACTATCAACAAGTTGATAATGTGTTCTATTTTGAAGACGAATGGACGTTTTGTAGTGATAGCGTTTCTGCGTCTGTGTTTTTCAATTATACATAGATAGATAGTTTTGTTGGTAACGCATTAATTTAGAGGAGACTGATTGTGATTAAAAAATATTTAGGTGTTATTGCGATATTAAGTTTTAACTTCTTTGCTATACATAATGTTGCTCTAGCGCACCATTCATTCGCAGCGATTTGGGATGAAACTAGAGAGCTTGAGATTACCGGTGAATTGTCAGTAGTACGTTGGGTGAATCCTCATTCTTTCTTTATGGTGTCTGTTACAGATGCGAGTGGAAATGAAGAGACTTATCGTTTCGAAAATTTTCCGCCAGCTATGCTTTCTTCGCTCGGGTTGTCAAGAAAAACGATGACTGACCAAATAGGTAATCAGGTCAGAGTTCTGTATAACCCGGCCCGTGATGGAACCAGGACAATTGGTTATGGTCGAGTATTTGATTTTCTTGATGGCCCCACCATAGTTTTCACTGGGGATGGGTCAGGAGGCGGTAGCGGTGAACCAAGTCTGGGCGTTGGGGTGTTGCCTGAATAAACCAAGTTTTTCGTTGTGTTAATTAGTTATTAGTAGCCATCATATAAGTTATTATTTGTGAAGGGAGAAGAGAAAATGAATTTTAATAAACAAAAGTTTTTTAGACTTAACAAATTGAATCTAGCTTTCCTGGTTTTAGCCCCGATAACGAGTTTCGCGCAATTTGGTCCTGGAGTAGACCCTGCTGCATTGGAGGCTGTTCTCGAAGAGCATCGTAGTATGACGACGCCTCGTAATTCAGAAGGACATCCCGATTTAAGTGGTCATTGGGCTGCACCATCAGTTGGTGGTGGAGGCGGTTTTTTTGGTAGCGGTGTGCTATCCGAGAATGAAAACGGTGAAATCAATATTTTCCCGGAGTTTATCAATAATACTTTTGTTAACGCTCAAGATGTTGCGAATGTGGACAGGCGCCGTGAGAATAAAAGTTTACGCCCAGTGTATAAACCCGAGCATCAGGTACAGGCAGATGTTTATTTCGAGAACAGTGATTTGAATGATCCAGGTTATGGCTGCGGTCTACCAGGTGTTCCGAGAATTGGGATGCCAACTGAAATAGTACAGACAGATGACACTGTTTATCTACTTTATGAAAATCTTGTTAATCGTTTCCGCGTTATTCCTTTAGATGGACGGGAACATAATCTGGCTTCTGAACCTGTTCCAAATGGAGATGCAATTGCTTATTGGGAGGGTGATACCCTGATTATAGATGTCATTAACATTTCTGATGACACTTGGGTAGATAGAGACGGCTCTATCCATAGCGAGGAGATGCATGTCATCGAACGTTTAACACGTGAAGGTGACGTCTTAACTTACGCTTTGATCGTTGAAGATCCGTATTTTTCTGAGCCGTTTATGCCTCAGCCTATGTCGCGTATTTTGAGTGAGAAGGGCACACATGTGGGCGTCGAGTGGCCATGTTTTGAAATAAGTCTTGATAATATGGTCAATGGGACTAAGCATTAATGTCCTCCAATAACTTGAAGTGCACAGAAAAAATAGGAATAAGTTTTGGCATTATAACTTGAAGTGATGGCGGCAATGAGTAATAAACTTGTTAATTTATTACTCATTGCCGCCTTGAGATTAGTATAGCAAGTTAGCTACTCAGCTGTTCCAGATAAGAAAAACCGTAGAGTTATTTTACAGAGTCGCGTCTTTTCCTAAGAGGTAAAGGCATGCTAGATTCTTGATGCTTTCTCTTAAGTATTTATTGCATAAAAAGTGAATGTTTTGTAATTGACCTGCTTTGCAGGCTTGCTAAATAAATTTTTAATATCGCGCTGACTGAGACTGAATTTGTAATAGAGTCATATAGGCGCTGGATGGTTTCTGAAGAAAGTTGTAGGCATCTGTAAAGTTGACTTGATATTTTTTTAGCTTAAATTATCAGCTCTAAAGAGTTAATTTTCCCGTATTGGAATGGTGTATAAAACTTTCACTTTTTTTTCTTAAAGTTAGCTTGTCAGTATCCATGTTCATGTTCATACTACTGGCCGAATTCAGTCCCTACTACTCTATTATCTAGTTACTTGATTAACTATGCATGTGTTTAAGAAAAACATTCAATCTCATCATTTTTTATTAGTGCTTTTAAGCTTTTTTGTCGTAACCATCGTCCCTTCAGAAATTCAGGCCCAGGTAATCAATACTGCATCGAACAGTTTTCAGATTCCTCATGTTGAACAAGCGCCAGAGATCGATGGAATTCTTTCCCCGGGAGAATGGAGCAGTGCCTACGAGCTCGCTGATTTACATGAATCAAGCCCTCTAGAGTTTTCTGAACCGAATGAGCGAACCATTTTTTGGTTCATGTACACGGATGATGCTCTGTATGTTTCGGCCTATGTTTATGATGACCCTGAACAGCTAACCGCAACCGTAATGCGTAATGAAACCTCTCTACGTTATGAAGATCGTATTGGTGTCATTCTGGACCCTTTTAATAACAAGCGCAGTGGCTATGGCTTTCTAACTAACCCCAACGGGGTACGTCATGAATCGATATATACCAGTGCAACTGACCAGTCTTTTGATTGGGCAACCATCTGGAATGCGGATGCGCAGGTTGTCGAAGATGGCTGGACTGCTGAAATGGAAATTCCGTTTAAGAGTATTACCTTTGATCCGCAAAACCCTACCTGGGGTGTTAACGTATTTCGTGAAAAGATGGCAACACAGACTGTAGACAGCTGGGTTTCCTATAATGGGCAGCAAAACCCCTCTGTGGCTGGTGAAATGACCGGCTTTTCTAATCTGAATCAGGGCCTTGGTCTGGATATTATTCCAACCCTGAGCGCTGATTATCGAACTGATCATATTGCCGGCTCGAATGATTCAGATATGAAACCTTCCTTCGATCTTACCTACAAAGTGACACCGGCCCTCAATCTGACCTTGACCTGGAATACAGACTTTGCTGCCACAGAAGTCGATGATATACAGTTAGATGTTGGACGCTTTAATACTCGTTTCTCAGAAAAGCGTTCCTTCTTTCTTACTGACATGGATATTTTCCAGTTTGGTACTGGCGGCCTTTCTCCCTTAAACACCCGAACGATTGGTTTGGACAATACTGGTGTCCCTGTAGATATTACTGGGGGGGCCAAGGTCAGCGGTCGACTGGGCGGTTACGACATAGGTACTCTGATTATTCGGCAGGAAGAATCCGGTGGAGTAGATGCTACTGATATTTATGTGGCACGGGTTAAACACGGTCTGCTTGCACAATCTGAGTTGGGTGCTTTCTTAACCTATGGCGACCCCACATCCAACGATACCAGTTCGACATTGGGGGCAGATTTCACTTACCGTAATTCACGCCTACCTAATAACAGAAATATACGTGCTACTTTTTGGGCACTACAAACCGATAATCCAGGCCTTGATTCAAATGATGGAGCCTGGCATGTTGATGTGGACTTTCCCTCCAATGATTCCTGGTATAGCAATGCCAAAATTGAAGAAGTTCAGGCCAATTTCGATCCTCGCTTGGGCTTTTCCAATCGCAGCGGCGTACGCCAATATAATGGGGAAATAGGCAACAACTGGATTTTTAGAGATCGTGGCAGGCTACAGAAAATTTCAAGTAGCCTTGAAGCAACTCAGTATAACTACCTGGATAATAATGATGTACAAAGCCGCATTTTGGATTTGTCTTTGTTCAGCCTTGAGAGCATCGCTGGTGATCAACTCAGCATGACTATCAAGCGTGAAAAACAAGTTTTGCGAGCTGCTGAAAGAGCACCATTGAGTAGGTTGGGTGTGATAATTCCGCCTGGTGAATATAACTATACGCGTTATGAACCGAGTATTGAGTTTAGTCAGTCACGGCCTTTATCGTTAGAGTTTAGTGGTGGATTTGGCGATTACTATACCGGCACCAGTTGGGACGTTTCTTCAACAGTCGGTTGGCGTCCGAGTAAGTATTTATCATTCAATTTGAGTTACGAATACAGTCAGTTCGACATGTTCGATATGAAAGCAGATACCCGGGTGATTGAATTTGAAAATGTGATTACTTATAGCCCCGCGCTATCACTGGTCAATCTGATTCAGTATGAAAATGTTTCAAACACTTTAGGCTTTAATGCTCGGCTACGCTGGAATCTACAGTCCGGTCAGGATATCTGGTTCGTCCTCAGTCATGGTATGAATGACCTGGATGAAGATGGTCATTTTTCTGATGTACAAACCTCAGCGACATTCAAAGTGCGTTATACCTTACGTTATTAAGTTTAAAACGGTATTTTTTATTCTGCCAAATTAAATTACTGTGAGAAGGCGCCAATTAATGTTTAGTAGTTGACATTAAATTCTCTTATTTTTTTTGCCAGTAACCACGGAGAAACGTGAGTCGACTTTGCAAAATACCTGTTTTTTTCTTGATTATGAGTGTGAAAAAATTGTAGATATATTTTTCATATTTTTGAAGCTATGACCTTATTTAGATGCAGTCTGAAAAGATGAAAAAATGGTTTCTAATTTTATTAAAATATTTATTTTTTACACTTTTCGATCAGTATTAATATATTGTTAGTGTTAATATTGCTTTAAAATTTATTGAAGTTTTAAAAGGGCAATCTGTCTGTTTAGTTTATTTCATCTAACCTTTTACTAAAGTATTGCCTATGTCAACTTACCATCTCCAAAGACTAACCTTATTGTTTTTAATGCTTATTTTTGCGCAGGGAGTCCAGGCTCAAGTCGTTAATACTGGGTCGAACAGCTTTCAGATTCCCCATATTGAACGAGCGCCACAAATTGATGGAATCCTTTCCCCAGGAGAGTGGGGTGGTGCCTACGAACTTGATGATCTACATGAATCGAGCCCTATAGAATTTTCAGCACCAGATGAACGAACAGTTTTTTGGTTTATGTATACGGATGATGCTCTCTACGTCTCGGCCTATGTTTATGATAACCCTGAAGATTTAACTGCAACCGTAATGCGTAATGAAACATCCTTACGCTTTGAAGATAAAGTGGCTGTTATTCTCGACCCTTTCAATAACAAACGCAGTGGTTATGTTTTTCAAACCAATCCCAACGGGGTTCGACACGAGGCGATTTATACCAGCCCGACCAGTTTCAATTTTGACTGGGCAACCATCTGGAATGTGACGTCACAAATTGTCGAAGATGGCTGGACCATGGAAATGGAAATACCGTTCAAGAGTATTACCTTTGATCCTCAAAACCCAACCTGGGGCGTTAACGTGTACCGGGATAAAATGGCAACCCAAACGACCGATAGCTGGATTTCCTATAATGGCAGACAAAATCCCTCCGTTGCAGGAGAGATGACGGGCTTTGCAAACCTGAATCAGGGCCTTGGCCTGGATATTATTCCAACTCTGAGCGCCGATTATCGAACTGATCATATTGCCGGTTCCAATGATTCAGATATGAAACCTTCTTTTGATCTCACCTACAAAGTAACACCGGCGCTCAACCTTACCCTGACCTGGAATACAGATTTTGCCGCCACAGAAGTTGATGATATCCAGCTAGATGTTGGGCGTTTTAGTACTCGATTTTCAGAGAAACGTTCCTTCTTCCTTACGGATATGGATATCTTCCAGTTCGGCACTGGTGGTGGCTTCTTTGGTAATGATGGTCTTTTGCCTCTAAATACCCGAACGATTGGTTTAGATAATACGGGTGCTCCGGTAGATATCACCGGGGGAGCCAAGCTCAGCGGGCGATTAGGTGGTTACGACATAGGTACCCTGATTATTCGGCAGGAAGAGTCCGGTGGAGTAGATGCTACTGATATTTATGTGGCACGGGTTAAACATGGTCTGCTTGCACAATCAGAGCTGGGTGCTTTTTTAACCTATGGTGACCCCACATCCAACGATACCAGTTCAACATTGGGGGCTGATTTCACGTATCGTAATTCTCGCCTACCTAATAACAGAAATATTCGAGCCACTTTGTGGGGGCTACAAACGGATAATCCTGGCCTCGATTCAAACGACAGAGCTTGGCATGCCGATGTCGATTTTCCCTCTAATGACTCTTGGTATGCCAATGCCAAAATTGAAGAAATTCAGGCTAATTTCGACCCTCGTCTGGGTTTTTCCAACCGTAGCGGAGTACGACAATACAATGGGGAAATAGGCAACAACTGGATTTTTAGAGATCGCGGCAGGCTACAGAAAATTTCAAGCAGTGTTGAAGTAACTCAGTACAATTATCTGGACAATGGTGATGTGCAAAGTCGCAATTTGGATCTGGAGTTGTTCAGTCTTGAGAGCGTTGCTGGTGACCAGCTCAGCATGACTATCAAGCGTGAGAAACAGGTTTTGCGCCCTGGTGAAAGAGCGCCACTGAGTCGCTTGGGTGTGATAATCCCAGCTGGCGAATATAACTATACCCGCTATGAGCCGAGTCTTGAGTTTAGTCAATCACGGCCTTTATCGCTGGAGCTTAGTGGTGGCTTTGGTGATTACTATACCGGTACCAGTTGGGATGTTTCTTCAACAGTCGGCTGGCGTCCAAGTAAGTATTTATCGTTTAACCTAAGTTACGAATACAGCCAATTTGACATGCCTGATCTGAATGCGGATACACGAGTGATTGAATTTGAAAACGTGATTACTTTTAGCCCTGGGCTTTCAATCGTTAACCTGATTCAGTATGAAAATGTTTCAAACACTTTAGGCTTTAATGCCCGGCTCCGCTGGAATCTACAATCCGGTCAGGATATCTGGTTCGTCCTCAGTCATGGCATGAATGACCTGGATGAAGATGGGCATTTTTCCGATGTGCAAACCTCAGCGACGTTCAAAATACGCTACACAATGCGTTATTAAACTTTCTGCTAAATTTTTTTACAGAAGAACTCCTGTAAATGCTGGTTACCTGGCTTTATCTAAAATCATAGCTTTCTTCGGATAGAGACTGGAACGTATCCCATTTGTTGGTGATCAGGCCATCTGGATTAAATTCGAAAATCTCAACCACTGCATCGCCAATTTTTATACCACCCGAAGTGCCGAAAATAGTTGTAATCTCATCACCAATTCCCACGCCTTCGACAAAGGCGAGCACAACGACATGATTGCCTTCCTCGACCACTTTCTTCATGGTGTATTGCGGTGAACCGATATTTGTCGGGAGATCGGGAGGAGGGGCACCTTCCGCTGTTGTGGGTGCTTCAGGAAAACTGCCGGGTTCCCAATATGTCTGGCGTGCGTTCTGTACCTGCCCGTCATTCCATGCTGTATAGAGATAGGCAAGAGCAGTGCGTTTGTTTGCAGAATCGGCGAGAGAATAATCGTGTCTTGCAAGGACTTCTTCCGTAATCTGTTCAATTGCTTGTGCCGTTGCGGCGTTAGGTAAATATGCGACAAAGGCAACACTCGCTACGGTGATCATTCCAGTTAAAATTATATTACGCATAGTTGTTTTCCTGGTGTTCAAATTAACTTGTTAGTACTTTATTGGTTTCTCTGTCGTAGTCTGGCGTTCGACTCAGCATCAAGATAGTGATTATCACAACGACCATCATGCCAAGCATAATTTGGTAAGCCAGATCCAGGCTGCCGGTAGTATCCATAATCGTTGCCATGAAGGTAATGGCAAAAGCCATAATGACGGCCTGAATAGACATGATCCAGCGATTGGCCGCCTGGTAATTTTCACGCCCAAAAACATAGGCGGTGACTGAAGGGTGTAAGGTGGGCATGCCCCCTGTAACGCCTGCCAGCCCAATGGCAAGTGCAATAATCATTGCGATGTTGTCGGCTTGCATAAACAACAACATAAATAGGGCCAGGAAGTAAAAGCAGCACATGACCAATGAGGCAGTAATGGTTCCCAACTTATCGTCAATAAAGCCAATCAGGTAACTGATAGGCATGCCCATAATGGCTGCGACCGATAGCCAGAAAAGCAGGGTCGGCATCTCAGTACCAATCATTTGCATACGAGGGACATAGAACGCCATCAAGGCAACAATCATGAATTGTAATAAACCAAAGGAAACAATTAACAACCAGGAGTTTTTGTTAGTCATGACGTCCTTAAAACTCATGACTTTTTCAACAGGGATAGTGACAGGTGTTGCGGAGCCATCAGGGTATAAGCCGTAGTCTTCCGGGCGAGATTTAATAAATAGTGCCATTAAGAGTGCCAGCAGAATAACCGCTACACCAATGATGGTATAGGTAGCGGTAAAACCTATGCTGGCAACACCAATGCTCATGCCGGGGATGATAGTCGCGGTACATAAAGGGTTGCCCATGGTGATGAAACCCAGTACTCGCCCGCGCAGGTTAACGAACCAGTTGGTACAGAGCATGAATGCCCCCATCAACAAAGGTACAACTAAAACACGCATCATAAATAAACTGATGGCATACAAGACCATATTATCGCCAGAAACAGCTAAACCAATAGTCGAGATACCGAGTAAGACCGTTGAAGGAATCAGTACTTTGGCAACACCATATTTGATCATCAGGGTGCCAATAATCATGGTCAGGAAGATCACCACAAAACCAGCAACGGTAACCGGCAAAGTGACCTGGTTAGCGGACCAGCCCATGTCAGTATAATAGGGTGTTAAAATGTTTAAATGATCATTCTGTAATGCTGAGTAGAAGTACATCATGAAAATTCCCAGAATGATGATCGGCAGGGAATGATTACGAAATTTGGTGTTCTTAAACATGGACATAATGCTGTCTCTTATTGTTATATTTCGATGGTGTTATTTAGAGCTGAACAAATTCAATTAAGTTGCCGGTATTGTCCCGAATAAAGCCACCGAACTCGTCTCCCATGGGGAAAACATCCCAGGCAATATCCACATCTATTTCTTTGAAATGGGTGAATAAGGCTTTGATATCGTCGACCTGAAAAGCCATATGCTTATTGCCCTGTGTTTTCAGATCCTCATTAGGCACACGCCGTCCTGCGGGGAGAGAGCCTGCGCCTTCTACTTCAAAAATTTCCACATTAAAACCTTCTCGAGTAACGAAAGCGGCCTTGAARGGCACTGTCTCTACAGCAAAACGTTTTGCTACTTCAAACCCCAGCACTTCACAATACCAGGCGATGGACTCTTCCAGGTTATTAACACTTATGCCGAAATGGTGCGGTTTAAATTGTAGGTCGAAAGCGTTGGAACTCGATGAGTCAGTCATTTAAGAACTCCATAAAAAGGTTGGATAGCATGCTGTCATCTAACATAAACCTAGTTTATCTAAAGCGTAAATAGATTATGCCGATGCCTACTATCTCAGGAATAGATACTTTATAAATGTGAAGAAATCTCCTGAAATGCTATTCTTAATCCCGCTTTCATGGACTTTGCGTGTGCTTTAATTAAGACCGCATATAATTTGGATCGTGGTTGTATCTGCGATTATGTTCTCGCTCTAATGAGAAAAAATTAACAATAGGATTATTATGTTTGAACCCTTTGCAAATAATTATGTCTGGAATTTAGCAACGAATCTGGCGCTAATCTGCGGCGGAAATCCAGGCGAAATTGATACTGCCTGCCGTCCTATTATTGAAGCTGCAGCCAAAGGAGAAGATGCGGGAACAGCACTGTTATTTGATAGCTGGGTGGCATTGGCGACACAGCTTGCGAAAAATGCGGAAGCTGATGAAAAGAGAGGATACTTATTATCCGCAGGAACTAAATACGGCCGTGCTTCCAATTATTTTCTCGCCGCCGAGCGTATGCAATCCAGGGATTATGCGCCCCGTTGGGAAGCTTATCGTAAAGGGCTTGAACTGTTTCGAAAGCATGCAAGCTTACGTGGCATGCATATAGATTTTGTTGATATTCCCTATGAGGGCAGTACTTATCCTGGTTTGTTTTGTCATGATGGCAGCGGCACAGTACGCCCAGCCCTGGTTYCTTGTAATGGACTGGACTCAATGAAAGAGCAGGTCTTTATGGGAGGGCATGGTGCCTCAAACCTGGAGCGTGGTATTAATACCTTGTTTATTGATCAGCCAGGTACGGGAGAAGCCTTAAGGCATAATAAGCTGACTGCTGTTTACGATACTGAGCGCTGGGCGACACCAGCCTGGGAATATCTCGCCAGTCGAGCCGATGTGGACAGCGCTAAAATTGGCATTTTCGGTTTGTCGCTAGGAGGCTATTACGCACCTAGGGCCGCGGCCAACGAACCACGTTTCGCGCTTTGTGCGGTAATGGGTGCGAATCATTTATGGGGCGATCTGCAAAAGCGGCGCTTACTAAAAGAAGGCGAGAATCCTGTTCCGCATTATTGGGATCATGTCATGTGGGTATGGGGCAAAGACAATATGGACGAGTTCATGGACTACATGCCGAATGTGACGCTTGATGGGCAAATTGAAAAAATCCACATGCCTTTTCTGATAACACATGGCAGTGGCGATCGACAAATCCCCCCGACGGATGCTCAACGATCTTACGAGCAGGCGGTCAACAGTGCCAAACGTGAGCTACGCGTATTTATGCCGGAAGATTATGAAGTGGAACATTGCGGTGCAGATAATGGCACAGTGATGAGGGACTTTATCGCAGATTGGTGTGCAGAAACTTTTGCAGAACTTTGACGTGTTACTGACACATTTTTAAATTTAAAGTTTAGCACCAGGTGGCAGTTGAATACCTTCACTTTCAACGGCTGCTAATTCACGGGCTAATGCTCGCTGGAAAGAAGGGCGCGCTCTGACGCGCTTGGTATGTGCATTAACCGCAGGGTAATCATCAAGAGAAAAACCACCGGCTTGAGCGGTGCTGTATACCCAATAGAGATACACATCAACGATTGACCAGGTGTCGCCATACCACCAGTGATTGCTGGAAAAATGCTGCTCTAACTGTCCTATAACCTTAGTGAATCCAATATGCCCGGATTCATTAACACCACTTGTATCGCCAACGGTATAGTGGTCGGGCCGCATAATTTGGCGTATCAGGGGGTGTAGCGTACCTCCACACCAGACCAGATCACTCAACCCTTGTGCGTATTCAACGGGATCATCTCTAAGAGGTAATAACCCTGATTCTGGGTGTTGAGTATGTAAAAAATAGAGAATTGCGGCATTTTCAGTTAATACTTGTCCGCCGATTTTTAGCGCTGGAACTTTCCCCTTGGGATTTATGGCAAGATAGTCAGGTGTACGTTGTCCGCCTTTACCCAGATTTACCACCTCTGCTTCAAATTCAAGACCAAGTTCTTCCAGTGCGTTCAGCGTGACTCGAGCACAGGCGCCAGGGGAATAAAAAAGTGTTAATTCTGCCATCGTATTTTCCTAAAAAGTTTAGCCTAAAACTTATCCCAAAAAACTGGAGTTTAGTTATAGCCCTGGCCGCCATCGACCAGAATAGTTTGCCCAGTGATAAAGGCCGCATCTTCACTTGCCATAAATGATACAACGCCACTTTGGTCTTCGGGCGTACCACTGCGTTTGATACTTTGTTGTTGTGCCATTTCCTGAAATAATTCTTCGGGTAAATCCGCCATGGCCTTTTTGGTTTTTGTCAGTCCGGGCGCAACGGCATTGATGGTGATACCAGAATCACCCAGCTCTCCAGATAAACCACGCACTAAACCAATCAAAGCACCTTTACTGGTCACGTAGTGTGACATCTGATGCCCACCCATAAAGAAAGTAGATGAAGCAATGACAATAACGCGTCCCCAATTTGATCGTTTCATACCGGGCAGCACGCCTTTCAATAAGTGAAACATAGAACCCTGATTCACGGCCTGCGTTTTTTCCCATTCAGCCAGAGTGATGTCCTCAAAACTCTTTACAAACTGATGGGCCGCACAATGTACTAATATTGATGCTTCACCATAGCGCTGCTCCACCTCAGTAAAAAAACTGGCAACCTCGGTTGCATCACTGATATCACATTTAACGGAAAAGGCTTCGCCACCCATGTTGGCAACTTCTTCGAGTGTTTCTTCAGATTCTGAGATGTCGGCTATCGCCACCTTCGCACCATCACTGACCAGGCGAGTGACAATGGCCTGACCAATACCACTACTGCCGCCAGTAACAACTGCTACTTTACCTGCATGAATACCTGTCATTTTTACCGCCTTTTTCTTGATATCTTTTTTAATTAGCAACTACCATTTGGTCACTCCACCATCTACGGCGAAATCAGAGGCTGTTATCCAGCTGGATTCGTCAGAGGCTAAAAACAGGGCGCACCAGGCGACATCTTCTGGCTGACCAAGCCGGTTGAGCATGGTTTTCTCAAGCACATGTTCTTCAAAGCCAGGGGTGTTATCCAGTACAGGTTTAGTTGCGCCGGTCACAATCATGCCAGGAGAAATCGAGTTGGCTCGAATATTATGTGGGGCTCCTTCCATGGCTAATTGTCGAGTCATTGCCAAAACCCCGCCTTTCCCTGCGCAATGAGCCAGTGCGCCAGAGCCCTTTAATGCTTCATAAGCATTGGCTGAAGCAAAATTAATAATTGAACCACTATTCTGTTTAACCATCTGTTTCCATGCCGCCTTGCAGGCAAGGAAAACGACATCCAACTCTCCTGAGAGTGTGGTTTTCCAATGTTGTTCAAAATCCATATCCTCTATGAATTCAAAGGCGGCAAAGGCCGCCGCATTCACCAGGATATCAATTTTCCCGTAGCGTTCTATTGTCGCGTCTACGAGGGCGTTGACTGCTTCTGGTTTGGTGAGATCGCAGGGCTGGATACTGTGATAGGTGAGGTTTTCCTTTTTTGCTGTAGCCAAGGTTTCTTCAGCGGCTTCTGCATTAATATCACAGCCCATGACTTGAGCGCCATGTCGAGCAAACATTAAGGCGCAACCTTGACCGATACCACTGCCTGTTCCAGTGACAAGGGCGACTTTGCCTTCTAAACGGTTTGACACAACTTCACTCCTGGTTTCTTTAAAATATATTCTGCCAATTGGTCTTATTGTTTTGCTGCCTGGGCAGCACCAACAAGTTGAGCTTTATCGCCGCGGAATTCTTCCAGGCTTGCGCCATCTGGATCCAGTATCATTTCCATATTGGGGTTATCGCTCTGAAAAAAAGCAGGCACCGAATGTGCCCAAAGCAGGGAGCCAAACTTCCAGTCCCAGGCTCGAGGTATCCAGTTATCATCCAGATAATCTGTGTCGGCATGATATTCAGCTTCTCCGCCCCCAGGATTTTCTACATAATAATAAAGGGCTGAAGTAATACGGTGTCGGCTCAAACCACCAGAGGTATTGGGTGATGTGTTTTCCCAGCCTTTCTCAGTCATCAGGTTCGCACCCAACATGATTTCATCAATGTCTTCGACGCCAAAGGCAATGTGCATAAATCCGGGTTCGTCAGGTGCTACGGGCAAGGCTGTATTCACCCAGAAAATACTGTGATGTTCATAAGTGCCATCTGCGCGTGCAAACACACCGACACCCTTTGAATGATCGGTTAAACGAAAACCAAGACGGTCCCGGAAAAAATCAAAGGAGCTGACGTAGTCCTTGGAAAAAAATACGACATGATTGATGGTCTTAGGAATGGCTCGCATGCGCCATTTACGATGCTGGTTTAAACGTTGAATGTTACCGGGCGCATTAACCGGATCAGGACAAGAGACAACCTCGCGTTTATGCCAAAGGCGTAAGCCTAGAGGCATACCATCATCAGCACAAAAATGTGCTGTGCCAGACTCATCTATAGTAAGTTCTCTATCACTCGATAAATCAGCAATTAGTTTGTCGAACGATTCTTGGGTATCCACACCCCAGATAGTTTCGCGGATTCCCTGAGCATGGGCATAAGCCGCCGGAAGGCGAGGATCATCTCGGTGCATGACGGTTACTTTTGAACCCGAGGCCACTTCAAACACACTTTCGGTGTCAGTGATTGAAACAGGTACCAGACCAAAATCATCCCAAAACTTTGTGCAGAGTTTGACATCATCTACACCAAATATTGCATTCTCAACCCCAATAATTGCCATCTCTTATCTCCTTTTCTTGTTAATTAATGACCAAAGCGTCTGACTCTAAGGTCGGCTTGTTCTTTATGTCCTGCGAAGCCTTCAAGCTCACAAAGGCGGGAACAATATTCACCCACTTTTGCAGAGGCTTCATCGGTTAATACTTTTTGATAGGTGCATGTCTTGATGAATTTTCCTACCCAGAGGCCGCCTGAATATCTGGCGGCTTTAACCGTGGGTAAGGTGTGGTTTGTACCAATGACTTTGTCGCCATAAGATACATTAGTTCTAGCACCAAGAAATAATGCGCCGTAATTAGTCATATTTTCCAGAAAGTAATCCGGATCTTTGGTAATTACCTGTACATGTTCTGACGCAATACGGTCTGCTTCCGCAAGCATTTCCTCTGTCGTGTCACATAAAATTATAATGCCACAGGTTTCCCATGCCTCCCGTGCCACCTCGGCAGTTGGCAACCAGGATAAGAGTTTCTCAATGGCATCTGGCACTGCTTCTGCAAGCGCTTTTGATGTGGTCAGTAAAACCGCAGGGCTGCCAGGGCCATGTTCTGCCTGCCCAATTAAATCAACGGCAGCCATTTCGGCATCACATGTATCATCGGCAATAATCAAAGTCTCGGTAGGGCCTGCTAACAAGTCTATGCCGACACGACCAAATAATTGACGTTTGGCTTCAGCAACAAAGGCATTGCCTGGCCCGACGATCATATCTACGGGTGTAATATTTTCCGTTCCAATGGCCATTGCGGCGATAGCCTGAACACCACCAAAAGCATAAATTTCATCAGCACCAGCAAGATGCATTGCAGATACAATTGCCGGGTGGGGCTTGCCGGAAAAGGGTGGGGCTGCGGCTATAATGCGTTTAACACCGGCAGCTTTCGCTGTCACCACACTCATATGCGCGGATGCCACCATCGGGTAGCGGCCGCCGGGTACATAACAGCCGACACTATTCACTGGAATATTTTTATGGCCCAGCACGACGCCGGGGAGTGTTTCTACTTCTATATCTTGCAGAGCCTTGCGTTGATGTAAGGCGAAATTTCGAATTTGCGTCTGGGCAAATTTGATATCGTCTATCACCTGTTTGGGTAACTGTTTTAGGCAGTCTTCAATTTCCTGTTCGGTTAAACGAAAAGAGTCAGGTGACCAATTATCAAACTGCTCGGAATATTTTCTGACGGCCTGCTCACCTTCTTTCGTAATTGAAGTTAAAATACCTTCTACTGTTTTACGAACTTCAGCACTATTTTTTTCCGTGACCTCAGCATCCTGACCTGATTTTAAAAATGTGACCATGTAGGTTTTCCTCTAAATTTCCCCAACTATTTTTCTACCGTATGTACAAGATCTTATCAATATTGGCTACTATTTTAGTGTGCCTTAAAAGGATATCAATCAGCTAGTAATTTACTTTTATGATTTTCACCGGTGCAGTTAAATAACAACTTGTTATTATTTTAAGAAGGCCAGTCATTTATTTAGCACTTGATGGTGTGTGCATTGAGATCAGTATCTTAAGCTTCTCTCGATAATTGGGGAAAAAGTTTTTCCTTATTGCTGCTATCATCGTTTGTAATACTTCTCACATAACGAGTTAAGCAGATATTGTATGCGTTACAGACGTCTTGATTTAAATCTTCTCATTGCTTTGGAAGCACTGCTTTCAGAAAAAAGTGTTACTCAAGCTGCGGTTAAACTGCATATGACTCAACCTGCCATGAGTGGCGCACTGGCCCGCTTAAGGGAGAATCTGGATGATCAGCTGTTAGTTCAGGTAGGCAGACAACTCGAATTAACGCCGCGTGCAGAAACACTGCTGGAGCCTGTACGCGATATTATTTTACGAGTCGACTCAGTGCTGCTTAATGAAGCAGATTTTGATCCTCAAAACAGTAAGCGTCATTTCGTGATAGTCGCTTCAGATTATGTTATTCGAACATTCTTGATAGACGTGTTGAGAAATGTGCACCAGTCTGCTCCAGGCATTTCTTTTGAATTCCGTCATCCCAGTAAAAATTCACAAGCTGAATTAGCGGCGGGTGATATTGATTTTTTCATTGGGCCAGAAATTGATACCAGCGGTAAGCACCCTAGCAGTATCTTATTTGAAGATACCTATTCGGTGATAGCCTGGACAGATAATACAGCGCTCAAGGGTAGCATCAGTTTTGATGAGTTTATGGCGCTTGGGCATGTTATCTTTCGTGGTAGTGACAGCAGCTTACCCTGGTTTGATCGATGGTTTACTCGGCAATTTAAAGATGCTCGGCGCATTGAGTGTTCTGTGCACAGTTTTGATTTGCAACCGTATATGGTTGTCGGTACCGATTTAATTGCAACCATGCCGGCCAAGCTTGCGCATAAATATGCCGAGTACTTGCCACTTGAATTATATGATCCTCCCATGGACTTACCGGTACTGACTGAAGTATTACAGTGGAATAGTTTTCGTGGTGAAGACCCTGCCATTCAATGGTTCAGAAAGGTTCTGGAAGAGGCTGCCAGCACTAAGCATACCTAGGATGCTATTCAAAAATATTCAGTAAATAAGTTCTGGATAATAATCAAACGCATCACTCTTGAATCTAACAGCTTGGACGTATTCTCTCATCGTCTGAAATGATACTTCCCATTGTCTAAAGCAATTTGTTTAAAGACCTCTACCATTTGTATACTTTTTACAAAAGCAGAACTGGAATAAATATGAGCGAACAATATGACATCGTTTCGATGGGTGCTGGTCACAATGGCCTGACAGCAGCGGCATACCTTGCTAAAGCTGGGAAAAGTGTTCTGTTGTTGGAGCGTAATCCTATTGCCGGTGGGGGTGTTATCACCAAAGAAATGCCGGGTGCCCCGGGGTTTTTATATGATCAACATTCTACTGCTCACATTATGTTGCAGGGCAACCCGATGATTCGGCATGATGAATTGGAACTGCAAGCTAAATTTGGTCTGGAATATACCTATTCTGATGTTCCCCTGGCGACAATATTTGAAGATCAGTCATGCATCATTACTTACCGTGATGTTGATAAAACTTGCGAAAGTATTGCAAAAATTTCACCTAAAGATGCTGAAACGTATCGACAATTGGCAAAAACCAGCATAGAAATGTTGCCAATGTTTGTTTCCGGCCTTTATGCGCCACCGGTTCCCATGGCGTCCTTTTTCTCTATGATGAGCCAGACTGAAGAAGGCAGGGCAACATTAATGTCCATGCAGCGCAGCACTTTTGACATCGTCAATGAAATGTTTGAAAGTGAAAAGGTCAAAATTCACTTGCTTAAATGTACGGCTGAAAACCTGCAAGGGCCTGATGAGTTTGGTACTGGCATGGGGCTATATTTATTCCCAGCCTTGATGCATGCCTTTGGTATCGGTCAACCCATCGGCGGCTCTGGTATGCTCGCCAAATCGTTGATGAACTGTATCGAACATCACGGTGGCAAGATTATTGTGGATTGTGAAGTGAGTAAGGTTTTAGTTGAAGGGGGAAGGGCGGTAGGGCTTGAGACGACAACAGGAGAACAATATAAAGCCAAGGACGCTGTTATTGCCGGTATCCACCCGCATAAACTGGGCGATTTTATTGAAGGTATTCCGCAGCCAGTCCTGGATCGCGGTAAAAGTGTCAAGTTGTCACCCTTTAGCCTTTTTGTCACGCATTACGCCTTAAATGAACCCATGAAGTTTTATGCGCATGAAGATGCTTCTAGAGCGACCATGTTGGAAACGCTATTAACATCTAATCTCGATGATTTCATGCAGGATTTTTATCCTTTACGCCATGGCAAAATGCCGAAGCGTCACCTGCAAGGGGGAGGCAGCACCTGTCTTAATGACCCAACCCGAGTGCCTGCCGGAAAAGGTAACGCCATGTTACAAAAATTTGCACCTTATGAATTGGCAGAAGGCGGCGCAGCACGTTGGGATGATATTAAAGAACAGCAAGCGGACGAGTTACTGGAATCCAATCGGCAGTTTTGTTCAAACCTTGGATCCGAAAATATCATTAACCGGATAATTGATACGCCTCTGGATCATGAACGCTGGTCGCCTAATAGTTTCGTGCGTGGTGATGCTCATGGTGCAGGCCCGTATTTTTTCCAGATGAATTCCAATCGACCTACTTCTGACCTTGGGCAATATACAGTGCCCGGTGTTGAGAGCTTATATCTGGTGGGTCCATTCATGCATCCGGGTGGTGGCGTTTTTGGTGCTGGGCGCGGTACTGCAATGACCATGTTTGATGATTTAGGGATGGATTTTAATCAGATTTCCAAGGGCAGTTCTACAACTGATTCCAGTTCAACATCGTCTTCTAACACGGCTTCTACATTAAGGGGAATTAAGATTCTCGACGGCAATAACGAAGAATTAATGGACATCAGTGATATTGATAATGATGGTTCGGCATTGCAGGTTAAAGGGAAAATTTTTGGCACCATGCCGATGACTGCTGTCATTAAACCTGAAGAAGCCCGAAAAATATTTCGCATGCTGGGTTTTAAGAAAATACTTTTCCTTTTAACTTTTTTGTTTAGACGTTCAAAAAAATAACCGATACGAAGTAATTATTATGAAAGAAGCAAATATCCTTATTGTTGGTGGTGGCATTGGTGGGCTGACGTCTGCGATTGCCTTACGTCGTCAAGGTTTTAATGTTGATGTCATTGAAAAAGATCCCGACTGGGCGGTCTATGGTGTGGGTATTATCCAGCAGGCTAATGTTGTGCGTGAAATGGGAAAACTGGACCTTATCGATGAATATCTTTCAGTCAGCTTTCCTTTTGATATGGTGAAAATTTTTAATCCTGACGGCACCCTAGCCGTGGAAATTCCAACACCAAAACTTGCCGGTGATCAATACCCTTCTAATATAGGGGTGAGCAGGCCTGCACTGCATAAAGTCTTAGGTGATCGAACAAAAAAACTGGGTGCCAATGTCTTCCTGGGTGTCACGGTAGATAAATTTTTCGATGATGGCGCTGCTGTGCTGGTTGATTTTTCTGATGGCAGACAGCAGAGCTATGACCTGGTTATTGGTGCAGATGGCCTTTATTCAAAAACGCGAACGCAGATTTTTCCTGAGCAACCGTCTCCTGAATTTACGGGTCAATCTGTCTGGCGTTATAACTTCCCGCTTGATCCAAATTTGGACTGTTTAAATGCCTATGAAGGCAGAAATGGTATTGGCCTGGTTCCTTTAGCGGATAATTTAATGTACATGTATCTGGTAACTCACGAGCCAGATAACCCATGGATGGACGTTGATGGCTTAGCAGAAAAAATGCGAGATCGCATGGAATGGGTGCCTCCTACTCTAGCGCATCTAAGAGAGCAAATTACGGATGACAAGGGTGTCGTCTATAAACCTTTGCAAACTATTTTTATAAGGGGCCCCTGGCACAAGGGACGTATTACCTTACTCGGCGATGCCGCTCATGCAACGACGCCGCATTTAGGCCAAGGCGCAGGCATGGCGATTGAAGATTCGATAGTGCTGGCTGAAGAGCTGGTACGAGCCGAATCCGTGGAGGAGGCATTCTCTGCCTATAAGGCAAGGCGTTTCGAGCGTTGTAAATTTATTGTTGAAAACTCAATTGCCTTTGGTGATTATCAAATGGGTAAACGCGATGATATTAGCGCGGCAGAATTGACCCGACTTATGTTTGAAGTCACGTCTGAACCAATTTAAATCAGCAATAGTTTCACTCTGAAAAGCTGTTCCTCATATAAAGAGCCCTTCATAAAAGGGGCTCTTTATAAAAAAACTCTTCATAACAGGATGCTGATTAACTCAGTTTGCGCCTTTATTTTCTAAAATGGACTTTATAAAGGGTGCAGACTCTTGGCCTTTTTCTTTCATTAACTTAACGATGAAATCAGTTTCAAACCATGTTGAATGAGATGTTACATAGGCTTCACGTTTAACAATCCGCTTATACCAATCGTTCACACTCGGATAGTCTTCCCACATAAACTGTAATTGCAAATGGTCAAGCCGAGTGATATAGGGTGCCAGTGCTATATCGGCAAGTGAAAAGGTCTCTCCGGCAAGCCAGGTAGAATTTCCTAGAGTGGCTTGCATATCACTAAGCAACTTGGCGAAACGTAATGTTGAATCGATCACCGCATCTGCTTCCAGCCCATTCATTATTATATCCCTTGACCTGTTACGACGAGTTCTATCTTTTATTTTTAGAAAATTTGCTTCTACGACTTCGGGTGGGGCTTGTAAATGTAAATGACGAAAAGCAATGGCAGTGCTAATGATTGACGTCATTGTATGCACATCTTCATCTAACTGACGGGTCCACATTCGCATTCTGGCCTTGCCGAAAGGGTCTTGTGGCTTAAGTGAGTTCTCTTCAAAAACATCTTCTAGATATTCACAGATAACATTGGACTCAATGATTGTCTTATCATCATGCACTAAGGTTGGCACCAGTCCTTTTGGATGCATGCGCAGATACTCAGGATCATGTTGTTCGCCTTTGCCGAGATCAAGAATGCGACTTTTATAATCAAGTTTTTTTTCAGCTAAGACAAATCGAACTTTACTGGAGCAAACAGAGGTTTCCTGATGATATAAAGTGAGCATGTGAGAGTCCTGTTCAATTAAAATTAATATGTGAAAAACTGAAAATTAGTTAATAATTATACTGCTATTTTTGGTAAGATTTAAATTCTAAATATGATAAAAATTTAAATAAAAAATTAATTTTAATCTTTTTATCAGATTTATTTTTTACCATCATAGCAGGGTAGTAAATATATGGTTGTTGAGATTGCAGAAATAAAAATCTTGCCTGGCACTGAAGCTGATTTTGAGGCGGCGGTAGAAAAAGCCACAGAATATTTTCAATTGGCCAAGGGCTGTCGTAGCTTAAAGTTACATAAAATCATTGAAAATCCATTAGAGTATCTATTAGAAATTGGCTGGAATGATATAGATGATCACCTGGTAACTTTTCGACAATCTGAAGCTTTTCAGGCCTGGCGTACCCTTGTTGGTTCTTACTTTGCTGAGCCTCCTCGAGTTAGACATCTTAATACAGTGCTGGATAGCTTCACTCAATGAGAGAATTAACATGATAGAGATTTCACCTGATGTTTTACCTAAAACCCCTAGTTTTAGACTTGATGGATTACGTGCTGTAGTGACGGGAGCCGGGCAGGGTATTGGCCTGGCCGCTGCTGCTGCATTAGCGGAAGCGGGCGCTGAGGTTACGTTGCTTGCGCGTGGTGAAGAGGCTATAAACCGTGCCGCAAAGAGTATCTGTGAGGCCGGAGGAAAAGCCAATGCTGTTTCTTTGGATGTAACAAATCTGTCGGCTGTATCAAGCTTTTTTAAGGAGAATCCTGCCTTTCATATTGTCATCAATAATGCGGGGACTAATCGCCCCTTACACATGAATGACGTTACTGAAGAAGACTTTGATGCCGTCATGGATCTTAATGTCAAAGGCAGTTTTTTTGTTGCACAAAAAGCGGCACAAGTAATGATTGCTGAAAATATTAAGGGATCTATCATTCACATGGGGTCGCAAATGGGTCACGTTGGTGCCATAAACCGAACTTTATATTGTGCATCGAAATGGGCCATTGAAGGTCTTAATAAAGCCATGGCGCTGGATTTGGCACAATACGGTATTCGCTCCAATGTCATCGCACCAACGTTTATTAAAACGCCATTAACCAAAGCTTTTTTAGATGATAAAGAGTTTCTTGATAAGGTTATGGATAAAATAAAGTTAGGGCGACTTGGGGAAGTGGAAGACTTAATGGGGGCTGTTGTTTTTCTTGCTTCAGGCGCCTCAGCTTTGATGACGGGAAGTAGCTTACTTATTGATGGCGGCTGGACGGCGGAATAAATTCGCCATTCTAGTTTCTCAGGTTTCTCATTTTAATTGGATGCTTGAGGTGGTTATTGAGGTAATTGTTGAGGTATAAGACAGCTTAATTCAATACCGCTGCCAATAGGCAGAAGCAGGGTTTGAAGGTCTCTTTTCTTTTTAATCGCCGCTCTGTATTTTTCTGCATCTTCCCGGTGCATTTTTGGTTCAAGCATATTGTCAGCCGCAATAATGGCTCCAGGATTAAGTTTTGGATAAAGTAATTCAAAACAGGGAATATAAAGGTCTTTCCATATATCGATAAGCACAAAATCGACAGAATTCTTAAGTTCTTTAAGCAGACTGACTGCATCGCCAAGTTGCCAATCGACATATTCAGCTAAGTTCGCTTTTTCTAATTTCTCTTTGGCATAATTTTGTTTTTCTGCTGATATTTCAAACGTAATTAATTTGCCGCCTGTTTTACGCGCAGCATCAGCCAGGAAAAGGGTGGAATAACCATAGGAGGTACCTATCTCAACAAGCATTTTTGCTTCGTTGGCTACAGCAAGTGCATGCAGGAAACGCGCTGGATGTTCACCAATATGCAGCAAAAACTCATCACGACGTTGGAAGAGAGTCGCAGAGTCTTCTGTTTCCCATATATGCTCCTCTGCTTCACTGCGCTGGGTGTATTCGGCCAGAACTGAATTAAATAAATCGTCCAAAAGGGCTCCTTGTTAGAAAATTCTTCGGCTGTGAAACGCACGCTTAACAGACTTCATTTATGCAACTAAAAATTCTAGGTTGTGCACTAGAGTAAATAAAATAGATTCTACTGATAGTTGATATCAGTTCTGGTTCTTAGGCTTATCAGTCAATTCCAAGCGGCTCATTTCTGGCATAGATTTCAGTAATATCTGGTAGCAGAGTTTGTTATTGGACGGAGGATATAGATTTACTTATGATGATTTACAGTAAAAATTACGGTGAATTATTAGTTCATATTGAATTAATAAACGGGTGAGTTACGTAAGGCTATATGAAATCAGACCTTTTTTGTTTAAACAATAAAACAGCAATTGTTACCGGTGCCGGTCGTGGACTGGGGCGTGCTATTGCAGAAGAACTTGGCTTAGCAGGGGCAAACGTTTTTATTACCAGCGAAAACGCTGATGAGCTCAATGAAGCCATGCAGGAAATGGAGAAAGCAGGCTTCAGTGTTAATGGTTATGTTTGTGATTTATGTGATGACAATGCTCATGAACGTCTAATTAATACTGCCTTAGAGCGTTTTGGTGGTGTTGATATTCTGGTCTGTAATGCAGGCATTCCCGGTACACCTGGCTCTTCAGCGCCGATGGATATGGATAATTATGCAAGGGTTATGTCGCTGAATCTACGCAGTACCGTGCTCCTGACAGGCACCATTATTCCGGAAATGTCCAAACGCGGGGGTGGCAGTGTCATTCTTATGTCGAGTATTTCCGGCTTGCGTGGAAATGCCGCTTTAAATGCTTATTCGCTTGCAAAAGCCGGTGTGGCACAACTTGCTCGAAACCTGGCAGTGGAGTTTGGCCCAGATAACATTCGGGTTAATGCCATTTCTCCCGGCTTGATCCAAACACCGATGTCTGAAGAGTTACTCTCCAACCAGGATTTTATGCAACGTCGTTTACAGATGACACCTCTAAGGCGAGTAGGTTTACCCTCTGAAATAGCGGGTACAGCAGTATTTCTAGCGTCACCGGCAGGGGCTTTTGTTACAGGCCAGAATCTTGTTGTTGATGGCGGCACTGTTATAACGGACGGGAGTTAAGGCATGCGTATTCTTGTTACCGGTGGCGGTGGTTTTATTGGTCAGGAGATCATTAAGTTGCTTGTTAAAACAGGTCAACATGATGTTATTGCCGTAGACCAATCCCTTACTGCTCTTGAAAATATACAGGCAAAGCAAGGCGAGCAAGCAAAAAATATAGAGATAATTGAAGGCAATATCTCACAAAAAGATGTTTTAACGCAGGCCTTCGCGGGTGGTGTTGATGCAGTAATACATTTGGCGGTTGTGCCGGGTGGCGCGGCTGAAGAAAATCCGGAACTGGCTTGGTCGATCAATATTGAAGCGACAAGAATGCTGATTGATATGGCCGCTCAGTCAGGGTCGAATCCGCGTTTTATTTTTGCCAGTACGATTGCGGTTTTTGGTAATGAAAAACCTTCTCTGATTGACGACAATACACCGCTTAGCCCTTATATGTTCTATGGGGCGCATAAATCTATGATGGAGCAATGGCTTGCCCTGCAAAGCCGACGTGGGCTGGTCAATGGATTATCTATGCGATTGCCAGGTATCGTCGCCAGACCAAAATTAGCTTCTGGTATGAAATCAGCTTTTATGAGCAATGTGTTTCACGCGCTGATGGCTAATGAAGCATTTGTTTGTCCGGTTTCGGCTGAAACCACTATGTGGTTTATGTCGGTGCAGAGCGTTGCAAAAAACTTTTGTCATGCGCTAGAGCTTGATACAAATGCTCTGCCTGAATCAAGAACACTTACTCTGCCAGCCTTGCGCTTAAATATGGATATGCTGGTTAGTGGCCTTTATTCCTTGCTGGATATTAAAGAGAAATTAGTGACTTACGTAGCAGATGCCGAGCTGGAGCGGGGCTTTGGTGGTTATCCAGTGCTGGTGACTAAAACGGCAGATGAATTGGGCTTTAAAAATGATGGAGATATAGAAACACTGATCAGGAATGTTCTGGGCAGTTTATCTAAGTAGTTTATCTAAAAAATATAAGAGGATTTATATGAAACTTGCAACTCTGGCCGAAGGTGGAGCAGATGGTACCTTGGTACTTATTTCAAAAGATGGTGAACGCTATTTAAAAGCCGCTAATGTTGCCAAGACTTTGCAATTTGCAATTGATAATTGGGCGACGTTGGAAAGTGATTTGTTAGGCCTTTCTCAACGTTTAGAGCAAGGTGAAGGTGAGGAAGTTGCTGACATAACATTTGTTGCCCCTTTACCACGGGCATGGCAATGGCTGGATGCCTCTGCTTTTCGTAGTCATGGTGAGCTGATGGAAAAGGTGTTTGGGATTGACCCTGTGCCTCAAACCAAGCCCCTTATGTATCAGGGGGTGTCGGATAAATTCTACGGTCCCACTGAGGATGTTTATTTCCCTACAGAAGAAGATGACATAGATTTTGAAGGAGAGTTCGGCATCATTGTCGATGAAACCCCGATGGGCGTCAGCCCCGAAGAAGCGAAGCAACACATTAAACTTATTGTGTTGATTAATGACTGGTCACTTAGAAAACTGGCGGCACCGGAAATGAAAACAGGCTTTGGCTGGGTTCAGGCAAAACCGGCTTGCTCAATGTCTCCTTTGGCAGTGACACCCGATACTTTGGGTGATTATTGGCGTGATGGCAGAGTTCAGCTAAATCTCTCTGTTGAGTTTAATGGTGAAACTTTTGGTAATGCTCATGGTGGAGCTATGGGGTATGGCTTTCATGAATTGGTTGCGCATGCGGCTGCAACACGTGATTTATGCGCAGGCACGGTGATTGGTTCTGGAACAGTATCAAATGAAAATTACCGTGAGATTGGTTCTTCCTGTATTGCCGAACGCCGAGGCATTGAATTAATTGATTTGGGTGCTCCTAAAACGGGCTTTATGCGATTTGGAGACAGTGTACGTATGTCTGCAAGTTTGCCTGATAGTGCTGATCATTTTGGTGTGATCGAACAAAAAGTTGTTCAGAGGGATATATAAAAATGCCTAAAATTTCACCGATAAGACGTGTCGTAACCGGGCACAATGAACAAGGAAAATCCTTGATTCAAAGTGATGACGAATTCACCCCAGATTTAAACAGCAATGGAGATGCCGCATTTTCTTTGTTGTGGACAACTGCAGAAGTGCCAGCGGATAACAATGACAATACTGATGGGCGTGACAGAGATGCGGGAATAACCCTCTATCAAGGTTCTGTTATACGTGTGGTAGATATGATGCCCGGAGGTGAATCACCGATGCATAGAAGTAACAGTATTGATTATGGCATTGTCCTTTCAGGGGCAGTGGAGCTGGAGATGGATGATGGGGAGAAGCAAACCTTAAACGCTGGTGATATCTGTGTACAAAGGGGAACGGTACATCTTTGGCGCAATACGGGGGACGAAGTTTGTCGAATTATTTTTGTATTAACAGAGGCGAGCCCAGTAGAAGTTAATGGCGAAGCTTTGCCAGAAATTCATCCTTGAGTTTTTAAAACGAAATGAAGAAATAAAAAAGCCCTGCACAGGAAAGAGTGTAGGGCTTTTTTTATGGGCTTATCAGATGCAGTTGATAAGCCGCTTATTAATAGTTTACTAACTCAATAGTGCTTTACTGTCTTGGTGCGCCGCTCCAAATGTACTCGTCAGGGCTTGGCACTCTGGGCATAAACCCGTACTCCACCATTTGCTGGTTTTGCAGATTCCAACCGTCAACATCAAAGCTACCAACAAGAGGGGCAATTTCTCTGGTAGCAATATAATCTGCGGCTTGGCGGGTTTGTTCGGTGTCTATTCTACGAATAACGTCATTATTCGCATTACCATATGCATAAGCCATTATCATCGCTTCATTGAAGCTAGCTAAAAGATCTTCATTTTGTTCAACCCAGCCTTTGCTTGCTGCAAATAAAACCGCAGGTGCAGCGGCCATGTTTTCATAAACTGTACGAAAGTCGCGATAATCTTGCTGAATGCCAACGGTATAAAACAGGCCAACCGGCATGCCGGCATCGACAGCTCCAGACTCGATAGCGGACAAGACCCCAGGGAAGGGCAGGTTGACGAGTTCAACGTCATCTCTGGTCATATCAAATTTTTCTAACTCAATCAAAAAGGCTATAGTTTGCGGACTAGCAATACCAGGCATGCCAACCTTTTTTCCACGTAGATCAGTTATTGATTGAATGTCGCTGTCACTACGAACTAATAAACCTGTCGTTCTGGGGTCGCCACTTTGATCTTGGGCGTTTAATACGGCAAGTACCGGAACGCCGTTAGCGACAGCCGCCGCCATGGGGGAAGCACCGGTCATCGCCAGATGAACAGTCCCTGAAAGCAATTCAGCAATTGCGGTGTCTGGAGAATTTCCGATAGTCATTTCCAGTTGAATGCCACGCTCCCTGAAGTAGCCCAGTTCTTCAGCAATGAATAAACCCTGGAAGGTACCCACTGCGGAACGATTGATCTTTATGGTTACCAAGGCTTCAGCAGAATCATCAATAGGTTCATCGGCTGAATTCATAAAGTTAAATGAGAAAGCAGTAATAAGTGCTAAGCCTACGACAACCAGAGTTATTGTTTTACTATTTTGCATTGTTCTCTTCCTCTCTTATTATTTACGTTAATGCCTAATAACATTAACAGGGGTTTTAATATGGGTTAATGCATAATTTCTTTTAGTACTCGATTACGATATTCAACGAATCGTGGATCAGATTTTGTAGTCAGTTGGTTGCGTTCATTACCGAGATCAATTTCTACAGTATCGATAACAGTTGCTGGCTTGCCTGATAAAACAACAACACGATCGGCTAAATAAACCGCTTCATCAATGTCATGAGTAACCACAATAATGCTGATGTTTAATCGTTTCCGAAGTTCTAAGACAAGGTCTTCAAGTCCAAGACGCGTCTGGGCATCCAATGAGCCAAAAGGTTCATCCATCAATAGAATATGTGCGTCATAAGCAAGCGCTCGAGCGATGGCTACACGTTGTTGCATTCCACCCGAGAGTTCCCAGGGGTAGCTGTGACCAGCATCCTCCAGGCCAACATCAGCAAGACACTGTAAAGCGATCTTATTACGTTCAGCCTTTTTAATGCCTTTACCTTGTAATGGAAAAGCCACGTTTTCCAGCGTTCTCATCCATGGCATCAATGAGCCTCTATAGTCCTGGAAAACTAAACCAATCTCGGCGCGAGGACCGTCCATTATTTCATCACCAATGCTGACCGTGCCGGTGCTTAGTTTTGCAAGGCCAGACAAGCTTCGTAGTAAGGTTGTCTTGCCAACGCCGGAAGGACCAACGATGCAGATGAATTCGCCTGGCGCTACAGTCAAATTAATATTCGAAAGCACCTCAACAGAGCCGTAACTCTTACTGAGATTAACGACTTTCATGGGCTTAGCCAGCGATTTTTTATTTTGTGAATTATTCATATATATTTATTATTAGGCCTGCTTTACGGCGTTTAATTTAGTTTTTTCTTCTGGGGCATTTTGGAAATACCAGGCTAAAAGCCAATGTTCAATTTTCAGGAATATTGTGCTGAGTAAATACCCCAAGACGCCAACAAGAAAAGTTCCTGCCCAGGTTTCTGCCATAGCGAAGGCCTCTTTCTTATTGCGTATGTAAAAACCAATGCCTTCACTGGCACCAAAAAATTCACTGATAACCATTAAGACTAAAGCCGCCGCTAAAGCAATGCGTATTCCAGCCAGAATTTGTGGCAAGGCGCCNATAAATAAAACGCGCGATAGCATTAGGTGGTAGGGAATTCTAAATGCTCTTGTCGTTTCTAACATTTGAGCAGGAATACCCCTCACGCCATCAATGGTGTTTAACAGAATAGGCCAGAAACAGGCCATGGCAATAATGAATATTTTAGGTGGAGAATCGGTGCCCATAGCAACAATGACAATTGGTACCACTGCTGCCGGTGGAATAGAACGGAGAAAATTTAGTAATGGTGCAGTTACTTCACGCAGCATTTTAAATTCACCAATAATTAATCCACATATCACGCCTAAAACAATTGCATAGCTGAGCCCAATCGCCATGTTGGAGAGGCTGACTATGAGGTAACCCACGAGTAGCCCAGATGACAGATCACGGTAAAGGACAGATAAAATCGCACTAAGAGAAGGGAAAAAGAAGGATGTTGAATTTGCGGAAATATACCACCAGAGAATAAAACCAAGTGTGGGTAGCCACCAAAGCGCAACTATATTACGCAGCCAGTGTGGAAAAAAACTAGAGAAATTTATATTCATATTATTTATTCTACTTTCGAGGCTAAGCGATACCAGCTTAACAGTCTTGACTCAAATTGATCCCAGATAGTCGTTAGAAACACCCCAAGTAATCCTGCATATATCACATAAGCAAATGCGATAGCCACTTCATTAAAAGTTCTGGATAAATTAATTTGTGCACCAAGCCCGGTTATTTGAATAATGAGTTCTGTGCCAACTGCGACGAGAATAGAGATGGATATCGCTATTTTTATACCCGTCGATATGAACGGGGATGCAGCTGGAAGAATGACTTTGAAAAATCTTAAGTGGAAAGGAATGCGGTAGCTTAATACCGTATCAACTATCGTCGGTTCGAGACGCCTTGCGCCATAAATTGTCTGTAAAAGAATGGGGAAAAAGCATGCAATTGTAATTATCACAACTTTCATTTGGGAGTTAGCACCGAGGATAAGAACGAATATTGGCATCAAGGCAACAACGGGAAATGAACGGCCAAAATCAAGCGTAACTCGAGTGGCTCTTTCTATCGCCGGGAACATGCCGATTAAAATGCCTGTTGGAATTGCAATTACAGCGGCATAGATAACACCTTTAATCGAGTCCAGTAAGGTCGCCATAAAGGCTGAATAAAACTCTGGCCTATATAAAATGGTTATTAATGCTGCTGCTACTTCCTTTATGGGTGGAATTACCGCTGGATTAAACAGTTCGATTAAATCAGCCAAAGCCCATAGTCCAAGTAAAAAAATAATTACAAAAATTCTCAGGAAAGTAATATTTGTTATTGTTTTCAAGTTTGCCACGGTTTTATAAAATTAAAATGCGTGTGTGTCTTTTTTTAGAGTGGTAATTCGTCTTATTCTTTTAACGATTTATTGCAAAAAAAACCAGTAAATAGAAATATACGAGTTTTTAATTTTAATATAGAAAGCATTATTTCTCTACGTCAGGAATGAAATCACTTATGCAGTGTGATGCTGAATTAATACTTCTTAGTTACTTTTTATAGCTAAATAATAGGGGTAAGGGCGAACTATAAGGAAATCTAATACCAGAAATAAGTTAAATAAATATATTAAATTATTATTAATACAAAATTAATATCTTTTAGCTTGAAGAATTACGGTTTAAGTATTTTCGTTTATAGAAATTTAGACCGAACAAGAGTAATTATGAATATTAGTATTGAATAGATCAATCCATTTAAAAATAAAGAAGAAAGCATATAGGTTAAATCAACATCGCCTTGACCGAATAGTTGCATCAATAGTGCTCCAGGTATTAATGCTGGCCTTAAGTTTTCAATTAGGCTTGATCCAAGGCCAAGCGGTGCAATGACAAAAAATATTGACCCTAGAATGAAACCTGAAATAATAGCCTTGGTAATCAACTTTCTCATGTTCAGTTTTTTAAGTAGGTATGAGGTTTATATTGAGTGCTATTTATAGAATTTGTTACTGGGGTGGCGGCATCGTTTACTCACTGATAATTCTACTGTCTCTTTTGGACAGAAGCAGACATTAGGGTAGCAAGTAGTAGAGCTAAATGAGCATATCTCATATCCAGTGAGTTAATAACTAGTTTTTTAGATCTGACCAAGCATGCGGGATGGTGTGTGGTTCAATGTCGTTGATCATAGAGCAATCATCGCTCTTTACAAAACCAGAGACTCTTTGAAGTCTGCGACGTAATTTTTCAATTGCTGGCAAGCTTCTTAATACGCGTTTGGTTTTTACTTTTTGTTTGAGTAATTCAGCCTGCAATGCAGCGACTGCCTGAATATCTTCTGTAGCCACCGAGCCGGCATAAACCACAGCGAGCATAGACATTAAAAACTCTATCCTTTTACCAAAGATGAGCAGGGGTATTTGTGCTCGAGTAAGTCTTAGCTGATAAAAAATATTTAGACCTAGATACGTCCATTTTTGATCTTGGAGTCTCGATTCAGCATACCGAGCATAAGCTTTAAGGGCGGGTGGAAGTTTTGCATAACGTGGCCGCCATGATACAGGCAATATACGTTTAGGCAGGGCGAGAATGTCCAATATTGCATGTTTGAGCATCCAGGCTAATAGTGCCCATAAACTCTTTGATATGAGTAGCTTTAAAATTGCTCTGAGACTACGGCCAGGAAATTTAAAAAGGGATTTTAAGCCTAAACTTAGAATGCGTTTATCGTCAGAAACGGGATTACCCTGGGAATCTACATTGATTTCATCTAAGACTGTCAATATTCCTGTCATATAGGTGTTAACAAAATTTGACGTGATTTCTCTTACCATACCCAGAATAATCAGATCATTTTCTCCTTCAACAATACTGAAGGCGTGAGCTGTTGCACGGGTTGCACTCACGGGGGAGTCTTGATTTAAACTGCGGCCACCGATGACACGTTCAGCACAGCTCAGCGATTCGAGCAGAGAGCCCGCAGCGGCAGATTTTGTAATATCACGCAAGCCAGATAAATTAATATGTTGCTCATTTTGTTGTAGAGACAGGTGGCAGAGTGAACGTGATTGCAAAGCACCCCCGAGTATTTGTCCAATGGATAATTGTGGCAGCTCATGATTGATCACTCTTCCACCAACACCATCCCGATGCTTGGCGTAATTAACCGCTTCACTGGCATACAAACGTTGAAATCCAGCTGACATAGCTGACAACATGCAGCGCCCCATAGCCAGGCTGTAGAACAAAACCTCAAGACCATCGGCATCTATACGATTAGATTCAGGAATGGGGAAGTTGTCGAAACTCAATCGTGAGTTGATATTAGTTTGGAAGGCTTCTGTACCTGAGGGCTGGCAAGAAAAACCAAAATCATTATCAAGGCCTTTTTGGCTATCATTTTCTGGTAACTGGGTAATGAATAAGCCCAATTTTCGAGAATCTTGACCTAATCTGGCGACCACAGCAATCAAGCCGCCGTGCTTTGCGCTGGTAATATAAAGCTTATTACTATCGCCGGTTGCGAAAAGTCGCCAGCAATCATTCGCTTCATCAAACTCCACATAAGTGCTTACTTTTTTAGCATTGACGCCAACTTTCACCTCTGTAAGGGCAAAGGCCATCAATTGGCCTTCGGCCAGTAAGGGAAGAAACAGGGATTTCTGTTCATCACTTCCGTAAGCGATGAGGCCGCCAGCACCGATGGTTAGTTGTCCGGAAATTTCTACTGCAAGTCCACCAAGGCCATTGGCTGCTATATCTTCTTCAAGTTCGGCTAACTCTCTATAACTTGAGCCTGCTCCACCAAACTCTTGCGGGATGGTGTAACCATAGACATTATATTCATTAACGGCCGAACGCAGTTCACTGGATAATTTACCGTCGGCAGTAAATGCCTGTCCCCGAGATAAACAGTCTTTAGCTGCATCTATAATTTGCTCTTTGTGAATGCGGCTTTTAGGGTCGCTTGGTGTAGGCCGCATTTCATAAGAATCTGGTTGTGGCCCATATATTAAGCGCTGTACCAGGCTTGTGGAACGTTTTCCGCCTTGCTTGTCTGCGGCTTTCTCAGCGCTCTCTATTGCGGCTAACTCTTCTGCATATTTCAGGTTTCCAGAGGAGCGCAGAGCGCGAACACTAATAGAATCCTGGGAGTCTTCAGATTGTTTAGTCATAGATCTTTCTCATTTAATACGTTTAAACAGAGCATTAACTAGCGGTTTAAAAATATTCATAGATTGGCAGAAGATAATTTTATAATATTATTGCTATATAATATAGCAATAATATACTCTGCTATAAATACAGTAAGCATTGCAATCTGACTTTATGACAAATAAACCTAAACAAAATCTAAAGCTGGCCCCTGTTAACCCCTTGGAGCCATATTTGGGTTATCATTTGCGCCGAGTTTCGGCGGCCTCTATGGCAAGTTTTGCATTATCTCTGGTTGATTTGGACATTCGTCCGAGTGACGCAACTGTAATACTATTTGTGCAGGCAACACCAGGGGTTCGGCAAAGTTTGATTGGTAAACATTTGGGCATTCGCAGCGCTAATATGGCCCCCTTGATCGCGGTGCTTGAAGAGAAAGGCTTGTGCCAGAAGATACCACTTGATGGTCGTTCCTCGGGCATAGAATTGACAAAAAGTGGTATAAAATGCGCGGCCAAAATAAAGATTAAAATAAGTGAAAATGAAGAGCGTTGTTTTGCTCAAATAGATGATGACGTGCGTGAACAGCTATTAAAAACATTAAGCTCCCTGAATATTGACTGGGTAAAACCTCAATGATAGATGCCTTATGAATACAGCCTCGATCAAAGCGAGTAAGTAGTTTTATGACCTCGAAAGCACAAAATATTGAGATTCAGGATGAGTCTCTTGAAAACCATTTGGGTTATCAATTACGCCGAGTTGCCGTACTCCTGCAAGCCGATCTCACTGCCGCTTTAAAAGAGCTACAACTTATCCCAACAGCAGCAGCAATTATGTTGGTGCTGGCGAATAAAGAAAATATTATCCAGGTTGAATTGGCTCGCATGTTGGGTTTGCAAAGAACTAACATATCGCCGTTGATAGTTAGTCTGGAAAAACGTGGATTTCTATCCCGATCTAATCTTGATGGGCGGTCTCAATCTGTTCAATTGACCGCTCAGGGTTTAGCAAAAATACAAGGTATTCAGGTTCAACTTGACCGACATAGTAAGGATTGTTTTGCTCAACTTTCGAGGGCTGAAATTCTAAATCTCGAAGAAGTGGTGAAGTCTACTCAAGGGGTGCTTGATCAAAAGCAAAAAAATTCAGATGATATGGGCGTGGGTGAACAGTTTAGTTATCAATTACTGCGAACCTCTTCTTTGGCAATGAGCAAGCTGGTGAAGGCTTTAGCACCACTCAAATTAATTCCTGGTAATGCTTCCGCAATGCTTACGATTGCTAATAATCCAGGGGTTATTCAAAGCGAATTGGGGCGTAGTTTAGGTATCAAGAGGGCAAATATTTCAACGCTGATTAGTGAGCTTAAAGAGCGAAAGTTAGTCAGTGTAAAGTCCGAAGGCAGGGCTCAGTTACTGTATTTGAGCGAGGCAGGGCAGGTGTTGATAAAACAAATAGAGCACACTTTTGATTGCCATGAAACGAACTGTTTCAGTCATCTTGATGAAGTGAAAATAAAAGAAGCAGTAAACTCTCTGTACTCTATCCGTCAGCGTTTGGTAAAAAATAAACAGCTTAGAAGAGCGGGTCAAAAGTAAGAGGACGAGTGTTAACTCGCCCTCTTTTACTACTACATTAGAATATCTCTTGTTTAGGCAGTGGCAGAGGAAGCCGCGTTAAGTTTACGTCCCAGCATAATCAGAGCAAAGCCTGCAATGAGTGAACCACAGGCCATAAATATGGCGACAGTCTGCAAGCCTAAGCCGCTTTGGAACATATAGCCGGCAATGATAGGCGATACAAATGCGCCGGCACGTCCCACTCCGATGACAAAGCCTGTTGCGGTAGCTCGCACATGGGTTGGGAAGGAGGTTGCCACCAGGGTGTAAAGGCCAACTACACCTGCATTGGTAAAGAACCCAGCGGATGCTGCTGCTATGGCAAGTGTGCTTAACTCAGTGTAGCCATTGCCGAAGATAATAATCATCGGGACGGATATAAACATTACCCCAATTGTCAACCAGCGAAGGCTGTAGCGCATTGCAAGAAGGCCAAAAAGTCCACCACCGATGGCGCCACCAATATTGGCCCAAACCAGTACCCCACCTGCCGTGCTGGGATTAAATCCCATATCAACGACAATAACGGGAACCCATTTGAGAATAAAATAGAAAGTAGCGATGTGCATAAAATAAGCAAGGGTAATCAAGATAGTTTTTTGTATGAGCGCCGGGCTAAAAATATCACTGACTGAATAAGCTTGTTCTGCCGGGGTCAATACAGGCAGTGATTCTATATGTGGGTGGCCCATACGTTTAAAGGTTTTATTAATAGACTCAAGCGCACCTTTAGGTTGTTTGTCTGTCAGATAGGAGGGAGACTCGGGTATCAAAAACCAGACCAATGGAATAAAACAGGCGGTGACAATAGCGCCAAATTGAAAAACAATTTGCCAGTCGTTATTGGCTAATAGTCCTGATGCGATAGTTCCACCGACTGTCGCACCAATCGGATAACCAATTGCCATAAGCGAGACACACAAAGTCCTCCATTTGGCGTTGGCAAATTCTGCCACGGTAGCATTGGTAGCCGCTAGCATGCCGCCTATACCTAGCCCTGTAAGTACTCGGAAGAGCGATAACTCTATAATTGAATTTGCGTTAGCTGACAGCAGCATGCCAATCAACATTAAGACCAGGCAAAGCATAATTGTATGACGGCGGCCCATTTTGTCGGCAAGCCCTCCAAGCGTGATCGCACCAATACCCATTCCCAGCATTTCCATTGACAGGACTATACCGAGAGCACCACGTTGAATACCCCAGTCAGCGACAATGCCCGGTGAGGCAAAACTGATTGATAACACATCGAAACCATCCAGCGCATTAAGGCCGATAGTGATAGCGACGGCAATAATTTGAACCGCCGACATTGAGCTGTCATTCATTATCTTTCTGGGATCTTGGCTCATCACATTCTCTCTTTGATTAAGGTATGATTTTATTATTCTTGTTGATCTACTATGGTTCTATTTGTTCTTTTCTAACAGTGCAGACTTGACGATTTTTCCATTGGCATTTCTCGGCAAGGCGTCGATCACACTAACATGTTTTGGAATTTTAAATCGTGCTAATTTGCCATCCAGACTTTTAATAAGTGCGTTTCCATCAAGCTGGTTTTTGGGGTCAGAAGCGACGATAAATAAATGCCCAACTTCCCCCCATTTTTCATCTTCGCGGCCTACTACGGCACATTCTTTGATCGCCGGGTCTTGTGCCAGTATGGATTCAATTTCTCCGGGATAAACATTTTCACCGCCAGAGATGTACATATCTTTTAGCCTGTCGACTATCCAAAAGTAACCTTCTTCATCGCAGCGAGCAATATCGCCGGTACAAAACCAGCCATCTTCTGTGAAAATTTTGTCATTTTCTGCCGGTCGGCGCCAATAGCCTGAAGTAATACTGGGGCCAGTTAGTTGTAATTCACCGGATTCCCCAATTGCACAGGGTTGACCTTCTGCGTCTACTATTCGGGCTTTTATCCGTGAAGTTGTTATACCAGTTGAGCCAGGTCGAGCAGCGATTAAATTAATATCAATCGGCATCCCGAATACGGTTCCGGCTTCACTCATGCCGAAACCATTTGCGACAGGAATTCCATCGTCCACCCATGCTTGGATTTTGGCTTCGGCATAAGGCGCGCCGCCAGTGAACAGAGCAGTAAGTGATTTTAGTTTAGCGGGTGTGTAATCAGGTTCTGCTCTAATAAGGTCGGCCATAATAGGCACACAGAAATAGTGGGTAACTGCTAATTCAGGATCAGCTAAACGCTTGAGTGTTCTCGCTGCTTCAAAACCATCGGAAACAATAAAGGTGGCGCCTTTAAGTATCGCTGGGCGTATTGCCGTGATCAGACCAATAATATGAAACATCGGTGCGTCACTCATCACTACACTATGATTCTCAAGCCGACCCACAAGGCTAAAATTAATGGCCGTTTCAGTGAGATTATCCTCACTCAACAGGACGCCTTTGGGACGCCCTGAAGTGCCAGAGGTATAGAGAATTAAAGAGGGTATTGAGCTATCTATTAGTTGGTAAGGCAAGGATTCAAGTGTCGCCATCTGGGTTAAAAATGATTCCAGCTTGAGACCTTCTATGCCGACATTTCCCAGCAATTCATCGCCAATAATTAGTGTTGGCTCAGCATCTTCAATAAGGGCTTTGATTTCGACAGTGGCGAGACGCCAGTTGATAGGAACATAAATGGCACCGATACGCGCACAAGCAAGATGGAGTGCTATCAGCTCTACCCGGTTTTTTGCCAGACAGACAACACGGTCGCCCAATTCAACGCCATGATTTTTTAGCGCCCTTGCACATTGACCGCAGGTCTTGTCCAGTTCGGCATAAGACCAGTATTTATTTCTGGGCAGATCAATAGCGGCCACTCGATCTGCCTGGTAGCGCGCTTGAAAACCTAGTAGATCTGCTGCTCCAATCACTTAATGCACCCAGGTATCAGGATTTTTTCTGTTTGGAAACATCGTAGGTGCCAAGACCCGGTTTAAAAGATTTTTCATCAATAAACTGGCGGATGCCTTCTTTACGACCTTCATTATCATAACTATTAGCCGCTTCTTGGGCACGCACTAAATAATCTTCAGCATTGTCGTAAGTCATTTCTTTAACGCGACGAACGGCATCTTTAGTGGCTTTCAATGCAACTGGATTTTTCTCTAACAAGACATTACATAAATCAGTGACTCGTTGTTTTAACTGATCTGCCGGTACAGCTTCGTTAATCAACTTCCACTGGGCCGCTTTTTTGGCGTCAATATTTTCACCGGTCATTGCATGGTACATTGCATCTCGCATAGGCATTAGATCAATAGCCACTTTTGTTGCGCCGCCGCCGGGTAAAATTCCCCAGTTAATTTCACTTAAGCCAAATTTGGCGTCTTCAGAAGCGATAGCCAAGTCACAGGAATATAAGGGTCCATAGCCGCCACCAAAACACCAGCCATTAACCATGGCAATAGTTGGTTTTTGATACCAGCGTAACCGCCGCCACCAACCATAGGATTCACGTTGGGCTTTGCGAGTGCCGCCAAGCCCGGTTGCTTCTATTTCACGGAAGTATTCCTTAAGATCCATGCCGGCAGTCCAGGCAGAGCCTTCTCCTGTTAGTACCAATACACCAACATCGTCGTTATATTCTAGTTCGTCAAGAACTTCCATCATCCTGCGGTTCAGCTCAGGACTCATTGCATTACGTTTTTCCGGGCGATTAAAGCTCACCCAGGCTATTCGGTTTTCGATCACATAAGCAACGGTATCTGAAGACATAGGGAAATCCTTAAACGTGATTATTGTTATTTAGCATAACATTCGATATATTCATTTACAATATTGATAAATTTTATCATCAGAGATTTATCGGTGGTTAATGTTTTCTTAAAAGAGAGGTGTCGGATGCATAACAATTTAAAAATGTCGGTATCAAAATATTGCTCGAAAGTACTTATTATTTTTCCCTTATTTTATTTGCTTGCTGCTTGTAGTGGAGATACACCGCCGGCAGAATCTACAGAATCAGTAACGACTAGCGAAACCGGGGTTTCCATGCCATCTCCGATGTCCGCTGCCGTTGGTGCTACGTTATTAAATTGTGAAGAATTAAGTTCACAGTTTGCCTTTACACAAACAGCTCTTTCTGAGGTATCACCAGTAGCGGCAGGCATGCTTGAAGGCTACGCTGTCGGTGAGCATTGCCTGATCACAGGTCAAATGAATCAACGTATAAGTTCTGTTGATGGAAATTCATATGCCATCGGATTTGAGATGCGCTTGCCAGTTGACTGGAATGGACGATTTTTCTACCAGGCGAATGGCGGTATTGATGGCAGAGTTGCACCTTCAATGGGTGGCATGCTTGGTGGAGGCAGCTTAAGTACTGCACTTTCAGAAGGTTTTGCCGTTATTAATTCAGATACAGGACATCAGGGCCCAACACCTTTCTTTGGTATTGATCCACAAGCTCGTCTGGATTATGGCTACAGTGCCGTAGGTACGCTAACGCCAATGGCTAAGGCACTGATAACAAGTGCTTATGGCAAAGGCCCAGACCGTTCATATTTTGCTGGCTGTTCCAATGGCGGTCGCCATGCCATGATCGCAGCTGCACGTTATGCCGATCAATATGATGGCATTCTGGCAGGCAATCCGGGTTTTAACCTTCCCCAGTCCGCAGTAGCCCAACTTTATGCTGCACAACAATTCACCTTGGTTACTACTTCGGTAAATGATGATGGTGAGCCTGATATTAGTAGTGCCTTTACTCAAGCAGAAAGAGACTTAATTGCCAGCTCAGTGCTTGCACGTTGTGACGGACTGGATGGCCTGGTTGATGGCATTGTGGCTGATAGCATGACTTGTCAGGCCACTTTTGAGTTAGAGCGTGATGTGCCAACTTGCCCCGCAGATAGGGATGGCAGCTGTTTAAGTGCTGATCAAAAAACAGTACTTGGAAATATCATGGCTGGTGCACGCAATTCATCTGGTGAAGCGCTCTATGCAAGCTTTCCTTATGACGCCGGTATGAATAATCCTAATTGGGCATTTTGGAAATTTACGGCATCACAAATTCTTGATCCCGGATCAGTCTCCTTTATTTTCTCAACACCACCGCATGATTTTGATGCGTTTGTTGCACAAAGCGGGTTACAGACTGCTCTGAATTTCGATATGGATAATGATGCGCCGAAAATCTTCGCCACCAATGATGTTTACACAGAGGCTGCGATGTCTTATATGACGCCACCAAACCCAAGTGATTTAAGTACTCTGCGTGATCGTGGCGCCAAGATGATGGTCTTTCATGGAATCTCTGATGGAATATTTTCAACGGATGACACGGCTCGTTGGTATAACGAGCTGAATGCACAAAATGCCGGCAGAGCCGATGACTTTACCCGGTTATTTTTGATTCCAGGAATGAACCATTGCGCAGGCGGTCCGAGTACAGATCAGTTTGATATGGTGACGGCTCTGGTGAACTGGGTAGAACAGGGTGAAGCGCCAGATCGTGTCATTGCTACAGCACGTGGTGAAGGCAACGCCAGAGATGTTAACCCTGCACTGCCGGCTAATTGGGCTAATGATAGAACGCGTCCTTTATGCCCCTATCCTGAAATCGCCAAATATACCGGCAATGGCGATATTGACGATGCGGCTAATTTCAGCTGTGAAGCACCTTAATAATATTTTATTTTCTGGAAGCAAGCTTTGAAGAGCTTGAAGTGAAAGGGCAAATACTGTGAAAGAAAGGTGTGTAATTAATTGGCTAAAGCCTTATAACAACGGGGTAGGCATGTTATGACAAATTTCGGAATCACCCGTTGGTTCTTGGGTAAAGCCTGCAAGCTTCCGCCCCGTTTGTCAGGGCGTTTAGATATTAGGCGGGACATTCCTGTTGTTATGCGTGATGGCGTGAGCTTACTCATTGACCATTATTTTATAAAGACTCAGCAAGCCGGCCCCGTTGTTTTGATACGTAGTCCTTATGGGCGTGGCATGATATTCGGTATGATGGCCGCCTTGATAGCTGAGCGCGGCTTTCAAGTAATCATACAAAGTGTGCGTGGTACTTCCGGTTCGGGCGGTGACATTCAACCGATGCGACAGGAAAAAGCGGACGGTGCTGACACCCTGAACTGGATCAGAAAACAAGACTGGTTTGCGGACAAACTGTTTACATTTGGCAGTAGTTATCTTGGTAACGTGCAATGGGCTATGGCCTGCGAAGCACCTGATCTTATAGACGCTCTTGTACTTTCCGTGACCCTTTCTAATTTTAGTGACGAGCTGGTTAGCTTTGGCGGATTCACTCAAGCTGGTACCTTGAGCTGGACTCAAACAGAGTTGATGATGACCGAACCCGGTGCAAAATTACAGCGCCCCAAACCAGATAGTCTCGATCATGCTCAGAAGCATTTACCCCTGGGAACTATGGATCAAGCAGCCTTTGGAAAAACCGTTTCCTGGTGGCAAGAGTGGATTAATCATTCGAATCCGAATGATCCTTGGTGGGACGCATATGACTTCTCAGCCGCAGTAAAAACACTGGAAGTCCCTACTATAATGATTGGTGGTTGGAGAGATATTTTTCTGCCTTTCCAGGTGCGAGATTTTGAGACCAGACAGGCAGCCGGGCGCGAAGCATGGTTAACAATCGGGCCTTGGGCACATGCTTCAGCTGGTGGTATGGTCGAGGCATTGCGTCAGGCTATTACTACGTTTACCGCGCTGAAGGACGGCCAGCAAGCACGTGAAAATGACAGGGTGCGCCTTTATCTACAAGGTGCGGATATCTGGCGTGAATTCCCTTCTTGGCCTCCACCCGAAGCAAAATCATTATGTTTTCATCTGTGTGCGGATAAGCAACTGTCACTTTCCCCGGCAACTGAAGAGGGGGCTTTTACCGACTATGTTTATGACCCCGCCAATCCAACCCCAGCTATTCATGGGCCAATATTAATGGGTGGTAAAAAAGACCGTGATATGAAGGAATTGGAAAGTCGTGATGACACAGTTTATTTCACCAGTGAAGCGCTGGATCGTGACCTTGATGTCATCGGCCCAGTGAAGGCCGACTTATCGATTCATTCCGATTGTGAGCATACTGATTTTTATGTTTGCCTATGTGACCTTGATAAAAAGGGCCGCTCACTACAAGTGCTTGATGGTTACCTGCGTTTACGCCCAGAACAACCGCAAGCAGATGAGTCTGGTGTTCGACACATCACGATTGAATGCTGGCCTACGGCTTATCGGTTCAAGCTTGGTCATAAATTACGCTTGATAGTTGCTAGTGGTGCTCATCCACGATATGCACGTAATCTTGGTACTGGTGAAGCATTAGCGACAGCCACTCGCATGGTTGTGGCACATCAAAAAATTCTACACAATTCAGAACACGGTTCGTCATTGAGTCTTCTTTATGTTGACTGAATAGCGTTCACGAAAATTAAGGGGCAGGTTGCTTGATAAGGAGTCGTCATCAAGCTAAACCAAACAAAGCAACCTGACTCCTTGATTTAAAGCAGCCATACTATTCTTGCTATGAAATTACTTATGAATTTAACATTCTGGCCAGATCGTTTCTGCAATTGCTCTTTCATTTAAAGCGCTGACATCAACTTCTTCACCAGTCACAGGGTTTTTGTAATGAAATGGAGGAAAATATACATTAGGAAAGACACCGGCTCCATCCGGAGAGGGTAAATCTGCCCCTTCACTTAAACCAGTTCCGTCACCGTTTATGCAAGCGGCCTGTTCTCCGGTCCAGCCTTCATCAAAAGGCGTGTAATAAGTAGGCCAGAATTTCATCTTACTGAATTTCCAAACATTATTTTCTTTGATAAATTCATTCTCGTAAATACCATCAGACCAAAATTCTCGGTTAGCACCAAACCCAGCAACCTGGACTATTGTTCGGTATCGACCTTTTGCTGTTAACCCGCCGGGATCAATATCCACGACTCCCTGAACTTGAATGTGATTAAATAATGTGCCACGAGCTATTCCGATCTGTCCTCTACCTAGCCGGCCTAAGAAAAGTCGTTCTACTCCTTCCTTATTAAGAAATATGCCGCGTTGATCTAGTTCAACCGAAGACTCTTCTGCAAAAAGATCTACCACTTGATCCCATAAATGCTTATCAACATAGTAACCATATGCTCGTTCAAGTTTTTCAATTGCTTGGACATCTTCAACGCGCTGCAATCTTTTAGCCTGAGCCTTGATTAGGGCTGTTAGATCTGAATTCCCAGGGCTACATGCAGTAAGAAATGACAAGAGGCTTGCCGCTAAAAGTGGGATTGTGAAATGCCTAGCATTCATTTTAATTCCAATGCTTGTAAGTAATTTCATACATGAACTCCTAAATTAGATATTGATAAGTTAATTTGCCACTTCCTAATATTTTCTTCTCAATGTGGAGGCGTTTGGAGATGAAATTTATTGCATCAAAGCCAAATGACTCATAACTGCCCCGTAGCTCTCGTTTAGCAAGTAAATATTTAATAACTTAGTATTCAGATGTGTGCTACTTCGCCACGTCGGATCTCACCGCTTCACGAATCGAGGCGATTGCATCGTGCTGAAGCACATAGCCATCCTTCACTGCCTGCTGCATGATCACCCTAACTTGTGCGACGTAGTTGTCGTGGTAGCCGTAAATACCCCTCAGTTCCTCATCCGTGTAGTAGCGGTGGTAACCCGATACTGAGCATGGGAAAGCGGACCCATTGATGGCACCTTGTTCTGCGGTTGGTGCGTCAAACTGGGCAAGACGAATCCCACCCATTACTTTCCCATCGACATCACGAAGTACCATCCCAGTTATCGGATCCCGCTCGAATCTTCGTGATGGAGCCGCTGGTTCACCTGTTCTGATCCAGTTTCTCACAGCATCAATGGCTCGACTCAAGACAAGGCCCGAATCAACCGTTGAGAACACCGGCAGCATTTCGCATGAGGGCTCGATCCATTCTGTGAATGATGTGATGGGAGTTCCGTCACGACTGAGGATGGATTGGTCCCAAACAGTGATGTCGTCGACATATTGTGAACCATACAATGAGGCGTGCGTTGCTCCGGCAACATCCCAAGCTCTTGTGTACTCTGCCGTCGACCAGGTTCCGAAAGCATCGGCGGTCGCCTCGGAGTTCACACTGAGGGCGGGGACGGGTTGATCATTCCGCAGCTGATTCGAGCGGTCCCAATACACGAAGCCGTCCATAACGTGATAGAGAGGCTGTATGGTGTTGTAGTAAACCCTGAGACGACCAGCGGATTGGGACTGGCCAATGGCAATAGCGTCCTCAACATTCAGGCCTGGTAGTGGCGCGTTCGCACCACCAACGTTGTCCTTGAGAGCCTGGGTTATCTGCGAGAATATATCGAACGAGAGGGGATCCCCTTGGCACAATGAGGCTTCGTCATCACCACAGATATTCATATCCACAGAAAGATTACCGTAGCGTTCGGGGCTCCATGTTTTGCTCCGTTCAACACCTACCCGCTGTGCCGATACGATCGCGATTGCATATCCCTCGCGCAAGAGGTATTCATACGCCTCAGCAATTGCGAACTCAAGGCCGACTCCTATCGTGACGTTCGTCCATTCGACAATGAGAGTGCCGTTGAACTCACTCGGTTGTGGGGCTCTCACCACTACCCGAGTACGATAATCCCAGCCGTCATCGAGAACTGTTGCGGACTCGAGAGATGCAGAATCTGCACCGGTGTGCCGCCTGGCTTGGCCTTCTGCGTAGAATTCTCGCTCGGTGTAGTCCGTGGAAGTGAGATTCACGGGAGCAGCGGCCATTATGGAGGTGCTGGGAATATTTACCTCAGTCAGGATAGCAGCAGGCATAGGTAAATCTTGTGCCTTCGCAGACAATGATAAGATGGTTGTTCCGATCAGTGCGACCAGAAACAGCAGTCGTGTCATCTTGTTGGCATTCAAATCTGACGTTTTTTTGTACATGATTGGCATTTTTTTAACCTCTCTTTTTTGTTTTATTATGAGTGTTGTTTCAACGCTAAGGTTTGTGGTCAGAGTAAAAACTTATTTAATTTTACTCTGACCTTAAATTTCTATAACGAGTGTTTTATTGGTCGGTTTGCAGCTATTTTGCTACGTCGGATATCACCGCTTCGTGAATCGCGGCGACTGTATCGTGCCGGAGCACATAGCCATCCTTCACTGCCTGCTGCATGATCATCCGCACCTGTGCGACGTAGTTGGCGTGGTTGCCGTAGAGTTCCCTCAGTTCCGCATCCGTGTAGTAGCGGTGATAACCTGACGCCGAGCATGGGAAATCGGTTCCATTGGTAGCAACTTGTTCTGCGATAGGGGCATCGAACTGGGCGAGGCGAACGCCACCCAGCACTTTATTATCGGCATCACGAAGCATCATTCCGGTTGTAGGGTCTCGCTCGAATCTTCGTGACGGAGCAGCTGGTTCACCAGTTCTGATCCAGCTTCTCACAGCATCAATAGCTTTGCTCACCACAAGGCCTGAATCCACCGTTGTGAACGGCGGCAGCATTCCGGGTAAGCATGAGGGTTCAATCCACTGAGTGAACGAGATAGGTTCACCGGCTGGGCCGATGATGGATTGATCCCAAACGGTAATGTCGTCGATATACTGCGAGCCGTACAATGAGGCGTGTGTTGCACCGGCAACATCCCAGGCACGTGTGTACTCTGACGTTGACCACCCTCGAAAGCCGTCAGCGAGAGCTTCGGAGTTGACACTGATGGCGGGAACAGTTTGATCATCTCGGAGTTGATCAGAGAGGTCCCAGTATACGAAACCGTCCATGACGTGGTAGAGCGGCTGAATGGTGTTGTAGTACGTTTTCAGGCGAATGGCTGATTGGGACTGACCAATGGCAATGACATTCTCAACAGTCAAGCCCAGTAGCGGTGCATTCGCGCCGCCAACATTTTCTTTGAGGGCTTGGGTTATCTGCGAGAAGATATCAAACGAGAGAGGATCTCCTTGGCACAACGAGGCTCCATCATCACCACAGGCGCTCATGTCCACGGAGAGATCGCTGTAGCGATCAGGGCTCCAGGTTTTGGAGCGCTCAACACCAACCCTTTGTGCTGACAGGATTGCGATTGCATATCCTTCACGTAATAGGTACTCATAGGCCTCAGCGGTTGCGAATTCAAGACCGACTCCTACCGTGACATTCGTCCATTCAACGATGAGAGTGCCATTAAATTCATTTGGTTGTGGTGCTCTCACCACGAGCCGAGTGCGATAGTCCCAGCCATCATCGACAACTGTTGCGGACTCGAGAGATGACGCGTCTGTACCATCATGCCTTCTGGCCTGACCTTCCGCATAGAACTCCCGCTCAGTGTAGCCTGCCGAAGCGAGATCCACTCCGGTCGCTGCCATTATCGACGTGCCAGGAATATTTACTTCGGTCAGGTTCGCAAGGGGTACTGGTAAATCTTGTGTCTCTGCAGCTAACGCTCCCGGTAGCGAGAACATTGTTCCGATCAATGCGATGGGAAACAGTAACAGTGCCATTCTATGGGTATTCATACCCAACATCTTCTTGTGCCTGACTACCATGCTCTTAGCTCCTTTGTTTATGGTACGTGTGCTACCAATATTGACAAATTAATGTCTCTAGTCGAATAAAATCAATTTATATCTATATTGCTGTTGCCTTTTCTAAAGAGGGAAAGGTTTGTGGTTTGGCTTACCAGACTCTGCTCTAGATAATTCATAAGAAAGTCTTTGGCTGTTCATCTCTTAGGGGGTGCCTCAACGTCCGAAAAAACCAGGACTGAGTCCGGGAGGCGTGCTCCACGGATGTGAATTTCCGAAACAGATTGATTCAATTCGGCGAGTTCGGCAGGAGTGAATCTAACGGCAGACGCACCGGTGTTCTCAATCATATGAGCCATCTGTGTCGTGCCAGGAATGGGTACTATCCATGGCTTCTGTGCCATTAACCATGCCAGCGCGATTTGGGCGATAGTAACTTGCTTGCGCTCGGCCCAGTTCTTGATTAAGTCCACGAGTACCAGGTTGTGCTGCAAATTATCTGGTGAGAATCTGGACTCTATGCCTCGTATATCTCTGGGAGCAAACCGCGTGTTTACATCGATAGCACCAGTGAGGAAGCCTACTCCTAGCGGGCTCCACGGGACGAAACCGATGCCTAATTCCTGGCAAAGAGGGAGGATCTCTGTTTCTGGCCCACGCCACAGCATTGAATATTCATTCTGAACTGCGCTGACTGGCAACTCGGCATGAGCGCGGCGCAAGGTATTAGGTCCCATTTCACACAGACCCCAGTGTAGAACTTTGCCTTGTGCGATCAGATCTTTGACTGCGCCAGCGACATCTTCGATTGGTACCTGCGGGTCGACTCGGTGCTGGTAGAGGAGGTCAATCCTGTCGGTGTTGAGACGCTTGAGCATACCTTCGACAGCCAATTTTATGCGGTCTGGTTGGCTGATTAGTCCACCCCTCCGTTCGCCCGTTTCTAAATCAACGTCCCATCCGAATTTAGATGTGATCACGACCCTGTCCCGGAACGGCGCCACACCTTCACCGAGGATTCGTTCAACCTCATGGGGGCCGTAAGCTTCGGCTGCGTCGTAGAATGTAATGCCACTATCATAGGCTGTCTGAATGATGTTGATCATTTCAGGCCGGGTAGGGATAGTTGTTTGATAGGTACGACTCATATTTTGAACGCCAAGACCAATGGCGGAAACTTCCAGTGTGCCGAGTTTGCGTTGAGTAGTGGACGAGGGTTGCATCGAGGTGTTAGCACCTGCCGCGTTGCCTTGGGTTTGTGCACGTGTGATGTTGCTAGACAGCAATGAAGCTCCTGCCAACGCAATCCCAGCACTAAATAAGTGACGGCGACTGGGCAGAGAGGGTACGTCTTCTTGATCGTGCTCAATTTTTTTGTTGCTCATGACAGTAATTCCTTTCTGTATGGTCTTTACAGATTTAATCGTTTTAATAGTGTTTTACTTCATTCGTGCAATTCCCAACAAGTAGCGTGACGTTACTCTAAATAGCGGATTGAACTTTTGAAAACGAATGTTATGGTTCAAATGTCTAATTTGTATTCGCTAAGAGCTTTAACCATTGCAGGGTCGCGATGGGAAAAAAAGCTACTATTGTTAGTGTCTAAAGTGGTGATTTTTTTTATATCGTCGTTATCAAGTTTGAAATTGAAAATGTCCAGATTTTCAATCATGCGTTCCTTATGCACAGTCTTGGCAAGTGCCACAATTCCTTGCTGAACAAGCCAACGAAGAACAACTTGTCCAATAGTTTTTTCGTGTTTTTCAGCTATGGCTTGTAGTAATGCGTTCTGAAATAAACTGTTTCGACCTTCTGCAAATGGGGCCCAAGCCTCGGCCTGAATTCCAAGTTCATCCATGAAATCAATGTTTTCATTTTGTTGATGGAATGGGTTTATTTCTATTTGATTAATAGCAGGTTTAATTTCGTTGAATTGGACAATATCCATTACACGGTCTGGATGAAAATTACTGATACCAATGGCGCGCAGTTTTCCGTTTCGGTAAGCATCCTGCATTGCTTGCCAGGAACCGTGAATATCCCCGTATGGCTGATGGATCAGGTATAAGTCGAGGTAGTCTAATTGCAAACGTTGTAGGGAGTTATCAATAGCTTTTTGTGTGTTTTTATAGCCAGTGTCTTGTACCCACAATTTTGTCGTTACAAATAGTTCCTCACGAGCTATTCCGCTATTATTAATTCCTTGCCCGACAGCTGCCTCATTCATATAAGAAGCGGCAGTATCGATTAGGCGATAACCAGATTCGATAGCATCAGTTATACAGCGGCTACACTCTTGAGCATTTGCTATTTGATAGACGCCGTATCCGATAATGGGCATGGTAATTTCATTATTTAAGGTGACAGTTTGCATAGTGAATTTCCTAGGAGCTAAACAGAGACAATTAACCTATTAATTAATCGGGGTTTTACTTCAGCTCTTATCAGGCACTATTTAATCTTGTGCCCACTTTTTCTTAAGAGTTTTTTGTATACTTCTTGTTTGCTAAAATCACCAAAATTAAGTGCACACCTTAATAGTAAATATATTTATAGTCAACCTATTCACTAAATGGTAATATATGAAAAATAAAAAAATAGACAATGAGGTAATGGAATTTGTAAGAGAGCTGCTTACAGTAATTACTATAAGTAAGCACTGGGCTACTTCAAAAATTCCTATTGATGGATTATCTCAAGCTCGTATGCTAATTCTTATGTATCTAAGAGATACAGGAAGTTCGCCGATGAGGGGTTTAAATAAACATCTTGGTACATCCGCCACAAATGTAACGGGATTAGTGGATGGTCTGGAGTTAGAGGGCCTAGTAGTTCGTAAACCAGACTCAATTGATCGTAGGGTTACAAAAATTTTGATTACAGAAACTGGTAAGCGAAAAGTTCAAGAAGAGTGGTTTAAATATGAGACTAGTTGTGCCTCTACATTCATTGATATTGAACCTGCAAAAAGAAGGGGAATTCTTAAAGCGCTAAAAGAATTACGTCAACAAATAGAAAAATAAAATTGTTGGGGATTTTAAAAAAATTTAGCAAGTTGGATATTTCCGATCATTACTTCTAACAAAAAAAGTTAAAACAAAAAATAAAAATAAAAAATTACTTCACGGAATATAAATAGAAAAACAACCATAAGAAACATTAGTGAGTGCGAAGAGCTGAATTATGTGTCTCAAAAAAATAACAATCCAAAAAAAATTCGCCTGGACAATTGCCGGATTAATTGTTCTGTCTTTATCTGCATGCAGTGAAGATAGCTCGAATGTCTCAGATGTTACGACAGATTTTTCCTCTGGAGCCGGTGATATTCAACAGGATGCCCCAGCGATTTTTCCTTTAATTGCAGAGGCTGAGGAGCATCCGGGTGACTGGCTAGCTCATGGTAGAACTTGGTCGGAGCAGCGTTTTAGTCCGCTTGATAGCATTAATCGCGAAACAGTTAATGAGCTGTCTCTTGCCTGGTACATTGATCTGCCGGACCCCCGCGGGCAGGAAGCTTCTCCCATTGTAGTGGATGGCGTGATGTATACGACTGCGGCTTGGAGTGTTGTTTATGCACTAGATGCGGCAAGCGGTGAAGAACTCTGGAGTTTTGATCCTGAGGTGGATCGCTCCCATGCAGTGGACGGTTGTTGTGATGCTGTCAATCGTGGCGTTGCTTGGTGGGATGGAACAGTTATTGTAGGAACACTAGATGGCAGGCTTATTGCGCTTGATGCAGCATCAGGTGCTGAGCTTTGGTCTGAACTTACTGTTGATTTATCTCAGCCCTATACCATTACGGGAGCTCCACGTGTGGCAGAGGGCTTGGTATTTATTGGCAACGGAGGAGCAGAATTTGGTGTTCGAGGCTATGTGACAGCTTATGATGTTAAAAGTGGTGAGCAACGCTGGCGTTTTTATACCGTTCCCGGTAACCCTGCCGATGGTTTTGAATCGGAAGCTATGGCTATGGCCGCAGAGACCTGGAGTGGTGATTGGTGGGCGCTTGGAGGTGGTGGTACAGCCTGGGATTCAATGGCTTATGACCCTGATCTGGGTTTACTTTATATTGGGGTTGGCAATGGTTCCCCTTGGAATCCGAATGTCAGAAGTGACGGAGTGGGTGATAATCTTTTTCTCTCTTCAATAGTCGCACTAGATGCCAGTAGTGGTGATTATGTCTGGCACTACCAGACAAGCCCGGGAGAAGGTTGGGATTATACAGCGACTCAACATATGATTCTGGCAGATCTTGAAATAGACGGTGATATACGAAAAGTTATTATGCAAGCACCCAAGAACGGGTTTTTCTATGTGCTTGACCGGGAAACAGGAGAGTTTATTTCTGCAGAAAATTTTGTGCCTGTAACTTGGGCTGATGGTATTGATCCTGAAACAGGCAGGCCTAATATAAGACCGGAAGCAAAATACTGGGAAACCCATGAGCTTGTTTTATTGACGCCGGGTTTTTTAGGGGGGCACAATTGGCACCCTATGTCCTATAACCCGGATACTGGGCTGGTATATCTACCGGCTCAGGAAGTCAGTTTTCCTTATATGGCAGATGATGATTTCGAGGTGAAGTCACTGGCAGCCAACTTGGGTGTTGATACGGGTGTCGCTCGTTTTCCTGATAACCCGGACGTTATCGCTGGTGCTCAGGAGGCTACTAGGGGGCATCTTGCTGCATGGGATCCGATTGCCCAAGAGGAACGCTGGCGTGTGCAATATCCGGGCCCCTGGAATGGAGGGGTGCTGTCAACTGCTGGTGGACTGGTTTTCCAAGGTACAGCAGCGGGCTTCTTTAAAGCCTACGATGCCTCAACTGGTGAAGAGCTTTGGGAAACGCCAACTCAGACTGGCATAGTTGCACCACCGGTCACTTATGAAATTGATGGTGAGCAGTATGTGACAGTAATGGCTGGTTGGGGTGGTATTTTTACAATTATTACAGGCCCATTGGCTTTAAGCTCGGGAGCGACAAGAAATGTGAGCCGGGTGCTGACATTTAAACTGGGTGGCGAAGCCCGCTTGCCAAAAGATGATTTTATACCTGCTGAATTGCCGGATTTTTCCGCTCTGGAAATTGATGAGGGGCTTGTTGAGCCGGGTTTTGTTATTTATGACCGTTATTGTGGCGTTTGTCATGGAGCTAGTGCCGTTGGTAGCGGAGTGATTCCTGATTTACGGTACAGTGTTTTGGCAGCTACCCCTGAAGCTTGGGCTGCTGTTGTGTTGGAGGGGGCCTTTGCAAATCGTGGCATGGCGGCTTTTGGTTCTGAGCTTAGTATAGATGATGCTGAAGCGATCAGAAATTACATTCTTACACGACATCGTTTTGCTTTAAGTCAAGCTGGCTCAGAATAACAAAAATCATGAATTAGGATTTATTATAGTTTACGACTCTGCTAATTATTGTGGTATTGAGAAGTTAACTTGTTAGTACTGAAAAGTCTTATTATGGCTTTTGATGCCGATATTCAAGATGTGGATTATGTAGCATCTGGATCAAAGGCTTCAACAAACACTGCTGAACCACTGGTCGTGAGTTCATTAATTCTCAAATTTTTTAATGGCTGATACTCTTCGGAAGAATACCAGTTATTAGCAATATCAGCGTTTGGAAATCGAATAAGCACTGTCCTGTTGATACCCTGATTTCCTTCCAGGAGTTGTGGCTGTGCAGCAGCTAGAATCTCAGCGCCAGCTTTTTGCAGTTGCGGCATAACACCGGCCCCATATCGTTGAATAAAGTCCTCTAGGTCTTTAACAGCTAAATTTGCCACCAAGTACACAGGCTTGTCTTTATCACTCATTTTAAATTCCCAAGTCTTAATTAGTTCAGGCTATATATGTTACATGTTTTTTTATTTTTGATATTCCAGATGTGTAACACTTGAACACATTTGGAAATCCGGTATGTCGATAGTCTCTGTTGGTTGAGTATCCCAGGGCACTAATTCCCCTATAAAACCATTTCCGACCCCCATAAAATTAGGCGGGTAGCTTGTTCCCAGGGTAATAGCATCACAACCAGGAATATCATCTACTGAGTATTTGTATTGCTTGGTACGAATTTCATAACTACTGGCATTGATTAGGTAAACAGATTGGTAAGTCCCAAATAGTTTGGTTTCATATAATCCAGACTCAGTGCCAAGTGAGAGGCCTTTTAAATCATTAATAGGTGCTAAATAAGCAAGAGAGGGTGTAACAGAGGGTGCAAGAGAACTATCAGTTGATGGCTCAAACTCCATGAAATAGGTATTTCCCTGGCTGCAATTATCACTTTGACTGGCTCGATCACGAAAGTTTATATATTCAGCATCGCCAGCAATAATTTGCTCGGGAGCATAATGTAAGAAATTTTGAGTGGGCAGCCTGATTTCACCTCCGGCTGTAGTTAAAACATCGCCCTCCAAATAAAAGTGACTTTCAATAGTTATAGGGGGGTTACTGCCCTCAGGTAAGTCGTAGAGAACTTGAACCGACATTTGTTGCGGCGTCATTGAAGCTTTACTGTTTAATCGACACATACCTTCATACGGATTAAATAGAGATATTTGAAATTCTTGCTCGGCTATAAGTGCGAGATAGTTTCGATATTCATTCTTATATTTAAAACCGTATAAATAGTTTGTTCCAAGGTACCCAATGACGATTATTAAAAGAGGGAATAATAATATTGAGCTTGTTGTTAAAGCAGCCTTGCGAACGTCTTCTGCACTAACCTTGCGTTGATCACTATGATTATCATCGTAATAAAAACCTTCTTGATCAATGTTGAAATAATAATTTTTAGGTAACCAAACTTCATCTCCAGTCATTAAAGAAGACTCTTCACCACTAAATTGATAGTAATACCATTGATGCTTTTCATTAAAAAATAGTGTTGGAAAGTTCGCTTTGCGTTGCTGTTGGTTTTTTTTACTGATGAAGAAGCATATAAGTGCAAGGATGATGACCAGCCCATAGGAGTAAAAGGCTTCTGGGCTCAAGACATCATCAGGAGGTGTCAGTTCAGGTAATTCAGAGTAAGTAGGAGGGGCTAAAACCTCAAAATCAGAGCCAAAAATATTCCAGAAAGGGTTGTTTCTAATAAGTTCAGCATAAGTTTCTGAATCGTCTTGCATGACAATACCGTAAATTACCGACAGGGTTTTGTTTGGCTACTTAAATTTAGTCAATTGATGTTATTTGTTTACGGCAAAATCGATAAATCCTGAAGTTGTATCAATAGAGTATTCATTAAAGTTTAGCGTCCTAGAGTCGATAATATATGACAGGAAAATGTTTTAAGGGCTGAAAAACCAAGAGCTAGCCTTGGCATTTTTAGAATTAGCCCTAAACCTACTGCAGAAATCTATTAATTATGAGTGCATATGGGTATCAAAATTTGAACATTGGATTGCCAGAAATTCCACTGTGGGCAGGTGTTTATAGTGAGAAACTGGATCAAGGAGAGATCAATGTTCTTTTAAATACACAGGAGGAACTGCAAGGCAGGCTCATTAGTTTTAATGTCTTAGAAAAACACCTTATTCTTAACGATAATCACTCTGGCCAGGATAAGCGAATAAATTTTAGTGAGATTGGGTTTTTAAATTTTAAAGAAAAAAATAATCTTGATTTAGATACGGTTGATCCGGTATTTAAAGGCGCAGGCATTGAACTTCCAAGATGGAATGAAACCTACGAGATTCATTTAAATAATGGTCATGTGATTGATGGTGAAATGAAGGCATATAAAATTGATGATGCGGGTATTCATATATTTAAAACCATAGAAAACACCTTAATGAGATATTTCATTCCGCACTCATCGGTTAAAAGATCAAAATTAGGTAATAAAATTGGTGATGAGTTGCTTTCAAAAAATATTGTTTCAGCGAAACATATAAGCGAAGCGTTACATGATCAGACAGTACATAAAACTAAAAAAATTGGTGAGTATTTATTGGATCAGAATGTGCTTGATGAAGAAGCGCTTGAAAAAGTGCTCAGCATTCAGCAAGAAATTGAAAAAAACCAGAAAATTAATTTAAAAATAGGCGATTTGCTTGTTAAAGAAAAGGTGACAACAAAAAAACAATTTGAATATGCGCTTAGAAAACAAAATAAGAAAAAAAATGCAAAGATAGGCGATATTCTAGTAGATAAGGGCTATACCTCTGATGTAAACATTCATCGGGTTTTATCGAGCAAGCATGGTGTGCCGTTTATTATGATTGATGCCTTTAAGGTAAATCCTGATGTCATCAAACTGATTCCCTTTGAGACAGCTAAAGAATATTCAGCTTTTCCTCTGGATATAGTCAATGACCGATTGTTGGTTACATTCAGTGACCCCTTAGATAAAAATGCGATAGAAGCCATCAGGTCTTTGACAAAGAAAGACATTGAAATAGCAACGTCCCCATCAAAAAATATTGAAAAAGCATTTGCGTCTTTTTATGGAAGCGCTGTTATTAAATGTAATTTTGAAAATCTTGAAAAATTTCATTTTGATTCGATTTCTATTGCGGCCATTAACGAGACTTCAATAGGAAATAGCTTAGAACTGAGCAATGCTGAACCCGTAGTGCATTTAGTGGAGAATATTATAACTGACGCAATTGCGCAGGGTGTATCAGCTATACATATAAGGCCTGGATGTGAAGCTGTTGACTTGCTCTACAGGAACAATAATACACTGTCGAAAAAATGCTCATTTCATGTGGCACTTTTAGATTTAATAGTAAGCAGAATAAAAACTATAGGAAGAATGGATGCCTCAGAAAAAAGACGGCCACAAGATGGTGTGGGTTCTATCAAGGTTAATAGTAAAGAAATAAGTTTGAAAATTTCTGTTCTGCCAACAGTTGATGGTGAAAGCGTCGTTATAAAATTATTAAGTGCATCAGCAGGGTTAAGATCAATATGTGAATTAGGTTGTAATGAGCAGGATGCGGAACTATTTATTGATCTCTTAAATAGAGACAGTGGCCTTATATTAATAGTGGGGCCAGCCGGTTCAGGCAAGACAACAACTTTGTATGCTGCACTTACTGAGCTTGTAAATAAAAATTTAAAGCTTATGTCCGTCGAAAATTCGATTGAAGGGCATATAAAAGGTGTCGAACAATTACAAATTAATTCCATTCCTGATTGTACTTTTCCCAAAGCATTACATAGCGCCTTAAGGCATGATCCCGATGCCATCATGCTGGGTGAAAACCTGGATGCTGAAACTGGAGAAATGGCCTTGGAAAGCGCTCTAAATGGACGTTTGGTGCTGGGTGCTTTGTATGCAAATGGCGCCTCAGATGCTATTGCAAGATTGTTGGCTTTAGGCGTAGATCCTGTAAAACTTAGTAGCACTTTATTAGCGGTATTCTCTCAACGCATAGTAAAAATAAACTGTGAAGACTGTCTAGCGCTTGAAGAGGTGGCGCCGAATATTCGTCAATCTCTGCAAGTGGATGCAGAAGAAAAATTCTATGTAGGTGTGGGTTGCGATTCTTGTAATGGAGCAGGCACTAAAGAGAGCATGCTGGTTTATGAGTTATTGCCCATTAGCGATAAATTAAAAGCGCTTATCGCGGATAAAGGGGACGTTAATGATTTCCGAAAACAGGCGATGGCTGAAGGCGTAGTTCCTCTAAAACTGAATATTTTGGAGCATGTAAGGTCAAAAAAAATATCCATGCAGGAAGCCTATAAATAGAAATCAATTAATGATGAGTAGAGTGAATGAAAATTAAATTACATAAACTAAAGAGATTACTATGCTGCACGTTAAAGGCAGCGGTATTGTTTTTGGTCTCTTCGGCGGCCTACACACAAGCTTTAGATTATTCAGATATAGTAAAAGATGTATCTGAATGCGTGGTTAGCCTGATTGCCATGTCAACTAATCAGCAAGGCCAGATTTTACAACTGAATTCAGATAATTTTCATCGTGGTACGGGTATTGTCTTAAGCCAAAACGGTTATGTGGTGACTAACAAGCATATTATTGAAGGTGGCAATAGGTACTTTGTAGAATTAAGAAATGGGTTTATTTATGAAGGCGAGCTTATCGGCAGTGATCATGCAACAGATTTAGCCGTAATAAAGTTTGAAATTGGTGACCATCCAACCTGTGAATTTATTAGTGACAATGAAAAAGTGGAAGCAGGCCAGCTTATTTTAGGTCTTGGATCACCCTATTCATTACCAGGGTCTGTTACAGAAGGCGTCATAAGCTTTGTCGATAGGCCTGTTCCCAATGACGGTGTGTATACAGATTATGTGCTTTATATTCAAACAAATTTGCTCGTAAACCCGGGTAATTCTGGCGGACCAATTATAAACCGGGATGGGAAAATAATCGGCATGAATTCATCGTTGTTATCTGATTCTGGCGTAACCTCAGGCATCGCTTTTGCAATTCCCGCCAATGTAATTTCGAGAGTTTCCAGACAATTAATAAGAAACGGATTTTCTGAAAAAGGCTCAATAGGTATCCAAGTTTCATCGCTACCAAAAACTGTTGCCGAAATTCAAAGGCTTGGATTAATAGAAAGGCGTGGCGCTGTTGTCAGCAATGTGGAAATTAATAGTTCGGCCTATCATGCGGGTATTCAGGTGGGAGATATTGTCGTTACGATCAATCGTCGAGTTGTCGATGACGATCATAAATTTAGATATCTTATTGGTTCATATGAAGATGGCGATATTGTGCGCTTATCTATTATTCGTGATGGCAAGTTTTTTTCAACGGAAGCGATGACGGAAGGGGTGGTGTTATAAATTCCACTTATATATAAATAAGCTGATACTTTTTATACCTTAGTATTTTTCAATTTTAAAACAGTATTTTAAAAATGGTTATACAGACTTATATGGAAGTTCACATCGGAAGAGCTGTCTGTAATGATATCTTCGACAACGGCAAAATCCAGTTTTAAATCCTGACTTAATCGATAAGAGCCACCGATACTTAGTTGTAATGCATCACCCAGTTGAGGCAGGTTACTAGTATAAAGTTTGCTGTGACCATCCAATTGTAGTTTTAACTGCCAATCATCTGTAATGTCCTTAATAAAACCTGTGCTGTAATAAAAGGCAGTATTTTTTCTATAGACACTTAATATCTCACCATTGTCTGTCCACAACACGCCTGCTGTGATGAAATAACTGGCCTTGTATTGCTGTAAGCTAACATCATCACCTAAGACCAAAGCCAGATTTAAATCGACACCATCACTGCCAAGGAAATGTTCTCTCTTGCCTGTGGGTAACTTGATACCGCCACGAAGAGCCACATCAAAACGACTTTCGTTTTGTAATTGATAAGCGCCGGTTAATCTCGTATCACCGAAACCTGAATGGTTTTCTGTGAAAGAAAGTTGTTGAACACCATCACGACTATAATCGTAGCGAAGCTGATTGCTTTGCGCGATTTCTCTTCCTCCGTTATCAAGGCTAAAAAAATCATGCCAGTTTTCGATAAAACTATCGAGGGAACCCCCAGAGTAACGTGAATAATTAATATCTACGCCAAACTCCCAAAGATCAAAGCCATAACGCCACCTTATATTGAGTTGAGTGCTCTCGCCGTCAATAAAAATAGATTCGGTTGGATTGGATCCCTGGGTGAAATTATTGGCCCAATCTATACTGATATGTGATGTTTCCTGGCCAGATTGAAGAATTTTGGCGCTTTCTGCCGTAGGTAAACCAAATATTCTGACAAAAGGGTTTTGGTTGGTGACTTGTAAAGGGGTTCTGCTTTGAGCATTGCAGGATAAGCAAAGAAAACTGCCGCTCAAAAATACAAGAACTTGAATTAACCGCTTAACAGAAGACACTTTGTTAGCTCGTGAAAATAAAAGACTAATGCTAATCCACAATACATTAGTTTTCATTAAGAAACGTTGGGGGTGGAATCAGAAGTAATACTAATAACGTGTATCTGTTTTTCGTGAACATGCCATTTTATATTGAAATCATAAAGGCTCATGCCATAACGCTTGTCATCAAACTCTTTTTTACGCCAGGCAGGGCGAGGATCCTGTTTTAATACCGACGTAATGAAGTTTTTCAATTCAGGATATTGAGACTTTAATTCGGCCAGACTACGTTCGGCTTCAGCGCTAAACTCAATTTCATAGTCTGAGCTTGGTGCTAATTCTGCAAAACCCGCTTTAGCCTGAGGCAGAGCATCGGCATAGGGCAGGTAAGGTTTTATATCAATGATGGGCGTGCCATCAAGTAAATCCAGGCCGCCTACTTGTAAGAGTAGTGAGGTTCCCTTTTTTTTCCAGCCAAGATTTTCTACAACTGATAAGCCAATAGGGTTAGGTCTGAAGGTTGAACGTGTTGCAAAAACGCCAATACTTTCTTTACCCCCTAAGCGAGGAGGCTGCACAGTGGGTGACCAACCTTTTTCAGCGCTTGCATGGAAAATGAAAATCAACCAGAGATGAGAAAACTGCTCAATCTCTCGCAAACAATTTGGATCAGAGAATTCTTTTTCAAACACTATTTCGCCGTGAGCTTCTTTAACCAGATTAGGTTGGCGTGGGATTGCAAACTTTTGCTTATAAGGGCTTCTTATTGTCGCAATTATATTCATTATGCTTGGTGTCTTTTCGTGCATGTGTTTACAGTTTTAGATGATGCTGGAACAAAGCTAAATGCTCATCATCCCTATGGCTCGCCATTAACACTGTCGTATGTTGTTGGGAACTAAGATGTTCAAGGAAGTATAAAAAACGCAGGCGGTTTATCTGATCCAGCCCTTGGGTTGGTTCGTCACAGATAAGCAATGCAGGTTGTTTAACTAAAGCCCTGGCAATTAAAACCAGACGTTGCTCGCCGTAAGCAAGCGTTTTAAATGAAGTTGATGATTTATGTGCCAGGCCAACTAAAGCCAACCATTGCTTGGCATGTTCAATTTGAAGGGGAGAGCTAGCTTCATACAAACCGATACTGTCAAAGAAACCACTGAGGGTGATTTCCAGGGCAGAACCTGATACTCGGTGATTACGATGCAGCTCAGGTGAAACAATGCCAATATTTTTTTTCAATTGCCAAATACTTTCACCACTGCCGCGTTTAAAACCTAATACGCTTATATCATTCGCATAACTTTGCGGGTGATCTCCGGTGATTAAATGTAAGAGGGTGGATTTACCAGACCCATTCGGCCCCGTTAACAGCGTGTGCTCACCGGGCTTTATACGCAAATCGATATTTTCAAATATTACAGTGTCACCATAGCTGACTTTAGCCTTGTTGAGTGTAACGATAGGATTACTTACTTGAGCCTTACTCAAAGACTCTGGCCAGGGCGGTAAGGTGTTGGTATCGAAATCAAGTAAGGCGTGTAAATCCTGATTGTTTAATATTTCTTCACGTAAGCCCTGAGCAATTAATTCACCCTTTTCCAGTATTGCCACATGAGAATGCCAGTCATTGATCTCATTCAAATCATTGAGTAAGAAGATTAGTTGGATATCGCCTTGTTGAACCAATGTTGAAAAAAACTCAGAAAGTTCTTTTTTGGACTGTTTATCCAGACTGTCATAGGGTTCATCAAGGATCAGGTAATTAGGCTTTTGTAGCAGTGCTTGCGCTAAAAGTGCTTTGCGGCTTTCGCCGCTGCTTAGCAGGCGATAACCTCTATCCAGAATACTTTCCAGGTTTAAGAAGCTAAGTGATTGAATCTCAGCGTCAGTAGCGTTTAACAAAGCCCTGACTGTAGTGCCAGGGTCCAAACGGTCTATAAAATCGGTATCATCGTTTTTTAACTCGCTTTCATAGAATGCCTGCTGCTGTTCAAAGGAAATCAAGCTAAAGGTATGCTGGCTGTTCTCAGGGGTAGATTGTTGAGTTAAGAGAGCTTGAGCCAAGTGTTTTTTACCTGAACCATTCCTGCCCACAACAGCCCAACATTGGCCGAATTCGATGGACCAATGCTTAATATTTAAGTGTGATGTCAGATACTGCTGAAAAATCATGAAAAATCAGGGCTTCAAAGGCTTTTGCCTTGACACTTTAAGCTAATTCCAAGACAATTCCCACCCTTCAAAATACCACGCACCCGTAGCTCAGCTGGATAGAGTACCTGGCTACGAACTAGGGGGTCAGAGGTTCGAATCCTCTCGGGTGCGCCACTTAATTCGTAGTTAAAACAAGCAGTTACTTCACTAAGTGGAGAGCTGCTTTTTTTGTGCCTGTTTGTAACGTAGTAAAAAGCGTAATCAAGTTACCTGCCCCCTTGATTTCTTGATTTTAGTTTTTACTCTGACCCCAAATATTCTTTTCGTGGATGGTTGTGCACCCCCCTTATACTGAGACAGGTTTAACTTGAAGTTTTCTAAGGTATTATTTACTTAGGAGACAAGCATGAAGAAGACACGCTTTACAGAAACACAGATCGTTAACGTATTAAAAGAAGTTGAAACAGGTCTTAAGGTTGATGAGATTTGTCGTAAGCACGGGATAAGCCCAGGCACTTATTACAACTGGAAGAGTAAATATGGCGGCATGGAAGCTTCTGATGTGAAGAAGCTGAAAGACACTCAGGATGAAAATTCTAAGCTCAAACGCATGTTTGCAGACTTGAGTCTTGAGAATCTTGCCTTAAAGGATCTTCTTGAAAAAAAGCTCTAACGACAGCTGAGCGACGTGAGGCTGTCGGCCACTTAATAAGCTTTGGCCTCAGCATTGTTAAAGCATGCACTGCATTAACGCTATCTCGGGCTACGTTTTATCGCAAACCGAGAGACTGGCGTAAAGCCGATGCTGAAGTGATTGATGGTTTGAATGATATTTTACACAAGTCGCCGCAATCGGGGTTTTGGAAATGTTACACACGATTGCGGTTGAAAGGATTTAAGTGGAACCACAAACGGGTTTATCGTGTGTATTGCCTGATGGGGCTTAATTTAAAGCGCAGGGCTAAACGAGTACTGCCGAAGCGAGTACCAAAACCGCTTGAAGTAATTGATTATCCCAACAAACAATGGGCTTTAGATTTTATGTATGACACGCTCTATTGTGGAAAGTCATTTAGAACGTTGAATGTTATTGATGAGGGCACCAGGGAGTGCTTGGCAATAGAAGTTGATACTTCTCTACCGGCACAACGCGTGGTTAGGGTGCTTGAGCAGTTAGAAGAAGAGCGTGGTCTTCCGCATCAAATACGTGTGGATAATGGCCCAGAACTTATATCAGCGACTCTGACAGATTGGTGTGATGACCGTAACATTGAATTGGCTTATATCAAACCTGGCAAGCCACAGCAGAATGGATTTGTTGAGCGATTTAACGGCTCGTTCAGACGAGAGTTTTTAGATGTTTACTTGTTTGAAAACCTAAGGCAAGTACGAGATATGTCTTGGGTATGGCGTCTTGATTACAACGATGAGAGGCCTCATGAAAGTCTGGGCGATCTGCCACCCAGTGTATATCGGCAGAAACTATTAATGGAAAACTCTAATTTGGGGTTGTCTCATTAATAGGGGGTTGCACACAACAGTTTATAAATGATGAGAGAATAATTGAAGTTTTATATTTCCTGGTTCTTCTTACTGCATTGGTATGGGTTACTACAGGATTTAGATTTTTAGATAAAAAACAAAAGAATAAAAAAATAAATAAAGAATAAAACAGGGCGAATACCTAATATTAAAGTACGATGACGAATACCTAATTATAATATGCCAAAGTCTTCTAAAATATCACTCGAAAGTGCAGCCTGACTGACACTAACAATTCCATTATTCATTCTTACCTGAATATATCTTCCAATTGCAAGATTATATGAAATTATGCCAAAGGTAACATTCAATGTGCCCTCAAAATCGTAATCAAGTCTATCATTGTTACTTATCCATGAGCCTTCTCCTGAAATTGCATTCCAAGAACCGCCAGTTCTATTGTCATTTATTTCAAAAATTAGTAGTGCGACTTTTGTACCGGTGTAGCGATCAGATACGAGCTGATAATGATAATCGTCTTTCATTCCTTCTAATGAAAAATATTGGATACTTGGGTTTAAGTCTTCATTGTTTAAAGTGCAACATGATGATAAAAATATTACTGTAAAAATTAATATTAATGAGAAACAAGGTTTATGCATACTCAAATTAAGCCTATAAAGAAAAGTAGATTAGCAATCCGGGCAATTAAATTGATAGCGGTATGTGCAATTACCCTGTCCATCTCCAAAGTAATTTACACATTTTTCAAATGTTTCTGCATCAACATTGAAATATTTTTCAACGAATTCACTCAGCTCTTTATCGTTCATCCTACCAGCTTTCGCTATATCACCCCAGTATCCTCCTGGGATGCCATCGGCATTGAATCTGAGTTGTCCTTTAAAAAAAGCCAAATCATCCTGACTTAAATCCGCAAATATTGAGTTTTCAAAATTTGAAGAATTTATAAATACCTCAAATTCCTCTTTGCTAGTTATTTTAGACATGCAAAATCTCCTTAATTTAGTACTACTATTTTAACTGATCTCAATTCAGCAATTGGGTGAAAAATAAAATAATTAAATTTATGTTTCCAACAATAATATATATTTGTTCTTCTGAACTTTAGCAAATAATCATTTCAAGGTAAATATATTAAAACCAATAAGCTGGATGCTAGAGTGTAACAAAAACTGTTTTATTCATTTTGCAAAATATAACGAAATTTTACAAAGTTCTATATATCAATAATATTATATTGACATCATATGAAGTAGTCTAAACCGTAATTTGATTTTCCTTAAATTTATTCTAATATTATAAACAATTATTCTTACTCTCAAAATCCGTATTATGACGTGGTCAATCAAATTCGGACACCCCAGTTAAGCAGCTTTTTGTAACACTTTCATATCGCTCTCATACCGATCAGGGCTTTTGTAATCCAAGTAG
>NVWI01000013.1 GCA_002746215.1 SAR86 cluster bacterium
TTAAATTCTTGTGAGTATTTCTTTCTTGCGGTCATACTTTTTCTCCAGTTAAGTTATTATCTCTTAACTGGGGTGTCCGAATCTATTAAGCCACGTCAAGCTGACGCTAGAAGGGTATAGGTTAGATGGGCTAACCTTCCTGAATTGTACTTTAAATAGCTAAGATGAAATGCTAAATAAGCACAACCCAAACAATGTAAGAATTAACCGCAATTATTGCATCTTTTCAAAGGCGCTTAGCTTGTAGATACTTGGCTAAATATACCTAGCATAATAAATTAGTTATAAGCTACAAAGTAATATTTGATATAACATACAGGAAGACAATATTTTTTAATTATCAAAGCGACTCATACTTAATTATATTTTGTGGTATTACTCGTGCGTAAATCTGAGGCTACTTATTACTGTACTGAATAATTCACATAATTATCGCTTTTAGGTGGGAAATCATTAGTATCCAACCGTGGTAATAAATACTTAGAGTTTAGATTTAAATTTGCAATACCGATTTCAGTCGTAAATGCTAATCTGCACCCTTGTCTTTTTAATTCTTCTACAACGTCGTCACTTGAAGAGCCATAAGGGTAGCATGCAGTCCAATTTGACATATCACAACCTACTGATTGTAAAAAATCCTTTGATTTATTAATTTCTTGGTGCAATGAGCTCGTGTTGAGTTTATTCCACCAGTAATGATCATATCCATGGCACCCTACATGCATACCGTCTCGAACTAAGTGCTCTATCTGGTGTTTATTCATATAAAGCTCTTTAGCAAATATTGGCTCTTGAACGCCAACATATTTATCAAAAAACTTATCGGATAGAGTATTCCTTAACTTTTCAGGTAAAACATGTTGAAGCATCCTTTTAACAAAAATTATTTCTTTAGAGTCAAACCGGGTGGAAATAGCGAATTCATTAAAATAATTTTCAAAACTTAAAAGGTTATATTGCTCTTTATAAAAAAATATTTCATTTTTCAGTGACAAAACTAAATCATCGATACCTTTTAAAGAAGATAGAATAAAATGAATTTTATTTACATCTAAAATTTTATGTTCAATGACCGTTTTGGCAGGAATAAAAAAGGAACCTTGTACTCCCATTTTTTTTAAAATAGGGTATACAAGAGAGAAATGTTCTGAATAACCATCATCAAATGTTAATAACATTGATTTTTCCGGTAACTTTGACAAACCTTTCTCGGTGTCTAAAACGTCCTCCATAGTTACTATATTATAGTTTTTATTAAAAAAAGTCATTTGCTCTATAAACTGTTCTAGTTCCAAGCCCTTAATACCAGGATAACGAGACTCTTTAATATTACGAACATAATGGTACATAACAATTGTTAAATTACTCATATGTTAGGCCTATCTTGATCTGAATCCCCTCTAAATATAGCTAATGCACCAGATTTTGATTTATACGCATAATCGACTTTCACATTTTTAATTTCTAGAGGTTCAAAATAATTTGGTAATATAAAATCCTTTGTGTTTGAAATAAAACCTGATTCATTGCTGCAAATCAAGTTAGAAACAATGTCAATATAATCGATATTTTGTTCTTCAAGAAAAATGGAAATTGAATAATTAAAATCTTTTTCTAAAATATTTGAACCGATTACATCAACGATCCTAGCAATCCTTACATCGTCAATAACAATAATTCTATAAATAACAATTGATACTACGTTTTCATTATTTTGAAAAAATAACATTTCATATGCGTATGAAGGATGCCTGAGATATCTATTAGTTATATATTCAATATTTTTCTTAGGTTGAGATACAAACAAAAAATCACATGCACTTAAGTCTAATTTACTAGCATCACTAATAATTTTTATTTCCCCTCTATTACAAGAAACACGAAATGACTCTGGAGGGGATATAAAGTCGAAGCTTACTTTCTTCTGATTAAAAAAAGCTCGGTGTTCTAAAATACCTACTTCATATTTCAATGCTCGATATAGAGGAATAACCTCCTGACTAAGCCCTAATGAACATATTGTTGGATCGTTTAGGTGCTTTTGTAAAAATTTTAGCATTAACAATCCTAAACCAGGCTTTTTCACATCATCCCTAACTTTCCATATGGCCAGCCAAATTTCATTGTGTTTTTGCAAAGGCTTAGAGTACTGTGAAGTTGGGATAAAGCCTAGAATCGCCAATATATCACCATTTTCAATTGCAAGGATAAAGTTGTATTCCTCTTTGTTTTTATGTTGCCAATCGAAGAGTGCCCTGTCATTCACAAAAATATGATTTTTTTTCCAGTATTTATCAATAAAGGATATAAGTTTATCAACATTAGATTGAGTGCAAACTTCAAGCTTTAAAGTCATTAGGCTGTACTCCCCGCATCAACAGTAATTGTTGTTCCTGTGATGGAACCTGCACCATCTGAAAGCAAAAATATTGTGGCTTGTGCTGCATCATCTACATTAGCAAGACGCCCTAATGGACTACGTCGAGTTATTGAAGCTAATTTATCTCCTTGAAGCCCTTGAGTCATATTTGTTTCCATGTATCCAGGTGCTAACGTGTTAACAGTGATGTTTACTTTGCCAAGCTCTCTTGATAATGATTTAGTAAAACCAGCAAGTGCTGATTTTGTTGCGCCGTAAACACTAAGGCCATTAAAACCGGTCGAACCAATAATTGACCCTACATTAACTATACGTCCAATTTTATTTAATAACATAGATCTAGATGCATATTTAGCGAGTAAAATAGGGGCTTCTACATTTACTTTAATAAGCTCATGAATATCTTTTTCATGCATCGTCGCTAATACACCATCATGCCCTAAAGCCGCATTGTTGATTAATGCATATGGTCTGCCATAGGTATTAACTATTTTTTTAACTAATGCCGATATTTTTTCTGTATTAGAAAAATCAAAAGAGTGAAAAAATACGGAATCAGAATGACTCGACATTAGCTCTTTATATTCGTCTGAATTAGTACGACTTACGCCGACAACTAAATACCCCTTTGCAACCAGTTGCTTGCTTATAGCAAGACCTAACCCTTTTGTTGCACCTGACACAATAACCATATTATTCATTATTTCTCACTATTTTTCCGGATTCGTTAACGGCAATATTTTCAACAAACTTTACAATAGCAGGTATTTTGAACGACTCTAATTTACCCTTGCAAAATGAAAGCAATTCTTTTTTAAATGCTTTTTTCTCATCTATGTTAAGAGGGTTTTCACTAATTACCTCAGCATTTACCAACATACCTAATATTGGGTTTTTTTTACCAAAAACTTTTGACTGAATAACATTTGGATGACTATTCAATATTGCTTCAATCTCCTCAGGAATGACTTTATTACCACCTACATTTATAGTACCGCTGTCTCGCCCAATAAATAATACTCGATCATTTTGGATTTCCACTATATCACCGGTATTAATAAAACCCGCTATATCAATTTCTATAGCCCCATTAAGAATAGCACTCGCCGCGCTATCATTATTAATCCACAAAGTATCATTCACTATTTTTAGTTCAACAGAGGATGATTTTGATGGCCCAATATAGTCAAGCGGAAACCCTGCAAAACCATCTTTGACAGAGAACCCTACACCAGCCTCAGTAGAAGCATAAATGTGAACTATGTGAGCATTTTCATAGTGTTTTTTTAAAGAATTAAGTACTGTTTGGTCAGATATTTCACCGCCCAGCGTAATTCTTTTTAAATTTAACGATTGCGAACCTTTTGTCATTAATATTATTCGCCAAAACGAGGGGGTGGCAGATAAGCAGTTGACATTCTTATCTATAAACATTTTAACACTATCACTTAGCTCGTCAGATGATTCAGATATTGTTAACGATGAGCCAGAGGCAATGGCTTGCAAATATACTTGCAAGCCCGCAAATCGGTTGAGGTCATAGCATAAACCCCATTTGAAATTAGCGCCTTTAGTTAAATCTTTTTTAGACGTTTTCATTAACGAGGCTAATTTGTAACTTATGAGCTTAGGAGTGCCAGTTGTACCTGATGTGGAGAGTAACCATTCTTGTTCAAGGTCTTCGGCATGATTAACATCTGAGAGTTTCGTAGCATTAATACCAAAGTCAGTGACATTTATCACATACTCAATACATGATTTTGTATAAAACTCTTTTTCAACTTCTTCTTTTAAGCATCGAGGTTGAAGAAAAATTTTATTTGCAGTAGACGCGATTAAAGGTAAAATTTTTGCTAGCTCAAATCGCGAATAAGTAATCAACGCACAGTTTTTACCCGCCAAATAAGAGTACTGTTGAGAAAATAGACTTATTGACAGCTTAACGTCTCCATATGTGATTTTTTCAAATGCATTTTGAATATAAATTCTATCACTTGGAATGAGATCAAATATCTCAACAAACGGATTAGTCACTGTACTTCTCATAAATAGCAACGAACTCGCCAAATGTGCTTGGGTAAACTGGCTCATCCATTAATTGAAATGGGTCTAAATCTAGTTCTTCTTCAAGTAGAGCAACTAAAATTGCAAAGCCTAAAGAATCTAAGCCACTTTCAAGTAAAACCTGATCATTTGTAATTTCTTCAAAATGCATACCAGCATCAGTTTGATCCAATGCTTCATTGAATTTATTTAAAATAATAGCTCTCATATAACCTCTAAATGTTTATTTAATAATTTTTTGAAATTAACCGGAACATCATACTATGACTTTAATCAACTATGAGCACTTTCTTCAAGTTATGTACTTATGATTTTAATCACTAGTTGTTTTCTACTGTGGATTTTGATATTGCCATTGCAACAAAAGCACAATAGACTTTCTCTGATATGTCCATGACAGTTAATGGCATCGTAGAATGCATCCTTCATTACCTACAATACTATTCTATTTAGCGAGTAAGTTATTTAATTCATCACCAATGGGTATCATTTTTCCAATACCATATTGATTGGTTTTGAAAAAGTTTAGCCATGATGATGGGTTTTCCGTTTGGGGCTTGGGAGATGTCTTCAAATTTAAAGGCGCAAAGTTCAGATCGTCGACGCATCGTTTCATAACCGAGTCATAGCAGTACCTAGTTTCTTATACCAACTATACTGTTGTCACAGCTATCAAGTAATTGATTGAGAAATATTTTGGTTAGTGGCGCGGCCTGTTCTTGAGTTCTACCACTTTTTTGATGCATTTTTTTAAGGCCAAGACTACTTCTGGCTTTTTGGTGGGGCATGATTCTTGGAGAGTTTGAGTAATGTACCTAAGCTATTGATATAAGGCTTTATCGAATCCTAAAAATTATTTACTCATGCGAATAAAGCTACTGATAAGCAAATAAACCACAAACAACCCCAAGAAGATCAAAAATGCTAAACTTTCCAGCACCATCTCTTGGTGTATCGCAAGTCCAATAAAACCAATTACTAAACTCACCACATATAAACTCAACACAACTCGTTTATTAGAAAAACCCATATCTAGAAGTTTATGGTGTAGATGATCCCTACCAGGATGAAAGGGCGACTTCCCCTCAAGTGGCCTTTTAATCAATAGCACAATGGTATCCATTAGCGGTAGCGCTAAAAACCAGAGAGCCAAAACAGGTGGCATAATTGCGTTTTCACCTTGGGTTGCTTCGAGAAATAACCAGGCTAAAACAAAGCCCAGGAAAGTGCTGCCTGAATCACCCAGATAAACCATGGCTGTCTTTTTCCAGGGCAATCTGAAGTTCAAGGCTAAAAAGGCAAGTAGGGCGCTAAGCAGAATTGCAATAAATGAAAGTAAAGTAGTGTTACCAGCCTGCCAAGCTATGATTCCCAAAAAACTTAGTGCGATAGTTACCATGCCGCCTGACAAACCATCAATACCATCACTCATGTTTACTGCATTGATGACTCCAACGGTTGCTATAACTGTTAGAGGAAAGCTTAAAAAACCTAAACTAATATCCCCAATAAATAATATATCCCCAAAAGAAGTTAGCTGAATATTGGCAGCGAAATACATCAAGGTTGCTGCTCCAGCCTGAGACCCCATGCGAATCCAGACTGACTGGTGTTGATAATCATCTACCATACCAATAAATAGTACGAATGCTGCAACCCCTAACATGAGAGAGTAATGGTTAAAGACAGTTGGGTTAAGATAGGTAATTAAAAATATACCCAGGTAAATGCCAAGGCCACCAATTAAAGGTGTTGGTTTTGAATGAGTTTTTCTGCCGCCAGGATGATCCATTAAGCCAACTTTACTGGCTACAGGTTTGAGGGCGAAGAGTGAGGCGCCGGTTACGCAGAAAGAGCTAAATAGGCTGACTATGTCCATACCTGTACCTAACTATCTTGATTATGGCTTCTTTTAAGTATTAGTTTGAGTGCATCTATCTAGTGCAACTAATGATTAATCTAACACCCAAAATCTTTGTAAATCATAGTTTTAGGCGCGCAATATAGCAAAAAACATCAGCTCTTGTACATAACTAATTATTCAAAAACAGTGAAGTGGTTCAAATTGCTAAAAACTGTAACTTAACTTAATTTTCAGGTGAGTTTGGTTTCCAGATCAGCTAAACTTCTCAGGGTTAATTCTAGTTCATCTGTTCTTTGGGGTATGTCGGCTAAATGCGACTCAAAAGTATTAAACTCGCAGGTTTTAAATCGTTCGTAGACCCGACTACTGTTCACCTTCCTACTAATCTTTGTGCCATTGTTGGCCCTAACGGCTGTGGTAAATCTAATATCATTGATGCCGTACGCTGGGTGCTGGGTGAAAGCTCGGCCAAGAACCTGCGTGGCGAGCAGATGACCGATGTGATCTTCAAGGGTTCCAGTACTCGCAAGCCGGTTGGACAAGCCACTGTTGAGCTGATTTTTGATAATAGTGATAGAACGATTAAAGGCCAGTATGCCAGCTTTAATGAAGTGTCGGTTAAACGTGTTGTTAATACTGAAGCGCAGTCAACTTATTTGCTCAATGGTACGAAATGCCGACGTCGTGATATTACCGATATTTTCCTGGGTACAGGTCTTGGCCCACGTTCTTATTCAATTATCGAGCAAGGCATGGTATCTCGCCTAATCGAATCAAAACCGGAAGAATTACGTGTTTTTATTGAAGAAGCCGCTGGTATCTCAAAATATAAGGAAAGGCGACGCGAAACTGAGAACAGAATTAAGCGAACCAAAGAGAACCTGGAGCGCTTAACGGATATTCGAGAAGAGTTGGGGCGTCAACTTCAACACTTGCAGCGACAGGCGAAGGCCGCAGAAAGGTATAAAGAATACAAACAGCAGGAACGCGATACCCAAGCTAATTTAAATGTTCTGCGTTGGCGTGACTTTGATAGTGACGTAAGAAAGGCGCAACAAACTATTAGAGATTTAGAAGTTAAACTGGAAGCAAGCATTGCTTCGTTTCGCGCATTCGAAGCTGAAATAGAGCAGCAAAGAGAGGCGAATACGGGGCTGCAAGAGTCTTATCAAAAAGTGCAGGCCAGTTTTTATTCGTTAGGCAGTGAAATAAGCAAAATTGAACAGAATATTGAGCATCAGCGTCAACGCCAACTGGAACTTTCAGAAGAGCTCGGCAATATCCAAATTAACCTGACTAATGCGGAAAGTGAATTACTGGAGGATAAAGGACAAATAATCCAGTTGCAGGCCACTATTAAGCAGATAGAACCAGAATTAAATACCGCTTCAGAGCAGGGAAAAGTTTCATCTGCTGCATTAGAAGAGGCTGAAAAAGCAATGTCTTCGTGGCAGCAAGATTGGGATCATTTCAATACCGACTCAGCAGAAGCAACCCGCCTAGCCGAAGTAGAACAGCAACGTATTAGGCACCTTGAGAATATTGTTGAGCGAGGAATACAGCGCCAATCTGCGTTGAGTACAGAATTAGAGGGTTTGCATACCGATAATGCTGAACAGGAAATTGTTAGTTTATCTGAAAAAGTCAGCGCTATTGAATCTGATACGGCAGCCTTACAAGAAGAAAACCTTAACTTGCTGAGTAATATTGATGAAAGCAGAGTCAAACTGAAAGAGTCAAATAGTTCACTTGCGGAAAAGCGCAGTGCATTACAAATTCAAATAGGGCGCCAGGCTTCATTAGAGGCTTTACAGCAAGCGGCATTAGGTAAGCAGGAAGATACCGCGCTGGAATGGTTAGAGCAGCATAATTTAAGTAAGAACAAGCGCTTGTTGGACGAAATCAAAGTGGAAGCGGGTTGGGAGCTTGCTGTAGAAACAGTTCTAGGTAAAAACATGCAGGCTGTTTGTGTCGATGATCTCAGTTCTCTTGACGATTTGCTAAGCTCTTACACAAGCGGATTAATGCAGTTTGTCGATAACGCTAATGCTAACTCCAGCCCCAACTCCGGCAATGTCACAAGCTCATCTTTAAAATCAAAGGTCGTTAGCCAGCGTAATTTAGGCACACTGTTAGATGGTGTGTATGTTGCTGAAACCTTAAACGAAGCTTTAGCTCTGCGAACGCAACTCTTAAGTCATGAATCACTTGTCACGCGTGATGGAATTTGGCTAGGTGGAAACTGGTTACGTATCGCTAAAGGTTTTGACGAGGAGGCGGGGATGTTAAAACGCCAGGAAGAGCTGCTCGCTCTTACATCCAGCATAGAATCTTTGAATCGGCAAATTAGTGAAAGCTCAGCGCAGACTGAAACGTTACAATCTAACTTAAGTAACTTTGAACAGGAAAAAGAAGCTTATCTTGATAAATTAACGGCGCTCAATAAAGCCGCTGCGAACCTTAGTGCAGAACGTTCAACTGTAAAAGCAAAAGTCGAGCAGACCAATGAGCGTAAGCAGCGGATTAAAAAGGAAATAGAAGAGCTGCAAGAGCAAGTTAAGCTAGAGCAAGAAAATATTGCAACGGCCAGAGTGAATTTGCAGGATGCTCTTGACAGAATGGCTAAAGATACCGAAAAGAGAGAAGAGCTATTGCAGGAGCGGGAACAAGTTCGTTCAACACTGGAGAGTACTCGCCAAAAAGCCGCGCAGGATAAAGACAGTAGTCATGCATTAACCTTGCAGCATCAAACTCAAGTAACCCAGCTAAGCTCTTTGAATACGGCGCTTGATCGTATAACCGCACAAGTTCAAACCTATATGAGCCGGCAGCAGCATATTCAAACTAATTTGAAACAAAGTGATGATCCTGTCCCGGCTTTAAAACAAGCGCTTGAAGAAAAGCTATCTTCTCGAATTTCTATTGAAAATGAAATGAATGAGGCAAAAGGTAAAGTTGATGAGGTTGAACATGAGCTGCGTGAATTAGAGAAAAGGCGCACCGAAACTCAAGAAAATAGTCAAGGTATTAAAGATGAGTTAGCAACTAAACGCCTGAATATAGAAGGCGCCAGTGTTAAACGTGAAGTTCTAGAGCAGCAAATAGCGCAGGCGTCATATAATTTAGAAGAAGTGCTGTTAGCACTTCCAGAAGAATTAGTGGCAGATATCTGCGAAGAAGAGCTGGAAAAACTAGGCGCTAGAATTCAACGTCTTGGGCCAATCAATCTGGCCGCGATAGATGAGTATACTAGCCAGTCAGAGCGTAAAACTTACCTGGATCAGCAAAATGAAGATCTAGAAAAAGCCTTAAACACATTGCAAAATGCTATTCGTAAGATTGACCGTGAAACCAGAACTCGGTTTAAAGAAACATTCGATAAAATCAACCAGGGCTTGCAAGATTTATTTCCTAAGGTTTTCGGTGGGGGCCACGCTTATTTGGATATGGTCGGTGACGACTTACTGGATGCTGGTGTTACCATCATGGCAAGGCCGCCGGGTAAACGTAACAGCACTATCCATCTGCTTTCAGGTGGGGAAAAGGCCATGACCGCTATTGCCCTGGTATTTTCTATTTTTCACCTCAACCCATCACCATTCTGTATGCTGGATGAGGTTGATGCACCCTTGGACGATGCTAATATCAGCCGTTATGCCAATCTGGTAAAAGAGATGTCTAGCGTGATTCAGTTTATATTTATTACGCATAACCGCTTAACCATGGAATCGGCTAATCAATTGATGGGTGTCACAATGCAAGAGCCAGGCGTTTCAAGGCTAGTTTCTGTAGATATTGCGGAAGCAGCAGAAATGGTGGCAACCTAGTTTAGGTTTGAAAGTGCTGGTAAGCAAGTTAGGATATTTAGATATTTCAGAGCTTATGTAGAGTATGCCTATTTCATGAAACCCAATAAAAACAAGAAAGAAACCTTCGCTCATGGAGTCAACTCATGGGGATGAGAGATTGGTTAATCATCATCGTCATTGTTGGGATCATTTTAATTTTATTAGATGGTTATAGGCGAAAGCGCAAAGACAGAATCCGTGTAAAGCTGGAGAAAAATATTCCTATGGGCGATGGAGGATTAGGTGCTGTGGCAGAGTTGCCTAACGGTGGAGCCAGAATTAGTTCTCGTCATGATGGTTTTAATAATGAAGATGAAAGTGGCGACGAAGATGAGTATCAAGAATATGATGAAGACGCTGATAATTATGAAAATTCTCAAGAGGGTGATCAAGTAGTTCCGGTATTGATGGATACAGTCGATATAGATAATGATGTCGGAACTGATTTAGCTATAGATGATGAAGAAAATAGTTTCGATGAAGAAGATTATGATGATGACACTATAGAAGAATATGAAGATGCAGAAGATGATGAACTTCAAGAAATCTCTTCAGACGGTTTAAATGCTGATACGACTTCTTCTGAGGATCAGGGTTATGACGAACAAACAGAAGATGAATTGAATGATGATGAGGAAATTTCATCTGTCCGCACTAGCAGCAGAGAAGATAAACAGGGTCTAGCCAAATCAAATATACATCCACCTCGTCGGGGTCGGATAGAGCCCACACTTGGAGAAATGGATTCCTTTTCTGCCGATGAATTAGAAGATAAGCCTGCACATGTGGCTCAGGCAGAAAACCAGGCTCAGGCGAAGGGCTGGGAAAAAGAACAGGAGAGGGTTCAGGTTGATGAACCAACTGTCGGCCAAGCTGAATTATTTTCAGAAAGTCCTGCAGACTTTATTCAAGCTGATGATGATTATGATGAGGGCGAAGAAGATTACCTGGAGCCAGAAGAAGTCATCGTAATAAATGTGATGGCCAAGCAGGGCGAATTATTTGCTGGAAGTGATCTTCTACCTATATTGTTACAGCAAGGCATGCAGCTAGGGCGAATGAGCATATTCCATAAGCATGCTGACAGCAGTGGTAATGGTCCGACCATGTTTAGCATGGCTAATATGGTAAAACCAGGCACCTTTGATGTTACTCAAATGGAAGAGTTTTCGACCCCTGGTGTTAGTTTCTTTTTGCAATTGCCCAATGCGTTAGGGAACATGAAGAGCTTTGAGAAAATGCTGAATGCAGCCAATTTAATTAAAGAAAAATTAAATGGCGATTTAAAAGATGAGCAGCGCAGTGTGATTACACGTCAAACTATTGAACATTGCCGCCAGCGCATTCAGGACTTTGAGCTAGCTCAGCTCTCAAAAAAAAAGCCCTAAAAAATAAACCTTATGAGCGCGTCGACAGATGATTTGAAGTCCGAGCTTAAAGAGCTTCGGCGACAGATTGAGCATCATAACCATCTTTATCATCAGCAAGATTCTCCCGGAATTCCTGATCAGGAATTTGATCGTTTATTTGATCGCTTACTTAAGCTAGAAAAAGAACACCCTGAATTAGCAGAACCTGATTCACCGAGTCAGCGTGTCGGCAGTGAACCATTGTCAGGTTTCACTCAGGTAGAGCATAAGATTCCCATGCTTTCTCTGGAAAAAGCTTTTGATGCTGAGAGCATAGATAAGTTTGAAACTCGTTTATTTAAGCGACTGCCACCAAATTTAAGTCAAATTGAATACAGCTGCGAACCAAAAATAGATGGCGTCGCAGTGAGTTTACGTTATGAAAAAGGCATATTAGTTCAGGCTGCGACCAGGGGTGATGGTAAAACTGGTGAAGATATCACTCACAATGTGAAAACCATTCAGGATATTCCTTTACGTTTAACAGGAAAAGGTTTCCCGGATGTATTAGAAGTGCGCGGCGAAATATTCATGAGTAAATCTGGATTTACCCGTATGAATAATGCGGCCCTCAAAAAAGAAGAGAAGACCTTTGTGAACCCTCGAAATGCAGCGGCTGGGACTTTGAGGCAACTTGATTCCCGTATTACTGCATTACGACCGCTTACCATGTTCTGTTACAGTCTGGGCGACGTCAGCATGACTTTGCCAACGCGTTTAAGTGAAGTCTTCGAATTATTAGACACCTGGGGCCTACCGGTTAATCCAATACGGCAAGTTGTTGAAGGTGCTGAAGCCTGTTTTAACTATTGTGAGCTTTTATTATCTAAACGCAATGAACTCGATTATGAAATTGATGGAGCCGTGTTGAAAGTTAACAATTTTGCATTACAGGAAACTCTGGGTATAAACACGCGTACACCACGCTGGGCTATAGCCTATAAATTTCCTGCGGAAGAGGTAAGTACGACATTAAATGATGTTGAGTTTCAAGTAGGTAGAACTGGGGCAATAACACCGGTAGCCAGATTAGAGCCCGTTTTTGTGGGCGGTGTAACGGTAAGCAATGCCACTTTACATAATGTAGATGAAATCCTTAGGTTGGATATAAAAATAGGTGACACAGTTATTATCAGGCGTGCCGGAGATGTCATTCCTAAAGTGGTTAAAGTGATTCTTGAACAACGACCCGATAATGCCAATGATATCGTCGTGCCGACGCATTGTCCGGTTTGCCAGTCAGAGATCGAGCAAGTTGAAAATGAAGTGTTGATACGTTGTTCAGGCGGGCTCTATTGTAAGGCACAGCGGACGCAGTCCATTATTCATTTTGCTTCGCGCGGCGCAATGGATATTGATGGTCTGGGTGTAAAGCTCATCGAACAACTGGTCAGTGCAGACCTGATAAAAAACGTCGCTGATATTTATCAATTAAAACTGGAGCAATTGGCGGGATTAGAGCGTATGGCAGAGAAGTCTGCGACTAAGCTGTTAGCCGCGATTGAAAACAGTAAAACCATAAGTTTACAGCGATTTATTTACGCGCTGGGAATTCGAGAAGTAGGGGAAGCCACTGCTTTGGCCCTAGCCAAGCATAAGGGCTCATTGCAGGCTATTATGCAGACCAGCATTGAGAACCTGATAGAGATTCCTGATATAGGCGAGATCATGGCGCAACATATTGTCTCTTTTTTTGCGGAGCAGCATAATTTGTCTGTGATTGAGGCCTTGTTAAAAGCAGGCGTTAAGCCATCTGAACTTGAAGTGAGCGGTGACGAAGAATTACCTTTAGCAGGACTTACTTATGTGGTGACAGGAACGCTTGAATTGATGGGGCGCTCGGAGGCTAAACAGTATTTACAGCAGCTGGGTGCAAAAGTAGCGGGCAGCGTGTCGGCGAAGACCTCCTGCGTAATTGCGGGTCCAGGTGCCGGCAGTAAATTAGTTAAAGCTGAGGAGTTTGGGGTCAATATTATAAATGAAGAAGATTTTGTGTCATTGCTTACACAACACGGCATAACCGTGTAAAGTGCAGGCTTATAAGCATTTTAAGGTATGTTTTTCATTGAACATTATTAGCAACAGAGGAATTCAAAAATGCGTCTAATTTTTGTTTTCGTTACTTTCACTTTCCTGGTTTCCTGTGTCTCACCACAGCCTGAGAATACAGGTAATATCTGTAGTATGTTTGAAGACCGCCGTAGTTGGTATCGGGCGGCTAAAAAGACTGAAAATCGCTGGGGAACACCCGTTTATGTCAGCATGGCAATTATTGAACAGGAATCTTCATTTCAAGCCCGAGCTAAACCGGAAAGAACTAAACTTTTAGGCTTCATTCCCTGGACGCGCCCATCTTCGGCCTATGGTTATGCTCAGGTCCTGGATGATACCTGGACTGACTACAAAGAAGATGCGGGTAATTGGGGTGCTAGTCGAGCTGATTTTTCAGATGCTATAGATTTTGTTGGCTGGTATAACAATGCGTCAAACCGCCAGAACAGAATTGCCCGTAATGACGCGTATAATCTCTATTTGGCCTACCATGAAGGCAATGGGGGTTGGGCCAGAGGAACTTACAACAGTAAGGGCTGGCTGGTAGACGTGGCACGTAATGTTCAAAATACGGCTAATGTCTATGAGGGCCAGTATCAGGGCTGCGAACGTGCATTAGGCCGCAATTGGTTTATGAGGTTATTCTTCTGAGCTGGTGGGGAAAAGTTTTCGGCGGAACCTTTGGGTTCATGTTGGGCGGCCCATTAGGGGCCTTGCTAGGTGCTTCACTAGGGCATAATTTTGACCGCGGCATGAGACGCCTGGATGGCATAGGCGGTATGGGAAGCGCCAATCAGGAGACTATTCAGTCTGCCTTCTTTACAGCAACTTTCTTCATGATGGGCCATATCGCTAAAGTCGATGGGAAAGTGTCCCAGGATGAAATTCATACTGCCCAGCAGGTCATGCGGCAAATGAATTTGAATGCGCAACAGAAAAAAGTAGCCATTAATTTATTCGAACAAGGTAAAAACCAGGATATACAGGTTAAAGAAGTCCTTGAGCAGTTTCGTAAGGAATGCCATCGTCGTCGTAACCTGATGCAAATGTTCCTGGAAATATTGGTGATGACCGCTCTAGCTGATGGGACTTTGCATGAAAATGAAGAAAAGAGCCTTTGGGAGACTGCTCAAACACTGGGGTTTTCTAAGGTAAATTTTCAGCATATTCTTCAAAGAGGCCAGGCTCAACAGCACTATCAACAGAATCGACGATCACAAACCAACCGTAGTTCGGATAGAAACCGACTGAATTTATCGGATGCCTATAAACTCTTGGGTATCTCTGCTTCAGCAAATGCTCAGGAAGTGAAGAAGGCTTATCGAAGGCAAATGAATCAACACCATCCTGATAAGTTAGTATCAAAAGGCCTACCTCAAGAAATGATGGATATTGCTAATCAGAAAACCCTGGATATCAAAACAGCTTACGAATTAATCAAGCAAACCAGAAAGTAGAGGAGTGTCTCAGTTTGGAATAAGTGGGGTCAGATGAAACTTGAATAAGTGGGGTCAGATGAAACTTTAACATAGCAAACTCTGCTTAATAGGCTAAACTTATTTTGTTTTCAATGGTTACAAGGATGCAACCATGGCTCGCTTACCTCGATTTACTCCTGCCGGTTTACCTCAGCATGTGATTCAAAGGGGCAATAATCGCTCAGCATGTTTTTCTGATAATCAGGACTTTTCTGCCTATGGAAATTGGCTAAAAGAGTACTCGGTGGAATATGGCGTTGCTGTGCACGCTTGGGTTTTCATGACCAATCATGTTCATCTTCTGGTTACCCCTGATAGTGAAGGTTCCTTATCCTCTATGATGCAAGCTCTGGGGCGGCGTTACGTACGCTATTTTAACTATCAACATCGACGCAGTGGTACGTTATGGGAAGGCCGCTTTAAGTCAAGTTTGGTACAAACGGAAACCTACCTTTTGCAGTGTTATCGCTATATTGAATTAAATCCAGTAAGGGCATTCATGGTAAATGATCCGGCGGAATATCCATGGTCGAGTTATCGATGTAATGGTTTGGGGGTAGAAACAGCTTTATGTACAGCTCATCAAGAATATCTAAAGCTGGGTAAAAATAAGGTAGAGCGCACAATGGCCTATCGAAGTTTATTTAGGGAGCATTTAGAAGATGAGCAATTACTGGAAATTAGGTGTGCCGTGAACAAGACGCTTGCTTTGGGAAGTGACCACTTCAAGGAAGAAGTTGAAGGGCTTTATGGCAGGCGGGTTAAGCCTGCCAAAATGGGAAGGCCATCAAAAAGTCTCATCTGACCCCACTTATTTCCGTCTTCAGCTAACGATCAGGAAGTAAAAAAAGCGTATCGAAGGCAAATGAATCAACATCATCCTGGTAAGTTAGTATCAAAAGGCCTACGCCAGGAAATGATGGACATTGCTAATCAGAAAACTCTGGATATCAAAACAGCTTACGAATTAATCAAGCAAACCATAAGTAGATATAACTTTAAAATCTAACTATAACTAATTGATATTTAAATACTATTAATTTTTAAATTAAGCTTTTCTAGTTCCGCAGTATGCTCTTTGCTGCTGATAATACCAACGCTGCGTTTTTCAGGTGTCAGGTAGTTAGCCGCAACTTCTTGTAACTTTGGAATATCAACCTCAAGCACCTGTTGTCTAAATTTAGCCCGATGTTCTTTGTCTCTGCCGAACAGTTCATTGTAATAAGCCTGTTTGGCTGTGCCTGCTGGAGAAGCCGGTTTATCTAAACTAGATATCACACCCAGGATCGCTTCCTCTAATTGACTCTGGTCATGTGGATTATCGTGTAACCAATTAATGGCCTGTTCAAAATCATCCAGTGTCTCTGACAAACGTGGGTCTCTATAAGAATAAAAGCGGAAGCTGGCTGAGCCTGAATCCTGAGTGGCCCCACCACCATAAGCTCCACCTTGTTCTCTAATCGCACCATGAAGATAACCGTTACGTAAAAAGCCGCCCAATACGGTGAGGGCCGCAGTATCTTTATGCGCGGCTGGAACGCTGGGGAACGCTGTTGCGCAAAAATTAACCTGAGTGTTGCAGAGCCAGGCTGTGTTGACGTTTGCACGCACAGCATCCATTGCGAAAGGCTTAGCTGTTGTACTGTTAGCAGTATTCATCCAGAGTTCATTCAACTGCTTTATTAAAGGTTCTTTCTCACTTGCTTCAGCAATACAAAGTAAGCGTTTATCACCCTGAATAATTAACTCATGTAGTGTCTGTAATTTCTCTGCATAAGCAGCTAAGTGAGCATCCTTATTGAAATCTTTAACCATGGATTTCAAATTCAAAATCCCTTGCATGCCAGAATTTTCATAGTTTAATTCAGCAATTGCACTCATTTTGCTTGCCGCTATTCCCATCGCTAATACATGGCCCTGGCTAGTAACGCTTTGCTCTTTATGGCTAGCAATTTGCTGTATGAGTTCTTTAATTCTGCTTAGCTCATCGAAACGGCACGATTCAAGCGTATCCTTCATAAGTTGACTTAATTTATCTTGATTAGCATAAAGGGCTTTGCTGCCCAGTATCATATAAGCATCCATGCTCTGCTCATTTTCTAGCTGGTTACGCATGCTGATATGCGCATGAATCCCCCCACTTATTGAGGCCTGTAAGGCCTGAATTTCAAGATAACTGGAAGAGCCAACACCTAACTCAGGCAGGCAACTGCTGTAGAGGGGTAACAGGTTCTTCAGCTCATCAGGTAGAGCAGGTAATTGAATAATAATATCCTGATAGCTTAAACCATTAGTTCCCTGCGGGTAGAAAGCCAGGGGTATTTTATTAATGGCGCTAGATTCAGCTTGCGGCCAGTTAATGTCAGCGGGGACATCATCCAGGTCCACTTTAGGCAAGATTGACATATCGTCAACTTGTTGCTGGCGTTCACTTAATGCTTGAGCTTGTGAAACAATTTTTAGTTTTTCACTGTCACTGAGTTGGCTTTTGATAGCGTCGAGTTTTTGTCTTTCTTCATCTCGAGTTTTCTTGGCTAATTGAGAGTTGGGTACAACAGTTAGCGTTACTCTATGTGGATTATCAAGTAAAAGATCTTTTATCAAACCTGGTAAAAAGTCAGGGTTTTGTATTTCTTTTTTCAAGAGTTTTAAGACGGGATCAATATCCAGTAATTCTATCGGATCGCCTCGGTGAGTCGCGGTGGAAAGTGAAGAGAGAATTAACTGCAGTCCATAAGGGTAGCTATCGCCAGTGATTTCGCGCTGATGCAGTTCAAGGCTATGCAAGGCGGCCTCTATCATGCTCTGTTCAACACCTTGTTCGGCAATGCTCTTTAAGGTACTTAAAATGAGTTCTTCAATTGCATCGGTATTAGCGTCATCACAAGATTCCAGACCACAGATAAAACTCATTTCACGGTGAGAATCTTCCAGTCCGCATAGTGGCGAAGGCGAAGCACCAAGGTCAGTGGTTTCTAATACCTGTAGTAGAGGGCTGGCGCTATTATCGAGTAACACTGAAGAAAGTAATTGAGCTTTGAATAGTTCTTCTAAATTAGTATTTTGGCCTAATAGCCAAGACACTAAAACATGGCTTTTGTCTTTTAAATCGTCTTCAGCCTCATCGTTTTCTAAAGGGAATTGTTCAAGGACTTTAATAGGTGTTTGATAGCGTTTTTCGTCGCCGACGGCTATATGTACATCAAGCTTATCGAATTGCTCAAGTGCTAAAGCTTCAAATTTTTCCTGGTGTTCACTGGCAGGAATATCACCAAAGGTCATAAAAATAGCATTGCTGGGATGGTAATGTGTTTTATAAAACTTGAGTAATTGTTCATAGCTCAAGTTCGGGATATCTGCGGGATCTCCACCACTGTTGTAGTGATAAGTTGTCGTCGGATATAAATGTTTACAGAGGTGTTGCCAAATAATACTGTTTTGGGAACTCATGGCGCCCTTCATTTCGTTATAGACGACGCCTTTGTATTCCAGCTCTGTTTCGGGGTTATTGGCTTCCGCGAACTCTAGGCGATGGCCTTCTTGTGAGAAATCCATAGGATCCAGGCGGGAAAAGAAAACTGCATCAAGATAAACCTCAAGTAAGTTATTAAAGTCTTTGCGGTTTTGACTGGCGAAAGGGTAGGCGGTCCAATCACTGCTAGTCATCGCATTCATAAAGGTATTCATAGAGCGCCGAATCATCATAAAAAACGGGTCGCGAACTGGAAATTTTTTACTGCCGCATAAGGCTGTATGTTCAAGAATATGAGCAACGCCTGTTGAATCCATTGGTACGGTGCGCAGGGCTACCATAAAGACATTTTCAGGGTTATCACTGGCAAGATGGAAGTGTTTGGCACCGGTGACCTTATGTTCATATTCTTCAACGTCGATATTCAAAGTTTCAAGGAATCGACTGCGTAATTGGCGGAATGAGGAATCTGAATTGCGGCTTGTTTCTAAGGGCATTAAAACTATCTCGACATTATTCTACAAAGCGCTGATTCTAGCTTATTCAGCCTTAAAGGTCAGGAAATCCTGCCAGTTGGTGGTCGTCCATTTTGAAACAATCTCAGTTATTATTTTTGTGGCGTGCTGCGGGCTCGGTTGGAGAGGTCGACTGCCATAAATGACGGCATTTGGGCTATCACCAGACGTCCATCAAAAGAGTATCTGTAGCCATGCTGAGATTGCGCTTCTCTTAAAATTTATATAAGTGGGGTCAGATGAGACTTTTCTAACCTGCTTATCAAAGAAAATCTTAGATCATCAAAAAATCTCATCTGACCCCACTTAATGTAGAAATGTCCTTTCTCTCGGCTTAAGTCAGGAATAAGCGAGGACTGTCTGATGGCATATCTACCTCATAAGAGCATTTAGCTTGTTCAATAAGTTGAATTTAGGTGTTTGCCTGAAGGTTTTTACGTATCGCGACGAGTTCCGCAGTGCTGACTTCAGTCAAGGGAAGATTGACCGGTTCCTAAGAGCAGGCAGTTTCAATATTCATTAGCTTAAGGGGAGAAAATAAATACTAGCATGCAGGTATTGATTCGGGTTTTTCGAGGCTGATTCTTCCAAGTGCGCCATTGCGAATGTCATGGAGTAGCGCTTCACTGGCTTTATGATAATCAACGCCGCCTTTGCGTAGACAGCCTCGTTTTCTGCCAATAGCCTCCAGTAATAGGCCTGCGTCCATATTAATTTCGGGTAACTGATAGCGATTTTTTAAATTCTCAGGATATTCTTCACGCAGAAAACCCAGCGCAAATAGTGCAATGTCTTCAAATTCAATAGCTGTATTTTTAATAGCGCCAGTAATAGCCAGTCGGTAGGCAGAGTTTTGGTCTTCAATTTTCGGCCATAAAACACCCGGAGTATCAATTAATTTGATTGAGTCATCTAGGATGATTTCACTTGTGCCTTTGGTCACAGCAGGCTCATTGCCTACCTTGGCAACTTTTCTATCCAGTAAAATATTTAAAAATGTAGATTTACCAACATTTGGAATGCCTACTATCATAATTCGCAGTACTTGATTAGATTTCTTGCCTGATATTTTTCGAGCAGTTTTTAATAACTTTTTTATCGTTTCGGGTTGGGTCTTATCAAGCGCGTAGGGTGTAATATTTTTTTGCTTATAGAATTCCAACCATAGCTTTGTGGTTGCAGGATCTGCTAAGTCGGTTTTATTGAGAATTTTTAAGCGAGGGGTTTCGCCTATCAAAGAATTTAGTAGAGGGTTTTCGCTGGAATAAGGTAAGCGGGCATCAACCAGCTCAATCACCAGGTCAACTTGCAGGAGTAATTTCATGATATCCTTGCGGGCCTTGTTCATGTGGCCTGGATACCAGCCGATAGTCATATGCATTCTCTGAAATTAAAAGTCGAGCTATTGTAGAGCTATTGTAAAATTATTGTAGTGCCGGGTGTGTTTAGATCATTAATTTTTTTGGCTTAGAGAAAGAGAAAGAAAAAGAGAAAGAGAAAGAATATGATGGATGTAGAAGAACAAATAACCTCGAAAGTGCAAGGTGCATTCAAGCCAATTCATCTTAAGCTTTTGAATGAAAGTCATATGCATGCAGGAACGGCGACGGATTCACATTTTAATTTATTGCTGGTGAGCCAGGGTTTTGAAAGCCTAAAAAAAGTGCAGCGGCACCAGGCGGTGTATAAGGTGCTCAATGAAGAGTTGGCAGGGCCAGTACATGCTTTAGCCTTGCATCTTTATAGTCCTGAAGAGTGGGCTGCAAGCGAGCAAGAAATTTCAAAATCTCCAAATTGTTCAGGTAAAAATATATAAATAACAGTTAGATAAGTATTAAAGTTAATGTAATTTATTATTTTATAATAACTTGTACCTGGATGCAGTTATGGTAAGATTTGCTAATCTTAAACTGGTAAATATTATAAAACTCACGGTATAGCAGAATGGCAAAAACCTTAAAAAGCTACCGCCCCCAGTTAAGCTATCTTTTCTTTCTTGCATTTCTTTTTATAGCTGCAATAAGTCTGCAACCTGAACCTACTGGGTCGTCGGTAGAGATGCCGCTCGATACCACTACAGAAATACAGAATATTCCTGATTTTGCTGCTATACGAGATATTGTAGAGAAAAAAAGCAATTTTTTTAATTTCTTAAGTCCATATATTAATACGGTTAACCAGCAAATTTTATTGCAGCGCAATAAGCTCATCAGTTTGCAGGAAAAAATAACAAATGGCTTGTCACTCAGCCGAAATGAAATGAACTATCTATCGGATTTACGTGTGGAATATGAACTGGAAAATGAGGCGCTAAACACGCGCAACCTCATTAACCGTTTGCTGAAGCGAGTTGATATCATTCCTAGCTCTTTAGCCTTGGCACAAGCTGCAAATGAGTCCGCCTGGGGGACATCGCGTTTTGCCAGGGAAGGGAATAATTTTTATGGGCAATGGTGCTATACAGAAGGCTGCGGCATTATTCCACGCATGAGGAACGAAGGGGCCAGGCATGAAGTGAGACGTTTTGACAGTGTTTTTGACTCAGTTGAAGCTTACATCATGAACTTGAATACCTTTCCAAATTATCAAAAATTACGTGATATCAGACAACAGATTAGACAAGGCGGCCGGGCTATAGATGGCATTAGTTTGTCAGAGGGGCTGGATACTTATTCTTCACGCGGTAATGAGTATATCTTTGAGCTGCAATCGATGATTTATTCAAATAATTTACTGGAATTAGACCGGCGCGACGCTTAAGAGCCTACTCAATTGGTCTAAGAGCCTACTCTGGGATTGCTGGGTTAACCCAGGGGATAGAATACCAATAGTATCTACCTTCATACTTACCTTCAGCGCCAGGAACAGTGCAATTGTAGCGGAAACGCCGGCTGTGGTTTTCGATATGCGTAGTAATACGAAAACTCATGGCCTCTGCATCTAAGACCTCTATATTGATCGCTTCATTATTATTAAAACAGGTAAGTTGATTTATTCTGGGAATTTCGCCGCTGAAATTTATTTCAACAGAGGGGCTGAGTCCTGTAGTTATCGGTGAGTCTGGCGTGATGCTGTCTAGTGTAAATGCCAGGCTTCTTACTTTGTTGGGAAAAGTGTTCATGGAGACATAGATCCCAGAAAGTGGGAATCGGGGAAGGGCAGTAAAATCAGAATTAGCATTAATGGGGCCTGAGTGCTGAGCGATACCCATGAAGCCAAGCTCTTCCACTAATGCCTGGATTCTTGGTTCATACTCACCGTAGGGGTAGGCCAGTAAGCGATGACTTTGCTCGGTTTCTTGAAAAATTTTCTCTTCAGCAAGTGTTATTTCATTTCTTATGGTTTCTAACCAGGCGCTTTCTGAATCACTCTCATTTCTATCTAAGAAGTAAGGGTGATTAACCGTGTGATTAGCAATAGTGGCACCCGCTTCTGCCATTTCCCTGATTTGACTCCAGCTAGCATAAAGCTGTTCATTTGAGCCCACTAAACTGGTTGTTACAAATACGGTAAAAGGCCAATTAAGCGCCTGCAGCATAGGGAAAGCTTCGGTATAGACGGAAAGGTAGGCGTCATCAAAGGTGATCGCAGCAGTAAAATCGTCTAACTCTTCACCATTTTGTAAATTACCCAGTATTTGCTCCAAAGGTAGAATGTTAAAGTTGTTTTCAGATAAGTAGTTCATGTGACGTTCGAAGTCTTCAGGCGCGATACTGGTAATAAGAGGAGTGCTAGTAGAGACATGATGGTATTGCAAAATAACAGCTTGGGCATGATTAACTGAGTCGCTCAGTGGCTCAGGATTCTGGGCATTAGCCGATAGAGGGATAAATAAAGGAATAGAATAAGCGTATAAGCTAAAAGTCAGCGTGAAAAATAATTTGCTTTGATATGCATGGCGCATCGTGTCGGCTCTTTTGAATGTTGCCTATCATGGTATTACTAGAGATAGAGAATTATACTGTCGCACACAAAATTTGTCTTAAATTTTATTACTGAGATTAATGTGGAAACAAGCGCAAGAAAAAATAATTTACGATTAAATCAACTGCAAAAGAGTTTACGCAGAGGCTGTGGTCGGGCGATTGCTGACTTTAATATGATTGAAGAAGGTGATTTAGTCATGGTTTGTCTGTCGGGCGGGAAAGATTCCTATGTCATGTTGGATATTCTCTTGAACCTTCAAAAACATGCGCCCATTAATTTTGCTATTCATGCTGTTAATCTGGATCAGAAACAACCAGGGTTCCCTGAGCATGTATTGCCAGAATATTTGGACTCTATACAGGTTGATTACCACATAATTGAACAAGATACTTATTCCGTTGTCGTGGAAAAAACGACAGAAGGAAAAAGTTACTGCGGCTTATGTTCGCGCCTGAGGCGAGGAAGTTTATATTCATATGCTAAGAAAATTGGCGCTAGCAAAATAGCCTTAGGTCATCATCGGCATGACCTTATGGAAACACTTTTTTTGAATATGTTTTTTGGTGGGAAATTAAAAGCAATGCCGCCAAAATTACTTAGCGATGATAAACAACATATTGTTATTAGGCCCCTAGCTTACTGCAAGGAAAGTGAAATTGCTGAATTCGCTGACTATAAAAAATTCCCAATAATTCCATGTACCTTATGTGGCAATCAAAAGAATCTACAACGCCAAGAAATCAAAAAAATGTTGAACTCTTGGGAGGAACAATTCCCTGGTCGCCTGGACGTGTTATTTAAGAGCATTACCAATATTGCACCTTCTCATCTGGCGGATAATGAACTTTTCGACTTTAAGAACCTAGAAGCAGAGCGAGAGCAATCTAAGCTTGCTCAGCAAAGTGGCAATGATTTATTGAATACAGTTAACCTTTTTTAAGCCCGATGAAAATCCCATATAAAGACTTGGAAGAAGGTACGCTTAACAGTCTTATTGAAGAATTTGTTAGTCGTGAGGGTACCGACTATGGTTCACAGCTTTATAATCTGCAAGATAAAGTTAAGCATGTGATGCTGCAACTAGAAAAAGGCACAGTATATATAGATTATGATGCTGAGAGTAGTAGCTGTAATATTGTAAAAGAGAGTATTTAAATAAGAGTGAAAATGACTCAAAATTCTGAAATTAAAGATTACACCTTAGATGCGCGCGGGTTGTTTTGCCCAGAGCCGGTTATGTTGCTGCATAAAAAAATTCGAGAGATTAAGCCGGGTGATAAAGTTATAGTCAGAGCAACAGACCCTTCAACAATACGAGACATACCAAAATTTTGTCATTTCCTTGGGCATGAATTGCTTGAGAGTAAAACTCAGGATAACGAGTTCTGCTTTGTTATTCTTAAAGCTGGCACTTCTGCAAGCACTTAGCTGTTAATCCATGATTAGAAAAGAACTTCAAATTGTTGCGGATGAAAATATTAGTGGACTGGAAAGTTTTGAAAAGTTAGCGAATGTTTCAAAAGTTTCTGGGCGCTTGATGTCCGCAGAAAATATAAAAAATGCAGATGCTTTATTAGTCAGATCAGTTTCAAAAATCAATAAACAATTATTAGAAGGTTCCGCCGTTAAGTTTGTCGCCAGTGCTACTAGCGGTGTTGATCATATAGACGTTAATTATCTACAAGAAAACAACATTCAATTCGCTCATGCTCCAGGTTCTAATGCGAATTCAGTCGTTCAATATGTTTTTTCTAGCATGGCTTTTCTTGCGAAGAAGTATGATTTTGATTGGCGTGAATTGTCAGTGGGTATAATTGGTGCTGGCCATGTAGGAGGATTATTAGCTGAATATTTAGAAAAGCTTAATATCGATTTTGTCATATATGACCCTTTTTTAGATGAGAACCATCTATACAGTGATAAATTTGTACCTTTTGAAAAAGTGCTGAAGCAAGATATTGTCACTGTTCATACCCCCTTAACAAGGGAAGGACCTTATCCAACTTGCCATCTGTTTGATGAAAATGTGCTTCAAGGCTTAAAAAGCGACAGTATATTAATCAACACATCCAGAGGGGCTGTGTTTGATAATCAGGCACTGCATGCAGAATATAAGAATCACGCATGGAAATGTGTGTTGGACGTTTGGGAAAACGAACCGGATATATTCATGCCTTTATTGAGTCAGGTTGATATTGGTACCAGCCATATTGCCGGTTATAGTTACGAAGGGAAAGAACAGGGTACTGCTCAAATATACCAGGCCTTTGCCGACTTTTTTTGCTTAAACGAAGCGCCAGCTTACCCATTAAATGCTGGAAAAAAATCGCTAAATGTTGCTATTAAGAAGTCAGATATTGAGCAAATCAATCAAGTAATTTTAGCCGCTTATACAATACAAAATGACTATGAGAAAATGTTGAAATTAGCCAGTCAAAAATCGACAAGCAGCTTTGATGATTTACGTAAAAATTATCCTTTACGTCGAGAGTTCCAACACTATCACTTAGATTATTCAGGCTTTACAGCGGCCGCTGGAAAGGTATTACGAATCTTAGGTTTCAATTAGTTTGTAATCAAGTTTGAGAATAGTTGCTGAGGAAATGAGACAGCTTTTCTAGTGAGTCTGTTAAGGCATCTTCTCTTGGTAGAAAAACAATTCTAAAGTGCTGCTGGTCTTTTATATTAAAACCACTACCCTGGACCATTAACACTTTTTCTTGCAATAGAAATTCCAGTATTAATTTCTCATCACTTTGGATTTTGAATTTTTTAGGGTCGAGTTTTGGGAATATATAAATAGCGCCTTTTGGCAGTGTGCAACTCACTCCAGGAATATCATTAAGTATCTGATAGGCCAAATCTCGCTGATCACGCAAGCGCCCACCAGGCAGAATTAACTCATTGACGCTTTGGTAACCGCCTAAAGCGGTTTGGATGGCTAATTGAGCAGGCACGTTTGAGCATAAACGCATATTAGATAATATTTCTAAACCTTCAAGGTAGTCTTTGGCAATCGGCTTATTGCCGCTGATAATCATSCAGCCTGAACGAAACCCTGCTAAACGATAATTTTTAGAAAGACCATTGAACGTCAGAATTAAGAGGTCTTCACAAAGTGAAGCAAGTGGCACATGCTTGGCGTCGTCATATAGAATTTTGTCATATATTTCATCAGCAAAAAGAATCAGTTCATGTTTTCTTGCCAGCTCAATAATTTGTTGCAGTAATTCTTTACTATAAACGGCCCCCGTTGGATTGTTGGGATTGATGATGACCAACGCTTTAGTGCGATCAGTGATTTTACTTTTTATATCATCAATGTCAGGAAACCAATCTGCACTTTCATCACAAATATAGTGCACTGGTTTGCCGCCACTTAGACTAACAGCCGCTGTCCATAACGGATAATCAGGAGCAGGAATCAAAACTTCATCGTCATTATTTAACAAAGCCTGCATAGACATCACAATAAGTTCGCTGACACCATTGCCAAGGTAAATGTCGTCAATTTCAACGCCTTTAATATTGAGACGTTGGGTTTCATGCATGACAGCTTTACGTGCTGAAAATAAACCTTTTGAATCCGAATAGGGCTGAGCGTCACTTAAGTTATGAATAACATCCTGAAGGATTTCATCTGGCGCATCAAAGCCAAAGGCGCCAGGGTTGCCAATATTTAGCTTGGCAATCTTGTGGCCTTCCTCTTCAAGCTGTTTAGCCGCTTGCAGGGCAGGGCCTCTGATTTCATAACAGACATGTTTTAACTTGTCAGATTGCTTAATAGCGCGCATTTGTTGTCACCATTGACTGTTTCACTTACTTTTTCCATGCTTGCACATATTGATTATACTGATCATTGTGTAAGCGCCCAAAATAAGGGGGCTGCGAATTGTACTTAAACACTCGCTCAAACACCATCTTAACGACTTTAAGGTGTAGTTTGTGTCTAAAACTTAATTATTAGAATGGTAATTTCATGAAGAAAATAAGTAAAACTGCAGAAGAGTGGAAACAGACCTTAAGCCCTGAGGCATACCAAATTACCAGAGAAAAAGGTACGGAAAGGGCGTTTACTGGCGAATATTGGGAGAAACATGATCCCGGTGAATATCAGTGTCGGTGTTGTGATTTGCCTTTATTTAATGCTGAACATAAATTTGACTCTGGATCAGGCTGGCCAAGTTTTACCAACCCTATATCAAATACCCAGGTTACTGAAGAAATAGATACAAGTCTGGGGCGAAGCAGAACAGAAGTTTTATGTGCGCAATGCAATGCTCATTTAGGGCACGTTTTCCCAGATGGCCCAGGAGCTGAAGGACTGCGGTATTGTGTAAATTCTGCTTCACTAAATTTTAAAGAAGGCGATGAAGAGTAGGAATGGCTTTAATTGTGAAGAAAAACAACTGTTCAGTTGAACAAAGGCAGTTCTAAAACTGTATTCTTAGGCCCGTTTGAAGTCTATTTCTATCGTAGCTATATAAGTCGATATTACTTTCGTTATCAGTGAAAGTGAAATCCGTAGTGAGGGTTAAGTTAGAATTAAGCTGCCAGATCCACCCAACAGAAGTGGAAAAAGTTTCATTTTTACGAGATCTATTAAATATTGGATCAGGCGCCTGATGGTCATTGTTTTGGAATGAAACCCGCCCATAAACCAAATGCCGAGGGCGCAATAGAAATTGATCAGCTATAGCTAGGCCCATTATGTTGGTTTCATTATTTTTGGCGATTTTTCTTTGAATACTATCATCGCCATAAAAAACACTCATGCTGAGTTGATTCCTATTGTTTGATTTGGTTAAAACGCCAGAAACTAATATTTGGTTGATATCTCGTAAATTAGCATTAGCATTTTGGCCAGTAGCATAGCGTACTAGGGTATAGGCTCCCGTCAGCGATTGTGACCAGCCATTATTCCCGATGCGTTGTATTGAGTTAAGAAAGGTAGCACTGCTCTGAAATTTTGTTGCGTCTAGTTTCACCATTTGTAAGCGCAGCACGTGGGAGTATCGTAAGTTGGAATTTAATCCCCAATTATAAGAGAGTTGACCAGAACCTACAGTTAGATCAAATTGGTCTGTAACATGGTTGTTGCGATGATTATAATTGGCTTGGAATGAGATATTACGATTGTTATCAATGGGGCGAATGTAGTTAAAGCCGGCTGAATAGTCTGTAAAGGAATCATCTATCTCTTGGCCTCCGGGACTTAAGGTGACATCACCAATTGGCGTATCAATGACTCCCAGCTCGGTAGCGCTATTAATATTGCTATCTGTCCCCGCATTTATACCTAGATTCCAAATTACGACGCTGTCAGAAGCGCTTTGCGCCTGGTTAATCAGTTGTAAAAAAGCTTGTATGTTTGTTCTGACATTCTCTGTTGGGTTACTTGCTAGAACTTCTGTAAAAAGTGTTTCAGCTGCCGCGTAGTTTTCGCTGAGAAAATAAGCCCGAGCTAATTCAAGCCTGACGCGTTGCTGGCCTATATTGTTGAAAGCAATTCTTTCGAAAGCGAATACTGCCTCATTAGGTCTGCCAGACTCCAATGCGGCTAAGCCGTAGGCAAAGTCAAAAGCAGGTTCTCCTTCGTAATCAAATAAACCCGTCTGAGCAAGAGAGTAGGCCTCTTGATAGCGACCCATTTCAATTAAGACATTCATCTGGGTGACTAATTCAGCTTCAGACTCAGCAGCTTGAGCTTGCCCAAAATGGAGAAGCTGGAGGGATAAAATGAAAACAATGTAATAAAAACGATTCATCATTGGCCTGCAAATAACTAAATTAGTGACTAATGTGAAGCTAAAGCAAGACTAGCGTCACAGCTGGCAACTATCATTCTGACATTATCCTGAATTTTATTAGAATGCCAAGAGATTACTCAATTGTTTGTACAGTTTTATTGTTAGCTAAGCATTTGAATTGCTACGCATATCAAGTAATTCGGTAATTCTTAAGCTATAATTCGCGGCTTAGTTTTTATGGTGCTTCCTTCAGGATCGTTATTACATGATTAACATCTATCTCCAATTGGTATTGAAAAAGCCGAAAATCTGCTTATTTCTAGTTTTTTTGATTACATTGTCTTTAGGCTGGTTTACCCAATACTTCAGATTGGATGCTTCTTCAGACACGTTAGTGGTAGAAGGTGATGCAGATCTCGAGCTTGCTCGACAGACGAATGACCGTTATGGCACGAGTAATTTTGTGTTTATTTCATACAGTCCTAACAGTCCTTTATTCGAAGAAGCAAGCCTGGGTAGATTAAGAGAACTTAGGGATAGCCTGGAATTAATGGACAGAGTGAGCTCTGTTGACAGTATTTTGAGTGTTCCTCTGCTAAAAGTGGCTAATGTTCCCTTAGCTGAGCTCGCAGATAATATAAAGACACTGGATGATCCTGATGTAGACCTACAAGCTGCCAGAGGTGACCTGTCCAGCAACGTTGCATACCGTGATCTATTGCTGAGTGAAGATGCCGAGACTACAGCGCTGATTGTAAATTTTGCAGCAACACTTGAACTGGATGAGGTCGCTGATCAGAGAGCAGAATTAAGAGTGCGCCCAACGGTGGATCTTAGCCCGCAACAGCGAGAAGAGCTGGCAGCGCTGGAAATTGAATATCGTGAATTGAACACTAGAGCTGATATCAATCAGCATGATGATATTGCTGAAATTCGCTCTATATTAGATGGGTATCGCGCTGATGCCGTGATTGTCATGGGCGGTGTCCCAATGATAGCCGATGATCTAATTACCTTTGTACAGAATGATTTGCAAACATTTGGGCTAGCAATTTTAGTGTTTATTATTTTTACTCTGGGCTATCTGTTCAGGAAGGTTCGGTATGTTGGCATTCCTCTACTATCATGTGCTGTAACGGCGATTTGTATAGTGGGCCTGCTGGGTCTTCTGGATTGGCCAGTGACTGTTATCTCATCTAATTTCATCTCTTTATTATTAATCATCACCATTTCGCTCAACGTACATTTAATCGTGCGTTACAGAGAGTTGGAGACTATTGATACAGCGTTGTCTCATCAGGACCGAATTCGCAGGACTTTACAGGATATGGTTAAGCCCTGTGCCTATACCACTTTAACGACTATTGTTGCCTTTGGCTCGCTAGTTAGCAGTGAAATTCCGCCAATCATCAGCTTTGGTTTAATGATGGTGATGGGCATTGCTTTGTCATTCTTTCTGACTTTTTTAGTTTTCCCAGCGCTTATGAGTTTGCTGCAAGAAAGCAAATCCTCATCAAGTAAACGTAAGGTTGATGTGACGCCTTACCTGGCAGCAATAACTGCCCGATTTGGCAAAGGGGTACTTGTTGTTGCCATGTTGATGTTTATTTTTAGTGTTGTTGGCTTGAATCGTCTTGAGGTTGAGAACAGTTTTATAGACTATTTCGATGAAAGCACTGAAATCTATCAAGGCATGGTTTCTATAGACCAGAATATGGGGGGTACAACACCTCTTGATGTCATCATTAATTTATATCCTCAAGATGAAGCCGCGCCTCTTGTAAGTAACATTGATGCAGTTGATCAATTGGACGAAGAATTGCCAATAGATGACTTTTTTATGGAACAAGATGAATTCTTTTTTGAAGAGGAGTTTAGCCAGGAGGATGAGGAAAACTATTGGTTCACAACCGATAAAATGGCTTTAATCCTGGCTATACATAACTATTTAGATGAGCTACCAGAAACGGGAAAAATTCTTTCTTTAGGCACCGTTTTACAACTTGTTTACGAGCTGAATGATAATGAACCACTGGATAACCTGGAGTTGGCTCTGCTATACAGTCTGCTCCCTCCGGACTATAAGGATGCCTTAATAACACCTTATGTTTCTATTGAAAATGACCAGGTTCGCTTTTCTATCCGGGTGATCGAAACTAACCCTGATTTAGTAAGAAATGAGCTGCTTGGCAAAATTAGAGAAGAGCTGCAACAAAAATTTGACCTAAGCCCAGATCAGGTACAACTAACGGGTATGTTTGTCTTATACAACAATATGTTGCTAAGTCTATTTGACTCTCAAATACTCACATTAAGTTTGGTATTAGCTGTAATATTTATAATGTTCATTATATTGTTCAGGTCATTAAAGCTTGCTGTTTTGGGGATAATACCCAATATTTTAGCTGCCTCAACGGTCTTGGGTTTAATGGGCTGGCTTAACATTCCGCTTGATATGATGACAATTACTATTGCCGCAATTTCAGTTGGAATTGGTGTCGATAATACAATTCATTATATCCATCGCTTTAAGGTTCAATATCCTAAACATCAAAATTATAGGAAGACTATGGAGTACTGTCACAGCAGTATTGGACAAGCGATGTATTATACGAGTTTTACTATTATTGTTGGTTTTTCGATTTTAATATTTTCAAATTTTATTCCCACCATTTATTTTGGCTTGCTAACGAGTTTAGCCGTGTTTATCGCGCTAACAGGAGCCTTGACTCTTCTGCCGCAACTACTCATAAGCTTTAAGCCCTTAGGTAAAGAAGTGTCATAAGAGGCTGAATTGTGAACAAAGAGTTGGGAATTGGTCTCCGCTAGTTCAAGGCTAATTGTTCTTATAATTGTTTTGTATAAGTGAACCGAAGTTCTGGTTCTGCCCTGAACTAGCGAGTGAGCACAAGATAGAACCCTCATTGAATAGAATAAATAGCGCAAAAACTATGCCAACTTGAGTAGCATAGCATCTTGCTTGGCAAAAGCCTGAAGAAAATAATAGCAGTTAATTCAATGCCTTAGCGTTATTTTTTAGGTTATAGGCTTTTTAAAAATAGCGTGTTTTCAATTACTTAGATTACTAAACTAATGCAGTTATTTTTTTACATTATCTAGATTTTCTATGACGGAATTGGCCTGAAAAATTAAAAAAGTACTTGCTGATTAATGACTTATTAATTTTAAATAATATTTTTTTATTTTAAGAATTCAGGTTAATTATATCGCTAATTTTTATGAGTTAAGTTCTCAATGGAAGTCCCTGATTTAACTGTTGAAAGTGTTTTGGGGCTATGGCACAATCCGCTCCTGTTAGCTTCCTGGGTCGAATAAGCTGCTGATTTTTAAAATATTATTTTGACTTCGTCGTCTAGATTCTCTGCTTTCCATATTTGAGGTTTATAAATGCAAGTTTCCCTTGAAACGCTGTCCGGCTTGGAGCGTAAATTAATAATTGAAGTGCCTGCTGAAACAATTGATCAGCAAGTGAAAAAACGTTTGTCCGAGACCGCCAAGACTTTTCAAATGAAAGGTTTTCGCAAAGGCAAGGTGCCAATCAGCGTCATTAAAAGTCGTTTTGGCAAAGGCATGCGCCAGGACGTTCTGGGTGATGTCATGAATCAATCATATTACGAGGCTTTGTCGCAAGAAAACGTCAGGCCCGCTGGTAAACCTAAAATAGAAGCAACGAATATGAAAGAGGGCGAGAATTTAGCATTCACCGCCATCTTTGAAGTTTACCCAGAAATTACCCTCGGCGATTTTTCTAAAATTCAAATAGAAAAGAGACGAGCAGAAATTGTTGATAAAGATATCGACAACATGATTCAGACCTTGCGCGAGCAGCGGAAGCATTATCATAATGTAGATCGAGCATCAAAAAACGAAGATCAGTTGAATATAGATTTTACAGGCTCAATGGGCGGCGAAGAATTTGAAGGCGGCTCAGCTAAAGGCAGTACTCTGATTTTAGGTTCGGGTAGTATGATCCCAGGCTTTGAAGATGGCCTAATTGGTGCAAAACCAGGCGAAGATAAACAATTAAAGCTCAAATTTCCGAAGGATTACCATAAAGCAGACTTAGCAGGGAAAGCATGTGTTTTTGATGTGAAAGTGAACACCGTTGCTGAAATGCATCTGCCTGAGCTGAATGAAGAGTTTTTTAAGTCCTTCGATGTGAAAGAGGGCGGGAAAGATGCCTTCAGAACTGAAATTAAACAAAACATGACTAGAGAGCTAGAGAGTGCCGTTAAGAATAACGTTAAGTCTCAAGTCCTGGAAGCTTTAGTAGAAGCTGTAACATTAACGTTGCCAAAATCAGTGGTGGAAGCTGAAATAGACAACCTGCGTCAGCAAGCCATTCAGCGCTATGGGGGCAATCAGAACATTGATGCCTCTTTGCTTCCAGCAGAGATGTTTCAATCCCAAGCCGAGCAACGAGTTACTGTTAGCTTGTTGCTTAATGAGATCATTCAACAGAATGACCTTAAAGCAAGTCCTGCCAAGGTGCGTGAGATAATTGAAGGGCTTGCTTCGGGTTATGAAAATCCTGAAGAGGTTATAGCTTGGTATTACAGTGAAAGTGAACAGTTGCAGCAGATTGAAGCTGCAGCCCTTGAAGAAAATGTAATTGACCTAATATTAGGTCAAGCTCAGGTGAATGAAAAAGAAAGCAGTTACGAAGAAGCGCTAAAACCTGTAGAAAAGCCACAAGAGCCAGAAAAAAAAGCTAAAAAGAAAGCAAAGTCTACTTCTAAATCAGATAAAGCTGAATCAAAAGAAGAGTGATGACGATATAACGATGTAGGTATAGCAACGAGATAATGTTATGAGTAAGTCAGATCAAGTAAGCGATAATAGCCTTATAGTAACCTCAACATTGGTGCCGATGGTTGTTGAGCAAACAGCTCGGGGCGAGCGTTCGTATGATATTTATTCCAGGCTACTCAAAGAACGGGTGATTTTTATAGTAGGCCCTATAGAAGATAATATGGCGAATCTGATTGTCGCTCAGTTATTGTTTCTAGAGTCGGAAAACCCGGATAAAGACATTCATATTTATATTAATTCTCCGGGCGGGGTCGTGACCTCGGGCATGTCGATTTATGACACCATGCAGTTTATCAAGCCTGATGTTAGCACCATGTGTATGGGGCAGGCGGCTAGTATGGGCGCCTTTTTGCTGGCAGGTGGTAGCAAAGGTAAGCGTTATGCCTTGCCTAACTCCAGAGTGATGATTCATCAACCCAGCGGCGGCTATCAAGGGCAGGCTTCAGACATACATATTCATGCTCAGGAAATCCTGAAAAATCGTGAAAAACTCAATGAAATCATGGCGAAACATACGGGTCAAAGCATTGAAACCATTAGAAAAGATACGGAAAGAGATAATTTCATGGATGCGAACGAAGCAGCCAGCTATGGTTTAATCGATGAAGTACTTTCAAAAAGAGTCGTTTCTGTAGAGTCGAAAGAAGATTAAAAATATCTCTTCAGGACTTGTAAAATCTGCCGAATACCTTCATCTTACTGTTCAGGATAGCCTTCTTCAGGTGCTCTCCAGGCCCATTAATAACGGAGCTTTTATAAATGTCAGATAAAAACAGCAAAGATGATTCAGGTAAATTGCTTTACTGTTCATTTTGTGGGAAAAGCCAGCATGAAGTTAGAAAGCTGATAGCGGGCCCTTCCGTTTTTGTTTGTGATGAATGCGTTGACCTGTGCAATGACATTATTCGTGAAGAAATTCAGGAGAAATCTGAAGACTCTGATCATCATCATTTACCTAGCCCAGAAGAAATCCGCAATACCCTGGATGAATATGTTATTGGTCAAGATAAAGCCAAGAAAACACTGGCAGTAGCTGTTTACAATCATTACAAGCGTTTGAACTTCCAGGCAGAAGAGGACGGGGTCGAACTAAGTAAAAGTAATATCTTGATTATAGGGCCAACAGGGACTGGTAAAACTCTACTGGCTGAAACGCTTGCTCGTTTACTTGATGTACCTTTCACCATTGCTGATGCGACGACGCTTACTGAAGCCGGTTATGTTGGGGAAGATGTCGAAAATATTATTCAAAAATTATTGCAAAAATGTGATTACGACGTTGAAAAAGCACAAATCGGCATAGTTTATATTGACGAAATAGATAAAATCGCGCGTAAATCCGATAACCCTTCAATAACTAGAGATGTATCCGGTGAGGGTGTGCAACAAGCATTATTGAAATTAATCGAAGGAACTGTAGCATCTGTGCCTCCTCAAGGCGGGCGTAAACATCCCCAGCAAGAGTTCCTGCAGGTTGATACTTCTAATATTTTATTTATTTGTGGTGGTGCATTTTCAGGCCTAGAGAAGATTATCCGAGATCGCTCAGATAAAAGCAGTATCGGATTCTCTGCTGAAATGCGCAGTATCGACCAGCAAAAAAATATTGGGGAGGCATTGCAAAGTGTTGAACCTGAAGATTTAGTCAAATATGGCCTCATTCCCGAGTTCGTAGGGCGCCTACCTATGATTGCCACGTTAAATGAGTTAGATGAGGAAGCCTTAATTCAGATATTAACAGAGCCTAAAAATGCCTTAACCAAGCAATATTCGAAACTATTTGAAATGGAAGGCGTGGAAATTCAATTTCGTTCTGATGCTTTAAAAGCTATTGCATGCAAGGCGCAGGAGCGTAAGACCGGTGCTAGGGGCTTACGATCAATTATGGAAGCAGTCTTACTTGATACTATGTATAACATTCCCTCTCAGAGTGGCGTGACTAAAGTTGTCATTGATGAAGCCGTAATTAATGGTGAATCTGAGCCACTCCTAATGTATGAGTCAATAGGCGAAAACTTACCGAATAAAACAGCTAGCAAAGATTCATAAAATTTCTCGAAAATAATTTTTTGTAGTGAAAGGTAATTCGTAGAAAGATATTAAAACGTTGCTCGAATTAATGCTTAGCGTTGAGCGCTAACTAAGAAGGGAATATGGACACCGAGGATCAAGCAGTCACAAACAATCAATTACCGTTCTTGCCTTTACGCGGCGTTGTTGTATACCCGCAAATAGTGCATCCACTCTTTGTGGCTCGAGATAAGTCGATTGCGGCGTTAAAAGCAGCCATGGACAGCGGTAAACGAGTCATTTTAGCCGCGCAAAAAAAGCATGCTGAAGATACCCCCGGTAAAGAAGATATCTATACCATCGGAACAGTTGCGTCTGTTTTACAACTTATGCATGTCAATGATGGCACTGTTAAAGTGCTGGTTGAAGGTGTTGAGCGAGTAAAAATCAAGCAATTGCACTTTAATGAGGATTATTACACTGCTGAAGTAAGCTCTATGGGTGGCAGTGTTATGGAAGAAAAAGATACGGATATTTTAGTTCGCTCTTTACTCTCTCAGTTTGATCAATATGTGCAGCTAAGTAAGAAAATATCCCCTGAAGTCATGACATCTATAACTAGCATAGATGACCCTAGTCGCCTCGTGGACACTATAGCTACTCATATGTCTCTGCAATTGGAGGAAAAACAAAACATTCTTGAGCTAGCCAAGATGAAGCCGCGTATTGAGCACTTAATGGCTTTAATTGAGGCTGAGATCGACGTTTTTCAAGTAGAAAAACGCATTCGCGGCCGGGTTAAGAAACAGATGGAAAAAAGTCAGCGTGAGTATTACCTCAACGAGCAAATGAAGGCTATTCAGAAGGAAATGGGCGAGCTTGATGACGTTCCAAATGAAGCTGAAGAGCTGGCAAAGAAGATTGAAGAAGCCGGCATGCCAAAAGAAGCTAAAGAAAAAGCGTCTGCTGAATTAAATAAGCTCAAGATGATGTCGCCAATGTCTTCAGAAGCATCTGTTGTTCGTACTTATCTTGACTGGATGATCAATATTCCATGGAAGAAGAAAAGTAAAATTCGTACGGATCTTAATAAGGCAGAAGAAATCTTAGAAGCTGATCATTATGGCTTAAAAGAAGTTAAAGAACGTATTCTTGAGTATCTTGCTGTACAAAAAAGGGTTAAGAAACTTAAAGGGCCTATTTTATGTCTGGTTGGCCCACCCGGTGTTGGTAAGACCTCGCTAGGGGAGTCTATAGCTCGGGCCACAGGGCGGAAATTCCTGAGGATGGCTCTTGGTGGCGTGCGTGACGAAGCTGAAATTCGCGGCCATCGACGTACCTATATTGGTTCTTTACCGGGTAAAATTTTACAAAAGCTTGCCAAAGCAGGGGTGAAAAATCCACTAATCTTGTTGGATGAAGTCGATAAAATGGGTATGGATCATAGAGGTGACCCAGCATCTGCATTGCTCGAAGTGCTAGACCCTGAACAGAACCATAGTTTTAACGATCACTATCTGGAAGTGGATTATGACCTGAGTGATGTGATGTTTATTTGTACCTCTAACTCGATGAATATTCCTGGACCTTTATTAGACCGAATGGARATCATTCGCTTGCCAGGCTATACAGAAGAAGAAAAAATGAATATTGCCAGTCGTTACCTTGTGCCGAAACAACGAACTAACAATGGCTTAAAAGAAAGTGAAATTGCCTTTCCTAACCAAGGGCTGCTAGATATCATTAGGCACTATACTCGTGAAGCTGGGGTGAGGGGACTGGAAAGAGAAATTGCAAAAGTTTGTCGGAAAGTTGTCAGAGAAAAAACTATGGACGATAAAGCTAATAAAGTAGCCGAATCTAAAAAAGATGAAACTGTAATAGTTGATTCTGAAGTTTTAGAACACTATGCCGGCGTGCAAAAATTCGACTTCGGTAGAGCTGATGAAGAAGATGTGATTGGGCAGGTTAATGGACTTGCCTGGACTCAAGCCGGCGGTGAATTATTAACTATTGAAGCTGTGGCTACTTCTGGGAAGGGTAAAACGACTATGACAGGCTCTCTTGGTGATGTTATGCAGGAATCGATACAGGCGGCAATTACTGTCGTTCGCAGCAGGGCCAACTCTCTAGGAATTGAAGATAATTTTCATGAAAACAAGGATTTACATGTTCACGTCCCAGAAGGGGCTACGCCTAAAGATGGGCCTAGTGCGGGTGTCGGCATGTGCACCGCTATAGTATCTGTATTAACAGGTACGCCAGTGAAAAAAGATGTTGCTATGACTGGCGAGATCACTTTACGTGGACAGGTTTTACCCATTGGAGGCTTAAAAGAGAAATTGCTGGCAGCACATCGAGGAGATATTAAGACGGTTATTATTCCAAAAGACAATGAAAGAGATTTAAAAGAAATCCCAGATAATATTAAAGCAGATTTAACAATTAAACCGGTTAAATGGATAGATGAAGTTTTAGAAATTGCCTTACAATTTATGCCTGAGCCTTTAATTGAAAATAAAACACCAGCAATCGTAAAAGCTTCATCGGAGTCAAAAGAGAACGAAATCAAAGAGAAGACTAAAAAACAGATAAATACGCATTAATCACAGCGTATTTCTTGACATTAACTTTCCAGAGTTGGTATAAAGTCTTGTGGCTTTGAAGCGTTGGAGTAACTAGTTTGTAAGTTGTTCCAAATACGAGTTTTTGAGCTGTTAAATGAATAATAGAATGTAATTAATAATAAAATTAAATTCGTAATTTATAGTTGTATTTGTAGAGAAAGATTTCCTATTAACTTTAATTTCAAACTAAGAGAAGGGTGATAATGTGAATAAATCAGAACTAATAGATGCAGTAGCTGAGAGTGCCGATTTACCAAAAGCCGCCGCCGCGCGAGCGATTGATGCAATGACTGAATCAATCACTGGAGCTTTAAAAGCTGGAAATTCCGTTGCTTTAGTAGGTTTTGGCTCATTTAATGTAAAAGATCGTGCCGCTCGTACTGGCCGTAACCCGCAGACTGGCGAGCCGATTCAAATCAAGGCTGCTAGAGTTCCTTCTTTTAAAGCTGGTAAAGCCTTAAAAGAGGCTGTGAATTCTTAAAAAAAGTTGGATTTATAGAAGAATAAATATTCTATAGTAATAAAACATAAAGGGCGCATCATTGATGCGCCCTTTGCGTTTGAATAACAAAGCATTGTTATGTTTAAGAGATACGTTTAAGAGAAAAAATCACTCATGCTGCAAAATATTAGAAATAACTCTCAAGGCTTTTTAGCTAAAATATTTGTTGGTTTTATTGTTTTTGTATTTGCAATTTTTGGCCTTGATAGCATTGTTGGCACTATTACTAATGCTAATTCGACGGTTTCTGTTAATGGTGTGGCAATTGATGAAATTACGATTGAAAATGAAACTCGGCGTATTACACAAGATTTACTCTCTTCTTTAGGCGCACAAATTGATATATCGAGTATAGATACCACTCAATTTAGAGAGCAAGCCATTAATAATCTCGTAGAGCGTGAACTCTTAATTCAAACCGCACTAGAAAATGGCATGCTCATTTCTTCGGCCACTCTTGATAGGCAAATAGCACAAACACCTGATTTCCAAATTGGTGGAGTATTTAGTAGTGAAAGAGCGCAAGCATTACTGACCAGTTATGGTATGACACCAGCTTCATACAGGGCTTCTTTACAGCAGCAAGGCGTGCTGAATCAAATGTTAACAGTCTATTCCACTTCCAGTTTTGCTACGTCTAATGAATTAGAAATGTTGGCAAGAATTAATGAAGAAAAACGTAATTTTCGATACATCAGGGTTAATGCGGGTGATTTAGCGCAGACTCAGACAGTAAGCGAAGAAGAGGTTTCACAATACTATGCGGCTAATTCGGCACTGTTTATGCAAGGTGAGCGTGTTTCACTTGAATACCTGGAGTTAAATAAAAATGATTTATTGGCTGAAATTGAGATCAGCGAAGAGCAAATTCAAGCACAATACGCTACCGAGCTAAGCTCATTACAAGCTCAAACTGAAAGGCGTGCTTCACATATTCTTTTACAGGCCGCGGCAAATGACGTTAATGATGCTCTTGCTCAAGCTGAAACAATAAAAGCCAGAATAGATGCGGGCGAAAGTTTTGAAGACCTTGCCGCTGAATTTTCAGATGATGCAGGTTCTGCTCAATTTGGCGGTGATGTTGGTTATACCACTGGAGAAACGTTTGCGGAAGAATTTGAAGCTGCTCTCAGTCAGCTCGACGTCGAGGAAGTATCTGCACCGGTCAGAACTCAATTTGGTGTGCATTTAATTAAGCTTACTGAAATAACCGCAGATGACGTGTCTAGCTTTGAGGAAACCCGTGATCGAATCGAGAGAGAATTACAAGATCAATTAGCTGAGGATATTTATATTGCCCGTGCTGAAGAACTTAATAATTTAAGTTTTGAATCTATAGATCTGCAAGAACCTGCGGATATTTTAGAACTGAATATACAAACAACAGAGCTCTTTGATAACGCTGGAGGTGCTGGGATTGCTGCTGCTGTTGCTGTTGTTAGTGCGGCCTTTGGTTCTGATGTGCAAGAAGGTCTGAATAGCGAGCTAATAGCTCTGGATGAATCCCGTAGTGTTGTCATCAGATTGCTTGAGTCCCGAGAAGCCGAATTAAGAGCGTTGACTGAGGTTAGAGGTGAAATTGAAGCCACTCTTAGGATACAAAAAGGTGAAGAGCAGGCGGTTTCACTGGGCGAGACTTTCCTCGGAAATCTGAATAATGATCAGAATATAGATAATTTACTGGCTGTGCAGGGGCTTGAATGGGATGGCGGACAGAATCTAAGTCGCACAAGCTCTGGGCTTGACCCTGAAATTATGCGCATAATATTCGCTATAGCAAAACCTGAAGCTGGCTCGGTTATTCAGGGACAGCAGTTATTATCTGGAGATTATGTGATTGTAGAGCTACAAGAGCTGATTCCAGGTTCTTTGGAAGAAATGACAGAAGAAAATCAACAGGCATTGCAGAGTTATCTTATGCAGCAGGGAGCAACATCTGATTATAGTGCTTATATGAGTGGCGTTCAGATGAGAGCTGATATAGAGCGTTAAAAAATAATAAGCTAAATCAAATGGCAAGCAACTTGCCTGTTTTCACCTATTTCTCGTAATGCTGGTGTTTCTTCACGGCATCTAGCTTCTACCATTGGGCAGCGTCCAATGAAACGACATCCCGGTTTTAAATTTATTGGGCTAGGAATTTCACCTTTAATAAGTGGAGTCTCATGTTCGCGTTCATACTTGGGATCAGGCTCAGGGTTGGAAGCAATCAAAGCCTTTGTATAGGGGTGTTTGGGATCGAAATAAACGTCATTTGAAGGGCCAATTTCTATTAAAGAGCCTAAATACATGACAGCCATGCGATCAGACACATAGCGAACCATGGATAAGTCATGGGCAATGAATAAGAGAGTCAGGCCCATTGAGTCTTTTAGTTTATCTAATAACTGCACAATCTGTGCTTGAACAGAGACATCAAGCGCTGAAATAGGCTCATCACAGACTACAAATTTAGGTTCTACAATTAGTGCTCGGGCAATGCCAATTCGTTGCCGCTGGCCTCCAGAAAACTCATGAGGGTAGCGTGACATATAATCAGGGCTTAGCCCTACTTGATGAAGCCAATAGGCAACTTTATCCTTAACTTCTGCTAGATTGCTTTTATCTCTAATTAATAAACCTTCTGCAATAATTTCCTGTGCCGTCATTCTTGAATTTAAAGAGTTATAAGGATCCTGGAAAATAATCTGTATATCTTTTGCCTGGCGCTGAAAGTCATTTTTAGTATAAGAATCCGGCAGCTGTTGGCCTTTGAAAAACACTTCTCCTGCGGTTTTGTCATGAATGCCGATGAGCGTTTTACCTAGCGTGGTTTTACCGGATCCACTTTCACCAACCAGGCCCAGCACTTCTTTTTCCCCTATGGAAAAACTAAGGTCATCAACGGCATGTAAATGTTGATGACGAGAGATAGTGAAGTATTTTTTTAAATTTTTAACTTCAAGTAACATCTGAACGCTCACTTTTCATAAAACTATCTAATTTTTGGCGTTCACTTTTAGGCGCCTCAGGGTGTAATAACCAGCAATGTGCATAATGATCCCCTGAGATTTGGAATTTTGGCGTTGGGCGTTGCTCACAAATTGACATGGCATAATCACAACGAGCGCAAAATCCGCAGCCTTTAGGAGGGGAGAATAAGTCAGGAGGAGAACCTTCTATCACCTTTAAATCTTGCTCATGCGCTTTATTACTGGGCATCGCTGCTTTAAGCCCTGCTGTGTATGGATGTCTTGAGTGATAAAAAATATCATCAATTTCACCCATTTCTACTATTTGCCCCGCATACATTACAGCCACCTGATGAGCCATTTTCGCGACTACACCAAGATCGTGGGTAATAAGAACAATAGATAGTTCATATTCTTTTTGGAGGTCTTGCAGCAGGTTCAGAATCTGCGCCTGAATGGTGACATCTAAGGCTGTTGTAGGTTCGTCAGCGATTAATACCTCAGGTTTACAGGCGATACTCATGGCAATCATCGCTCGTTGTAACATTCCACCTGAAAATTCAAAAGGATATTGTTTAGCACGTTGTTCTGGCTCAGGAATTTTGGTACGGGCTAATAAATCAACGGCTTCTTTCATGGCTTGGCGTCGTGATAAGTTTTGATGCACAACTAAAGTTTCAGCTATTTGTTTACCTACTGTCATAGTAGGATTCATGGCGCTCATGGCATCTTGAAAAATCATGGAGATGCGTTTGCCCCGATATTGATTCAATAACTTAGTGGGCAAGCCGAGCATCTCTTCGCCGTCAAGTTTTGCAGAACCAGAAGTAATTCGTCCGGGAGGTGTAGGTATTAAACCCATAATACTCTGGACTGTAACTGACTTTCCGCAGCCAGATTCACCGACTATAGCCAGTGTTTCCCCTTTATTTAATTGAAAACTGACATCTCGAACGGCTTTTACAACGCCGCCATAGGTATCAAACTCTACTGAAAGATTTTTGACCTCCAGAGCTAATGTCTTACTCATTCATTGCCCCTCATGCGCGTATCTAAGGCATCTCTTAAACCATCACCCAGTAAGTTGAAAGCGAGCACTGTAATGGAAATAAATAAGGCCGGAAAAAATAGCTCATGTGGGCTGGATAACATATTTCGGATGCCTTGATTACTCATTGATCCCCATGAAGCTGTAGGGGGAGCTACACCCATTCCAATAAAAGAAAGAAATGCTTCAGTGAAAATTGCCATGGGTACAGCAAAAGTTAGTGTTACCAATATAGGCCCCATGGCATTAGGGATAATATGCCGATAAAGCAAATAGAATGTATTAGCACCAAGTAAACGTGCTGCCTGTATATAGTCAGCTTCGCGAATCAGTAGGACTTGCCCACGCACAACACGAGCTGTACCTGGCCAAGCCAATAAAATTAAAGCTAGCATCATTGGGATAATGCCATTTTCACCGGGGCCAATACCAAAACTAACTTTGAATAAGATCATGAACAAAAGAAAGGGTAGGGCAATAACAAAATCGGCAACCCGCATCATGTAGTTATCCATGCTGCCACCCAAATAACCAGCCAGGCCACCGTAGAGCGTGCCGAATAAAACGAAGATAAAGGGAGCTATGATGCCTATAAAAAGAGAAACCCTTGCGCCATACATCGTTCTTGCCAGCATATCTCGTCCTAGATAGTCTGTACCGAAAGGGTGTCCGGGTAAGCTAACTGTTGCACCTACTTCAACATCAATATTTCTTAAATCAGCCTGTCTTGCACTAATTGCTAGTGTGAGATCAACTTGTTGTGTTGTGAATGTAGACGCCTCATTAAAACCATCTGTTGCAATAATTGTGTAATAGTATGCTTGTGCGTTTAATTGCAGGCGGTCTTCAAAACTGACTTGATTACCAGCAAGAGTCTGTCCAAGAGGCAGGCCTAAATCTTCTGGGCTTTCAGGTATGTGGTCGTTTCTGTAAATCAAATAGGCACTGGCACCTTCTACTGGCTGCCAGGATAGTCTTACATACTGCGTTGTTGCCTGACCGACGATCTCTATTTGTTCTGTAGAACTTAACAGTCCTGAAAAATTAGGTGAGGGTTGGGACGGGAAATTATCAATAGTAACGCCACCCCAATTAGCCGGGGTTTCAACTATCAGGGCTTGTTTACTAAAAGAAGGTCCTTGAGATATGGCATCTAGATCTTGCAGATTAGGGTTGATGCTCCAGAGTAAAGGCCCAATTAAAGTAAACGCTAATAGCCCAATAATGAGATATAAACTGCTAATTGCTCTTTTATTCTTTTTTAAGCGTATCCAGGCGTCCTGCCAATACGATAGTGATGGTCGGGAAATTCCATGTTTGTCCAGCTGCTTGGTAAGGGGTATGAAATCAGCCGGTTTTGGGCTGTATGATGATAATGAAGAGTCCTGCATTATTTTGCTGCCTGCACCCTAATTCTGGGGTCAATAAACCCATATATTATGTCTACTAGAATGACCATAAGAACTAAAAATGATCCAAAGAACACCGTTGTTCCCATGATAACTGTATAGTCCAATTGAGCCACTGCTTGGACGAAGTAACGACCTAGACCAGGAATTGCAAAAACAATTTCAACAACAAAACTACCTGTAGTGATAATGGCAATAGAAGGGCCAAGTACAGTTATAACCGGTAAAATAGCATTACGTAATTGGTGGGAAATGAATATACGTTGGGTAGAAAGCCCTTTGGATTTTGCCGTCCTGATGAAATCAGAATTGGCTATTTCCAACATTGAAGAGCGCATCAAGCGTGTTAAATAAGCCATGGTGCTTAAGCCCAACACAAGGGAAGGAATTAGCATATATTCAAATCCTCCCCAGCCAGCTACAGGTAAGATTGAACGTCCCATTGTCTGATTTAAATTCAATATTAAAAATTGGCTTAAGCCAGCTAACACAAAGCTCGGAACCGAAATCCCCAGCACCACAAGAAACATAATAATGATATCTGGTAAGCGGTTTCGATAAATTGCAGTTAATGCGCCCCAGAGAATTCCTCCCATGGTGGCAAAAAACAGGGAGAGCACACCCAAAGTAGCAGAGACAGGGAAACTTTCTCTGATAATGTCATTTACTCGGCGGTTTTCTTCAGTAAAAGAAAGACCGAAATCCCCTTGTAGCATATTTCCCATATAGAGGAAGTACTGTTCAATAACAGGTTTATCTAGACCATATTGACGTTCCAGATTTTCCCGAATATTATCAGTCATACCACGTTCAGTGGTAAGAGGATCACCTGGTACCATATGCATACCAGTAAAGGTAGCGGTGGCAATAAACCAGATTGTAATTACACCCGTGCCTAGGCGTTTGAGTATATAAACCAACATTTTAGTTATTGCTCTTCTTGGATTCGGGCATAAGTAAAGATAGGACTGCCACCGGTCACAGTGAATAATACTCCACTGAGTCTTGGGTCTTGTACATAGGTTATATAGCGTTCATATAAGGGTAAAATGACAACATCCTCAATGATTAAGTCTTGCATCTCTCCCATAGCATCCATGCGAATTTGTTGATTGGATGTGCTTTGAACCAGTCTGACAAGGCTGTCATACTCGTCACTCTTATAAAAACCATCGTTATTCACATTCCAACTAGCAAACAGTTCTCCGAATGTGAAGGGGTCCTCATAATCAGGACTCCATCCTGCCAACACCAAATCAAAATCACCTACGTCAGTTTTTTGCAGACGTAGTTTAAACGTTTGTACATCAATAAGAATATCTAAGCCAAGGTTCTGTTTTAAAAAAGATTGAAAATATTGCGATACAATAGGTCCCGTTGAACCTTCATCGATGAGGAAGCTTATTGGAGGGAAGGTCTCAAGACCAAGTTCCTGTCTAGCTAGCTCTAGATATTCTCGAGCACGCTCAAGGTTTAATTCTACTTCCGGTACAATGTATTCTTGACGAAACTTATTTTCAACACCGTTCATGTAAATAGGGAATAACGATTTTCCCGGCACATAACTTGCTATTCCCAACACTTTGTTGACCAGTTCAACTGAATCAAAAGTGGCCTGGATGGCTTTACGAAAATTTTTATTAGCCGTTATATGCCCGTCACTATGATTAAATCCAAGATAAAAAACTGAGCCATCTGAAACGCTGCGTAAACGGTATCGTTCATTTAGTGCGCCTTCTAATTCTTCTGCAGTTAAGCCAACAAGGCCTCCTTCAAGAGCTGTTTTACCATCTTTATAGACATTGAAACGAGCGGCCCCATCTTGGGTTATATAGGGAATATTAATTGCGTTAATTTCAATGGAGTCTTTATTCCAGTACATGGGGTTTTTTTCCATGCGGAGGGAGGCCCCATGAACCCATTCAGTTAGTATAAATGGGCCACTAAAAAGCATATTTTCAACGTCAGCGCCAAATCGGCCATCTTGAGCCTCAGTAAAATCTTCACGTGCAGGATAGAAAAGTAAAAAAGCCATTAGTTCTAGAAAATAACCGGTCGGGCTTTCTAGCTCAACTTGTAAGGTGAAATCATCTAAGGCTCTGACACCTAACGATTCAAGCGGAGCCTGACCGTTATTGATTGCTTCTGCATTTTTTATAGAGTACATAATGGATACATATTGAGATGCTGTAGCTGGGTTCACAACTCGTCGCCAGGCATACACAAAGTCGTGAGCAGTAATAATTTCTCCATCACTCCAACGTGCATTTTCACGCAGCCAGAAAGTTACACTTGTTCCTGTCATTTCCCAGCGCAGAGCAACGGCAGGTGAAAGCTGGTTTCTAGCGTTTTTCCGTATTAGTCCTTCTTGCAGATGTTCGGTGATGAAAAAACTGACGGCATCAGTTGCTTTCATATAATCCAGCTGTGGTGGTTCCTGATCCAGAGCCAGTTGTATTGTTTTAGTTTCAGGGTTAACACCAGACACTTCAGTAACCTGGGGGTAAGCAGAAAAGCTTAAGAGAAATAAAAGGGTGCTAGCTAAAAAAACTAAAATTCTATTGGTCATTAACATAGTTGAATATTATAAGTTTGCAATTGGTATGAGGTATTAAAAATCATCTTTTAGCTGTCTTAATATAGCAAAGACCTCATCCGGTCGGGTAACTCTTTGGTTGCCACTTTGTGAGCGAACTGCATCAATAATGGCTTGATTCTCGGCACGTAGAAAAGGGTTTGTTTCTAACTCTACTGAGATGGATGAAGGAACTGTTGGAATATCATACTCACGTTTTTCTTTTTCTAGCTGAATGCGTTGTTGTAGCGCTGAATCTTCAGGCAGCACCGCCTCTGCAAAAGCTAAATTACTCAAGGTATATTCATGTGCACAATAAACCTGAGTTGCAGGATTTAAAGCCGCTAGTTTCTGTAATGAGTCATACATCATTACGGGTGTTCCTTCGAAGATTCGTCCGCAGCCGCCTGCGAATAGAGTGTCTCCACAAAAAAGAGTGGGGAGTTGATCACTTTCAGCATCGGCAAAATAAGCAATATGGTCTAGCGTATGTCCAGGTATCTCCAATACAGCGAAGCGGGTATTGCCAGCAACGATAGAGTCTCCTTCATGTAGTGCCTGAGTAACTGTTGGGATAGCTGAAGACTCAGGGCCATAAACCGGCACATCATAATGTTTGAGTAATTCATTCACGCCACCGACATGGTCTGGATGGTGGTGTGTTAGCAGAATGGCTGTCAGGTTTAGCTTTTCTTGCTTAAGGTAAGCTAACACCGGAAAGGCATCTCCTGGATCAACTATGCAGGCATCTATTGAGTCTGATTGTTTGAATAACCAAAGATAATTATCAGAAAATGCTTTGATCGGATATATTTCTAACATAGGTCGAGTATTTCATTTTAGGCCAATTTATTAATAGGGTATCATGCCTGCATGAGTAACGAAAAAAGCAATGATAGCCAAAATTTTGCTGATATGACCGCATGGTTGCAGACCCCTTTAGGCAAGAATCTGCTAGGCACTGAATTTTCATTGTTAGAGAGCATGATCAACCGTCGTTTTGGCTATCATTTATTACAATTAAGCTGTGCAGACATCGCTGTCTATGAGGACAGCCCTATTGGCCATAAATTTTGTTTAAGCCCTTCTGCAAAAGGTAAAAACAGCAGCCTGGTTGCACAAGCTGAAGCAATCCCTCTGACTGCAGAATCTGTTGATATGGTCGTTCTGCATCATGCCCTGGATTATTCTATAGATCCTCATCAATTGTTACGTGAAGCAGATCGCGTACTTATTGCTGGAGGACATTTGTTGATAATAGGCTTTAATCCTTTTAGTGCCTGGGGTGCACGGCATAAATTAAGTAGAAGGTCTGGCAAAAGCCCCTGGAAATCAAATTTACTTTCTAGTATGCGACTGAGTGACTGGTTAAAACTTTTAGATTTCAAAATAGAGCAGGTGCATTATGGTCTATATTCCTTGCCTATTAACAACCCAAGCTTGATTCGTTATTCGTCATTTATGGGGAAGCTTGCTCAGCGTTTAAATTGGCCAACAGGTGGCATATATGTCATTTCCGCTAAGAAACAAGCGCTACCAATGACGCCAATCCGCGAACCGTGGAAAGCCCTTCCTCGCAGGGCAAAAGGATTAGCATTAGGCGATAATGTCAGTATTGCACCCACTCAGCCGCATAAAAAAACACTGCATTAATAATTGTTATAAGGATTAATTGAGATAATGAGTAAGCTGGTCACTATTTATACTGATGGAGCATGTCGTGGTAATCCAGGCCCAGGAGGTTGGGGTGCATTTTTGGAATATGACGGTAAACAGCGGACTTTACATGGTGGTGAAGATCTAACCACCAATAACAGAATGGAATTAACAGCGGCCATTAAAGCTTTAGAAGCACTGAAATCAAAATGCCAAATTGAACTCTATACTGATTCAAAATATGTCTTGAAAGGTATCACTGAATGGTTGCCGAACTGGAAAAAAAGAAACTGGTTAACAGCGAGTAAAAAACCTGTACAAAATGTCGATCTTTGGCAAGAACTAGACGCTATAGTATCAACACATGAGATAAACTGGCATTGGGTAAAAGGCCATAGTGGCGATCCCGGCAATGAACGTGCTGATCAATTAGCCAACAAAGGAATTGACGAGCTTTGAGACAAATTGTATTAGATACTGAAACTACCGGGTTAGAACCGAGTCAGGGACATCGCATCATTGAAATTGGTTGTGTTGAACTAATTAATCGACGGTTAACTGGCAACAATCTGCATATCTATATCAATCCCCAGCGAGCAATTGATGCTGGTGCATTAGAAGTGCATGGCATTAGTAATGATTTTCTAAAAGATAAACCCTTGTTCACTGATATTGCTGATACGTTCATTGATTTTGTCAAAGACGCGGAGCTGGTTATCCACAACGCACCTTTTGATATTGGCTTTTTGGATTCAGAGCTATCAGATTTGAATCGTGGATATAAAGCCATGCATGACTATTGTAAGGTTTTGGATACACTTGCAATGGCCCGCAAAAAGCATCCTGGTCAAAAGAACAACCTGGATGCACTTTGTAAGCGTTACTTCGTCGATAATACCCAACGAGATCTCCATGGGGCCTTGTTAGACGCTGAAATTTTAGCGGATGTTTATTTGATAATGACGGGAGGGCAATCAAGTTTAGCCTTAGGTCATGATGGTGTTACAGATGGTGCATCTACAAATAGAATTAAAAGACTGGATAAAAATAGGGAACCACTGAAGGTAATTTTAGCCACTAAAGACGAGCAATCTGCTCATCGCTCTAGACTCGAGAGCATTCAGAAAAGTTCAGAAACGCAATTGTGGCTGCTACAAGATGAAAGCTAGCAGTGACATTTTAAAACAATATCCATACATTTTTATTATCAAATAACTTGAGGTAGCTTGTGGAATTTATCGCAGAATATGGCATGTTTCTCGCCAAAGTATTAACTTTTACTGTGGCTGTAGTGGTTGTTATTGTGGCCGCAGTTGGTAGCGCCGGAAAATCAAAAAAAGAGCAAAAAGGCTCTATTTCAATAACTCATTTAAATAAAGAGCTTGATGAGATAGCTGACGAAATAAAAGGCGTTGTTGAAGACGAGGAACGTCTAAAAAGAGAGAAGAAGGCAAATAAGAAAGCTAAAAAACAAGAGCGGAAAGAAAAGAAAAAAGATAAAACTGAGAGCGATAAGAAGCGCTGTTACGTTTTTGATTTCAACGGTGATGCTCGTGCATCACAAGTTGAAAATATGCGTAAAGAGATCACCGCGGTATTGAGTATTATCAGGCCCGAACAAGATGAAGTTATTTTACGTTTAGAAAGTCCTGGCGGCATGGTGCATGCTTACGGTTTAGCCGCTTCACAATTAGCCAGGATAAGAAGTTTAAATATTCCTTTAACTATCTGCGTGGATAAAGTCGCGGCCAGTGGCGGATATATGATGGCCTGCTTAGGCTCTAAGATTATCGCTGCACCTTTTGCCTATATCGGTTCAATTGGTGTGCTGATGCAGCTGCCTAACTTTAACCGCTTATTAAAAGAAAAAAATGTCGATTTTGAAATGATCACAGCAGGTGAATATAAGCGCACACTGACCATGTTTGGCGAAAATACAGATAAGGGAAGAGAAAAAGTTGCTGAAGAAATTCAAGGCACCCATGATTTATTCAAAGGTTTTGTAAAAGAAAATCGACCGATACTGGAAATTGATGAGGTTGCCACGGGCGAAGTCTGGCTTGGAACTGAGGCCTTGGAGAAAAAGTTAATTGACGAAATCAAAACCAGTGATGAATGTATTGTAGACGCATGCAAAGAAGCGGATGTTTATTTAATCGCTTATGAGAAGAAATCTAACATTGCGGATCGTATTAGTAAGGCAATGGAAAGTGCAGTAGATAACAGCCTGTTAAAATGGCTACATAAATCCCCACGCGACCATATAAGCTAATCTTGGAAACACTACTTTCAGTAGCTGCTAGCGTCGACGAAAGCCGTTAGCGCCAGGAAAGAGCCGTTAGCGCCAGGAAAGAGCCGTTAGCGCCAGGAAAGAGCCGTTAGCGCCTTCGAAAAAGAGGAGTGGGCTTAGTAACCGTGCTTTGGTAGTTTTCCGAGAAGTCATGAAAGCCTGTGAGTAATACGGTTGCATCCATATCATCTGGAATTAAGAAGCTACTAAATCCACAGCTCAGCATATAAGACACCTGATCTCTGCGGACATCACCAATAGCTCTCATGTCACCTTTAAAATTTTGTTGCTGACGCAGTATTGCGGCATGAGAATAAGACCTACCATCACGAAAAGAAGGGAAGTTAAGCGCAATAATGGGGAAGTTATTCGCATCGTCATCTAACAGAGCTGGATTTTCATCACTGTCAAACCAGATGCCAATAGTGTCTTTGTACTGGCTCAAGAGTTCTTTATTCTCCAGCCATAATTTAACCGGCACAATGAGCTGCTTGTTATCAATAGATCCTAAGCTGTCAATGCCTGTTTCTTTGTCGATTAGGCGCCAGTTGTTTTCAATAAGCGCTCCGTCTTTAATCAGCTTTGGCATAAATGCTCTCCTTAAAAGGGGCCATTCCGAGACGCTGATAGGTATCAATAAATTTCTCATCATTTTGCCGTTCATCCAGATAAATCTGAATAATTTTTTCTATGACATCGGGAATTTCTTCCTGGGCAAAAGAGGGGCCTATAATTTTAGCTAATCTTGCTTCTCTACCGGCATCTCCACCTAAGGCTACCTGATAAAATTCAGCGCCTTTTTTATCAACACCGATAATGCCTATATTACCAACATGATGGTGCCCGCAGGCATTCATGCAGCCAGATATATTTAGCGTTATATCGCCAATCTCGTTTAAACGATCAAAATTATCAAAGCGACGCTGAATGGCTTCAGCTATCGGGATGGACTTAGCATTGGCTAAAGAGCAGAAGTCGCCACCCGGACAGCAAACGATGTCATTGAGGAGGCCAAGATAGGGTGTGGCAAGACTTTCAGTTTTACAGGCCTTATATATCTCATAAAGGTCTTTAGTACGCACATCAGCTAAGGTTAAGTTTTGCTCGTGTGTAACACGTAATTCAGAGAAGCTATAGCGTTCAGCTAGGTCAGCAACAAACTCCATTTGTCTGTCCGTGATGTCGCCAGGTGCTGCACCAGTATCTTTTAAGCATAAAGTGACGATGCAGTAACCAGATTGTTTGTGCAAATCGACATTGCGATCAACCCAGTGCTTAAAAAGCAGGTCCGATTGTAAGGCCGTATTGGTGGCTTCATCTTCATTAGGCAGCTGTTCAAAAGCTGGCGTGCTAAAAAAGCTTTTACAGCGATCAACTTCTGCTTGGGTTAAGGTCGCTTGGCTATCCTTGCCAAATTCCCATTGGGCTTCTACTTTTTCACGGAAAACATCAATGCCTAATGATTTAACCAGGATTTTTATACGGGCTTTGTATTTATTGTCTCTACGTCCTTCCAGGTTGTAGACACGCATGATTGCGTCAAGATAAGTTAACAAATGCTGCCAGGGTAAATATTCACAAATTACCTTGCCGATCAGGGGGGTTCTGCCTAAACCACCGCCTACCAGCACTTTAAAACCAATTTCACCTTGCTCATTTTTAAGCAAATACAAGCCAATGTCATGCACCTGAGTGGCGGCCTGATCAACTTCTGTCCCACAAACGGCGATCTTGAATTTCCTAGGTAAATAGGCAAACTCGGGATGGAAAGTAGACCATTGACGAATTATTTCACACCAGGGGCGACTGTCTTCAATTTCATTCAGAGCTGAACCTGCAAATTGGTCAGTTGTCGTGTTTCTAATGCAATTTCCACTGGTTTGAATGGCATGCATGCTGACTTCAGCTAATTCAGCAAGTAAGTCAGGCAGTTGCTCCAGTTGTGGCCAGTTGTATTGTATATTCTGGCGGGTTGATAAATGTGCATAACCCTTATCGTAGTCCCTGGTGATTGAGGCTAATTTTCTCAACTGAGTAGAGGAGAGCAAGCCATATGGCACAGCAATACGCAACATTGGAGCCATACGCTGTATATAGAGCCCGTTTTGTAAACGCAAAGGCAGAAACTGCTCTTCGCTTAAATCACCGGCAAGGTAGCGCTGGGTTTGATCACGAAACTGGCTAATACGTTCTTCCAGCATTTGGTGATCATAGTTATCGTATATATACATAAGTCAAAAAAATCTAAAAATTGAAGGCCGCGATAATACACAATCGCAACTTTAAGTGCCATCCAAGCTTGAGTTTTATGCTCTGGATCAGGATAATCGCGCTTTCTCAGTTAAGAGAGTTTTAAAACGATGAGTGATACAGAAAACAGTTCTTCAAACCCTGAATTTAATGACGCCGACAGTAAGGCAGATGCCGTCGCTATCTTTTGCCTGATTGCTATTGCTGTAGGAGCAATGGTTTATTTAGCTAATACTTAAGTCGTTGAATATTAAGAGCTAAGCACCAGGTTTACAACTAACATCACAGCCAGAACGAAAAAGGCTGTAAAGAGTACGGCAGCAACAATAAAAGGTAAGAGCTTACCTTGGCTAAAGTCACGTTCTCTATTTTTTGAGTTCTGTACGCCAATGCTAGCCTGGATTACGCTCAACATAATGCGCCAAAATGGAATTTTCTCCTGCTGTGTTGGCCTATGATCAGCCAGAGTGTCAACCACAGTATCAGTCGTATCCACAGTTTTGCTGTTTTCTGGGGCTTGATCCACAATAATTCAACCTCATATTAGTAACTATATGCAGTGACTTTAAGTATCATAGGTATAGCAGGCCTATGAGTTGCACTCTTAATACGGTGTAAGAGCGGGCATTATAACCTAAACCCTGCAAATTATTTTTTTCTACAGACATTAGTTAACTAGCACAACATTGGCATATAACAATGATTAAAATTACAGAATCAGGTCAAAAATACCTCTATGATCTTCTTGCTAAGCAAGATTGTGAAGGTATAGCGATTCGTGTTTTTGTTTTGGATGGTGGCACACCAAAAGCTGAAACCTGCATTGCTTTTTGTCGCCCGGGAGAAGAACAAGAAGAAGATGAAGCTTTTGAGTTTGAAGGTTTTAAAGCCTTTGTTGAAGCAAAAAGTAAGCTGTATTTAGAAGAGGCTGTTGTCGATTTCGCCAAAGATAGTATGGGTGGTCAGTTAACCATAAAGGCCCCCAATTCACGTATGCCTAAAATTTCTGCGGATAGCTCATTGCAAGATAGAATTAATTATATTCTTTATAACGAGATTAACCCGGGGCTGCAAAGCCATGGTGGTCATGTCACTCTTGAAGAGCTTACAGAAGACAATATCGCAGTGTTGCAGTTTGGCGGCGGTTGCCAGGGTTGTGGCATGGTCGATGTTACATTGAAAGATGGTATTGAGAAGTCTTTATTGGAACAATTACCTGAGTTAACTGCAGTTAAAGATATTACCGATCACAGCATTCAGGAGAATGCTTACTACAAGTAAGTTTGGATGAGCGTTCATTCAGAGATAGGCATAATAGGCGGCAGTGGGTTTTATCACTTAAACTTGGATGTCACGCCTGATGATTCACCTGATTATCTAGACCTACCCACACCCTTTTCTGAAACTGTAATTAGGCTATCTCTTGAAAAACTTAAAGGGGGACACGTCTACTTTCTTCCTCGCCATGGCATTCAGCACACCTTTCCTCCGCATAAAATTAATTACCGGGCCAACCTCTGGGCGCTAAAAGAAGCCGGTGTTAAAAAAATCATAGCGGTTAATGCTGTCGGAGGTATTGGTGCAAATCTGGTGCCAGGGTCTTTAGTACTTCCTGACCAGCTGATTGATTACACCTGGGGGCGTGAGCATAGTTTTTTTGATGGTTTAAACTCTTTACACGATCATGTTGATTTCACTTCCCCCTACGATGACAAGCTTCGTGAAGTTCTAATAAGTGCAGCGACAGACTTGGATATGCCAATTATTAAGCAGGCTTGTTTTGCTTGCACACAAGGGCCTCGCCTGGAAACGGCGGCGGAAATTCAGAGGCTTAAGCGTGATGGTTGCGACATAGTAGGGATGACCGGAATGCCAGAAGCGGCATTAGCCAGAGAACTCAATATTGCTTATGCCAGTGTTGCACTTGTGGTAAATCCGGCCGCAGGGCTCAGCCATGAGCTTATTACAATTGAGAAAATTAAATCTGTTTTAGACGCAGGCTTGACCGATGTTCGCAAACTGCTCAGTACCAGTTTATTTAAGCTTTAAATACTTATTTCAAAGAAAAATTAATCCAGCGAAAAATCGAATAAAGGCGGCAATTCATAAGGTCTGACTTCAATCAATATGCCTAGTGCAGGATGATCTAGGTAATGTAACTGATTACTAATCATCTGGCGGGTCTCCAGCATTGGGTAGACCTGATCTATTAACAAGCCAAAACTGTCAGCTTCAATTGCAGCATCTGTAATAGGTGCTGCAAGAGGGATTAGTGGTACATTCCATTCTAGATCACTAACGATATTAAAACTGTTACGCCAAAGCCTGGCATCAACATCAACCCGATTTATGTTATAGCTGATTATCAGGCTGCCTTCGAGTTCATTATGTTGGCCATAACGATCACCACCCGTTACCAGGATTGCGCTGGCCTGAATTTTATTTAAAACGGGTTGGCGCCAAACGGCATGAAATAAAATTCTGTGGTCAGGGCTTGACTCAATATTACGATTAAAACGCGTGAATTCATGTTCTTCTTCAGCTAATGAAACAAATGGATCGCGTGCTTTATCTATTAACCTGAAGTCAGTGTTTGCTTCACGTAATTCTGGCCCATATGTGACTATCTCAATGGCTGAATCTTGTAAGGGGTCGAGGTCACTGACAAATGGATTAACAGATGAATTAGTCAATGAGTTAATAGCTACATTGTCTGCTGAAAAATCCAGTAAGTAGTCTTTAAAGGCGGGTGTTAATTGTAAGATGGGTTGCGGATATAACAGCTCTATATGCTCTGGAAGAAATAACTCCGGATTAATTGCTCTGGCACTTTGATTAGTAAAGATGCTGACTTCAATTTCATACCAACGGTTACCGTCATAGCTAAACGTTTGCGCCGTTGCATTGGTGTTTGCGGCAAGAGCAAAAAAAACGATGCTTATTGTTAATGCAGGTTTCATGCTTTAAATTCAGGCTGCCTTCTTTAGTAAATGTAAAGTGTTCCTTACAAACTCTAAGCGATCATCAGGGTCAATGTTGTCATGATTAAATTTTAATTCATTGCCGCCGGATAAATTAAAAACGCCAGCTTGTTCCTGTACCAGCTTAACCAGAGAGTAGGGGTCAACCACAGTATCACTTTTAAAATATATTTTACCTACTTTCACATTGGCTTCAATTTTTGCAATACCGAGTTGTTCAGCTTCCAGCTTTAACTCTGTGACTGAAAATAAAAAATTTACTGGCTGAGGTAGAAGGCCAAAACGGTCTATCATTTCTACTTTTAATTCCCTTAGTTCTTCTGATGATCGAGCATTAGCAATACGCTTATACATAAGTAGACGCAGATGCACATCAGGTAAGTAATCATCAGGAATTAGCGCAGGAATATGCAAGTTGATTTCTGTGCTTTCCTGTAAAGGTTTATCTAAATCTAATTGTTTTCCCGCTTTCATCAGTTTAATGGTCTGTTCAAGCATTTCACTATAAAGGGAAAACCCGATGGTCTGGATATGCCCGCTTTGCTCATCACCGAGCAGTTCACCAGCCCCTCTGATTTCAAGGTCATGACTGGCCAAGGTAAAACCAGCACCTAAGGTATCCGCCGCGGCAATGGCATCAACGCGTTTTTTTGCATTATTACTCATGCTTTTAGGTGGAGGCGTTAGCATATACGCATAAGCTTGATGATGTGAGCGACCCACGCGCCCACGTAACTGATGTAATTGTGCCAGGCCAAACTTATCAGCTCTTTCAATAATGATGGTGTTAGCGTTAGGTATATCTATACCTGTTTCTATAATTGTTGAGCAAACAAGCACGTTGTATTGTTTATGGTAAAACTCCGACATTACTCTTTCTAGTTCACGCTCTCTTAACTGCCCGTGTGCAACGGCGACTCGTGCTTCGGGAATAAGATTGCGAACATCTTCAGCCGCCTTTTCAATTGTTTTGACTTCATTGTGTAGAAAAAACACCTGCCCACCTCTTAACAATTCACGCAGAATAGCTTCTTTTATCAAAGGTGGGTTTGACTGCCGAATAAAGGTTTTAATTGATAATCTACGTGCAGGAGGACTAGCGATTATTGATAAATCCCGCATGCCTGACATTGCCATATTGAGGGTTCTAGGTATGGGGGTTGCGGTTAGAGTCAAGATATCAACGTCGGCTCTAAGCGCTTTTAACATTTCTTTCTGACGCACACCAAAGCGATGTTCTTCATCAATAATCAAAAGCCCCAGGCTTTTATATTTAACACTGGGTTGCAACAGTTTATGTGTGCCAATGACGATGTCTATTTTCCCATCTTCGAGCTCTTTTAAACTAATGTCTTGTTCTGCATTTACAACAAAGCGGGACAAAAGAGCAATTTTTACAGGCCAATCTGCAAAACGATCTTTAAAGTTATCAAAGTGTTGTTGGGCCAATAGAGTAGTCGGCACTAAAATTGCGACTTGTTTATGATTATGTACGGCGATAAAAGCTGCGCGTAAAGCCACTTCAGTTTTGCCAAAACCAACATCTCCGCAAATCAGCCGATCCATGGCTTTTGTCGATGTCATGTCGTCAATAACCGCTTGTATAGTCTCTATCTGATCTTCAGTTTCTTCAAAAGGAAAGCTGTTTTTAAAAGTCTGATAATCCTGAGTGGGCAGTGTAAATAACTGGCCTTGCTTGGCTTCGCGACGAGCATATATATCGAGCAATTCAGCAGCGACATCAACAACTTTTTCAGCGGCTTTACGCCTGGCTTTTATCCATTGATCACTGCCCAGTTTATGCAAAGGCGCGGTATCAGCATCCGCTCCACTATAGCGATTAATAAGGTGAAGAGAAGATACTGGAACATATAGTTTAGCTTGATTGGCATATTCCAATACCAGAAATTCGGTCTGCTGACCCTCAACATCAAAACTCTGCAAACCCTGATAACGACCAACACCATGATCAATATGCACGACTGGAGCCCCTATGCTTAATTCAGTCAGGCTTTTTACAATAAAGTCGGTGTTATCCTTCAGCTTCCCTCGACGTCGATGCTGGCTGACGTGATGAATAAATAGTTGGCTTTCTGTAATAACAATAAGTTCTGGTTCTTGTAACCAAAACCCAATTTCCAGAGGTGCTACGGTGATAGCAAGTTGAGGTTTTTGTGTAACGAAAGTTTCCCATGAGTCTACTACTTCAGGGTAGACCTGAATATTCTTGAGCAGGTCCAGTAGCGTCTCACGTCGTCCAGCAGAGTCTGTGCAAAATAGAATAGGTGTTTGCGAATTGTCTACCAGGAACTTTTGCAATGCGCTTAAAGGGTTTTCCAGTTTATGGTCGATCTCAAGCTCAGGAAAATTTTGTGTGTTGATCTGAATCTGTGTTTTTTTTTGTTGCTGAGAATTAAGATTTATTTGTGGATAGTGATTAATAGCCGCAAAGCAATCGTTCAGAGGAACAAACACTTTATCAGGTGAGAGTATCGGGAGTTGTTGATCGTAGCGCCGATCTTCATAACGACTGTTAATTTCACGCCAAAACTGTTCTGCTCCTGATTGAATAGAACCATTACTCATAATAAGTGTGTTTTCTGGAAGGTAATCAAACACGGTTGTCAGCTCGGGAAAAAACAGGGGAAGGTAATATTCAATACCTGCAGTCGCTATGCCTTGTGAAACATCTTCATACATCGGACATAAACGTAAATCGATATCAAATTCTGCTCTGAAATTTTGGCGGAATGTTTCTATACCAGACTGGTCAAGCGGATACTCTTTGCCGGGTAATAATCTTATAGCCGTAATACGCTCTTGTGAGATTTGAGTTTCTGGATCAAAACTGCGCAGGCTTTCTATCTCATTATCGAACAACTCTATCCTGTATGGCGTTTGTGAGCCCATAGGAAAAATATCGAGTATTGACCCACGCAGCGCAAACTCACCATGTTCATAGACAGCATCAACATTGCGGTAACCGGCATTTCCCAGGTTGAGACGTAGGGCATTAATATCAAGCTCTTGGCCCAGTGAAAAAGTTAAGGAGCGTCCCTGTAAATAAGATACTGGAATGAGTCTATGCAATGCAGTGCTGATAGACGCGATTAAGATGCCACTTTTGAGATTTTTAAGTGTTGATAAAATATCCAGGCGTTGTGAAATAATATCCTGGTGAGGAGAAAAATTATCGTAAGGCAGCGTTTCCCAATCAGGAAATTCTTCCAGGTAAATATGATTATCCGGTTTTCCAGTCTTACAAAAAAAGGCTAACTCTGATTTTAGGCGTTGAGCCTGCTGACTGTTTTCAGTGAGTACCAGCACTAGGCCAGGATAAGATTTGGTGCAATTAGCAATACACAAGGCTGACGATGAGCCAGTAAAGCCGTCCCATTTCTGACGACTGCCAGGCGTAAGTGTCGATTTGTCTAGAGGAGGAGAAAAAATAGTAAACTGCGTCACGTCTATTTATTATGCCTGCATGCCAATAAAAAGGGCGCTATCATGGCATAAATCAAAGGATTATTCATGGCCATAGAGCTTAAGGGCGATTAGCGTTGGACATATTAATGCTGAGCTAAGATAATACGCGCCGTCGAAAAGAACCCTATCTATTTAACTGCTCAATACAAATACAGGATGACATTGTGGGAAGACCTAGCTTAGATGATTATTTTGGCGACTGGAAAGCCAGGGAAGCATTAACCCGAGAAATGATTCCCATGTTAGGGATGCTTGAGTATGAAAAAGGCGTGCAGATATTCCTTTATGGGCGCACATTAAACAAGCGTTCAACTGTCAATATAATGCAATACCATCGTCGCGTCCGGGAAGTCGCTCGTAACGAGATGTCTGAATTTGAAAGTCATTCTGTGCTTGCGGCGATGTGTGAATTAAACCTCAGCCCTAGTCAGATAGATTTAGGAAAATTGACCGTCAATTACATGGAGTATGCTGAATCACAGGAAGAAATGCCTGATGTCGAAGCGTTTGTCAGGAAAGAATTAGCGCATTTGATCGATGTTGATTACAAACCCATTGAAAAGCCGATTGATATCGTTCTTTATGGCTTTGGACGAATTGGCCGTTTGTTGACCCGTTTGTTAATAGAACAAACGGGTAATGGTCAAGTGCTGCGTTTACGTGCCATCGTCGTGCGTAAATCGAGTACAAATGATTTAGAGAAGCGTGTGAACTTGTTACGCAACGATTCTATTCATGGCTCTTTCGAAGGCACAATTCGAGTTGACGAAGAAAACAGTCAAATTATCGCCAATGGCAATGTCATTCACTTTATCTACTCTGATGGCCCCGAAACCCTGGACTATACGCAGTATGGTATCAATGATGCACTGGTGATAGATAACACGGGTAAATGGCGTGATGAGGAAGGTTTGTCATTGCATTTGCAATCTAAAGGCGTGAGTAAAGTCATGCTGACGGCTCCGGGTAAGGGCAATGTCAAAAACATTGTCTCTGGCATTAATGATCATATGATCACGCCAGATGATAAAATCATTTCTGCCGCTTCGTGTACCACCAATGCGATTGCACCTGTACTTAAATTAATTAATGAGCGTTATGGCATTGTGCATGGGCATGTTGAAACAGTGCATGCTTATACGAATGATCAGAACCTGATCGATAATTACCATAAAGCTGACAGGCGCGGACGCAGCGCAGCTTTAAATATGGTGATAACCGAAACAGGCGCCGCTACTGCGGTTGCCAAAGCGGTGCCGGAACTTGAAGGAAAGTTAACCGGTAATGCGGTCAGGGTTCCAGTGGCTAATGTCTCTATGGCGATCTTAATATTGAGTCTAGAGAATGAAACAAGCAAAGAAGATATCAATGACTATTTAAGGCTTATCGCTTTACATTCGCCTTTGCAGAATCAACTTGGCTATACAGAATCTCCTGATGCCGTTTCCAGTGATTTTGTGGGAATGCGTGAAGCCGCAACTTTAGATGCTACAGCAACCAAAGTACAAGGCAATAATATGGTGCTTTATCTTTGGTACGACAATGAATATAGCTACAGCAATCAGGTTGTGCGAATGGTTACAAAAATGGCGGGTGTAAATTATCTGTCATATCCGGAAAATGACAATATGCATAGTTAGTCTCGTTTTTTGTATGGTTTTATGTGATTAAAGTATAGCCGTCTCCTTTTGAGTATCAACATGGCAAAGAAACAGTACGAAATTATTGTTATAGGTAGTGGGCCTGCTGGCGAGTCTGCGGCTATGAATGCTGCTAAGTCTACACATAGTGTGGCAATGATTTGCGATAAACCCAGAGTTGGTGGCAACTCTGCTTATCATGGGACAATCCCTTCCAAAGCCCTGAGAAATTCTGTTCGTCAGTTTCTGGACCTCAATAATAATCCAATGTTTCGAGACTTGGCCGAAGTTGGCAAGATTGGTTTTGAAACGATTATAAAACATGCCGAACATGCTGTGGATGAGCATCTTTCCATGAATACAGCGGCCTATGAAAGAAATAAAATCCCGGTTATTCATGGGTCTGCACAGTTTGTTGATAAAAATACGATAACTGTAAACGACGGCAAAAAGAGCACAAAGTTTAAAGCCGATCATTTCATTATTGCCACCGGTTCACGACCCTATCGACCTGAATTTGTCGACTTCAATCACCCACGGGTGTTCGATAGCGATACCATTCTGAAGCTGAGTTATACGCCGAGCAAGGTCACTATTATCGGTGCAGGCGTGATTGGTTGTGAATACGCGTCAATTTTTGGTGGTTTAGGTATTAATGTCGAGTTAATAAACCCCGAAGAAACGTTGTTGTCTTTCCTCGATACAGAGATTACCGATGCACTGAGCTATCACCTGGGCAACTTGGCTGTTCGCTGCCGTCACCAGGAACATTATGACAAAATGCAGTGCAATGATGATGCAGTTATTACTTACCTGCAATCTGGCAAAAAAATAAAAAGCGATATTGTCTTATGGGCTAATGGTCGCACTGGCAACACCGATAAATTGAACTTGAAATGCTTGGGCATGGAAGCTAATAGCAGAGGCCAGTTAGAGGTTAATAACAAGTACCAGACAAAAGTTGAAAATATCTATGCTGCTGGCGATGTCATTGGCCGCCCTTCATTGGCCAGTGCAGCCTTTGACCAAGGCAGGGCAGCCTGTAATGCAATTGTTAATCCTGAGGAGTTTGTGTGGGTTGGGGATGTTCCAACTGGCATATATACGATTCCTGAAATCAGCACGATTGGTTTGAATGAACAAGAACTGACTGAGAAAAAAGTGCCTTATGAAGTAGGCAAAGCTTTTTTTCGAAACCTTGCCCGGGCGCAAATTACCGGTGAGAACGTGGGGATGTTGAAAATAATCTTTCATTTCGACACCTTGGAAATTCTGGGTATACATTGTTTCGGTTCCCAGGCCTCAGAAATTGTACATATTGGTCAAGCCATAATGAGTCAGAAAGGTGAAGCCAACAGTTTGAAATATTTTATGAATACCACTTTTAACTATCCGACTATGGCAGAGGCGTATAAGGTCGCTGCCTATGATGGTTATAATCGAGTTTTTTAAACGCGTAACTTGAAGAAAATCAAATTAACCTTCTATAACTAATGGCATAGAGCGTCGTGTTGGCATATAATCCTCGCGATTTTTTTGGTCTATATACTTAATTTAAGAGTAAGCAGTTTGAGCGTCGACTTATTTCCATTGGTTCTATTTTCCGTCATCGTTATTGTTCTAATTATGGCATTAACAGGCGTTTCTCATCTGTTAGGACAGAAGCGTAGAGACCATGCTACCGACGAAGTCTATGAATCAGGAATAGTTTCTGTAGGCTCCGCTCAATTAAAAATCTCTGTGCCGTTTTATCTCACGGCTATCCTTTTTATTATTTTTGATCTTGAAGCTGTTTTCCTCTTCGCCTGGGCTATCTCTATTCGCGAGACTGGTTGGTTGGGTTACGCTGAAGTCTTTATTTTTATCGCTATTTTAATCGCGGGCCTAATTTACCTCTGGCGTTCCGGCGCACTTGAGTGGAGAACGCAACGTCAACGTGATGACCTCGCACAGACAATAGGTAAAAGTGGTGTTGTGAATATCGACAAAAAAACAGGTAAAAAATTAAACACAGAGCAGCCTAATCATGGAGGCGCGCATTAATGAGTTGGGAACTGGTTAAGCCTGAAGATACTTATTCACCCAGCCCTGGGATGAATCAGTTTGATGACCATATTCGCAAGAATGTGATCATGACTCGCCTTGAAGATATGGTGGCCTGGAGTCGCAAGAATTCACTCTGGCCATTTAACTTTGGCTTGTCCTGTTGTTATGTGGAAGCAGCAACCGCTATTTCAAGCCGCCATGATATTGCGCGTTTTGGTGCTGAGGTGTTTAGAGCATCACCACGCCAGGCAGATATGATGATTGTCGCTGGTACAGTATTCAGAAAAATGGCGCCGGTTGTACAACGGCTTTATGAACAAATGATGGAGCCACGCTGGGTTATTTGCATGGGCTCCTGTGCCAATTCCGGCGGCATGTACGATATCTACTCAGTAGTACAGGGCGTTGATAAATTTTTACCTGTCGATGTGTATGTTTCAGGTTGTCCGCCAAGACCGGAAGCTCTCTTGCAGGGATTGATTTTATTACAGGACTCCATTGGCAAAAAACGTCGTCCAGTAAGTTGGGTGATCAATGATCAGGGCGTCTATGAACGAGAGAAAAATGTTGTTCAACGTGATGCCCGCTTGCAAGACAGAATTGCCGCGACTGAATTAAGAAGTCCGGATGAAACTTAAGATTTTAAGTCTAAAATTTTACACTAGAACGAGAATAATTTGAGCACTAACAACACCCCTGCGCAGCAAAATATGTCCGACGTTCCGGCGGTTATTGCTGAGCTTTATCTTAAGTTTGGTGAATCGTCTTTCGTGCGCCAACACACTGCCGAAGACATGCCAACGCTTTGGCTTGGTCGCAACAAGCTGTTAGAGGTGCTTAAGTTTCTACGTGACGATTATCGCCCTCGCTATGAAATGTTGCTTGATGTTACCGCTATTGATGAACGCCTGCGCGTGCACAGAGCAGGGCAACCAGACAGCGAGTTCACGGTTGTTTACCAGCTTATTTCTTACTCAGGTAATTGCGATATACGCCTGAAAGTCGCGTTAAAAGACGCTGACTTAAACATTCCTACCATTATTTCTCTGTGGCCTGCGGCGAACTGGCATGAACGAGAATGTTGGGATATGTTTGGGGTGGTATTTACGGGGCATCCAAATTTAAGTCGTATTTACACGCCGCCTACCTGGGAAGGCCATCCGCTGCGCAAAGATCATCCAGCCCGCGCCACAGAAATGGACCCTTATCGTTTAGACGATGATATCGTCGATAGGGAGCAGGAAGCGTTAAAGTTTAAGCCTGAAGAGTGGGGACTTAAGCGCAAATCCGATACCAGCGAATTTATGTTCCTGAATTTTGGCCCCAACCATCCAGCCGCGCATGGTGTTATCCGTTTTGCCTTACAACTGGATGGTGAGTATGTAATAGATGTCGTGCCTGATGTGGGTTATCACCATCGTGGCGCTGAAAAAATGGGCGAACGCCAAACCTGGCACACCTATATTCCTTATACAGACAGAATAGACTATCTCGGCGGCGTCATGAATAACCTGCCTTATGTCATGGCTGTCGAGAAAATGGCCGGCATAGAAGTACCGGATCGAGCAAAGGTTATTCGTGTCATGCTGGCTGAATTTTTCCGTATTTGTAGTCACTTACTGTTCTTTGGTACCTGGGCAGTCGACTTGGGGCAATTGTCTCCATTGTTCTACGCCTTCGTTGATCGTGAAAAGGCCTTTAATATTATTGAATCCATCACTGGTGCGCGTATGCATCCCGGTTGGTTCCGTATCGGCGGAGTAGCTCAGGATTTGCCGAATGGCTGGGAAGTTCGAATACGTGAGTTTGTGGATATGTTTCCGAAGAAACTACGTGAATACGACAAAATGGTGATGGCCAATACCATGATCAAGCAACGTACGGTTGGTGTCGGCAAAATGAATACCCAGGATGCTTACGACTGGGGCATGACAGGGCCGGCTTTACGCGCAACTGGACTGGAATGGGATTATCGTAAAGATCGTCCTTACTCAGGTTATGAGAATTTTGATTTTGAAGTGCCCATTGGCGTTAATGGCGATTGTTATGATCGTGCGGCTATTCGTATGGAAGAAATGCGTCAGAGTTGCGAGATTATTCGTCAGTGTTTAGAGAATATGCCCTCTGGCCCTTATAAATCTGAGCATGCTTTAACGACGCCTCCAATAAAAGAAAAGAGTAAGCAGGATATTGAAACCCTGATTAACCATTTCTTAAGTGTCAGCTGGGGGCCAGTTATGGAACCAACAGAAGTCTCCGTGGCGATTGAAGCAACCAAAGGTATTAATTCCTATTATTTAATTAATGATGGCGGCAGCGGTGCTTACCGAACGCGCATCCGTACACCATCCTTTATACATATTCAGGCGGTTCCATTTCTCAGTCGTGGGTTGATGTTGGCAGACTTTACTGCCGTTGTAGCAACCACGGACTTTGTAATGGCGGATGTAGATAAATAAGTAAGTAAGTAGAAATAAGACTAACTAAAAGATTTGAGTAAATACAAAGAAGATGACCAATATTATTGCCAGTACAGCCCCTAAAGCACGGCAACTGACTGACGCGGAGATTCATGAGATTGAGCATGAAAAAACGCACTATCCTTATGCGCAAGCAGTTGGCCTCGAAGCCTTAAAAATTGTACAGAAATATCAGGGCTGGGTGAGCGATGAGAGCTTGCTCGCTGTTTCAGAGTACCTGGATATACCACCAGATGACCTGGAAGGTGTCGCGACTTTCTTTAATATGATCTTCCGTCGTCCTGTTGGCAAAAACGTCATCCTTTTGTGTGATTCTGTGGCTTGCTGGATGTTAGGTTGTGATGATTTAAAAGCGCATATCACGACTACATTAGGCATAGATTATGGAGAAACCACGGAAGATGACCTTTTCACCTTAATTCCGGTGCCATGCCTGGGTGATTGTGACAAAGCACCGAGCATGATGGTAGGAAGAGAATTATATAGAAACCTGACCAATGAAAAGATWGATCAGATTGTCGCAGACTATAAAGCCAAGGCTTAGGTTGATAAAGCAGATATAGATGACTATTAATAATCCATTAACCAAGAATATAGAAGAAGGCAGGGCCCCTTTTACTTTTGCAGAGTATAAGGCTGCCGGAGGCTATCAGAGCTTCCCCAATGCCATTAAGATGGCGCCACGTGATGCCATGGGACAGGTAAAGGATTCAGGGCTTGGCGGCCGTGGTGGTGCAGGTTTTAATACGGGCTTGAAATGGAGCTTTTCACCGGACCCTGATGGTTTGCCACGTTACCTTGTAGTTAATGCTGACGAAATGGAACCCGGTACATTCAAAGATCGTTTATTAATGGAAAACGACCCTCATCTGTTGATAGAAGGCATGATTACCGCGTCTTATGCCATACAAGCCTCAACTGCCTACATTTTTCTAAGAGGTGAATACACGGTTGCCGAAGAGAACTTACTAAAAGCCATTGCTGAAGCTTATGACAACGGCATGTTGGGTAAAAATATCCAGGGCTCGAATTTCAGCCTGGATATCTACTTACACACCAGTGCCGGCCGTTATATCTGCGGCGAAGAAACTGCTTTAATTAATGCCCTGGAAGGAAAACGCGCTAACCCACGTTTCAAACCACCGTTCCCGCAAGTTAGCGGCCTCTGGGGACGACCAACTCTGGTTAATAATGTCGAAACAATTTGTAATATCCCAGGTATTTTGACCCACGGTGTCGACTGGTTTAAGAATTTAGGCCTCGGTGATGAATGTGGCACCCGCATTAGTGGTGTCAGCGGGCGTGTTAAAAACCCGGGTTGCTGGGAAATGCCTTTAGGCACTACTTTTCGTACTTTATTTGAAGATTATGCGGGCGGCATGCAGGACGGCTATGAATTGAAAGCTTTCTTACCGGGTGGAGGCTCTACTGACTTTTTAATGCCTGAACACCTGGATTTACCCATGCTTCCTGGCGATGTGGCTAAAGCTGGCTCGCGTCTAGGGACTTCCCTGATTATGGTGTTGGATAATAAGACTTGTCCTGTTGGCACCGTGCGAAATTTGATCAAGTTCTTCGCCCATGAATCTTGTGGCTGGTGTACGCCTTGTCGAGATGGCTTGCCCTGGGTTGAACATATCCTCAACAAGATGGAAGAGGGTAAAGGCGAAATGAAGGATATCGAGGTATTAAAAGAAATGTGCGGGTATATGGCACCAGGTAATACCTTTTGTGCTTTGGCGCCTGGCGCTGTTGAGCCTCTGCAAAGCAGTCTCAAGTATTTTATGGACGAATATGAGCGTCATGTGAAGCATGGCTGTAGTTTTAATTAACATTAAGTTTGTTAATTAAGCATTTGATAAATAAATAGTTATAAAGGAAATTCAGGTTAAAAGATGGCATCCATCAACATAGACGGCAAAGTCTTTGAAGTAGACGAAAAGAATAATCTTTTGCAGGAGTGTCTTTCTCATGCGATGGATTTGCCGTATTTCTGCTGGCATCCAAGTATGGGGTCAGTTGGCTCCTGTCGCCAATGTGCGGTGATTGAGTATGCCAATGAGGATGATGAAAAAGGCCGTTTGATCATGGCTTGCATGACAGAGCCGCGTGAAGGTGCGCGCTACTCGATCGAAGCTGCCTCCAAATTCAGGGCTCAGGCTATTGAAAGCATTATGATCAACCATCCACATGATTGCCCAGTCTGTGAAGAGGGTGGTGAATGTCACCTACAGGACATGACAGTGATGTCCGGGCACACCTATCGCCGTTACGATGGCAAGAAGAAAACACATAATAATCAGTATCTTGGCCCTTTCATTAATCATGAAATGAATCGCTGTATCACCTGTTATCGCTGCGTTCGCTACTACAAGGACTATGCCGGTGGTACAGATTTTGGCCCACAGTCTTCGCATGACAATACTTATTTTGGACGTTGGCAGGAAGGCTCCTTGGAAAGTGAATTTTCGGGAAATTTAGTGGAAGTCTGCCCAACGGGCGTCTTTACCGATAAGCCCTTCAGCAAACATTACAGCCGTAAATGGGATTTACAGTCATCGCCTTCCGTTTGTACGGGTTGCAGTGTTGGTTGTAACACCAATCCTGGCGAGCGTTATGGCACTCTACGCAGAATCGTTAATCGCTTTAATGATGAAGTGAACGGTTACTTTCTGTGTGACAAAGGCCGTTTTGGTGCTGAATATGTCAATAGCTCAGAGCGTATTCCAGTGAGTATGGCGCGTACTTCGCACAATGCCGACCCTGTTCAGATGGAGCCAGATACGGCTAAAGAAGCCTTGAATAAAGCCGCTAAAACTAAAGGTGCTATTGGTATTGGATCGCCGCGTGCTTCCATGGAAGCTAATTTCTCTCTACGCGAGTTGGTGGGCGAAGAAAATTTTTATGCAGGTATCGCTGAGCAAGAGCTCGGCATGCTTAATAAAATCATTGATATCTATCAGAACAAACCAGTCAATGTGGCTAATATCAAAGATATAGAAAATTCTGATGCCATATTGATTTTGGGCGAAGATTTGACCAATACGGCAGCACGTCTTGCTCTAGGTGTACGCCAATCAGTGAAAAACCTGGGTATACAAATGGGTGCTGATTTGAATTTCCCAATATGGCATGACGCCGCTATTCGACAGTTGGCTATGGACAAATTAAGCCCTCTTTATATTTTAAGCCCCCACACGACACGCCTGGATGATGTTGCAAAAACAGTGCATATCAGCTCAGCGGCTAACAGTGCACGAATAGGTATGGCGATTGCACATGCGATTGACTCTTCAGCACCGGCGGTTAAAGGCTTGAGTAAAGAAGAGCAGGCGCTTATTGATGAAATTGCAGAAACCTTGAAGTCTGCTAAACAAGCATTGATTATCAGTGGCACAAATAGCTTGGAACCGGCTTTATTGGATGCGGCCAGTAATATTGCAACGGCTCTGCATGATGGAGATAACAAAGCCAATCTGGCATTAGTCAGCTCTGAGTCTAACAGCATGGGTCTAGCCTTACTGATGCAGAGTAATGGTAGAAGCTTGGAACAAGCCATGAATACAGGCAGCAAAGCTGCTGTCGTTTTAGAAAATGATCTTTACCGTCGAGCCGCGTCGTCTGATGTTGATAGCTTTATAAAAGGATTGGACAACCTGGTTGTACTTGATCACCTTAAAAACCGCACAGGTGAACAGGCTAACCTGGTTCTAGCAACGGCTACTTTCGCTGAAAGCTCAGGCACATTTGTTAATTACGAAGGTCGAGCGCAGCATTATTATTCGACCTTTAAGCCTGATTCTGCCATTCGCTCAAGTGCACTTTGGTTGTCAGATAAACCTTTCAATGACATCACGGCTGCTTGCGCTGAAGCTATTGCGAACTGTGGCGCTATCGCAGATCTAACGCCAGGTGAGAATTATAATTTTGCCGGTCTTAAAGTCCCAAGACAGCATCATCGTTACAGTGGCCGTACTGCCATGCGCGCCGATATCAGCGTGCATGAGCCAAAGCAAGAGCAAGATGAAGATGGGGTCATGGTTTATTCCATGGAAGGTGTGCCAGCTATTAAAGATGCCTCGGTTTTAAATTCACCCTGGGCACCGGGTTGGAACTCCAATCAAAGTCTCTTCAAATTCCAAGAATATGCTGGTGGCCCTTTGAAGCAGGGTTCTAATGGTCAACATCTGTTAACGAATAGCAGCACTGAAAAAAGCTGGTATGAACTTACTAAGGTAGATGACATCAACAATGATGCTTATACAGTATTTCCTCTGTACCACTTGTTTGGCTCGGAAGAGCTCAGTGCCTACACGCCTGCCATTCAAGAAAAAGCCACCTCTGCTTATATTTCGTTGAATCCGGAAGACGCTGAGAAACTCGGTTTGAACGCCAGTGATGGCGTGCAGGTGGAGCACAACGGTGCTGTACCCTTTATTATTCGTGAATCTATACAAGCGGGGACAGTAGGTGTCTCTGTTGGACTTAAAGGCCTGAACTTTCAAGATATTAGTGCTGCTATCTCCCTGGATAAAGCCGCTGATTGGCAAAATCCTGATTCCTGGCGAGCGGCTAACATAATCGTTAGTGATAAACGTGAAGAGAGGGTCGACTGATGTTTAGTTTTGAAGTTGGCTCGTTGCTGAATATAGTACTTATCCTGGCTGTTGGTTTGGGCGCCTCAGTCATGATGATCTGGGTAGAAAGACGTTTTCTGGGTTTCTGGTCTGATCGATTGGGGCCGAACAGAGTAGGGCCATTTGGCTGTCTTCAAGTTATAGCAGACGCCGTTAAAATGCTGATGAAGGAAGACTGGATTCCACCTTTTTCGGATAAATTTGTTTTTGTTATTGCGCCGATGATCTTACCCATTGTGATGCTGCTTAGTTTAGGTGTCATGCCCTTTGCACCTAACATTGGCATTATGGATTTAAATATTGGTTTGCTGTGGATATTTGCCATGGCAGGTTTGGCATCCTATTCGGTGATGTTAGGAGGTTTAGCGTCGAATAATAAATTCGCTCTATTGGGTGCCTTACGTGGTGCTGGGCAGATGATTTCTTATGAAGTCTTCATGGGCATATCCGTACTTGGCGTTGTTATTCTGTCAGACAGTTTTAGCCTGCGTGAAATTGTCGAAGCGCAAGCCGATGGCTGGTTTGTGTTCCCGCAATTTTTTGGTTTTATTGTCTTTATGGTGGCAGCAATTGCCGAATCTCATCGTTGGCCTTTTGACTTGCCTGAAGGCGAATCAGAAATTATTTCGGGTTATAACACTGAATATTCTGGTATGAAGTTTGGCTTATTCATGATTGGTGAATACATCGGCATGCTGGTCATGTCTCTGTTAATTCCTATATTGTTTTTTGGCGGCTGGATGGCACCTTTTGGCTTGGAATTTGGCAATGAAATAATTTCCGGTTTATTCTGGATGGGTGCGAAGACTTTTTTCTTCCTGCTGTTTTTTGTTCTGGTCAGAGCCGCTCTGGTCAGGCCTCGTTATGATCAGTTAATGAATTATGGCTGGCTGGTTATGTTGCCATTAGCCTTAGTGAATTTGTTGATTACCGGGGCTGTCGTGTTGTACCAGGCAGGATAGAATCAAAAGAATAAATAATGCAAAGATACAGTGGAAAGAGTGGGGAATTAAGATAAATGTTTAAGGCTATTGGCAAGCAGATACACCTAATATGGTCACAGCTCGTGAGTCTGTGGCTGGTATTTCTGCATATTTTCAATAAAGCCGATACGGTTGAATACCCCGATGAGATGCCTTACATGTTCCCACGCTGGCGTGGGCGAATAATTTTAACGCGCGATCCTGATGGCGAAGAACGCTGCGTTGCCTGTAACCTCTGCGCAGTTGCCTGCCCGGTAGATTGTATCTCTTTACAGAAAACCGAAGATGAAAGTGGGCGTTGGTACCCTGAGTTTTTCCGTATTAATTTTTCCCGCTGCATTATGTGCGGCTTTTGTGAAGAAGCTTGTCCTACCCATGCTATTCAACTAACACCAGATTTTGAAATGGCCGAATATGTGCGACAGGACATGGTGTGGGAAAAAGAGCACATGTTAATTGAGGGCACCGGAAAATATCACGATTATAACTTCTATAAGGTGGCCGGTAAGGCTATCGGTGGCAAAGATAAAGGTGAAGCTCAGAATGAATTGCCGCCTGTTGATAGAAGGAGTTTGATGCCATGAGTATTTTGTTTTACGGGTCAGCATTTATTTCGGTGTTATCAACCATTATGGCAATCACCCGAATCAATGTGGTACATGCGCTGCTTTATTTCATTGTTTCTTTGCTTGCAGTCGCGGTGATTTTTTATACTTTGGGTGCGCCTATGGCGGCAGCGCTTGAAGTTATCGTCTACGCCGGTGCGATCATGGTGATGTTTTTGTTTGTCATGATGATGCTTAATCTGGGATCGTCCACTACAGATCAAGAAAGGGCCTGGCTGTCACCGAATCTATGGATTGGGCCAAGCATACTCGCGGCTATTTTATTGGTTGAATTGCTGCTGGGTTTGTTGACGACCGATGCGACCATCGCTCACACCATGGTTGAAGCCAAAGCGGTTGGTATCGCGCTGTTTGGGCCTTATGTATTGGCAGTGGAGCTGGCTTCCATGTTGTTATTGGCTGGGCTGGTGGGTGCATTCCACCTGGCGAGGAAGTAAAGCTATGACGGTCATGATGCAAGAAATACCTCTAGAACACGGATTGATACTGGCAACTATTCTATTTTTGCTGGGTTTGGTTGGTGTGCTGACAAGACGCAATTTAATTTTTGTCTTGATGTCTCTGGAAATAATGCTAAATGCGGCGGGTTTGGCCTTTGTTGTTGGCGCTTCACGTTGGGGAGAAGCTGACGGACAGGTTATGTTTTTAATGATTTTAAGTTTGGCAGCCGCTGAAGTTGCCATTGGTTTAGGTCTTGTTTTACAGCTTTTTCATAAGCATAAAACACTGGATCTGGACTCTTTAAACCAGATGAAAGGATAGGGCAAGGGAAAGATGATTGAATTACTTTGGCTAGTCCCGACCATTCCTGTCATCGGATTTTTAATCCTGACGTTTAGTTGTGGAAAGTTACCTCAAGTGCCTGCCGCAATAATCGGCGCAGGCTCCATTGGTCTGTCCTTTCTGGTTGCTGTTCTCGCTGGAATGGATTTTATGGCGATGTCCGAAGCTGGCACCACCTCTTTCTCGCAGACGCTCTGGACCTGGATGGAAGTAGGCTCCTTTAAAGCTGGCTTTACACTCTATCTTGATGGTGTGTCGCTGGTGATGATGTTTATTATTACCGGTATTGGCTTCCTGATTCATGTTTATGCCACCGGCTATATGAATGATGACCCCAGCTTTGCGCGCTTCTTTGCTTATATGAATTTGTTTGTCGCAGCAATGCTTATCCTGGTGCTGGCTGATAACCTTCTGCTGCTGTTTATGGGCTGGGAAGGGGTAGGCCTGTGTTCTTATTTGTTAATCGGCTTCTGGTTTAAAGACCCTTATAACGGTTACTGCGCACGTAAAGCCTTTGTGGTTACTCGTGTCGGTGATGCCTCAATGGCACTTGGCTTATTTTTGCTTTTCGCCAGCCTGGGCACACTCAACATTCAGGAACTGATGGTCTTAGCAGAAGAACAATGGGTCGTTGGTTCGGGAATTGCTATAGCCGTGACACTGTTATTACTCGGTGGTGCTGTAGGTAAATCAGCACAATTACCACTGCAAACCTGGTTGCCCGATGCGATGGCTGGGCCTACACCGATCTCAGCATTAATCCATGCGGCAACGATGGTTACTGCAGGCGTTTATTTGATTGCCCGTACTCATGTCTTGTATGAGCTGGCACCTAGCGTGCAATACCTGGTTGGCGTTATCGGTATGATTACTCTCTTGATGGCTGGCTTTACTGCGCTGGTGCAAAATGATATCAAGAAAGTTCTCGCATTTTCCACGGTTAGCCAGATCGGTTATATGTTCCTGGCCTTGGGAGTAGGGGCTTATAGCTCCGCTATCTTCCATTTGATGACACATGCTTTCTTTAAAGCTCTGTTATTCCTGACCGCTGGTTCAATCATTCTGGCGATGCACCATGAACAGGACATCTTTAAAATGGGCGGTTTACGTAAAGACCTGCCCTGGAGTCATGCCTTATTTCTGATCGGCACCATCGCTTTGGTCGCAATCTTTCCTACTTCTGGTTTCTTCAGTAAGGAAGAGATACTGGCTTCGGCTTTAACGAATGAGCATGGTGGATATCTATTATGGCTTGGTGGAGTGGCGGGCGCCTTTATGACAGGCTTATACAGCTTCCGTTTATATTTCCTGGTTTTCTTTGGTAAGAAAACCCACGACGGCCATGAAGTTATGGGTTGGCATTTGCAGGGGCCGCTGGTGGTATTAGCGGTTCTGGCTTTAGTTGGTGGGTTTATTCATATTCCGGTGGAAGAAGTTTTCCAGGCGCATGCAGAAGAGCATCATATTTCTCTGTTTTATCAGGCCATTATGATCGGCTTGCCTTTGTTTGGTGCGCTTTGTGCTTATCTGATTTTCGTTAAGAAAAAAATCAATGTTGAAAAGTTTGCGGGTTCTGGTGTCGGTGCAAAACTGCATCGCTTCTTCTACACGCAATGGGGCATGGACTGGTTGTATGACCGGGTTATTGTGTTCCCTTATGTCGGTTTAGCCAAACTCAATAAAAAAGATTTCGTCGATAGTATTTATAACGGCACGGCTAGTCTGGTTCGCCATATACATAATCGGGTGACTGAAACTCAGACAGGCCAAATACGTTGGTACACCATGACAATGGCATTAGGCGTCCTCCTGGTAATTAGTATAGGAGTGTTCGCATGATTCTTGTTTGGTTAATGTTGATACTCTTTGTCGGTGGTATAGCGGCCTGGTTATCAGAAAGTCGCGGTTCTCATATTCCTCGAGTCATTGCGTTATTTGCTATTCTGCTGGATCTGGCCTTAGTCGTATTAATGCTGGTTGCACCAGGCGTTCTAGGTTTAGCCGATGTGGGCACAGAGATTAGCCATGGTCACGGTGAATGGCTGGTTTTATTCCAGGCCGACTGGATTCCGCGCTTCGGCATTAGCTTTATCTTTGGTGCGGATGGTTTGTCACTGCTGTTGATTTTCCTGACCGTATTTTTAGGCATGATTTCTTTGGGTGCTGCCTGGCATGAAATTAAAGAGCGTTCAGGTTTCTTTTACTTCAATCTGCTATGGACCTTAGCCGGCGTTATTGGCGTATTTACCGCACTCGACTTATTCCTGTTCTTCTTCTTCTGGGAAGTGATGCTGATTCCAATGTACTTCATCATTGCCATCTGGGGGCATGAGAATAAAGAATATGCGGCCATGAAATTCTTTATCTTTACTCAGGTGAGTGGCCTGTTAATGCTGCTATCTATCCTGGTATTGGTGTTCCTCAACTATCAGGCGACAGACCTTCTTAGTTTCAGCTATTTTGATTTACTTGGAAACGGTTTGTCGGGCGAAATTGGTATGCTGGTTATGCTGGGCTTCTTTGTTGCTTTTGCGACCAAGTTGCCTACTTTCCCATTTCACAATTGGTTGCCCGATGCTCACTCGCAGGCACCGACAGCAGGCTCGGTTATTCTTGCAGGTATTTTGTTGAAAACAGGGGCCTATGGCCTGATTCGTTTCACGGTACCTTTGTTCCCGGATCCCTCAGAATTATTTGCGCCTTTTGCTATGGGGCTTGGCGCCTTCAGTATTCTCTATACCGCTAAAGTAGCCTTTGCACAGACTGATATTAAACGTCTGATTGCCTATACCTCGGTCAGTCATATGGGTTTTGTATTGTTGGGTGTCTATGCCTGGAATGCACAGGCCTTGCAAGGTGCTGTCATGACCATGCTCGCACATGGTTTTAGTGCTGCTGCGTTGTTTATGTTAGCGGGTGGTTTACAACATCGTATTCACACCCGTGATATGGACAAAATGGGCGGATTTTGGGGCGTCGCACCTAAGATGTCGTTTATGCTTTTGTTCTTTACGGTCGCAGCAGTCGGTATGCCGGGGCTTGGCAACTTCATCGGTGAATTCCTGGTGTTGCTAGGCAGCTTTCAGGCCAGCGTAACTGCGACGGCTTTCGCCGCATTGGGTTTGGTTGTAGCCGCCGTGTATTCACTGATTGTTATTCAGAAAGTGCTCCACGGTGAGAATGAAAACAATTATGTTTTTGAAGACCTGACGTTTATTGAAATGTCATGCTTCTCTTTAATGATGATTGGTTTGTTATGGATGGGCTTATATCCGCAAACCATGCTGGATATGGCCGAACCGACACTGAGAAGTCTCGGCATAGCTTTCCCTTAATCGATGGCGCAATTAATAATAGATGGTGCAACTAATTAAATGAGTACAGACGTTCTTATAGATTTACTGCAAATTATCATGCTGACGCTGACTACGGTTGTCGTCATGCTTGTTGCTGGCTTCAAACGCGAGCATGGTTTGGTTAATGTGCTGACCACGGCTGGTTTAACAGCATGCCTCATGGTGTTTGTTTTTATTGACCCCATACTGCCGCTACAGGCAACAGAACTCCTATATTTTGATGAGYACAGCCTGTTTTTCTCTGGCCTGATTATTTTTGGTGCACTGGCCGTCAGTATTCTGGCTTATCCTTATTTTGAATCGCACAACGATCTCAATGAAGAGTTTTATATTCTCCTGCTGACAGCAACGCTGGGGGCGGTTGTGCTTGCTTGTAGTACGCATTTTGTCAGTTTCTTTATTGGTATGGAGATGCTGGGTATCAGCCTGTACGCCATGATTGCCTATCCAGTACATGCTGAAAAGTCAGCAAAATTTCCATTGGAAGCCGCGATCAAATATTTGATTATGTCAGGCCTGGCATCGGGCTTAATTCTTTTTGGTATCGCCCTGATTTATGCCTTAACCGGCACTATGTTTTTCAATGATCTGACACCCGCTATCGAAGCACAGGGTGTTGSTTCTAGCCCTGTGTTACTTGCTGGCTGGATAATGATTATTGCGGGTATTGCGTTCAAACTGTCTCTGGTGCCTTTTCATATCTGGACCCCAGATGTATATGAGGGTGCTCCAGTGCCTGTAACAGCGTATTTAGCGACAGTTTCTAAGGCTGCTATGTTAGCTGTGACTTTACGCTTGTTACTTGTTTCTGATGCCTTCCAGTACGATGCCTTGATGTTAGTACTGACTGTAATGGCCGCGGCATCAATACTGCTGGGTAATTTCCTGGCGCTGATGCAGTCTAATGTAAAAAGACTGCTGGCTTATTCCTCGATTGCGCATTTAGGTTACTTGATGATTGTTATTATTGCCGCAGCAAGTGTTCCAGACATATTAACGGTAGAAAGCATGGGCTTTTATGTTACTGCTTATTTCATTATGTCCTTAGCTGGTTTTGCCGTAACAAGTGCCTTATCTAATTCAGGTAAAGAGTTAGATATGATCAGTGATTATCAAGGCTTGTTCTGGCGTAACCCCTGGTTAGCCGCTGTCATGATTACGGTATTATTCTCTTTGGCAGGTATTCCTCTTACGGCTGGATTCATTGGGAAATTTTATGTCTTTACCAGTGGTATAGAAGGCTCTCTCTGGTTTTTACTGACGATGCTGATCATTGGTAGCGCGATTGGCCTGTATTATTACTTGCGAATTATTTATGCCATGTTGCAGCAACCAGCGAAAGACTTGAAAAAAGATCCTGCTGCGCAGGCCATACCTTTTGGTACCCATGCCGTATTAGCCAGTATSACTGCTCTTATTATCTACTTGGGTGTCTACCCAATGCCGATGATAGAAATTCTGCAATCTATCGCTGCTGCCTTTTAAACGCCCTCATTTTTACATGTACAATCTGAGAAGGGACTCTTGTGTAGTCCCTTTTTTTTCGCACACCCTTCACTATATAACTCTTTACATAGCTTTTTATATGAACGACTATATAAGATATTATATAGCTTCGTTATTATGCGCTTCTGTACAAGTTTTAGCATTCGGAAAGATGGGCTTCATTTAAAAGAATAGAGGATTGTTAAGTTGAGTATAAAGCGCGTTTTAATAAGAACTGTATATGGTTTCATAATTCTGGCTGTTGCTGCATCGCTTGCACTGTACATTGGCTACAATCGAAACCTCTATGTTGGAAACGCTGAGACAGCAGGTGAAATTTTTATTCATGGCGGGATGTTATTCGATGCCGTAGATGGTGCAGTGGTAGCAAACCCAGGGATAGTTCTCAAAGAGGGAATAATCACCTGCATTGGCAGTAGCTGCGAAGCACCCCCATCAGCTGTTTCTATAGACGCGACCAATCTTTCCATTTTGCCTGGTTTAGTCGAGTTACACGGGCACTTCTTATTAGCAACCAAAGATAATGACAGTTTAAGTACCCCCGCTTTTATTTGGAATATAGTACAAGCGAGGCCAGATGTTAGGCAAAAGCTACTGGAGGCAGGAATAACCTCGTTTCGATCTTTGGGAGACCCTCAAGACGGTATATTGATGATTAAAGACCAGCTCGATAGTGGGGAACTAGCAGGACCTAGACTCTTTGTCGCAGGCCCAATATTTACGGCTCCTGGCGGGCACCCCACAATTAACGGGCGAGATCCTATTGTTGACGGCTTTGGCTGGCAGATGACATTTCAATCGGACTCAGCATCCGTTGTTCGAACCGAAGTTGCAAGACTTGCTACACAAGGTATAGATGGCGTTAAAGCAATATTGCATGGCAGAACATCTGATGATGGTGAAGTTTTACAAGCGACACTTTCATTATCAACCTTGAATGCCATATCCGAGGAAGCAAGAACAAATGATTTTTGGGTGGCCGTGCATGTTGGGCAAACATCTGAGCATGTTGTAGATGCCATTAACGCCGGAGCAACCTCAATCGAACACGGTGTAAGAGGAGGCAACCTAATCAGCACAGAGGCATTAGAACTGCTTGTAAGCAAAGAGATTGTATACGTACCAACCTTAGGCAGGGAACCGCTTGGGCATTTAAATATTCCGGCCCTAGATGATGCCGGTGTCATTATTGGTGTAGGAACAGACACCAACAACCCTGAAATGTCATATGGTGAAAGCTACCATCTTGAGCTTTCATATTTAGTTGATGCTGGGTTATCAGCAAATTCAGCCTTATTAGCAGCAACCAGGAATGGTGCAATTGGATTACGAAAAAGTGAACAGCTTGGCACTATTGAGGAAGGAAAGTTTGCGGACTTAATACTTGTTAATGGCGAACCATGGAATGACATAAGCGAATTGAAATCTGTCGAAATGGTCATTCAAGCAGGCCATATTGTCGTCGACAAGCTTTAAATACCTTCCATGATGCAACTGCGAAAAGTAGTGCTGAATTAGTAGTGCTAAATGTGAACAAATAACTAAAAAATTCAAAGCCACTCAGTGGTTAGAATCTTAATAAGAATGCAGTGGGGATATATTATGCAAATGCTTCAAAGTTTATTTATTTGGCTACATGTTCTTGCAGGCTTCATTGGTTTAACAGCATTTTGGATTCCTGTTTTTACGCGAAAGGGTGGGAAAAACCATAGACTCTATGGCAAGATTTTTAAGTATTCCGCCTACACTTTATTGGCAGCGGCAGCCATTGCCTTAATCATTCGAACGCCCGAATTCGTAGCAACTGATTTCAGCAATGAAAATGAGGTAATGTTTTTAAGTTTTTATCTGTTTATAACTTATTTGTTACTGGTGGTTTATATCGGATTGCGTCATGGCTTTCTCGTGCTTGAGCATAAACGTGATATTACAGAATTAGATAACGGGCTTAATAATACATTAGCTTATGTTTCAATGGCTGCCAGCGTTATGTTGATCGCTTATGCAATCATTGTCTCTCCAGGAAATCAGCTATTACTCTATGCATTATCACCCATTGGGGTTGCCAGCGGCCTTGATATTAAAACCGCTATAAGGAATAAACATAACTATAAGAAAACCTGGTTGTATGAGCATCTTGGTGCATTGTTAGGTACAGGTATCGCCTTTCATACAGCCTTCGCTGTTTTTGGTGCAGGCCAACTTTTCAATCTGAATCTTAGCGGCTCTGTACAAGTGCTTCCCTGGATAGCCCCTGTATTGATTGGCATGCCTGCAATTATGATTTGGACACGTATTTATAAACAGCGCTATGGCGATCTGAATAGAACGGCTGCGCTAAATGAGTCTTAAACATATTTTATTGGGCATGCTCGCCAATCCGGCATCGGGTTATGACCTGAAGAAGGATTTTGAGTATAGCCTGAGTAATTTCTGGAATGCTGAACTTGCGCAAATTTATCCCACATTAGGCAAACTAGAGCAGGACGGTTTAATCAGCTCTAAAGTGCAGCCATCCTCACAAGGGCCTAATCGTAAAGTTTATAAGCGTCTGAAAGCAGGGCAGAATGAATTGACTAACTGGCTAAAGCAAGGGCCTATAATCCCTAAGATGCGTATTGGCTATGCAGCTCAGTTTTCTTTTCTGCAAGAGTTAAATTATGAAGAGAGACTTGAGTTTGTTTATGCCTTACAGCGTGATACAAAAAAGAGGCTGGCAGTATTGCAAAAATTTGTTGAACTATACCCTTTGCCTGGGGCGGAAAAACAGTCTGAGCATTTCTCAACTAAACAAGAAAAAGAAGCTTATGCTTTACAAGCACTTGTTATTCATCATGGCCTACTTCGTCTGCAGGCTTTATTAGACTGGTGCGATCTAGCTATTGCGCAGATGAAAGCTATAAAGTAATCGTCATCTCCTTGCATGTGCTTTATAAGAGCAATTACTCATTAGAAAGTTAACTAAGCCTATTTAGGTTTCCCATACTTCATCAAAGAGCCGAAGAAAATTCTCGCCAAGCACTTTCTCGATAAGCCTTGCTGAATGACCTCTGCTGGCTAGCTGTTCAGCGATTATTTGCATACGTTGCGGGCTATTCAATGCCGGTAAATAAGGAGGTATATCTTCCCGTGGGCTGGCTATCCCTGCAGCTTGTCGATCTGCCGATACTCTTTCAAAATCGACCATAAAGTTGCCCCCGGTATCAAGGGGGACAATTCCTTGATCGCTGCCAATACCAACATGCTCTTCACCACATAAATTCAGCGCATATTCGAGATGAGTAATCATGTCGTCAATACTGGGAGGGCCATCTGAATTAAGAAATGGCATTAGATAGATGCCCACCACGCCACCTCGATCAGCCATTTCCTTTAGGGTTGCATCGTCTTTGCTACGTGGATGTCTAAAAATCGCATTACAACCGGAATGGGTGATTGCTACTGGCATACTTGATGCGCGAATTCCATCAAGAGTGGTTTTTGGGCCACAATGTGAAAGATCGACCAGCATGCCTAAATCATCCATACGTTCTACCACTTGTCGTCCAAATTCAGTCAAACCACTATCAGTAGGCACCAAGCAGCCAGATCCAACTCTGTTTTCAATATTGTAGGTTAGCTGAGTAATACGGACACCTAAGCCGTGGAAGGTATCTATTCGATCTAACTCCTCCCCAAAGGGTGCGGTATCTTGAAAACCATGTATAAGCCCAAGTGTCGCATTTTGTTTTGCTGCGTGAATATCCCCGACATTGCGTACTCTGGAAAAAACATTGGGGTGCGCATCTATTTCTCGTTCCCATTGTGCAATTCTAGCCAGAGTTGCCTCAAATGCACTTGTATCAGAATCAGCTCTTCGATTAACTGTAAGATTTAATGCTGTAATTCCCGAGCTTTGGACTAATTCCAGAGCAGGCATTGTAAGAGGGAAGGTACTCTGTGGAATATTAAACTGGATCGGACTAGCTAAAGCGTCGATTACAACTGCTTCTTGATATTGTCTTGGCGAAAATTGCCCAGAGTTTGAATCAGCACCACCTATTTGGGTGCAACCAAGGCTTGTCAGTATGCCCGAGGCGGTTGTCATAGTCGCAAGACTTCGAACAAAATCTCTACGTTTCATCACCACACTCTCCTTTAAAGAATAAAGCTAAGGTATGAAACCTGCTCTTCTTTTTTTTAAATTTTTATCCAGTTTCTACTTTCGTGATTTACAGCATTACGTCTTTTCATTCTAGTTTATTAAAAGCTGTTTTGCTTTATAACTATTATGACTTTATAGAGAAATAAAAAACAATGTTACGATGTTTCTTCCCTACTTAATTATAAAAAAATCATATGAAAACAAATCCTTTATGGTTGGTGTTGTTATTCTTATCCCTTACAAATATAGCGCTGGCAGATACTGAATACTTAAACTCTGCTGATTCCAGCAGGGCTGACCTGCCTTTTTCCGAAGCTGTTCGAGTTGATAACATGCTCTACCTCTCTGGCGTGATTGGAACAATTCCAGGGTCTTTAGAATTAGCGTCCAACGATATAGAAGGCCAAACCCGTCAAACCATGGAGAACATTAATGCCTTGTTGCAAAAGTATGGCTCATCCATGGACAAGATTGTTAAATGCTTGGTTATGATTGATGATATGCAAGAATGGCCAAGAATGAACGCTATTTATATCACTTATTTTGATAGCCATAAGCCCGCGCGCAGCGCCTTTGGCGCTGATGGTTTAGCATTGGGAGCCAAGCTCGAAATTGAATGCATGGCCACTATAGATTAACTATTTTCTACTCCCAACTCTTCTATAAGCGTCAGGAGCAGTATAGAAGTTATTTCTCTCTATTCGTTATTTTCACTAAGAAATTAACGTTCAACAAAACCCTACTTTGATAAATGGTAATACGTAAATTTCCTTATTTTTCTTAACTTTATCTTGCAAAGTTAAACTCAGAGTGATAAAAAAGCACTCTATTGCCTGTACAGAGACACAACAAAACAATAAAAAACAATGAGTTGAATGGATTTTTTAATTAAAAGCTGAAGATATAAAACGAAACATCAGGGAAATAACCATGTCTGTATACAGTTACACCCGAACGTCTACAGTAGAAGAGCAAGAAGAAAAAGATCTGGAAAGCCTGTTAGAACAGGAAAACTTGCGTCTGCAAACCTATGCGCTTGGTCATGGCATGCATATTAATAATAGTTTTGTGGATACCGATCTTAAATGGTCAGAGGAATTTGGAAATCGTCCAAAAACCAAGCAGATGTTAGAAATCCTGGAACCAGGGGATGTGGTGCTGGCTTGCTCAATCGAACGTATTTTTAGCAGTTGTGACGATATGCAGACCAGCCTAAAGCTGTTTAAAGATAAGAAGGTGCGTTTGTTTATTCTTGAACTCAGTGGAGAAGTTACCGCCGCAGACTTTAATCCGTCCTTTAATCGATTGCTGGATGTTTTTCATAGCTTGGAAAAGCGCCGGTCAACTGAACGTATAAAAACGGTCAAACAAAATCAGCGCAACAAGGGGCGTTTTCTGGGAGGCAGTCGACCTTTCGGTTATATGATTCATTCCAATGGGCGCCTTATTGAAAACCCTATGGAACAAAGGGTGCTTAGAAAAATCATCAAAATGAAGGAAGACGGCAAATCGTTACGCGCAATTTCTTCTGAAGTCAGTACGCCAATGGTTCCAATTTCATTTAAAACAGTTCAGCGTCTTCTCAAAAAAAATGAGTTAGCCAGCACTAATAACCAATCGATCTGATTCTGAGCAGCTTTATCCCTGCTGAACTTTTATCTGGGCTGAACTTTTATCCAGGCTGAGTCCTGGCTTGCTGTCTAAGGCGTTTTAAATAGCGCAATATCTTCATTTCCGCTCTAGTAGAAAGCACCTTAGTCCCAGCCTGAAAGTATTCTTTTAGCGCATCTTGTAAGTATTGTTCAATAGCAGACTCCGGCATTGTCTGCCTTTCCATACACATGTTATGCAAATACACACGGAAACACAGATACGCCTTATTACAATCAGATAAATTATTAACGTCGAGGTCTGCGCTCACCGTAGAATCAATTAGATCTTTAAAACGACAATAAACCTTTTGCATGCAAGGTGTTGATGAAAATATTTGAGGGTTTTCACCGGCATAATAAATAGAAGATATGTAAGCCTCTACATCAATGCCCTTCGCATTTGCGGCATCGAAAACTGACTTAAAAACCAACCTTCTGAACTCCTGATGCTGGCACTGTGGAAATTCAATAAGTTGTGTCATGATTTTTAGTTTTCCTTAAAACCCCCTCTACCTTCAGTATAGTAAAACTTTCATTTTTTACCTTTTTTTCATTCAAGCTCTAGCTTCCTTGACCTGCCAGCATCATGCCTGCAAAATTGCGGCTTGCTGTCATACGAGTGCTGTAGTCAAGAATGTTGAAAATCATGCCTCTTTATATAGGCCTGCGTTACATCCTCTCAAAAAAGGATAATCGGGTTATCTCTTTTACCTCACTGGTATCGATGGCCGGATTAACACTTGGTGTCATGGTTATTATCATTGTGCTGGCTGTGTTTAACGGCGCTCAAGGCGAGCAAAGAGAGCGTACGCTAATAACGGTTCCACACGCTGATATTTACACCCAGGGTAATTTCCCGCTGTGGCAGCAGGCCGCTAACCTTTTATCGCAGCAAGAAGGTGTCGAGAGTGTTTCAGCCTATATTTCACTGGAGGCCATGCTCAGTAAAAATGGCATACATCAAGTTACCAAGGTTAAAGGCATTGATCCCGATGCTGAAGCCCAGACATCAGAAATAGAAGACAGCATGTTGCAGGGCAGCTTGAGTGAATTACGTCCAGGCGAGCGGGGTATTATTCTTGGTCGCAGACTGGCTAATTCCTTGAGATTGCTCCCCGGGGATGCCGTGAACCTTATTGTGCCTGAATTAGCGAACAACTCTTCACGCCTACAGCTTACTATGCACACCTTTACGGTAGTGGGGATGTTTGATGTGCAATTCAGTATTGGCTCTGAACTGGCGCTTATTCATTTAGATGACAGTGCAGAGCTTCTCAATTTAAACAGCCTCGATGAAGCTGTGCATTTGCGTTTAAAAGTCGCTGATATCTTTGAGGCGGCAAATCTTGTTAATACAAGTTTAGAATTGTTAACAAGTGAATTGCCGGGGCCAGATTATCAAGGAGAGGATTGGAGTGTTAGTGAAGCCAGTTTATTCAATGCTCTGAGAATGGAGAAAATTATGACCTGGTTCATGTTGATGATGATAGTGGCAATTGGTGCCTTTAATATCATTTCCACCCTGGTGATGGTTGTTTCAGAGAAAAAGGCTGATATAGCAATTCTGCGCACCATGGGGGCGGGGGAATGGACGATTATGGCAATCTTTATCGTACAGGGGCTTTTAGTCGGAGTCAGTGGCACAGTGTTGGGCGCTGGTCTGGGTTTAATAGTAGCCGTTAATTTTGATTTTTTAGGGCAACTACTTGAGCTGTTATTTATTCCCGATGGAATGTTCATGTTAAGTATCATTGAGACAGACATCCAAAGTGCTGATGTTGTTATCACTTGTTTGTTTGCCTTACTTATTTCTTTTTTAGCGACGCTCTATCCAGCCTGGAAAGCCTCGCGTATTCATCCTGCGGAAGTTCTTCGTTATGAGTAAAATCATACTGCAATGCCAGCAGTTAAGTAAAATATTTAAACAAGGCGGGCATGAATTAATCGTTCTTAAAGACCTGGAGTTTTCACTGCAACAAGGTGAAAGCGTGGCTATTATCGGCGCCTCCGGCTCGGGTAAAACGACCTTGCTTAATTTGCTTGGTGGCCTGGATAAACCCACCACGGGTACTGTCCTTATTAATGGCCAAGATGTTCATCAATTAAATAATAAGGCTCAGGATCGCCTGCGTAATCGTACCCTGGGTTTTGTTTATCAGTTTCATCACTTGCTGGGGGAATTCACCGCACAAGAAAATGTGGCTATGCCGTTAATTATCGCCAAACAGCCTTTTGACGAAGCGATGCAACGAGCTGAGACGATACTTGAACAAGTTGGTCTGGCAGAACGTCTCACACACAAACCCTCACAATTATCTGGCGGGGAGCGGCAGCGAGTAGCAATTGCCAGAGCTCTGGTTCACAACCCTGCCTGTATTTTGATGGATGAGCCCACGGGAAACCTTGATAGAAATACCGCTAAAAATATTCAAAAGCTGATGCTTGAATTAAAGCAGGAAATTACCAGCAGTTTTATCATCGTTACCCATGACCAGGAACTTGCCGATCAGCTCGATCGTAGGCTGGTATTGCAGGATGGCAAACTCATCGAGCAAGAAGGCGCTTAAATGGCATTTAAGCAAGCTTTGTTTATCGGCAGGCGTTACGCGTCCATCGCTTCCGACAACCTGTTGGTTGGCTTTATCTCGCGCTTATCAGTGATTGGATTAAGCCTTAGCGTTGCCGTTTTGATTATTGTGTTTTCGGTGATGAACGGCTTTGATCGAGAACTTAGAGAGCGCATTCTTGCGCTTGTGCCGCATGTCACCATGACAACATTGCGCAATGAAGCATTAATGGACCAAGAGCAATGGCAAATCATTCAGGCCAGTGTGGACAATAACCCACAGGTAGCCGCCTCAGCACCCTTAATACAATTACAGGGCATGTTGCTGGCAAACGGCCAGTCGCGAGGAATCATATTAAATGGTGTAGACCCTGAAGCAGAAGCCAGAGTCTCTATTCTGCAAGAGTTTATAAATGAAGGTTCTTTATCTGCGTTAGTGCCTGGCGAATTTTCAATCTTAATTGGCTCCGGCATAGCCGAGCATCTCAATCTCGAAGTAGGGGATAAGCTTACCCTGGTATCCAGCTATTTAAATATTACGCCTTTAGGTGAGTTTCCCAGACAACGCACTTTTACAGTCGGGGGTATCTTCAATATAGGCTCTCAACTCGACAGCAACCTGGCATTAGTTCATATGAATGATGCGCAATTACTTTACCGGCTTGGCGATAATATTCATGGTTTAAGAATTCAACTGGATGATTTATTTGCCAGCTCCACTGCTATTCGTGATTTGCAAAATCGTATTGCAGGCGATTATGCCTTCAGTAATTGGACACTGGATTACGGCAATATCTATGACAATATCCAACTCTCAAAATCCATGGTTGGCCTGCTATTATTTTTATTGATCGCCGTCGCTGCTTTTAATGTAGTGGTGAGTTTGTTTATGGTGGTACGAGATAAACAATCTGATATTGCCATCCTCAGAACCATGGGTTCATCGTTCAACAGCATCCGCAATATCTTCCTGGTGCAGGGAGCAATCATTGGACTTGTCGGTACTTTTGTCGGTTTGCTTTTGGGCGTGCTGGGTTCACTCTATATCAGCGATTTTTTTGGCTGGCTTGAAACAATAGCAGGCATTGAACTTCTCAGCGCAGATGTTTATCCCATTAATTATTTACCCTCGCAGTTACTTGTCAGTGATCTTGTTTTAGTTTGTAGCATCTCAATGATCTTAAGTTTATTGGCAACTCTATATCCCGCTTATTCAGCTGCCCGTGTTGATCCTGCTCAAGCTCTACGTTACGAATAAAGCTCAATAAAAAACCCACCAAATAAAACATGCAATAACTATATTGCGTGTATTTAATGCCTCTTTAATAAGTTTATTATTATTTTTAAATGCTTAAATTAAATAAGTTATAAGATAGTGTGCATCCATAATTATGGAATACACGCACACAAAAACGCGCATGCGCATATTTCATAAGCTTATTGCCTATTGGTGTGGGAACTTTATTCTTTGAAAAAAGGAACTTACTGATTACACTTCAGAATGAAATAACCGGCATGCGAGCATGCTCAGTAATAAACTATTAAGTGACAATATGAACATCTGGTATTTTGAGACATCGGCAGTTAATGAGTTTATGAAGGGTAGAACCATTCAGGATGCATTAGCTACCAAAAACTTCCAATTAGACAAAGAGAGAGATTGGAGACTTTCTCCAGTTACCCTTTGGGAAATATTAATGACTTCCAATGAGAGCCGTAGAGAAGAAATTATATATTTTTGCCAACACCTATTTGGTAGGGAGTTATTACCATCACCCGCTGAATTAATTATCCCCTACATACAGCAAGGAATGCCAAAAGTTGAGAAAGTAAGAGAACTTGTGTCCACTTCAGCAATTGCAAATACATGGCGAGATTTAATTGATGACCGCAATAAAACTTTTATTTTAGATCATGATGACCTTCGTGGAAAAATTCGACATATCCAATCTATAACCCAAGATATAGATTCAATTATCAAAAATGAAGAATTGCCAATAGCCTCAACCCTAGCTTTTACCGGAATGGATTGTTCACTAAGTAGCCTAGTAAATGCATTGCCATTTGTGAAAGAAGACGGGATAACTGATCGAAGAGAGCTTTTAACCTACAAAGTATCGTTATATTACATAATGCTAATCCTTTGTGCCGAAGCGGAATTAGAAAATGAGGTTATTAAAGATTTCTGGTCAGAGAAGAAAATAGATTCAACTATTGATCGAGTTCACTATGTTGTAGAGAATCTTTCGACTTTGGTACATCGAGGGCCCTTTATTGCTATGTCTCTCATGACTATCTCACAAACAAGTGGCAAGTATTCTAGAGGTGTATGGTTTGATAGTATGCATTCCATCTATATGACTTATGTAGATAAATTATTTACTTGCGATGGTCATTTTGAAGGTTGACGTGGCTTAATAGATTCGGACACCCCAGTTAAGAGATAATAACTTAACTGGAGAAAAAGTATGACCGCAAGAAAGAAATACTCACAAGAATTTAA
>NVWI01000002.1 GCA_002746215.1 SAR86 cluster bacterium
CCATTGTCCAATATTCCCCACTGCTGCCTCCCGTAGGAGTCTGGGCCGTGTCTCAGTCCCAGTGTGGCTGATCATCCTCTCAGACCAGCTATGGATCGTCGCCTTGGTGAGCCTTTACCTCACCAACAAGCTAATCCAACGCAGGCTCATCCAATAGCGCAAGGTCCGAAGATCCCCTGCTTTCCCCCTTAGGGCGTATGCGGTATTAATTCGAGTTTCCTCGAGCTGTCCCCCGCTACTGGGTAGATTCCTACGCGTTACTCACCCGTCCGCCGCTCGTCAGCATCAAGTTCACCCCGAAGGGATCACAGCGATCTGTTACCGCTCGACTTGCATGTGTTAGGCTTGCCGCCAGCGTTCAATCTGAGCCATGATCAAACTCTTCAGTTAAAAGTTTTTGCATCATTAAAGAATACAAGACATTAATGATGACTATTCTTTTGTCCTGCCTCCAATGAAAATTCCAATGGAAAGAAGGATCAGACTCAATAAATAAAACTACTGTTGAGAAGTTTATTTTTTTCAAAATAGAACTTCATTTATTCATCGCAGTTGCTTACCTATTGGTCTACATTTTTTTACGCAGACACGTCAGGTAAACACCCACATCTATTACTTGATCGACTTGTTAAAGAGCTTCCTCGTTTGAGGAAGCGCGCATTATACAGATACCCGGTGATCTGGCAAGAGGTTAAGATGAAATAAAGACATTTATTTTCCATCTTTTTTAAAGCGCAATTCTTACCCTGTTTCCACCCTCTTATCTAGCGTTTAAAAAGGTCTATTTTCTAAGGCTAAATTGACGAACAGCCAAACTATAATGCCGTAAAACTCTGTAAAAAAGACAAACAAAAACCATTGAGCCATACAGCAATGCATCAAAGTAACTTGATCGCACCACCCAAAGAATATGAATTACGGCCAAAACATTGACGACATAAACCAGCCTATGTAGCTTTTTCCAGTTACGTCCCATTTTTCGTTGAGCCGCCTGAAAGGAAGTCAGCCCTAAGGGTAGTAACAATATAAAGGCTGTGAAGCCAATTGTGATATACGGACGTTTTATTATCTCACGACCTATATCGGCCCATTGCCATTGCAACAAAAACATTAAGAATACGATGAGATGTAGACTTACGTAAAATAAAGCAAACAGACCTATCATGCGTCGATAGTTCCAAAGCCTGGGCATTTTTAATAAATAGCGCAAAGGGGTAATTGCCAGAGCAACTACCAAAATCCGAATGGACCATTCGCCAGTGGCTAAGGAAAGTGTCTGGGCAGGATCTGGCCCTAAAATATTTTCACCATTCAAGGCTAAATAAACAGCATAGAAATAATAAAGTGAAGGTGCCAGGAAAAGCAGGAATACGATGGGCTTAATAACAACTGCATATTTCAAATTGAAACGCCTTATTAAAAGGGAGATGATTATCTCTCCAAATGTGCCCGCTCATGATCCCAGAAAAAAACAGCGTGTTTAAACCGTCTAATTCAATACTTTATTTTGCAGGGGTACAAACTTCTGAACGTAGCGATGTTTTGCTTTTAATGCACACTAATGAAAGGGGGTTATATTTAATAAGACTAAACTAAACGCATTTTTAACACCGCATGAAGCTCGCGCTGACTTAAAAATCAACCCTAAGATCCATACCAGCATATAAATGTGCTACTTCATCCGTATAACCATTAAACATCTGAGTATCTATCCTGCGATCGAAAAGACCTGAGGGCAATCGCCTTTCTGAAGATTGACTCCACCGTGGATGGCTCACTTCAGGGTTTACATTGGCGTAAAATCCATATTCACCTGAGGCGTAATCATTCCAGGCGGTGTTGGGCATATCCTGCCTGAAGTTGATTCGCACAATTGATTTAATACTTTTGAAGCCATATTTCCAAGGCACAACCAACCTTAATGGTGCTCCATTCTGAGCAGGTAAAATATCGCCATACATCCCGACAGCAAGAATAGTTAGAGGATGCATGGCTTCATCCATGCGTAGGCCTTCTCTATAAGGCCAGCCTAATGAAGAAGTTCTAGCTGCCTGGCCTGGCATCTGTTCAGGGTCGTAGAGGGTTTCAAACTCAATAAAACGAGCATTACTATTTGGTTCAAAACGGTTAATCAGGTCAGCCAGAGGGAAACCAATCCAAGGTACAACCATTGAAAAGGCTTCAACACAACGTAAACGATAAATCCTTTCTCCTAATGTATGCGGCTGCAGAATATCTTCCAGGTTATATCTTCCTGGCTTATTTACTTCTCCGGCAATTTCAACTGACCAGGGATCTATTCTGAACTCCCTGGCTCTACTAGCTGGGTCGCCCTTACCATTGCCGAACTCAAAAAAATTATTGTAGTTAGTCGCATCTTCAAAAGGCGTTAAGGATTCTGTAGTTGTATATGGCCCACTTCCAGGTGCATTAGCTCTATTTCTTACTTTATCGAGCAACCACGCGGGCTTAGAAGCAAGATTAATGTCTTCAGGTGCCCTGCTACGTAAACCATCTGTTTGCGCAAGGGCTGTTGGAGAAATCAAACCACTGCTCAGCACTCCAGCGCCCAGTGCAATATTCGCTGAGCTTTTCAGAAATTCACGACGCTGCCGATAAACAGACTCTGGTGTCAATTCAGAAGAAGGAATTTCTTTTTTGGTTTTTATTAGCACCTATATAGCCTCCCAATTTATATTTTTTAATGATCAACACTTAAATCCATGCCTGCATATAAATGCGCAACTTCCTCGGCATAACCATTAAACATCTGGGTTTCGATCCTGCGATCAAAAAGGCCCGAAGGCAAACGCCTTTCTGTGGCCTGACTCCAGCGTGGATGACTCACTTCAGGGTTTACATTTATATAAAACCCATACTCTCTGGCACTAATGTCATTCCAGCTTGTATTCGGTTTCTCACGGGTAAAGTTAATCCGCACAATAGATTTGATGCCTTTGATTCCATATTTCCATGGCACAATTAAACGTAGCGGTGCACCGTTTTGTGCAGGTAAAACGTCGTTATAAACACCCACGCCAATCAATGTTAATGGGTGCATGGCTTCATCCATACGCAAACCTTCTTGATAAGGCCAATCAATAGTAGAAAATCGTGAATTTTGCTCAGGAAAACGATCGTTATCCACAAGTGTTTGAAATTCAACAAAGTTCGCATTACCAGTTGGCTCAAAACGGCTTATTAAATCTCCCAATGGAAAGCCTATCCAGGGGATGACCATTGACCAAGCCTCTACACAGCGATGCCTGTAAACTCTTTCTTCAAAGGTATGCGGGCTAAGAATATCCTCAAGTGTGTAAATTCCCGGCTTATTAACCTCTCCAGTTATCTCGACTGACCAAGGCTCTATCTGGAAATTCCTGGCAAAACGTGATGGATCATCTTTAGCAGTCCCATACTCATAAAAATTATTATACGTAGTGACATCCTGATATGGAGTCAACATTTCACTAGTTGTATAAGGCCCTGAATTTGGCACCGCTGTGGTATTAGCCATCTTCCGAGCTAACCAGTCTGGTTTACTGGCAAGGTTTAGTTGTTCAGCACTTCGAGGAGCCGCATTCTGAGCGAACGCAGTGGGTGATAACAAACCACCGGTAGCGACACCAGCACCTATTGCAACATTGGCACCTTGCTTAAGGAATTCTCTACGATTTTTATAACTTGTTTCAGACGTTATTTCTGAAGATGGAATCTCTTTTTTTGTTTTAATAATCATTCTAGTTTCCGTTTTATCGATTTTTTTACCAATCGTATGAACAATTAAATAATACCCAGAAATCGTTATTACCGTGATTTAGCTTTACAGCTCAAATGCTATTTAAAATTCACAATAACCTTCGATCTACTATTTCACTTCTTAATTTGCTACTTCATCTATCACATCTGCCTTCTTAGTTTTATTCTTTCTATATTGATAAAAAGTTAGCACTGGCCCCGAAAGAGCATAGAGAATAGCTATGACAAATAAAACAACTGGAGGATCCCAAGACACTATAACAAATAACAAAATCACCATTAGAATAACAAAGAAAGGTACACGTTTTTTGAAATCCATATCTTTAAAGCTGTAATAATGAACATTCAGCACCATTAACAAACCTGCCATCGTCGTTACCAAAGCGGCAACTACCGCTACCGGGAAAGTAACTTCAACCCCATACTCATCACAGACCCAAACCATAAACACAACCAAACCTGCTGCTGCAGGGCTAGCCAGGCCAACAAAGAATCTTTTGCTGACTGTGCCTAACTGCACATTAAAACGAGCCAATCTTAAAGCTGCACAAGCCACATAAAAGAAAGCGGCCGTCCAACCGAGTGTGCCTAAATCAGATAAAGCCCAACTAAAGCAAATTAATGCTGGAGCAATACCAAAGGCCAGCAAATCAGATAATGAGTCATACTCCGCACCAAACGCACTTTCTGTATTGGTTAACCTTGCGACACGACCATCCAGGCCATCTAAAAACATTGCTGCCAGAATTGCCATACAGGCATTATGGAAATCATTATTCATGCCGGAGATCACAGCAAAAAACCCCGCAAACAACGCCCCCGTGGTTAACAGATTGGGTAAGAGGAAGATGCCTTTGCGCCGAACTTTACGTCCGTCCTCACTTACCTCTTCTTCATGATCATCAATCAACAATATAGATTCAAATTCTTGCCCAGCGTCGAGTTCATCGTGTTCATTTTCATTATTCATGGGCATATTCTATGCTTCTGTAAGATTTTTAGCAGCTTTTTTAAGCATAAGCATTTTACCCCTGCCACTTTTTTCTTTATGATTGCCCCCCTAAATTTATCCCTCTTTTAAACCTAGTGGAAATTATTCAATGAACTACTTCAATACCTTGCCTTTACGCCTTCAACTTGGGCAGTTAGGAAAATGCCGTTTTATGGACAAATCCGAATTCAGTGACGGGGTGGATAAATTAAAAGGCAAGAAAGTTGTCATTCTTGGTTGCGGTGCACAAGGCCTAAATCAAGGTCTAAATATGCGTGATAGTGGACTGGACATATCTTATGCTCTGCGCAAAGTAGCCATCGAGGAAAAGCGTCAATCCTGGATTAATGCCACGGAAAATGCCTTTACCGTCGGCACCTTTGAAGAACTGATCCCAACTGCCGATCTAGTCCTGAATCTGACACCTGACAAACAGCATAGTCCGGTAGTAAGTACTATTATGCCTCTAATGAAACAAGGTGCATGCTTGGCCTATTCTCATGGTTTCAATATTGTTGAAGAAGGCATGCAGGTTCGTGACGATCTAACCGTCATCATGGTTGCTCCGAAATGTCCTGGCACCGAAGTCCGTGAAGAGTACAAACGTGGCTTTGGTGTGCCGACTTTAATTGCTGTGCATACAGAAAATGATCCAAATGGTGATGGCCATGAAATTGCAAAAGCCTATGCCGCTGCCACTGGCGGGCACAGAGCTGGCGTATTGGATTCTTCATTTATTGCAGAAGTTAAATCTGACTTAATGGGTGAACAAACCATCCTATGCGGCATGCTACAGACTGGCTCTATCCTTTGTTATGACCGTATGATCGAAAAAGGTATAGATTCTGCCTATGCCTCGAAATTAGTTCAATATGGCTGGGAAACTGTATCCGAAGGGCTGAAGCAAGGCGGCATCACTAACATGATGGATAGACTTTCCAATCCTGCCAAAATTAAAGCCTTTCACCTAAGCGAAGAATTAAAAGAAATTATGGCGCCGCTATTCCAAAAACATATGGACGACATAATAAATGGAACTTTCTCCAGTACCATGATGGAAGATTGGGCAAATGACGATGCTAACTTACTAAAATGGCGTGAAGAAACCGGTGGATCTTCTTTTGAAAAGTCCAGTCCTGAGGGCGCTCCAGAAATTACAGAACAGGCTTATTACGATAGCTGTGTTCTTATGGTTGCTATGATTAAAGCGGGTGTTGAACTGTGTTTTGAAACACTGACTTCGGCTGGTGTAATCGCAGAATCTGCTTATTATGAATCTCTACACGAAACACCTCTTATTGCTAATTTGATTGGTCGTAAAAAACTCTATGAAATGAATAAAGTAATTTCAGATACTGCAGAATATGGCTGCTATTTGTTTTCACATGCTGCTGTTCCTCTATTGGCAGACTTCATGACAAAGGTCGATACCGATGTTATTGGTAAAGGCTTGGATACAAATGATAATAGCGTTGATGACCACGAGTTAATCGCTATCAATGACGCCATCCGCAATCACCCCATTGAAGAAGTTGGCGCTAAACTCAGGTCTTATATGACTGCAATGAAAAAAGTAGTTTAAGTCCTCAGTAATTAGGATTCTCCGGATATCTGGAGAATCTTAATTATGGGCACTTCTTTACATATTCCCCTTCAATCTCCACTTCAATTTCCATCCAGTCACAATAAAGCATTCTAAGATGTCTGTTTTTTTATCTAAAAACTACTTATACTTACAGTGTAAACTCTGAAATTCTACGGAGATTCGGTCCCATGAAAAAAATATCAAAATTTGCTTATTTACTTGGCCTGTTACCCTTTGTCTCTTATGCGCAATGCGGCCTGGAATGCGACCCGACATCTAGCGCGATACTCTTAGGTGGTGATAATTATCCTCGTGAATGTTATCTAAACTCACAAATGGTATCTCATAATCCAGATATTGCTTCAACTAACCTACTCGAACCCTGCGATTTTGCTATTACTTTTGTCGAGATGACCAGGAACAATCTTGCTGCCACCCATACCAACCGAGGCGTCATTCATATTGCTTTGGAAAATTATGACAGTGCTTTTTCAGATTTCAATATTGGCATGACCCTATCACCGGAAGCTGCGCAGATATTCGTCAATCGCGGTAATGCTTTTTACCATACTGGCAATTATCAAATGGCAATAGAAGACTATAGCCAATCTTTAGAGCTAGGCTTTGCCGGCTTTTCTGAGGTTTACTTAAACTTGGGTAAATCCTATGAGCGTATAGGCAACATAAACTTGGCCGAGCGAAATTATCGGCAAGCTATTGAATTATCACCTAATCAAGCAGAGGCACAAAACCTACTTCAAGGTTTATTATCTCAGCCGGAACTTTAGTCATAGTTCTAGAAATAGTTCCATCCTGAAGTAAGAAATTACACAAACTTAAAAGCCGAGGCTCATGCTTGTAAAGCCATAGGCCCTCGCTTACTATCCCGCGCATTCTTATGCCTCAACCCTACTAGGAGAAAGTTTCCATATGAATTTCTTAAGCAAATTTTGTATCGCCACGTTAATGTCATTGCTCGCTACCCTTACTTATGCCCAGCCCCAACCTTCTGAACTCTCGCTTATCCAGGTACAGGACGACATCTACGTAATTAATAACCCTTTCGTCCCCGGAAATGTCACCCTCTTATTAACCGATGAAGGTGTCATTATGGTGGACAACAAGTTTGCCTGGGATTATGACAACATGATGACGATGATCCGCTCTATTACTGATCAGCCCATTAAGTATGTCATTAACACCCACTATCACGGTGATCATTCCGGTGGGAATGCCCGTGCACAAGCGGATGATACGCTTGTAATTGCATCTGAAAATGCCCGCTTGAAAATGATAGAGGCAAACCAGCCTGGCTTGCCAGATGTCACACTTGATGAACATGCCTTTGTTCATCTTGGCGGAAAAGTCGCAGAAATTTTTCGCTTTGGGCGTTCGCACACAGATGGCGACGTTGTAGTCTACTTCCCTCAGCACAGGCTCCTAGCTGCTGGAGATATGTTTACTTTTGGTGAAGATGTGCCTCAACTTATTGATTATGCCGGTGGTGGTAGTGCCCGCGCCTGGACCAGAACTCTGGACGAGGTATTAAGACTCGATTTTGATACGGTTGTGCCAGGCCATGGCCCAGTAACCAATAAAGTTGAATTGACAAATTTTCGGGATGACAGTATCAGATTACGCGTAAGAACCCGTGAAATGGTTGCAGCAGAAAGCTCACGAGATGAAATTAGAGAAATGCTAATTAATGAGTTCCATTGGATTGATATGCAATTTCCAGCAGGACTCAACGGACTACTTCTTGAGCTTCAATAAACTTTAAAGCTATGACAGGCAGGATAGGAAGACAATTAAATTCCTACCCTTGCTCTTAACTCATCAATAACTGATTCTAATAAAAAAGCCGACGTTAACGTCGGCTTTTTATTGGCGTTCATTGTGTCAATAAATATCACATCAAAGACTTAACACCTTGTCACTACGCGAAATACCCGATACGCCAGTACGCACCACTTCTAGAACCTGAACGCCTTCCAAGGCAGCAATAAACGCATCGAGTTTTTTACTGGTACCGCTTAACTGCACAACATATATTGATGTTGTAACATCAACGATTTCGCCGCGGAATATTTCTGCCAAACGCATAACCTCAGCACGTTGGGCCCCATTTACCTTCACTTTAATAAGCATTAGCTCACGTTCAAGATGGCTGCCCTCAGTCAGGTCAACCAACTTCACCACATCCACTAACTTATTAAGATGTTTGACAATCTGTTCAATCTTACGATCATCACCAATAGTCGTTACCGTCAACCTGGACAAGGTAGAATCATCCGTTGGTGCTACCGTCAAAGAATTAATATTGTAATTACGCTGGGAAAACAAACCGACAACTCTGGACAAAGCACCTGGCTCATTCTCCATTAACATGGAAATTATTCGTCGCATCAGGTTCTCTCCGTTTTACTTAAAAACATCTCATTCATCGCCCCACCCCTGATTGCCATCGGATAAACGTGCTCGTTCTGATCAACGACAACATCAATGAACACTAATTTATCTTTTATGGCGAAGGCTTCCGCCAGTTTAGTTTCCAGCTCACTGAGCTTTTCGATGCGGATACCAACGTGCCCATAGGCTTCCGCCAGTTTCACAAAATCAGGTAAAGAGTCCGCATAAGTACTGTGTGAATGACGCCCACTGTACTGCATATCCTGCCACTGCCTTACCATACCTAAGGCTTCATTGTTTATATTAACAATCTTGATGGGGAGTTCGCATTGCTTACACGTAGAGAGCTCCTGAATGCACATCTGGATGCTACCTTCTCCAGTCACACAAGCAACTGTCGCATCAGGATAAGCAAGTTGTACACCCATAGCAGCAGGCAAACCAAAGCCCATCGTGCCGAGCCCGCCAGAATTAATCCAGCGACGTGGTTTATCAAAGTGATAATATTGTGCAGCAAACATCTGATGCTGACCAACGTCTGACGTCACATAAGCATCACCTTCTGTAACAGCATAAAGTGCTTGAATAACCTGCTGCGGCTTAATAACTTCTCCTTCAGATTTAACAGCAAGACAATTACGCTCACGCCAATGTTCAATATTTTCCCACCACCGCTCAAGTGCATCCGCATCTATCGCGCTTAACGCAGTATCAACCTGCTCATTCATTTCCTTGAGCACGGCTTTAACTGGCCCAACAATAGGTATGTGAGCAGTGACTGTTTTAGAAATCGAGGCAGGATCAATGTCTATATGCAGTATGGTGGCATTCGGACAGAATTTGCTGATATCTGAATTGGTTACACGATCATCGAAACGAGCACCTACAGCAAGAATCACATCAGACTCATGCATGGCCATATTAGCTTCATAGGTCCCATGCATACCCAACATACCGAGGAACTGTTTATCAGTGGCCGGATAAGCCCCTAGTCCCATCAAGGTATTAGTAATCGGATAACCCAAGGCTTGAGTTAATTGCGTTAATTCTTCAGAACCCTCTCCCTGCACTACGCCACCACCGGCATAGATAATGGGTTTTTTAGCCGATAACAAAATTTCTACTGCTTTTTTTATCTGACCGGAATGGCCCTTCTGTGGTGGAGAATAAGACCTCAATTTCACTGATTCCGGATACTCATAAGGAAACTTATCAGCTGGATCAGTAACATCCTTAGGCACATCAATGACCACCGGACCCGGTCGACCCGTTGTCGCAATATGGAAAGCTTTTTTAACGACACTGGGAATATCCTCCGGCCGCTGTACAAGAAAGCTGTGTTTAACAATCGGTCTTGATACGCCGACCATATCGGTTTCTTGAAACGCATCTGAACCAATCGCATTCCGAGTAACCTGGCCGGAAATAACAATCATAGGAATTGAATCCATATAAGCCGTAGCAATACCCGTAATTGTATTGGTTGCACCCGGACCTGACGTCACTAGCACAACACCTGGTTTACCCGTAGCACGGGCATAGCCATCAGCCGCATGAGTCGCTCCCTGTTCATGCCTGACCAGGATGTGATTAACCTTATCTTGCTGAAATATTGCATCATAAATATGCAGGGCTGTTCCGCCAGGGTAACCAAATATCAAATCAACGCCCTCATCGTGCAGGGCACGAATCAGCATCTCTCCACCAGATAACATTTCCACCTTATTTTCCTCTTGAAATATTTTCAATCTCACCCGCTCATCGGGCAAACACACAACAGCAAAAAAACCATAAACCTGAGGCTTATAGCTATCGCAAACTGATACTCTGAAGTTGGAGAGTTCTGATTGAACTCCTACGGCCCTATGCGTGATAACGCGTTAGGGAAACTGAAACTTACCTTGCGTCAGGTATAAAGCATTCAGTTGGGTCTTTATGGGGGCAGTCACCAAGATTCTATAGAATCGCTTGGGACTCGCCTGAGCCGAGGGGTAATCAGTCAGTCTGTCCACCAAATCCAGGGCGCCATTATGGGATTTATAAGGCTAATGTCAAGATAAAAAACTATTGCTGTCCCATTACCAGAAATTCTTAACCTAGTAATAAACTTAACTTTTATGGGATTACGTCTTATCATCGTTCTGCATTCATCTAAAAGGCTCCGAAATACAAAGGCGTCTACATATGAAAAAAAGCAACAGCTAAATCAATTTAAGGCGTATCTATGTTAAAGCATTTTCTATTTGTTTCCTTTTTATTTCTGGGTAATTTGGCCTTTGCCCAGTTAGCCCCCAATCCAATGATTGAGGAAAACGCTGTTATACAATTAGGGGAGTATACTTATGGTATTTCTGATAACAATATTGGTGGAGTGCCGAATGTTGGCATTGTGATCGGCGAATTAGCCACCCTGATCATAGATCCTGGGATGGGTCGGCAAAATGGTGAAATAGTGTTACGAGAGGCCCAGCGCCTAAGCGATAACACACAATTTTATATTGTTTCCACTCATTATCACCCCGAACACACTACCGGATATATTGCCTTTCCAGAATCTGCCATTTATATCAACTCCACTACTCAGGAAAATGAATTTACTGAAAACGGTCAGCGCATGATTGACCTTTTTTCTGGCTTCTCACCAAAGATGGGTGAATTACTGGCGGATGCTCAACGTCGTGTAGCAAATATTATTTTTGACCGCACTATCTCTATTAACCTCGGCGGTGTAACCGTCAACCTTGAAGTCGTGGGTCCCACTCATACGATTGGTGATACCGGCATCTTTGTGCTCGAAGACCGTGTCCTGTTTACTGGCGATGTCGTCATGAATAACTCTTTTCTTGCAGCAACTCCGGGTTCCAGCATCAGCGCCTGGCTAAAGGCTTTCGATACTTTTGATGCCTTGGAACCAGTAGTTATCGTTCCTGCACACGGTGAAATTGGTGATGGCAGTCTCATTGGTATGCAGCGTGAAATCGTAGCTGGCATTAGAGATGAAACGCTGAGGCTGAAAGCTCAGGGGCAAAGTGCTGATGCCGTTGCTGACGCTATTTCTACTTCACTAAGTGCTGAACATCCTGACTGGCCACGAGCAAACGGTATCGCGTCCCTGGCACGTTCAGCTTGGGAAGAAAGTGAATAACCAAGCGACAATAGTTATATGTAAAAATGCTATTTTTTAAATTAAAAATAATGATAGGAAAAATTATGCAACAAATTATAAAAATCATTTTAGCCTTATTTTACACACTCACATTTCTAGGAATATGCTTGCAGGCTCAGGCTCAAACATCCGGTTTGATTACCTCTGGTGCTGAAGTCGAGGAAGCAGCTTCCGGTTTTGTTTTTACCGAAGGCCCGGCTGCCGACGAAGCAGGCAATCTATATTTTACCGATGTCCGTACAAGCACTATTTACTTTATCGATACCGACGGGCAGCTAGAAACATTCATGGAAAATACTAACGGCGCCAACGGCCTGTTCTTTGATGAAAACTGGCAGCTTTATGCCTGCATTGGCAACCTTGGCAGGATCAGCCGTATCAATACTGAAAATGCGACTGCCACACCGCTCATAAGCGGCTATCAGGGTTCAGCTTTTAATAGCCCAAATGACCTTTGGGTCGATGCTAGTGGCGGTATTTATTTCACAGACCCACGTTATGGTGATGAATCTAACCTGCCTCAGGATGGTTACCATGTGTACTATTTGCCTGCGGGAAGCTCTGAAGCTATTCGAGTTATTGATGATCTGGTTCGACCCAACGGCATTATCGGGACTCGCGATGGCTCCACCTTGTATGTAGCCGATGCAGAAGCCAACATCACCTATGCCTATGACATTGATGCACCAGGACAAGTCAGTGGAAAACGTGTTTACGTTACCTTGGGTTCAGATGGTGTCAGTCTGGATGAACGTGGCAATCTGTATCTAACTGGTGGTGGTAGAGTCACGATTTATGCGCCTGGCGGTGCGCTGATAGAAACCATCGATGTACCGCAGGCGCCTTCTAATCTGACTTTTGGTGGGCCTGACCGTCAGACCCTTTATATTACAGCCAGAACTGGCCTTTATACGCTGCGTATGAATGTGCGCGGAATGTATTAGTCAATTTATAGTGTATTAATTCCTAATTCTGCCTGGCCTAAAGACCAGGCAGAAAGCAGGATTAACCCATCTACTTAAAAAAACTCACAATCTTCAAGCACTACCTGCTGGTTCTCTGTTAAAAGTTGCATGTCCTGACCATCCCAAAGGTAATAACCCACGTTAAACCATTCGGGAGGTTCGTCGTCAAACGAATCTAAAAAGAACTCATCCACAGGATTGAGAATAACCAGATTACTATTCGGTTTAAAACAGGAACCATAACTGGAGACAAAATCGGGCGGAAAAAATACGTCACCAGTGAGGACATCAATTAGCGCAATCATCTGACACATCGTGCCACAGCCCCAGGAAGTCAGGATGTAATGACCGGCAAAGTTGACTGGTTCGTTAAGGCTATACTCAAGTCTGGTCCGAAAATTGAGCGCATCAGGGTGACTGGATAAATCCACCGAACTTAGAATTGCATCACTTTGTAATACTGGAGAATCATCAAATGCTGGCAAACCTGTCACTGCCATGGAAACAGACTCAGCCAAATTTTCAGCTTCTTCCAGAATACGTAATACATTGCCTCCCCAGATCATGGCAATTTCTTCCTCAGAGTAGCCTCTACGTACAAGTTCAAACGTTACATTGATAGTCTCAACAGCACCATTCCAACCCATGATTCCCCCACCGCCACCAAAGTCTGAGGAGATACCCACATGCTCTACACCAATCAATTCAACGGCATAATCAATATGATCTACCAGCTCACTAACTGACGCAGTACCTCGGCCTTCATTAAGATAAGGATCAAAGGCAACAATCTGAACTACGCCTCCGTTCTCTCCGATAGCCAATAACTGCTCGTCATCAAGATTACGCGGGTGAACATAAACCCCGTTCACGCTGGAGTGGGAAGCAATAATCGGCACACTTGAATGACGAGTTGCATCCAGCATGGTTTGTTTCGAGACATGAGAAATATCAACCAAAATACCCAGCCTGTTTAACTCTTCAACGACCTGATACCCATAATCGCTGAGGCCACCATGTTCTTCAGTCATGCCCCCAAAGCGTTCCTGTGGCTGTGCCGAATCGCCAATATCATTATGGCCGTTATGCACCAGCCCCATGTAACGAGCACCACGATCACGAAAATCTTCCAGAAGACTTAGATCACGGCCAATACTGAAACCATTTTCGACGCCTATCATAGCCACTAGTTTGCCTTCAGCATGCAAAGTTCTTGCTTCATCGGCTGTATAAGCCAAGCCAATTTCATCGGGGTAAAGCTCAACCATACGATGAATAGCATCAAATTTATTTAAGGCATCAGCTTTAGCATCAAGGTAGTTCATTGCATTACGCTCTTGCTGACCGACATAGACAATGAAAAAGACAGTATCAAGGCCACCATTACGCATGCTCAATAAATTCACCTGCGCTTCAGCATCCAGTGGATCATGTTCACTGGTGGCAAAATTCAGAGGGATATCAACATGAGTATCCACAGCCATAACCCGCTCATGAATTGCCTGCGCACGAGCCATTAACTCATCCTCATTCGCGCCAAAAGCTGCACAAGAAACCATTGCGAAAATCAGCACAAAAATTTGGTTTTTCATCGTATCCTCTCTTAAATAGTTATTAGCAAGAAGCGTTTCGAGCGAGCTTCCTTTTACTTCAATTTATACTAAAAGAATTACAGGAAGCGTCATGAGCGCAGCCAAAACGAGGCGGAAACAGAATTTACTGAAGGAACTTTAGACAGTAAGTAAGTGACTGAATTAAATTCTGCTTCCAACGACGTATTGGTCAGCACAATAGCTTCCCAACCATCAATGGGTCATTGAGTAGATGACATAGTTGACGGCGAAGCGATACGCCATCGCCGTCATCGGCTGCGGATAACCTGGCGTATCAGCATGCTCCCAGGCATCACCCAAATCCATATTGTGATTAATCGCCACCATTAAACGGCCATTATCATCATAAACACCTCGATAAACCGGCTCAACGCCATCCTGTTCCCAAGTCACACCCCGGCTCAGCGGACTGATGCCGGGAATCTGGATAGTCGTATCCAGGTCATAAAGCACATGGAAAACTTCATCATCTTCCGGAATATCCACTACTGGACGATCCGGAAAAATACGTTGCATTGTCGTCATAAAGCCATTCCATTGATAAGTACCATGAAAATCATCAACGATGAGGAAGCCTCCCTTTAATAGGTATTCCCGTAAGGTCGCTATTTCTTCTACATTAAGACGCCAGCCTCCAACTTCTACGGCATAGAGAAAGGGATAATCGAAAACAGCAGTTTCTTGTAAATTAATCCATGGCGCGCCTGCTTGTGGATTCCTCAGATCAACCAAAGAACCATCAACCCGTGTCAATCGAGTTAAGCCATTCATGAAATAATGATCGGCCTCCGGCATGTCGGTCATCCAGCCACCTCTGCTTCTGAATCCATCAGATCCATATATTAAGCGGGTAAAATAAAACTCTGCACCATCGGTATCACGAGGTACCACAGTCGTATACAACGGGTTGCTGGATCGAGGTCTAATTTGAGCCAATAGCGAATCAACTAGCACTGCATTCACTGCCAGAATCAGAAAAAACCACCTCAACTTATTAACTATCGAACGCTTGATGATTAACTCCTATAAACAAAGGAACTTCTTACGATCAAATATAAACCAGCTGGTACTAGAAGGAAACACCGGTAAGAGATACAAAACTATCTGAACTCAAGAGCAACACCTATATTCTCATACTGTTCCTTCTCTTGTTCAAGGCCTGCAAGAGTGAGCGGATTCTGCTTTAACCATCCACGTCGGAACTTAAGTTGATAGCCTAATTTTGTATTAGTGAGTTTAGGTAAATAATCCATATCTTCACGCCGCCTGTGGAACAGTACGGCTAAGCGCAAACAAACCAGTAATGGGACAAATGCCGTCATAGCAAGCTCATCCATATCCCCAAATTTCTGTTGATAAAGGCCTTTGCGATGAGAACGCACAAGATTCGCTAAAATGTACTGCTCATAACGGCCAAATCCAGCCATATCATTATGTCTTAATATGTAATAACCATGATGATGAAAGCTTGTATGAGAAATACTTAAGCCTATCTCGTGTAATTCCGCAGCCCACCGTATGATTTTATTACGTGACACCCCTGGCAGTACCGGGCTTCGAATCTGTTGCCACAAAGCTATAGCCGTTTTTGCTACACGCTGGGCATGGTCAGTATCAACATTATATTGTTGTTGTAGCTTTTGGATACTTTCATCTCGAGTATCCTTGTCACTTAAGCGCCCAATGGTATCAAACAGCAAACCTTCCTTAAGAGCTGCATCACCGACATGCATTGAATCCAGCTTCAACTGATCAAATATAGCTTTGAGTATTGCTGCGCCAGCAGGCAATACGTCTCGACGTAATTCAGGTACATTGTTTAATAACTTTTTATCCTTTACTAACTCAGTAATTAATTGATCCAGCGAGCTTTTGCTAATCACAGCACCGCCATCTTTTGCCATCGTTAAATCAGCGATAGCTTTTACTGTCCCTGAGGTTCCGAATACAATCTGCCAACTGGCTTTACGATAATTCTTCCTTAACACTTCAATTTCTGAGCACGCCGCAAGATAAACTTTATCCATAAATTTACGCGTGATTTTCCCTGAGGGGTTTTCGAAACGTTTGGTAAAACTGACACAGCCCATACTTAAACTTTCCATTAACAAGGGCTCATAACCTTCACCTATAATAAATTCAGTACTGCCGCCTCCAATATCAATGACCAGACGTTTATTATGATCATTCGACACAGAATGGGATAAGCCAGAATAAACCAAACGGGCTTCTTCATAACCCGAAATAATCTGGATGGAGACGCCCAGTGCCTGCTCAGCTTTTTTTAAAAAAGACTTGGACCGACTGGTAGACCTAAGCGTTTTTGTTCCTACAGCACGGATTTTCTCAATCGGAATATCTCGTAAACGTTCAGAAAAACGATGCAGACATTCTAGAGCACGAGTTTGTGCGGCCAAGCTCAAATGCCCATCTTTTTTTACACCGCGAGCAATCTGCACCATTTCCTTTTCACGGTCAATAATTTCCATTTGGCCGTTTTGAATACGAGCAATCACCATATGAAAACTATTTGAGCCAAGGTCTACAGCGACGAAATAAGGCGAGTCAGAATTTAATTGCACAATAGTTATCTACTATTAAACTTGTATATATAAGAAGCTTTCTATCTAGGAATCAGTCTACACTATGGTCTTAATTAAAATGTAGTATTTATTCTATAGTATATTTAATCTGTAAAAATGAGTTAACACTTAAGAGAAATATTCATGCTTAATTTTAATAAAAGACTTGGTTTTAATAAAAAAATTATACTAAGTGCTCTGGTAGTAACTTTGGTTGCCGTGTTCAGCATCTTACTGCTAAACAAAAATTCTGCTTTACCTACTTTGAACACGCAATCTCACTGGTATCAAGACGGCCAAGAGGCTGTCCTGAGTGCTAGCAGGAAAGTCATTAACAACACGCCTGGTGCCGCTAAAAATATTATTCTTTTTGTCGGTGACGGTATGAGCATGACAACGGTAACGGCTGCTAGAATTTTTGCTGGCCAACAAGCCAATCAAAGTGGAGAAGAATTCAGCCTGAGCTTTGAGCACTTTCCTTGGACAGGCTTGTCTAAAACCTATAACACTAATCAGCAAATTCCGGATTCTGCTGGCACTATGACCGCAATGATGACAGGAATTAAAACAAAAGCTGGCCTAATAGGCATCGATGATCAATCAGAGCGTGCCAATTGCGAGAGTTATCTCAATAGTGACAACCCTGATTTAATGACAACATTAGAGTTGGCTGAAATCGCTGGCAAAGCAACAGGTATTGTCAGCACTGCCAGACTCACCCATGCCACCCCTGCTGCCGTTTATGCGAAGACCCCAGAAAGAGACTGGGAATCCAGCACAACGCCAGATGAAGAAGATCGGATCAATGACTGCATAGATATCGCCAGCCAACTTATCAATTTTTCTGAACATTTACGTAATACTCTAGATATTAAGGACCCTTCTGCTAGTGAAATTGATGGTATTGATGTTGCCTTTGGTGGCGGCAGAGCAATGTTTTTTGATGATGACCCTGACACTCTCGTTGGCTTCTCAGAAAGCGTTGATGAAGGTAGGCGTAAAGACGGTCGCAATCTGATTCGGGAGTGGATTAATCAAGGTGGTACTTACGTTATGGATCAAACTAGCTTCGACAACCTAACTGATCAGAATAATGGTAATGTTCTCGGTTTATTTAACCCCTCGCATATGCGTTTCGAAGCAGATCGCCATAATGATACGGCAGGAGAGCCTTCACTAAGTGAAATGACATTGAAAGCAATCGATCTATTAGAAGAAGATGAGGATGGCTTTTTTCTTATGGTTGAGGGTGGCCGTATTGACCATGCTCATCATGATAATAATGCCTATAGTGCCTTGAATGAAACAGTGGAATTTTCTAATGCAGTTGCTGCTGCCTATGCTGCAACAAACCCAGATGAAACCTTAATAATTGTTACCGCTGACCATAGTCACGTTATGACAATGGCTGGTTACACTACTCGCGGCAATCCAATTTTAGGCAAAGTTTTTAGCAATGATGATGCTGGCAATCCCGAAACTGACGCTAAACTGGATAGGCAGGATATGCCTTATACCACCCTCAACTATATAAACGGCAGGGGCTTTGCTGATTATGCCGACAGAGCAGATGGTAAATATGAAAAAATAGAGCTAGAAGAAGGTCAGGAACCACCACCCTTCCCTCGCAGAGTAGATTTAAACAATGTGAATACAGAAACTCCAGGCTTTCATCAGGAGTCCTTTATTCCTCTCATTGAAGAAACCCATAGCGGGGAAGACGTTCCTATTTACGCCATTGGCCCTGGCTCTCATCTGCTCAGTGGCAGCATTGAGCAAAACGTTATTTTTCATGTAATGAATTTTGCGGGAAACCTGGAGCAACTAGCTAAAAATGCACTTAAATAAAGAGGCACTTAAATAAACGCTTATTGACCAAATACGACATAGTTATTTGTGGTTTCCAGTTTATTTAAAACCCAGTGCAACCGGGTAGTTGCAGGCGGCCAGTCCGGGCTATATTCCAGTGCTTTTCGGTAATCACCAACAGCCTCTGCCCAGCGACTCATTTCTTCATAAACTATTCCACGTCCAAAATGTGCTAAATGCTTATCTTCGACATCCAAATCAAGCGCACGATTATAATTACTTAATGCTTGGCCAAACTGTTTTTCGAAATGATAAATTATGCCCCGATTAGAATAAACTTGGCCTAAAGAAGGCTGCAGACTCAAGGCCTCATCGTAATCTGATAAAGCTTCCGCCAAGGAACCTAAAGCGGCATGCAAAACTCCCCGATTAGCAAATGTTGCTGCGCGGTCGTCATCGGTTAAACCATACTGGGTAAGTGCCACATTACAGGGTTCAAGCATGTCAGAACTAACATCGGCRTCTTCTATAGTTGAAACAGCGGTTGCTGCCTGATAACAATCTTGAGCTGCTGCATTTTCTGCAACCACTATGACACTTTGAGCAAAACCCAAAGCAGGAAATAATAGTATTAATGCAATTATATGAAAAATACGTTGTTTAAAATTAAGCATGAATGTAAATGTTACCCTTAAAAAAATATCCTTTTGAATCAGTAAAAATCATAAACATCTCACCTATAAAAGTAAAATAAATAATATGGAAAGAAAAAGGAGTATTTAATTGAAAAACCCTTGGAAGACCTTGAGCAGCAAAGCGGTTTATTCTAACCCCTGGATTCGCGTACGTGAGGATAAAGTGATAACGCCTCACGGAGACGCAGGAATTTATGGCGTTGTAGAAGCAAAACCTGCTGTTGGTATTGTCGCCCTTTCAGACGATCTTAAGACGTATTTGGTTGGACAATATCGATATACCCTCAATACCTATAGTTGGGAAATCCCGGAAGGTGGCGTTGAAGCTAATGAAGAGTTACTCGAAGGCGCCAAACGTGAGCTACTCGAAGAGACCGGCTTAAGTGCAAACAAATGGACTCAGCTTGGCGAGCTATATACCAGTAATTGCTTTACCAACGAACGAGCTTATATTTTTATCGCTGAAGACTTGAGTGAAGGTGAAGCACAACCCGACCCAACAGAGCTACTTACCGTTAAAAAAATACCTTTTATAGAGGCCTGGCAGATGGTTCTCAATCAGGAAATCAAGGATTCTCTGGCAGTGATAGCGTTGATGCGCGCTCATCATTTACTTCAACAACAAGGTAAACTCTGATGTTTTAAACATCAACGCATACTTATTAATTTACTTTCTGCTGGCGAGTAAATTTAATCTTTTCACCATCAAGTTCTACAAGAATCGTATCACCGGGTGAAAAATCTCCAGCAAGTACACTTTGAGCCAGCGGGTTCTCTAGCCAAGTTTGAATAGCCCTCTTCAATGGGCGCGCACCATACACAGGATCAAAGCCCAGGGTAGCCAGTTTATCCAGAACACCTTCTGCAAACTCCAACTTAAGATCATTATCTTGTAAACGCTGGGCCAACAATTGTAATTGAATTTCAGCAATGCCTTTTACTTGCTCGCGAGCAAGAGGATGAAACACAACCAACTCATCAATACGATTGATAAACTCTGGTCTAAAATGCTTCGATACCACTTCCAGAACTGCACTTTTCACGGCGTCGTAACTCGCACCATTTTCAGTATCTGCACTCATAAGCTCTTGAATTCGATCGGAGCCGAGATTGGATGTCATCACGATTACAGTGTTACGGAAATCTACCGTACGACCATGGCCATCAGTGAGTCTTCCATCATCAAGTACCTGTAATAAAATATTAAAAACATCAGGGTGGGCTTTTTCAATCTCATCTAACAACAAGACAGCATAGGGACGACGTCGTACTGCTTCAGTCAAGTAGCCACCTTCCTCATATCCCACGTAACCAGGAGGCGCCCCAATTAATCGAGCCACTGAATGCCGCTCCATAAATTCTGACATGTCTATACGCACCATGGCGTCCTCCGTATCAAAGAGGAAATGGGCTAAGGCTTTGCAAAGCTCAGTTTTGCCAACACCGGTTGGCCCAAGAAACAGAAAAGACCCATTTGGCCGTTGCGGATCAGATATTCCTGAACGGGAACGTCTTACCGCATTAGCGACTGCATTAACGGCTTCATCTTGCCCAATAACTCTTTTATGCAGAGCTTCTTCCATGCGTAATAACTTCTGCTTATCACCTTCCAACATTTTGGAAATTGGAATACCTGTTGCTCTGGAGACCACCACGGCAATTTCTTCATCCGTCACTTTATTACGCAGCAACTTCATTTCAATATTGTCTGCGCTAGAAGCAAGCTCCAGTTGTTTTTCCAGGTCAGGAATAATGCCGTATTGCAATTCTGACATCTTAGTTAAGTCTGCAGCACGACTTGCCGCTTCCATATCAATTCTGGCTTGCTCCAGAGCACTCTTAATTTTTTGTGAACCTTGCAGCGTTATCTTTTCCGCACGCAATATCTCATCTAAATCAGCAAATTCTACTTCCAGTTTTTTAATATCAGACTCAAGTTTTCCCAGCCTTTTTTTAGACGCCTCATCAGTTTCTTTTTTTAGCGCTTCACGTTCAATTTTTAATTGTATTAAGCGTCTTTCCAGACGGTCCATCTCTTCCGGTTTCGAATCTATTTCCATGCGAATTAAACTGGCGGCCTCATCAATGAGGTCAATAGCTTTGTCAGGCAGCTGCCTGTCTGTAACATAACGCTGCGATAATTTTGTGGCAGCAATGATGGCCGAGTCAGTTATGTCCACACCGTGATGCACTTCATAACGCTCTTTAAGTCCACGTAAAATTGCAATGGTATCTTCTTCAGTCGGCTCCTCGACAAGAACTTTCTGGAAGCGCCGCTCTAATGCCGCATCCTTTTCAATATATTGCCGATACTCATCCAGCGTAGTCGCGCCGACACAATGCAGTTCACCTCGCGCCAGAGCAGGCTTAAGCATATTCCCGGCATCCATGGCACCTTCTGCTTTGCCAGCCCCTACCATGGTATGAATTTCATCAATAAATAAAATAACTGAGCCTTCCTTCTTATCAAGCTCATTAAGAACTGCTTTCAAACGTTCTTCAAACTCACCGCGAAATTTCGCACCCGCAATTAAAGCGCCCATATCTAATGACAGAATACGCTTGCCTTTTAAACCTTCTGGAACTTCACCATTGACAATACGTTGTGCCAGGCCATCAACGATAGCTGTTTTACCCACGCCAGGTTCACCGATTAATACCGGATTATTTTTGGTACGACGTTGCAGTACTTGAATAGTACGCCGAATCTCATCATCCCTGCCTATAACAGGATCCAGCTTGCCCTCCTCGGCTTTAGCTGTCACATCTACTGTGTATTTTTCTAATGCTTGATACGAGCCTTCAGCTTCTGGGTCATTAACAGCGTCACCGCCGCGTAAATTTTTAATCGCATTTTCCAGCGCCTGTTTCGATACTGAAAAAGAATTTAAGAGTTTCCCTAGTTCGCCTTTATCTTGCATAGCAGCAAGTAGAACACTTTCACTGGAGATGAATTGGTCATTATTTTGTTGTGCGTTTTTATCTGCGATGTTTAATAATTTGGCAAGTTCTTGTGACAGATTTACATCACCATCACTATCAGGCACAACCGGCAAATCAGCTATGATAGCTAATAAACCTTGCTGTACTTTCTGAATATCGAAACCCGTTTGCATCAATAAAGGTTTAATCGACCCACCCTTTTGATTAACCAGTGACGAAATTAAATGCACAGGCGCAATCTGGTTATGATCTTTACCTACAGCCAATGACTGAGCGTCGGCTAAAGCCAGTTGCAATTTGTTTGTTAACTTATCCATTCGCATAATGCATCTCCCACGAGCTAAACTTTACTACTTTCATTCTCTAGTAAATGGGGGTGGATTGGATTGATTCAAGTCAGCAGAATTTAATTTAACCAGATCAAACTGGACAGGCGTCCAGTTTCCTTATCACGGCGATAAGAATAAAAATTTTGAGAATCACAATAAGTACATAGGCCGCTACTACTAATGTTGAACACACCGGCATGGTTTAAACGGATTTGTGCAAGCTTATAGAGATCAGCCATCCATTTACCTGATTTTATGCCAGGAATAAAAGCTGAGGCTGTAGAGGCTTTTGTAGATGAACTGGCTTGCTGCAAGTATAAATCTCTAACCTCTTCCCCTACTTCAAAATGACAGGGCCCAATTGCAGGTCCAAACCAAACAGTAATTTGATCTCCCTGCGCTTTAAAACATTCCAAGGTGTTTTCCAAAACTCCCGCAGCTAAACCACGCCAGCCTGCATGAGCTACTGCAATTTCACAGCCTTTTTGATCGCTGAAAAAAACCGGGAGACAATCCGCTGTATGAATGCCACAGACCATATTGGGAACTTGAGTATAAATAGCATCAGCTTTTGGCTTTAAATTTTCAACAACAGAATCTAGCTTATATACATTCTTACCATGCACTTGCTGTACCCACTGCACATTCTTTTGTTGAAGCAGCTCATTTGCCGCGCGTTGATTCGTTGCGACAACGGCCCCAATGTTTGCTGGTACAGACCAGTCTGCTTTTATAAGACCTTTATTATTCATAATCTATCTGTTCATAATCCGCATTTAACACAGATAAAAGCGTTAGCATATCTTGAGGCAATTCCGCTTCCCATGCCATAAACTCTCCTGTGCCTGGATGCTGCAAACCCAACTTCCAGGCGTGTAAAGCCTGTCTCTTAAAGTTTGTAATCATGCTAATCAACTCAGGGCTAGCAGCTTTGGGGATTCTCGGCCGACCGCCATAAACCTGGTCGCCAATTAGGGGGAAGCCTAAATGCGCCATATGCACACGAATTTGGTGCGTGCGCCCAGTTTCAAGCTTCACCAATAAATGTGTGTGTGCTCTATATTTTTTTAATACCCGGTAATGTGTAACTGCATTCTTACCATTTTTTTCTGCTACAACAGCTCTTTTGGTTCTATGTACGGGGTGTCGCCCTAGCGGCGCATCAACGGTTCCCCCCGCAGTTACTAGACCTATTGCCACAGCCTGATATTCCCTGTTTACTTCCCGAGCCTGAATTTGTTCTGTTAGAAGCCGGTGACTCTCCAAAGTACGTGCCACCACCATTAACCCACTGGTTTCCTTGTCCAAGCGATGGACAATGCCTGCACGCGGAATGGTTCCAAGTTCAGGATAATGATAGAGCAAGGCATTAAGTAAAGTGCCTGAATAATTTCCTGCCGCAGGATGAACAACCAGGCCAGCAACCTTGTTAATGACTAAAAGACTTTCATCTTCATACATAATTTCCAATGGCAAAGGTTCAGCTTGCCATTGCTCTTGAGGCTCCTGAATAGCTGATAATGTGATTAATTCACCGCCTAACAGCTTTTGCTTGTTTTTGGCTTTGTCGCCATCTACCAACAAGTTTCCTGCCTTTATCCATAACTGCAGGCGAGCTCGGGAATAACTGGGAAATAGGCTTGAAGCGACTTGATCCAAACGTAAACCTGCTTGTTCAGAGCTAACTTTTCCTTCCAAATAAAACTTTTCCATACTTTTATAGTCTATAGAGTGAGAGGTAATGATCTTAGCCGATCATTTTTCCTAGTATTTTTTTCTGAGATATCTTTTTAGGACTTTTTTAGGACTTTTTTTTAGATTATAGTACACTGCGTCGGCGAAATATCGAATTATCCCAATGTATAGCAACCAAAAGCCAGTGAGCAAACTGAAACACCAAACAACTGTGAAAAGATTTCTAAGCCCCCTCCTGCTCATCTCTATTATATCAATTTCTGCCTGCTCCTCAGATGATCAGTTTGTCGGTTCTACTGAAGAATTCATCTACAACGAGGCAGTTGATGCGCTGCGTACCAATGCTTTTAGCGCAGCTATTGCAAACTTCCAGCAACTAGAGGCTTTGTTTCCCTTTGGGCAGTATGCAGCCCAGGCGCAAATTGAGCTGGTCTATGCCTACTACAGAGCTGGTGAAGCCGAATCAGCGCGTGCGGCAGCTGATCGATTCATTCGCCTTTACCCTGATGATGAAAATGTTGATTACGCCTACTACATGAAAGGATTAGCCTTTTATATGGAAGATGCCAGCATACTAGCGCGCTTTTTGCCAACTGACCCAAGTAAACGCGATCCAGGTAATGCTAGAGAGTCTTTTACTGATTTTGCTCAGTTAATAACTCGATTCCCAAATAGCCCATATGCTACTGATGCCAGAGCTCGAATGATTTATTTGCGTAATTTACTGGCAGATTATGAAATACATGTTGCGGATTTTTATATCGAAAGACAGGCATTTCTTTCAGCATTAAACCGCGCAAGATATGTCGTGGAAAATTATCAGGAAGCACCTGCTGTACCCAGGGCTATGGAAATTATGACTGAAATGTATCTGCGGCTGGGTTTAAATGACCTTGCTGACAGCAACTTAGCCATTCTCACAGAAAACTATCCTGAGAGCGGGCAATTAAATGAAAATGGTGAGTTTATTGTTTCTACTCAAATCACTGACCCATCTTTTTTGTATTCAGTAACTTTTGGTTTATTAGGCTCTAACAAGCGTGACACACCTCTTGCGCCCAGCCGTCGTCCAGAAAGTATAGATACTGCTTTCGGCTTCCAACTACCGACTCAAGCACAGGTAGAAGAAAAAAGATCATTACTTAATATACTGACATTAGGGATGATAGGTAATTCAGGCGCTCAAAAGACGCAAGAAGAAAACAATGAGGATGAAACTACTGAAAATTAATCTTTTTTATCTCCGTACTCTTCCCAGTAATCTCTGACCAGACTTTTCATTTCCTTCCGCATTAACATGATACCCAACAGGTTGGGCAAGGTCATAAGTACTATTGCAACAGCTGCAATATTCCAAACAATAGTGGTATCCATAAATGAGGCCATAAAAAAAGCAAAGCAATAAAAAATTCTGTAAGGCATAACACCTCTAAATCCAACTAAGTAAATAATCGCCCTGTCACCGTAATAAGACCACGCAATTGCTGTTGAAAAAGCGAACAGCACCAGCGATATAGTAACGATGTATCGCCCATTTTCACCAAACAAACCCTTACCAAAAGCTCTAGTGGTTAATGCAGCAGAATGCAGCAATGAAAGTCCACGTAGACTGATTTCAAAATTCTGCATCACGCCTTCTTCAATATCTATTTGCCCATTATAAAGCTCACCGTCGCTATAAAACCTGACATCTTCGGCAAAAGATCGCGCATGTAGAATGGTAAATTCAGGGTTTAGGATTTCACCATTGGCCACATTCACACTACCTGAATACAAAGGCATGCTAGCAGATGCTCCATTCGCCAGAACATCTGCTATAAGCGCACGGTCATCTTCATTTTGTTCCAGATAAATTCCATCTAACAGCATTAAATCAGCGGATTGAAACTCATTTTCAAATTTTTCTGTCCAGACACCTGAGGACAAAATTACCAGGCCGGTAATTGTGCAGATAATCAAGGTGTCGATAAAAGGCTCTAATAAAGACACCATCCCTTCGGAAACATGTTCACCAGCTTTTGCAGATGCATGCGCTATAGCAGCAGACCCTTGGCCAGCCTCATTCGAGTATAAGCCTCTACCTACGCCACGGTTAAAGGCAAAAGCAAAAGTTGCCCCAAGAAAACCTCCCGTCGCTGCCGAACCCGTAAAAGCATCACGGAAAATACTTAAAAATGAAGGAATAATGCTATCGTAATTCATGACAATCACAGACAGCGCTCCAATTAAATAAATTGTCGCCATCGTCGGCACTATGGTTGCTGCCACATATGCAATACGTTTGATGCCACCGACAATCACTATGCCTAATAACACAGCAAGTACCCCTCCGGTAATAATTGGTGCTATACCAAAACTTGCATCGACACTACTCGCAATATTATTTATTTGTGGAAGGTTGCCCGTACCAAAGGAACAAATTACGGTTGCTATAGCAAAGAACATTGCGAGCCAATGCATTTTCAACCCGTGCTCCATGTAGTACATAGGGCCACCAGCCATAGTGCCATTTGCTGCTTTCACTCTGTATTTATGCGAGAGGCTTACTTCGACCATCTTGGTAGCCATACCCAGGAATGCGGTCATCCACATCCAAAATAGAGCTGCTGGGCCACCTATATATATAGCCAAACCCACCCCCCCAATATTACCCGTACCTACTGTTCCAGAGAGGGCAGTTGCAAGTGCCTGAAAATGGGTCGTGTCACCGGGGTCGTCAGACTTTTCATATTTACCACGCAGCACAGCCCAGGCGTGAGTAAAAAATCGCACTTGAGGAAAACGCAGGTAAATAGTGAAAAACAGGCCGACGCCCAACAAGATAAATGGGAACCAGAATGACGCGCCGAGATAGCCGTCTAATGTTAATAATAGTGAATTAAAGCCGTCCATTGGCAACGCATGTTATAGCTTCATGTATTAATTAACAAACAATCTCTTACAATACCAATGTCTCAGTTTGAAATTTTGGCCCTATTGCCGGAGTAAGTCATCGTTAATTCGCTAAGATGTTCCTCATCAACGACATTACTCCAGCGTAATTATTAGAATAACTACCTGCCCAAGCTTCAAACTGAGTCACTCCCTTGTAAAAGGACTAAATTAGCACCAAAAACCTGTCCGTTAATTTTCCTTAACTTTATATATGTATTAATCACTCTTCAGTTAGCAGTTTAGCTAATGACGCCATCCCTGGCTTGCTTTCCAAAATCTCTTTTTTGCTTAACCCAGATAGTTCATGAGGAAAAACCAACCATTCTTCCGTTTCATGTAGGTGAAAATCAGGCACTCTTTTAGTCAAATTTTTCCCAGGCTTGAAATAAGGCGTTGCGACTTTAATTTCCGGCGTATTCTTTCCGCATTCATCATTTAAATCTTGAATAATCTGATCAATGCTACGACCGCTATCAAACACATCGTCAACCAGTAACAGCCTATCTTCAGCATTCAAATTTTCAATCAAATAATGTAAATCATGCACTCTGACCTTGGATGCCCGCTCCTCAATACCCGTGTAAAATGATGTACGTATTGCAATATGATCAGAAACAATGCCAACGTAGCTAAGCAGCTCCTGTACTGCTATTCCCACAGGTGCACCGCCACGCCAAACACCAGCGATAAAATTAGGTTTGTAACCACTTTCTAAAACTTTAATAGCAAGATTAAACGAATCATCAAGTAATTGCTGAGCACTTATATAGCGTTTTGTCACTGTTTATCCAACGGTTGTCTTAAAAAATAGCTGACATATGGCGTTGATTTTAAGGTGGTTCATGCAGAAAATCTAATCTCATTTACCCGCTTGATGCTACGAACTTTAAGACATATGAATAAATACTCCTGTAAGGCTCGAAGTAGTTCAGCTAAAATGAAGTCATCAACAATTTCTTCTAATTTAAGTTTTAACGAAACCTCTATGACATATTGTGTAGCTATTTCAGTAGATGCGGGCATTGTGTTCTGTTCCGATTCAAGAACAAATGCTGGTGTTGACCAGATAAGCACTTATAGCAAGATGTTTAACTTTAATGCCGCGCCTGATCGTCAATTTGTGCTTTTATCTTCAGGTAATCTTGCGACTAGCCAGTCTACTTTAGCTCAGCTACAGAGTGACATTGGTAAAAATACACCTATCAATCTAAATACAGTTTCTACCATCGGAGAAGCTGCTGACTATATTGGTGAAGTGTACCGCAGACAATTAGAGAAACATGATGGCTCCAATCTAGAATTCGAATCAACCTTTTTACTCGGCGGGCAAATACAAGGAAGCCAACATCGCGTAGTAAAAATTTACTCCGCAGGAAACCACATCACCAGCTCTAAAGATACGCCTTATCTACAGATTGGTGAGAGCAAATATGGTACCCCCATACTGGATAGAATCATCAGCCTGGATACGTCTCTCGAAACAGCGGCACTCTGTGCATTGGTTTCTATGGACTCAACGATGCGCAGCAACTTGACAGTTGGGCCTCCTGTTGAAATATTGCTGTATAAGGCTAATAGCTTTATTACCAGCAATTACAATCGCTTTGATGAAGATAGCGAATATCTCCGGGAGTTGAAAAAAAACTGGGATCAGAAATTAAAAGAAGCTTTCAACCTCCTTCCCCCATTAGCATGGGCTGCCAGCTGGGAAAAAGTTGCCGGAAATAACAGCGGGACTTTTTAAGTCACCGGCTTAATTCACTTACGACATTTAAACTCTTTGCAAATTAATCACTTTCTTGAATCGTTTCTGGACTGAACCAGACTCTACTGATTTCTTCATGTATATCGGCGATAGAAATCTGCAACTCATCAATAAATTCCAACAGGCCTCTTTCCAGTAAACTGTCAACATTTACTTCACGGGTAATTCGTTTCACACGAGTGACTGCACGTTTAACATCATCATTGTTCGGCAATCTATCCAGATTCTCAACCAAGGCAGACAAGCAAAACCCGATTGCACGAGGAAACTCCTCATCTTGTAATAGAAATCGCACCACTAAATTTCCACTCACTCGATTATGTACTTGCCGTCTATAAGCCTGAAATGCTCCAAGACAGCGCAGTACATTAATCCAGATAATATTTTCATAAGGCTCTATGAATAAATGTTTTTCAGTTTTTCCAGCAAATGCTGGCAGCAAATTTATTGAGCCAACATCAACTAAACGGCTTGTCATATCGGCCCGTTCCAGTTTTCGACCCAACTCAATAAATGAGTAAGCCTGGTTGTGACTCATGCTACTGACAAACATACCTTCAATGCGTTGTGAATCAGCAATTACTTTTTCTAAAAGTGTATAGCGATTAGCTCTACCGAGGCGTGGATTAATGTTTTCTTTAACTGTGTAGTAAAGCGCATTTACCTGCTCCCATATTTCTGATGGAATAACCTCTCTACAGGTGCGTGCATTTTCTCGGGCAAAAACCAAACAAGCAAATATAGACGTTGGATTTTTGGCATCAGACAATAAATAATTTACGACAGGTTTTTCATCATAATTATCATAGTGTTCTTTATAATTTTCGTGGCTGCCACTGAGATCTATCAAAGTGCTCCAATCAAGGTTAGACCCACGAGGCAAATCAAAAAGCATTGCAGAGTACACTTTTAGTAAACGCGCAGAATTTTCTGCACGTTCAAGATAACGCCCTAACCAATAAACTCTTTCAGCAACACTCGATAACATGCTTTAAATACTCATTACTTTATGCTCATTTCTTTACGCTTAGTCCCTCACTATCCAGGTATCTTTACTACCACCACCTTGTGAAGAATTAACCACATAAGAACCTTTAACCATAGCCACACGCGTTAAACCACCTGGGGTCACGTAGGATTTCCCCCCTTGTAAACAAAAGGGTCTTAAATCTACATGACGAGGTTCCATTGAGTGTTCACCTAAAACCGGAGAAGTTGATAATGCAATTAATGGTTGTGCTATAAACTCTCGAGGATTGGCTTTTATTTTACGAGCAAACTCAGCACGCTCTTTTTTAGTCGCTTGAGGGCCTATTAACATGCCGTATCCACCAGACTCATTGGCTGGTTTCACAACCAGTTTATCCAGGTTTTGTAGCACATGCTGACATTGCTTCTTATCCGTACATAAAAAGCTGGGGACGTTAGGCAAGATTGCATCTTCACCTAAATAATATTTAATCATTGCAGGTACAAAAGTATAAATCACCTTATCATCTGCAACGCCAGCCCCAGGAGCATTAGCTAAACCTACATTACCTTTTAACCAGGCACGCATTAAGCCTGGCACACCCAACGCTGAATCAGGATAAAACACTTCGGGGTCAAGGAACAGATCATCTATACGCCGATAAATCACATCTACTGGCGCAAGCCCTGCAATAGTTTTCATAAAAACATGATCATTTTCAACGACCAGATCACTACCTTGCACTAACTCGCAGCCCATTTGCTGAGCTAGAAATGAATGCTCAAAATAGGCCGAGTTATAAATACCCGGTGTTAGTACAACCACTTCAGGATAATCTTTTGGTTCTGGCGAAATAGCGGCCAAGGTATCGAAGAGCTGACTCGGATAATCTGTTATCGGCAGAATATCGTAGTTCTCAAATAATTCTGGGAAAACACGTTTTGTTACTGTTCTGTTTTCCAGCATGTACGAAACACCCGAAGGCACACGAAGATTATCCTCTAACACATAGAATTTACCGTCGGCATCACGAATTAAGTCTGTGCCACATATATGTGCCCAGACCTCATGTACAGGTTTCATACCTCTACATTCTTTACGATAATTTTTTGACTTTTTAATTAATTCTTCTGGAATAATTTTATCTTTAAAAATTTTTCCATCATTGTAAACGTCGTGTATAAAACAGTTTAAGGCTCGTTGTCGTTGCTTTAGGCCCTTACTAGTAGGCTTCCATTCTTTTTCAGTAATAATTCTTGGAACCAAATCAAACGGCCATTGGCGATCAATATTCCCTGCTTCACTGTAAACAGTAAATGATATTCCCATACTTTTTATTGCATGCTCAACTGCAGCTTTGCGCTGTTTAAGCTCATCATGGCTTAGAGATGCCAAATATTTAGTTAAAATTCGGGCGGGTTTGCGAGGATAACCGGGCGAGCTAATTAATTCATCGTAAAATTCGCCAGGATTATATGACTTCCAATTAATTGTCATTCAGACTTTCTTAAACCTAATTTTTTTAATCTAGAAAACACCAAAGGGGCATCTCAAGAAGATGCAATAAACCATAAATCACATCATGCCATACATTATTTAATTATGAAAATTCAATAGTGCCATAACGCAACACTTGCGTACTTTCGTCCCAGCCTTTTGGATCTAAACCAGCCTTGCGGCGTAATTCAGTGATAAAGTTTTGCGGATCAGGAATTTTTTTCCAAACTGAAGGTAAATAAGTAGCACTTTTACCTTTTTCTTTTAGAATTAAGCCATCTTTACCTGGTCTTAATTGCGCAAACAATTCTTCTCTGCTGTTAACTTTCATATCATGTGCTTCAGTTAATATGGAAATATGAATCTCAACATTCTGAAACTCATCTACTGTCAGCGCTTTAAAACGGGGATCACGAAATGCCGCAGCTTGAGCATTGTGAATAACATCTACAATCAACGGGCGCTGAGGGCTAAGGCTACCAATACAACCGCGCAATTTACCGCCAATAGTTAATGTTACAAATGCCCCCTTTTTCTCCAATAAAGCCGAAGGAAACATTTTCAGGTTAATTTTTATATCTTTATTGCCAATCAGGCTTTGCATTATTGCATCACGCGCGACTTGCAAGATGCTCTGGCGATTTGCCAAACTATAGCTTTGATCTGTTTTCACTAAACCCCCAGCATTAATGACAAAAGCCCCATAGCCGACAACACGGTCTTTTGAGCCCGCAGTATCTCCTGAATTTTTGATGTCGATTTTTTCAACTATCATTCCATGTTGCTTAGCAAGATGTAATAGTCCATTCAATGGCCCGCAGCCACATGCTTCCTTGCCAATTAAATTATCCTGTAAAGATACAATTTTTTTGCAAGTGGCTAAATCCAAGCGCTGAGCTTCAGCATATTCATGATAATGACTCAGGTCAGAACTGATAACGACCAAGGTCTCATCTCCGCCCCAAAGATACTCTAATATTTTTGCTACATTCTCCTTGCTGGCGTTACCAACCACGAGAGGAATCAGTTCAAAGGAACCAAGCGCTCTCTGTAAAAAAGGCAGGTGTACTTCCAAGCTATGTTCCTGATTATGAGCTTGATCCAGATAGCCAATGCTATTCATCGCGGCTAGAAATTTAATGCTATCCAGAGCTAAAGGAATGTCACCTAGTGGAGTAGAGAATTTATCCGCAGAGCTTGCTGCAACACCTTTAAACCCAAGCTTATGTGAAGGCCCTAATAACACAACTTTTGATATATCATGCTTACGATTTTTTAGTCTGCTATAAACTGCCGCTGCAACAGTACCTGAATAAATATAGCCAGCATGAGGCGCGATAATAACTTTAGGGCAAGGCTCATTAGTTTGCGCAGCATGCAGCATTGTATCTACTGAGCTGATCAATTCTTCTTGATCACCAGGGTAAAAAGTTCCCGCTACTGCCGCTGAACGGATAGACGTCATAATATTGAGAAACCCCAGAAAACCACAAATTTAAACCTTGTATAATCCTAGCATGACCACGGCAACTGTAAAAACAAGATATTGGCACAAGACCGATGATAACCGGATTCAGTGCGATCTGTGTCCACGCGCATGTAAATTACGTAATGGTCAGCGTGGGCTTTGTTTTGTGCGTGCCTGTGAAAATGATGAAATTGTTTTAACAACTTATGGCCGTTCTAGTGGATTTTGTATAGATCCGATCGAAAAAAAGCCCCTCAATCATTTTTACCCGGGCACACCGGTACTTTCTTTTGGTACCGCTGGCTGCAACCTCTCCTGTAAGTTTTGCCAAAACTGGGATATCAGTAAGTCACGCCAAATGGCGTCACTGGCAAGCTCAGCTTCGCCCCAACAATTAGCTCAAGCGGCTGTTGACCTTAACTGTTTAAGTATCGCTTACACCTATAATGATCCGGTTATTTTCCATGAATATGCCATCGACGTAGCTCAGGCATCCAGGGAAAAAAATATTAAAGCTGTTGCCGTAACCGCGGGTTATATTTGCCCGAAACCACGCCAGGAATTTTTTGCCAATATGGATGCGACTAATATCGACTTAAAAGCTTTTTCAGAAAAATTTTATTATCAACTTTGCGGTGGAAAACTGGCCGACGTATTAGACACTATTCTTTATGTAAGACATGAAACCAATACCTGGTTAGAGTTAACGACTCTTTTAATACCCGGCGAAAATGATAGCAGCAAAGAAATCGAAGCCTTATCTTGCTGGATTATGGATAAGCTGGGACCAGATGTACCACTGCATTTCACCGCTTTTCACCCTGATTTTAAAATGCTTGATAAGAGCAACACCTCTCCCTTATCACTCATTAGATCCCGTGAAATAGCTTTAAAAAATGGTCTAAAACATGTCTACACTGGCAATATAAGTGATGCAATTGGAGGCTCAACTTACTGTTCAAACTGCAATGCCTTACTTATAAAAAGAGATCGCTATCAGCTTGATTACTGGCACCTTAATCAATCAGGGCAGTGCAAGGAATGCGGACAGATATTACCAGGCCATTTCAATGAACAACCTGGTAATTGGGGAGCAAAGCGTCAACTAGTCAAATTTAGAAAAACGCTAATAGCCGAATAATTTCTCTAGCTTTCAGATTCTTCTTCAGCTTCAGCCGCAGCTTGTTCTGCAGCTCTTTCTTCAAGTAATTCTACTTTGCGAGCGTCAATGGCATCGTAATCAGCCGGCGTCATATAGCGACGAATTACTGCCTCAACTTCTGGATTCGCTTCAAGTCTTAAATCAATAACGCCCAATGCAAGATCCAGAGGTGATAAATCCGCACCCTCAGCATACATATCTCCACCTGTCGCATTCGGCAGTAAAGCCGTAAAATCAGCACCATTCTCGCCCAAATATTCAACTATTTCGGGTGAGCCTCGCATTACAGCGCCATGCAATGCCGTTACTCCAGCCTGATTAGCGGCATTAATATCAAAATCAAAATCATTTAAAAATAAATTCAGGGCAGTAATGGCATCAGCTTCGCGTCCTCTACTAATCGATGGACGCCAACTAACACCGGCGGCTGCCATGACAACATTAGTTAAGCCATTAGGGGGGCCGCCGAAACCTCTTGCTTCCCTTTCTGCCGTCATCAAATAAGTATCTGCGCCAGACTCTAGAAGCATATTAATCACCACAAGATCACCTGACATCGCCGCTCTAAGTAAGGGCGTTGCACCTTCATTAAGTAAGGGATTGTGCCCAGAACCTTGAGCTAACCAGGCAGGAAGTCCCGTTTTCAACGCAAGGTTCGGATCAGCACCTTTTTCCAAGGCTAAAGCAATTACATCCAGACTATCTAAATCACCATAGGGTTTTGGGCCAGGACGCGGATTTGCATCAAGCGTGTGCATGTCAGTAGCTATAAATAGAACCGTACGGCCAAGTTTATCTTGAATATTTACATCAGCACCGGCATTTAACAAAGCCGTTGCACTTTCATAGTGACCATTCATTGCAGCCAGCATAGCCGGCGTACTACCTTCTTCATCCACAACATCCAGATCTGCACCGTTATATATCAGAGCTTGAACAGCCGCTAGCTGGCCATCTCTTGATGCAAAGTGCAATGCTGACAATCGGCCTTTAGGAATTCTAGGGTAAACAAAACCACCCTGGCGTTTATCTTCATCTGGTTCAATAAATTTCTGATAAGCAGAAAGCTTGTTAATATCTGCACCAGCATCAACCAATGCTTGAATAACCTCGACATGACCTTCAGCTGCGGCCCACATCAGCGCAGTCTGCCCCCTCCAACTCTCTGTAAGATTAGGGTCAACAGCGACTATCATCCTATCCAGATCATCGCTTAATAAAGCTCTAACAAGAGGAGCGCTGCCGGCTTTAGCCGCCGCCATAAGCAGGGTCTCACCTTCATCAGTCGTTGCATTGGAATTTACGCCAGCAGACAAAAGTATGATACCAATATCTACCATACCTGCACGTGCTGCTAAAAACATCGCCGTCATGCCATAACGGTTTTCAGCATTAACATCAGCACCAGATTCAATCAGCAATCTAGCCTTATCTGCTTCACGATAATAGATTGCTTCCATTAGTATGGTTGTACCATCAGCTTTTGAAGAATCAACATCCATGCCTGACGCTAAAGCAGTTCTCAACTCATCAAGGCTCAGGTCGGTTTGAGCACTGACTTGCGTGACTATAGCTATACCAAACAAGACGAATATAAATGCTTGTATGCTCTTGTTAGAAATCCGCATGAACTTACCTCTTTCTATTATCAATAGTATTTTTCATAATTGTTAAAAAGTAATGAAAAATTGCCAGATCATTATAAGAAACGACCTGGCAACTTAGGTTCTGAACGACAGTTAATAAGCTTTAACTGAAACAGCTACCTTTTACTTTATTAGGCCAATCCCACCGTGCGGCCACCACTTCTACCAAAATCAGCGAGTTCGAGGCCCATCTGCTGTGCCATATCAAGATGTAGCTGACCAATAGTACGAGTAATATCATCAACTGCAATATGCCGATTTCCCTCAATCATGCCGCTTATCACAACATTCGGTAAACGTGTTTTGGTATGCTGGTTACCGTTACTCATACCACTACCAATCAACAGCATAGAATTATCCAGTAATGACCCATCACCATCAGGCGTCGTTGCCAGTTTTTCTACAAAGCGTGAAATTAACTGCATATGATAGTGATTTACTTTGAAATGCTTCTCTATCACATCAGGGCGATCCGCGTGATGCGAAATAGAATGATGAGGATCGGCTACACCAATCTGAGGGTAGCTAAGGTGGCTTAGGTCTCGCGCCATCATTAACGAAAAGACTCTTGTAATGTCTGCCTGAAAAGCAATATGCAGCAGGTCATACATGACAGTGACATGTTCTTCGTAAAGCTCAGGAACGCCCATTGGCGATTCAGGCGCAATACCTGCAAGGTCACCAGAGCGCCTTTCAGCATTCTGAATACGTCTTTCAACTTCACGGATATTCTCCAGGAAATCACCCAGGCGAATACGATCTTCCGAATCAAGTGTTGCTTCAGTACGATGTGCCTCTTCAAGAACTGAATCCAAAATGCTGCGATTTTGCTGCATTCTAGCTAAACGCTGTTCAGCTGTTCCACTACCACCAAACATACGCTCAAACACTGTTCGCGGATTAATCTGAGTAGGCAAAGGCGTATCTTCAGATGCCCAGGAAACCTGATCAAGATAAGCACAGCTAAATCCTGAGTCACAAGCGCCTAACAGGCTAGTAATATCTTCAATAGCTAACTGCATTGATGGAAAAATTGTATCCTGCCCAATTTGATTAGCGATGATCTGGTCAATTGAGATACCAGCACCAATATCAGCTCCTTGTGTTTTTTCAGGGTACATGTCCGTCAACCATGCAGTAGTAGCACCCGTATGCTGACCTGAACCATCAGCACCCATTAAGTTACTAACGACTGTCATCTGATTTCTGAACGCTGCAAAAGGCTCCAGGGTTCTGGACATTTCAAAATCGCGTCCAGTTGTAGCAGGCGTCCAAAAATCCACTTCATCAGTCATAATGAAGCCATGTGGGATATAGACAAAACCCGCACGTTTTGGACGCACAGCCGCTGTCTGTGCAGTTGCCGTTAATGCCGGCACCATGGCTCCCATAAACGGCAGTGCCACTGAAGCACCGGCTCCACGAAGGACCGCACGACGATCTAGCGCTTTTTTGAATATCATCATTCTCTTGCCCTCTTAAGTAAATGTAGTATTTATGTTTAACTTTTTATTTTTACTACTTTTTTGTTCAAAAATTCATAATGCAATTTGCTTGATATAAATCAAATATATAAAAATACTTTTACCAGAATCAATTAGTTAGGTCAATTTTATTGACTTGTATTAGTCGCAACCTGATCTTCTTCACCTGCCGCCTGCTTTAGGCGAAAAGGCGCAGATTTAACAATTTCCTGAACTATTGCAGAAAAGCGATAATCATCGTCGGCTGTATTATCGACAATAGCCCTGACAGTAGGCATATCGTAATACTCTAGGCCTCTACCAATTGCATAAGTCAGCATTCTATTCGTGAACGTGTTTACAAAAAGTTCTGGACGCTCAACTAATGCCATCTTTAAGTCAATTGGCCCGTCAATAGGCGTTCCATTCGCAAGCTCGCCTGTAGAATCAATGGGCTGACCACCTTCATCCAGATCACGCCAACGCCCTACGGCATCAAATTTCTCCATGGCCAGACCTATTGGATCCATGATGTTATGACATGAGGAACAAGCAGGATCTGCACGATGTCTTGCCAAACGTTGCCGTAATGATTCCTGATCAAGACTATCTGCATCATTTTCTTCCAGCGCAGGGACATTATCAGGCGGATCTGAAGCTCTGGTGCCTAAAATATTATCCAGCACATACTTGCCTCTCAATACTGGTGAGGTTCTGTGAGCAAAAGAAGTCACCGTCAGAATACTGCCCTGTCCAAGTAATCCACCTCTGGCGGGATCGTCCAGTTCCACATAACGAAAATGGTCACCATAAACACCTGGGATATCATAATGCCTCGCAAGACGCTCATTAAGGTAAGTGTAATTTGCAGTCATTAGCTCAAGGACATTTTTATCTTCTCGCATAATGCTTTCAAAAAACATGGATGTTTCAGTCAGGAATGCACGACGTAGATTCTCATCAAAGTTTGGAAAGGCAATTTCATCAGGTGTAGCACCATTAAGGTTCCTAAGCTGAAGCCATTGGCCCGCAAAATTCTCGACTAAAGCATCAGATTTTTCATCAGCCAACATACGATTTACCTGTTGTTCCAATATCTGAGGATCACTCAAGCGGCCGTTTACAGCCAAGCTAACAAGCTCTTCATCAGGAATACTGCTCCAAAGGAAAAATGAAAGCCTTGATGCCAGTTCTATATCATTAATTGCAAAACTTTCTCCAGCAACAACTTCGGAATGATCTTGCTCAATACGGAACAAAAAATTTGGACTCATCAGCATGCGACGAAGGGCCATTTGAATACCCCCGTCAAATGAGCCGGTGGATTCACGGCCTTCCAGGTAAAAATTCATCAAGGTCCCCATTTCAGTATCATCGACAGGTCTCCGGTAAGCCTTTCTAGCTAAGCTTGAAACAATTTCTGTAGCGCATGCCTGCTCTTGTGACACCTGTTCAGGATAGCAATTGAAAATTGCTTCACGGGTTCTCGTTAACCCCGAAGGTGCGCTGGAATTAAATGGACCACGGATATTGATCCGTGCAGGTGATGGAATACCTCCCGCATATACGGGATCAAAATTATTTTTTTCAAAAGGTTGTAGCTGAGAAACTTGATAAGCCTGCGTTTTTTCCAGGAAAGTGACCGTTACATTGTGAATCCCTGCTGGGACGGCAATACGGATTTTTGATCGATTCTCTACAGATTCGGTAGAAGCTGCACTATTTTCAAGCATTAAAGTGTAATCTGCGATGCCGCCAATGGTTACCATACGCACTCTTTCACCATCTATACTCACTTCAAACTGATGAGGAAACTGCAAGCCTTTAACGACCTCAAGTGAATTCACCAGAAAGTGGGTATTAATTTCATAGATACCATCTAAAGGGAAATGATGATCCGCAGAAATACCGCCGCGAGTCCCTAGAGGAAAGCCGTCTATGTGCTTATCCTGAGAAAGCATGCTACTAACAGTATAGTTAGCTTCTTCAGGTGGAAAGTTAGGATCGCCCACCGCAATTGCACTGACTCTGTCCGCTGCGGCTAAATATCCTTCTAACAATGTAGGGGATACATTTAAGACGTCAGCGATATTGTCAAAACCATAACTTGTTGTATCAGGTGGAAGAATTGCAGCAATATCAATATCCATTCCCAACAGGTCACGAATCACCGTGGCATACTGAACACGGTTCAATCGATAAAGACCTGGGCGCCCTGGGTTTGGTCTTTGCATAGCCGCTTGATCGAGTTCATCTTCAAGGAAACTGAGGAGTTCAAGATACGTTTCTTGATCAGGACGTGGCTGACCTGGAGGCGGCATCATTGAGCCTCTTAGTTTATTAACAACTGTCTCCCAGGTTTCTGCATCTGAACCAACATTATTGACATCAAGTAAATCCAACGCCAGCTGGCCTTCCCAATCAATAGCGTTATGACAGTCAAAGCAAAAATTAGAAACTGTATCCTGATGCAATGCGGCGTCATCTGCGGCAACAACTGACAAAGGCATGGACAATACTGGTAATAAAGCCAGGCCTGAGATAAGTTTATTTAAATGATGCATTCCACGCTTCCTCAAATGTTTGTTCATCTTCAATATGATGAAGATGTGACTATTAAATTTATTTAATTCAACCAGGCCACTTAAATATAACCTTTTGATTTTATTGAAATTCATGTTATACATGGCACAGTATAATGCATGTAACTATACTTTTTCTAGAAAAAGAACTTTACCGCCGTAAGATTCACTTTTATTCCATTTTTTAACAAAAATATAGACCTCTATCTCGCTTAATAATACCGCTTTATGTATTGATTTTGCTTTCCCAAGCGATCATCCTAAATGCGCTGAACAGAGTTGGCGTAATCGAACTCAACCTGGCAAGGCTCTGTAGTACCTGTGATAGCTGCTGCACTGAATGGATCAGGCGTGCATGCCAAGGGGATATGCCCTTCACCCGCAAGCATCCCAGATGTTGGATCCAGCCCTATCCAACCAGCTCCAGGAATATAGACTTCAATCCATGCATGTAAACTGGAGAGGTCTTCTTTAGGCCCATCCTGATTTCCACGCACCTTCTTTTCTGCTTTGAGCTGTATGAGATAACCCGACACAAAACGTGATGCCAAACCTAGATGGCGCAACAGTTGCGTTAACAACAAGGCACTGTCTCGGCAAGATCCGGATTTTTTTTGTAAGGTTTCTTCACAACTTTGCACATTCGGTTGCAGCCGAATTTGGTATTCAACTTGTTGCAATACCATCTGGTTGAGCGCAATCAAAAAGTTAATAGTTCCCTGCTTGCCAATATCTACAGAACTTAACAACTGCATTAACAACGCCCCCTTTTCAGTCACTTTTAAATAAGGAGCAAGGCCATCTTTTAAGACCTCATCGTAATTGAAAGGAAATGTTTCAGCTGTTTCTTCAAGAAAAAAATCAAAAGGATTTATGATCGTCATATCAACAATAAGATCCACATCAATAATTAATTCATGACTTTTTTCCGGAAAAAAAACGCTTGCTAGATAATTCGAAAAAAGATCTTGTTGCCAGTGTAAAACATGCTTCTTGAGGTTTATATTTAGAGCGTATGACTCGATATGCAGTCGACAATGAGGCGCAGGGCGCAGCCTCAATATATGAGGGAAAATGGTAACCTTTTTGTCAAAACGGTAAGCCGTATAATGCTTTAATGCGACCTTAAGAGTCATCTATTAATTGTTATATTGACGGCTTTGCGCCCACGTTAGATGAGGCAACTGATTGAAGGCTTCCTTGAGGCGATGATCCCATGCTTTTTTCAAATCTCTTAAGAACTCATTATCTTCTTCAAAGCGGTGATAAGGCTGCAAAACAAATGAGTTCGCGGTATAAAGCATGACCTCAATTGGCGGCCCAACGGTAAGATTACTTCGCATCGTTGAATCCATGGATACCAAAACACAAAGAGCAGCAGTTTCCAGGCTTGTATCCTGATTAATGATTCTATCTAGAATTGGCTTACCATATTTGCTTTCACCAATTTGCAGATAAGGCGTATCAACGGTGCTTGTAATGTGATTACCCGCCGGATAGACCAAGGCCACGCCATGATCATTTCCCATCACCTGCCCCCCTAACAAAAAACTTGCTCCAAAGCCTGGGCCAGAAGTGTCATGTTTTTTCATCTGGTTACGACATACTTCACCGAGATAGTCAGCGGCATCACTCAAGCTAGCAACAGTATTAAGACTCACAACAGCATTTTGTCGAATGTCCTTCTTCATCTGATGCATAGTTGCCTGACTTGTTGCAAGGTTTCCCGCGGAGAGCACGACAAACTGTCTTTCATTACTCAGCTCAAATTTAAACATCTTGCTGTAGACACTGGCCATATCAATCCCCGCATTTGTCCTTGAATCTGAACAAAGTACAATACCGGAATTCACCGAAACGGCGACACAATACGTCATAAAGCAGGCCTTTGATTACGCCGAGTTAAGCGTTTAACTGATAAAAAAATTGATAAATAAGTATAGCCGAAATAGCTCTCAAGAGAAGAATACTTTATACCTAGGCGCTCATTAATAGCACACGCTATACCTATTCTTATTATTTTAAAGTAAAAAAAAAGGGCTTCTTTAAAGAAGCCCTTTTATATATTTTCTCGTCCTTACTCAGGCAAACCTACACCTAAGTACGACCCCTACATATCTTCGTCTATCATTTCTCCAGCGTCGAGAGCTTCCTGCTTGGACATGTAACCCTTAGACATCCAATCTTCCCAAGCTTCGTTAGGACCACAGCCACCATCATTAGGCCTGTACCATACATCGTCTTTGATAATGATACCAAGAGCGCCACCATTACGACCGTCATGTAGAGGGCATACCACTAGCTCTACAGTGTCACCTGGCTGAAAGGTAAAACCATTCATCGGCTCATCACGTGTAACCAACGATGCTGGAGCTGCGCCTTCATAGGCAAAGATTTCACCGGCCTCATCTCTTATATACAACGCAACATGTGGGCTGTTAAAAGCCCAACGCACAACTTCACCGCCTGTAACTTCTTCGCGAGCTCGGTCAAACATGGCAAAACTGTGGTGTGCAACAGCAAAATCAACCACGCCTAATGTCAGTACAGCCAAGGCTACAGCGGATAATTTTTTTAGTGATAATCTCATAATATTACTCCTTAAATTAATCTTAGTGACTATACTCAATCAAAATGCGAAATCAAACGCATCATCAAAAGTAGGGCTTTTTTCCTGTCCAGCTAGATCAGGTGGCAGATCCGGATTACGTGTAGCTGGGGTGCCTCGAGGATCGACATAGCCGGGTTCACCGGGAAGACGATACTGGGTAGAAGGATTGCCGTTTTCATCCCTAGTCAAATACGTGTTGTTGTTCTGGGCACATTCCCAGTAACGCATTCTCAAGCCAGCGTTTTCCATATCTTCGCGATATCGGAAGGTATAAACCAGACTCAGTGGTTCCAGCAAAGCCAAGTCATCGTACCAATACACATTAACACCCAATTTTTTCTCATTGTTTTCGGCATCCCAGTACTCGTACCAGATTTCTACTGATTCAGCCTGATTACTAGTTGGTGGCGTGCCGCGGAAAAAATCAGCGGGGTAAATATCTTCGGTATGAACGATTAGAACGTCACCTAAATCATCATCCACTGCCCAAAAACCGATACTGTCACCAGACGCAAAATGAGTACCATCAATATTGATATGTTCCTGGTTAATGTAGATTCGACGTGTGTCATTGCCTAAATCATTATGCCAGAGTGAATAAGTGGGCGTATTGAGGAACTCGCGAACATAAGGCTCTAACAACCAACGGGGCATGCCAGCAGGTTCACAAGTAGTCAGCCTGTCATAGTCCACACCAAGACTGTTACTCTCACCGCCCAAGTTCCGACGATAGTGAAAAGCTGCTTCGTATTCTGGAGTAAGAACGCCTTCAATAACTTCACCGTCTGTCATAAAAGGCCGGTTACCCCCGGTATTACCACCGGTAGACCAGAGACCTTCCCATTTAGGCACGCTCATATAATCGTGTTGCACACCGCCTTCGTAGTAATCCAGCAAATGATCATAATGATCTCTGGACGTTTCAAACGCCATTGGAAATGGCATAGCATCGGGCGTTGGTGCACCAAATTGCGCAAATACCGCTGCCGAAGCGACAAGGCTTAAACCAGCAGTGGCAGTTTTTAAATATTTTCTTAAAAGCATGAACCCCCCTTCATAATTCTTATTTTTATAATATGTTATCTAAAACAAATAAGAGTAAAGCTTCTTACTTGCACAATCAGTATGAAAAACCTTCAAATCCAGGCTGACGCAAATCTACTATACTTTTATGGTTTCAAACACCCCGCAAGATCAACTAAGCAAAAATATCTCCACACTTTCACTTTATCTGCATAATTCGGGTCAATCTTTATCATTAGTATCAGTTGCAAGAATATCTGCATAATGACTATATTAACTGGATACTTTTAAGGCTCTTAACTCAACGCTCAAATTTCTAGTTAGCACTTGGCAGAGAGGATACTTTATCGATTTCTAACGTAGACGCGTTATCGCTTCGATTCTTTTTAACCAACCAGATCAAAGCAAAAAGAATAACCAGCAATAGTGGTAGCGCACCTATATTGACCACTTGCCAACCAAAGGCATTTTGTAAGGCGCCTGCTGACAGTGAAGCAACCGCCACCATGCTAAACACTGAAAAATCATTTAGTGCCTGCGCTTTATTCTTTTCCTTTTCTTCATAGGTGTCCGTAATCATAGATGTTGAGCCAACGAAAAGAAAATTCCAGCTAATACCCAAACACATTAAAGCTATCAAAAAATGCCAGAAAGTTGTTCCAAGTAAATTTATGCTGATGCACAGAAACCCAAATACAACCCCACTAAACAATATTTTAATTACGCCAAATCGGGCTATCAAGTTACCTGTTACGAATGACGGAGCAAACATAGCAAGCACATGCCATTGGATAACCAGGGCAGTATCATTAAAAAGAAATGCACTCTGATTCATTGCCAGTGGTGTTGCCGTCATCACAAAACTCATCACACTATAGCCAAGCATTCCACTTATTAAAGCAACAATATATCGAGGCTGTTTAGCAATTTTTCGCAGTGATCTTCCTGTATCGCGCTTGCGCTTGCCGTCTTTATCAATGTGCACGGAAGTAGTTTTTTCTTCAAGCTTCAGAAACGAGAATACCAATAAAATAATGATATAAAGCCCGATAACTGAAGCGTAGCTACCTGCAAATTCAGCACCTTGAACCCATTCTCTGGAATACTTTGCCAGATTAGGCCCAATTACCGCGGCGGCAACGCCACCCAGCATGACAAAGGAAATAGCCTTACTCTTGTCGGGTGGAGCAACAGTTTCGGCGGCAGCATAGCGCATATAATTCGCGAACCCCTGAAAAATCCCCACTGAGAAGGTCGCCAATACGAACAGCCAAAACTGATGATTCATTATTGCTAGATAACCCATTATGCCGCCGCCAATACCAAATAAAGCGGCGAGCATAAAAGTTATTTTACGACCCAGGAGCTGCATTAACATAGCTGCTGGAATACTAGCGAGCATAGCGCCAATGAACTGTGAGGCTATTGGCAAGGTCGCCAAGGATTTATCTGTCGCCAAGCTAAAACCAACCAGAGCAGCAGTTGTCACAATCAGCGAGGCACAACTCATCATGATACAAACACATACTGTCAGCAGTGAAAGGTTACGATTTAGAAAGGGCAGCACGTTATTGATCACCTCTTTTTATAGGTATTAAAGAATCGGCATTGAAAGTATGGGCAGTAAAGTTTTCCTGCGCTGATAAAACAGCTTACGTAAGGAGAAAGAAACAACCGGTCAATTTTATTTCAGGTTTACTAACTGTGCAGCTGAGGTGTAAGGTAAATTATGCGCTGAGGCCACTGCTTCACAATAAACAGCCCCAGCATGCACATTCAAACCATTTAAAAAACCGGAATCAGAAGCAAGGGCTTTTTCCCAACCGGCGTCAGCCAGTCTTAATATATAGGGAAGTGTCGCATTATTTAAGCCAAATGAAGACGTTCTAGGTACAACGCCGGGCATATTAGCGACACAATAATGCACAACGCCATCAATAATAAAAGTAGGTTCTGAATGAGTGGTGGGATGAGATGTTTCAAAACAACCGCCTTGATCTATTGCAACATCCACTACAACCGAACCCGGCTTCATCTTTTTGATAATATCTTTAGTTAAAAGTTTAGGGGCTGCAGCACCTGCTACCAAGACTGCACCAATAACCAGATCAGCTTCAAGTGCATATTTTTCTATACTGGCCTTATTGGAAAACACACAATTCACTCTGCCCGCATAAGTAATATCCAGCTCACGTAAGCGCACCACTGAATTATCCAGAAGAGTGACATGAGCGCCCATACCTTTTGCAATATAAGCAGCATTTTCACCCACAATCCCGCCACCAATTACTAATACATGAGCCGAATCTACTCCCGGCACGCCACCGAGCAAAATCCCTGCGCCCCCATTATCTTTTTCCAGGCAAGTAGCTCCGGCTTGCACGCTTAAACGCCCCGCCACCTCGCTCATTGGGGCCAATAATGGTAATGCACCATCAGGTGTTGTAACTGTTTCATAAGCTATTGCGGTAACACCGGATGCCATCAAAGCCTGGGTCTGCTCCAGATCAGGAGCCAAATGCAGATAGGTGAATAAAACCTGATCAGGTCTTAGCATGCGGCATTCATCAGGCTGCGGTTCTTTTACTTTAACGATAAGTTCAGAACGAGCAAAAACTTCCTCAGATGATGAAGCAATTCGCGCACCTGCTTGCTTATAATCCTCATCACTTAGGCCTATTCCCTGCCCTAAACCTTTCTCTACTAAAACTTCATGTCCATGGTGCACCACTTCATACACACTAGAAGGCACCATACCCGCTCGATATTCATTATCTTTTATTTCTTTAGGGACACCGACCAACATTTATTTTTTCTTGCGTCGAGTACTAACAACAATAATCCTGATAAAACGATTTTTATCTCGTGTTGTATGTTGTTGATTTAAAAATGCATTTCCGAGGGATGGATTTTTGATTTGACCATTATTTACCTGGACAGTCTCTTCTTCGACTTGAAGCTCTCGTGGCAAATGGTACCTACATAGCCCATTTTTAACCGGCGCTCTTTTACACGGTTTACCGGTCGATTTAGCAATCGCTTTACAATGCTTTGCCTGCTTATCAACTACATCCACTACACATTCATCCTGGTTACAACATTCTAATAAACGCTAAAATTTGATAGAACGATATATTGACCTCACCACTACCCGGTAACAGCTGGACTATAATATCCATATAAAACCGCCACAAAGAAGACTTAGTATAAAAGGCTTTTAACTTACTAACCACCCTCAAATAAGCGCTCAAGCATAAAAAATAAAAAGTTTTGGAATAAGAAAACATATTTGACTTTACCTCATAAGCCATTATTCTCCTCCTCTTAATTCCAAAAGGAATAAGAATGAAAATTATTCTTTCTAAAATATTACAAATCACCTTACTGTTATCCACGTTTGCAACTTCCTCTGTTTCAGCTCAAGAAGAGGTCGCACCCGGTGTTTGGCTCTCGAGAGGAGGCTCTTATCGCCTAAGTTATAGCACTCAATATTTTCCAGTGCCTGCACAAATTCCACATGAATGGATTCTTTATATTCTCGACGGTAATCGTCGGCCGATAGAAAATGCAGTCATTGAAATCCATGGTTATCATCCAGAATCTCGAGAAATTTTACCTCGTATGACCTATATAAGTTCACATCTGGGACGGGGAGCTTATCAAGTACAAAATATGTTTTTTCACCAACCCGGAGATTGGGAACTTAATATCGTCATTACTAACGGCTCAAAAGTTGATGCTGTACTGATTCCAATATCGATTTAAAAAGCCGACTTACATAAGTCTCACTGTGACTCTTCATCAAACCCCTTCCCATTAAATGCTAATGATTTCACCCTGAGCAACCGTGTTACTCCCTAGATTGCTTGGGCCTATGCTGCTTGCTCTTCAGTCTATAAGCCGCTATGCTTTGCTCCCATGACTAGAGCAACTCTTTACCCGCGAATTATATTTATTATTCAACACTGAGACGTGGGTTGAATTAGTCCTTACTATTAAAAAATGAGATTAAAAAAACCCGCTTCCAAGCGGGTTTTTTATTTCCAGACTTTAAAAAATATTAAACTGAGAAATTTAAGCGTGACTAAAGAAAATAAATCAGCAAATGAACCTTTCTCATTTGTAGCAGCAGAGCATCAGGTTCTAGATTTCTGGAAAACTAACCATGTTTTTCAGGAATCCTTGGCACAAACTAAAAACTGCAAGCCCTATATTTTTTATGATGGCCCACCTTTTGCTACTGGGCTACCACACCATGGGCATCTTGTTGGCTCAACCCTAAAGGACATCATTCCACGCTACTACACCATGAAAGGCTATTACGTGCAGCGCCGTTTTGGCTGGGACTGCCATGGTTTACCCATTGAACATGAAATTGACAAAGCCTTAGGTATATCTTCTCAACAGGCCGTCGAAAAACTCGGCATAAAAGGCTATAACGATGAGTGTCGCGGAATTGTGCAACGTTATACCGCAGAATGGGAAAAAACCATTACCCGAATCGGACGTTGGGTCGATTTCGAGGATGACTATAAAACCATGGACCCTGATTTTATGGAATCAGTCTGGTGGGTCATCAAACAGCTCTGGGAAAAAGAGCTTATTTATCAGGGTGTCAAAGTCGTACCATTTTCTACTGCGTTGGGGACTGTACTCTCAAATTTTGAAGCTGGCTCCAACTACCAGGATGTACAAGACCCTGCCGTCACCGTGCTCTTCAAACTGCAAGATGAAGATGCCTATATCTCTGCATGGACTACTACCCCATGGACTCTGCCTTCCAACCTAGGGCTTTGTGTCAATGAAAACATTGAATACTTAAAAGTAAAAGACGAAGAAAAAGATATTGTTTTCTATATCGCTCGTGACCGTTTAGGAAAACTTGGGCCAAACAGTGAAGAGCTGGAAGAATTACTAAAAGGCGAGATAGTTATAAAAGGCTATTCACTTGCAGATACCAAAATCTATAAAGGCAGCGATCTGGTTGGCAAAAAATACGAACCACTCTTTCCATATTTTGCTGATTTAGAATCAGAAGGTGCTTTCCAGATTTATGCCGATGATTATGTCACCACGGAAAGTGGTACCGGTATTGTGCATCTGGCGCCAGCCTTTGGTGAAGATGACTATAGGGTAATGAAAAATAACGGCGCTACTGCTTTGGTCTGCCCTATTGATTTCGAAGGCAAGTTCACGGCAGAGGTCAGCGACTATGCAGGGCAATATGTTAAGGATGCAGATAAGGCAATCATTCGGCACTTAAAAGACAACGGCAAACTGCTWGTACAAGAAGTTATTGATCACAGCTATCCTTTCTGCCCACGTTCAGATACACCCATCATCTACCGCACCATTCCTTCATGGTATGTGAAAGTGGAATCCATACGAGATCGCATTAGTGCTGCCAACCAACAAATTAACTGGGTACCTGAGCATATCAAAAACGGCCGCATGGGCAACTGGTTAGACAATGCAATTGACTGGAGTATTTCACGTAACCGTTATTGGGGCACGCCGCTGCCCATCTGGATCAACGATATTACTGATAAACGCATCTGTATCGGTTCTATTGCTGAATTAGCTGAATACACTGGCGTCACCGTCGATGACCTGCACCGTGAAGTCGTTGATGAACTAACCTTCACCCTCGACGGAGAAGAAGGCACTTATCGCCGGGTCGAAGAAGTATTGGATTGCTGGTTTGAATCGGGTGCCATGCCCTATGCGCAATTACATTATCCTTTTGAGAATAAGGAAATTTTTGAAGCTGGCTTCCCTGCGGAATACATTGCAGAAGGCCTCGACCAGACGCGCGGTTGGTTCTATACCTTATTAGTATTAAGTACAGCACTGTTCGACAAACCTTCGTTCAAGAATGTCATTGTCAACGGTATCGTCATGGCCGAAGACGGCAAGAAAATGTCCAAGCGTTTGCAGAACTACACCCCCCCTGATGTCTTAATGGAAGAATACGGTGCTGACGCTCTGCGCTTGTATTTAATCAATTCAGGCCTAGTCAAAGCCGAAGAGCAACGCTTTACCGATAGTGGTGTGAAAGACATGGTGCGGCGTGTGCTGCTGCCCTGGTATAACTCATTTAAGTTCTTACAAACCTATGCCGCTATCGATAACTGGAAAGCAGAAGAAATAGAAGACGCTGCGTTTGACAACATTGTTGACCAGTGGATTATTTCAAAACTACAGACACTGAAAGCCAATGTTGCTAAGGAGATGGCTGAGTACAAACTGTATAACGTCGTGCCCGCTCTATTTGAATTTATTGAAGACTTAACCAATTGGTATATCCGGCTGAATCGACCAAGGTTTTGGTCTGAAGGTATGAGCGAAGATAAAAATGCTGCATTCAGAACACTGCATCATGTCCTCAATGAACTGAATATCAGCCTAGCGCCGTTTGCCCCATTTTTATCAGAGCATATTTACCAGGCGTTAAATGCTTTTGCTCCGACTGAAGTTGAGCGCAAACAATCTGTGCATTTATGTGCTTACCCCGAAGCTGATGAAAAACTAATCCAACCCGCATTGGAAGCGGCAGTTGAGCGCATGCAAAGCATTATTTTACTGGGCAGGCAAAAACGTGAACAGGTAAAAATAAAAACCAAAATTCCTTTGGCGCGACTCACCATTATTCACGAAGACCAAAGTATGCTGGATGAAATTTCACGGCTTGAAACCTATATAAAATCCGAACTTAATGTAAAAACAGTCAATTACTCTACTGCTGAAGATGAATTTATAAATCTTTATGCTAAACCGAACTCCCCAGTGTTAGGAAAACGTTTTGGTAAAGAATTTAAAACCTTCAAAAAATTAATTGAGGACTTAACCGCCCAACAACTTAAATCTCTACAGGATGAAGGTTCTTTAAGCTTGGAAAATGAGGTTTTTTCTACCGAAGATATCCTGGTATTCCGCGAAGCGAAAGCAGGCACTGATGCAGTTTCTGACCGTTTCATTACCATCGATATGGATATTGAACTAACTGACGACCTCCTGGCTGAAGGGCTAGCAAGAGAGATTGTCAATCGTATTCAGAAAACTCGAAAAGACTTGAATTTTAATGTCGCTGATCGTATTAAAATTAATTATTTTGGTCCAAATGAAGTACTGAAAATAATAGAAGAGCATCAGGTGTATATCGGCAAAGAAACCTTATGTATTGAATTTACTGTTGATGAAAAAGCTGATCAACACCGATTTGAACTTGATGAAACTTATGTACTCAATTTAAATATCGAAAAAGCCTAATAGGCAAAATAGGCCACAAGAGACCTCTAATGAATATGCAAACCACTGATGACCTTCGTATCGTCGCCATGAAAGAACTGCTTTCTCCAGAGCAGCTCATTAATGAATTTCCACTGACAGAAAAAGCCTCTGAGACAGTTGCTGATACGCGCAGTGCTATGCAGGATATTCTGCATGGTCGAGACGACCGTTTAATCGTGATAAGTGGCCCCTGCTCAATTCATGATCCAGAAGCAGCAATCGATTATGCAGAGCGCTTATTAAAACCCTTACAAAAATATAACGACAAGCTTTTAGTCGTTATGCGCGTTTATTTTGAAAAACCCCGCACGACTGTCGGCTGGAAAGGCTTAATAAATGATCCTCATCTCGATGACAGCTTTCAGATTAATGAAGGCTTGCGCAAAGCCAGAAAGCTCTTGCTTGAACTGGCAAATATGGGCATTCCTGCAGCCACCGAATACCTCGACTTAATCAGTCCTCAGTATGTCGCGGACTTAATTTCTTGGGGAGCCATCGGCGCTCGCACCACCGAATCGCAATGTCATCGAGAATTGGCATCTGGACTTTCTTGTCCCGTTGGATTTAAAAATGGGACAAGTGGCAACATTCAAATCGCAATTGATGCGATTGGTTCGGCTCTACACCCTCATCATTTCTTATCTGTCWSSAAGSSKRSYYRKKCAKCKANTYYWTCAAACGGGTGGAAATCCTGACTGTCATTTGATTCTTCGGGGTGGCAAGCACACAAACTATGACCCGGATAGCATTAAAGCGGCGGCTGAAAAAATGCAAAAGTCTGACCTGAATCCGGCCATTATTGTCGATTGCAGCCACGCTAATTCTGGCAAAGATCCCGATCGCCAAGTTATTGTTTGTCAAGATGTTGCTGGTCAGATTGCCAACGGAGAAACCAGTATAAAAGGCGTCATGCTTGAGAGTCATTTAGTCGCTGGCAATCAGAAAGTCATTGCGGGAGAACCCTTAACCTATGGTCAGAGTATTACCGATGCCTGCATGAGCTGGGAAGATACTGACGCCCTACTAAATACACTTGCTAAAGCGGTTACTAATCGCCGAAATTAATAAGTGCCAGTCAGATATTACGACCATACTTCCAAGTCTTAGGCGCCCAAGTTTTCCTTTAACTTTTTAACGGCAAGTGCAAGTGCTTCTTTGCCTGCATCCAATGCCCCGCTAAACGACATGAACCCATGTACCGTTGATTCAAAGCGTACATGTTCAACCTTGACACCAGCAGCTTCTAGCCTATCGGCGTAGTGCTTACCTTCATCCCGTAATAGGTCATAACCAGCAGTGATGACTAATGCTGGAGGTAGTCCACTGAGATCTTCACGTAATACCGGTGAGGCAAGTAAATTCTTCTTTTCATCATCGGGATTAGTAAAGTACATGTCACATATCCAGCTAACATCCATTTTGGAGAGAAAATATTCGCCTTGTCCAAAAGCCTCTCGAGACTCATAGTTTGCATCTTTATCCATATTAGTTACTGGGTAAGCCAGTAGTTGATAGGCCACTTGGGGACCCTGACGRGATAAAGACATCTGACAAACAACCGCACTGAAATTGCCTCCTGCACTATCACCTGTTACTGCAATACGCTTAGGATCACCGCCCAATTCTTGAGCATTTTCAGCCGCCCAGCAAAGCGCGGCATAACAATCTTCAACACCTGTGGGAAATTTATATTCTGGTGATAATCGGTAACCCACATTGATGACGATCAACCCTGCATTCTTACAATAATACCTGGCCATGTTTTCATGTGTATCCATATCAGCAAGAGCAAAACCACCACCGTGAAAGAGTAATAAAATAGCCAGGCTTTTGTTCTCTTCCGTATTATTTTCTGCTAGTTCAGGCCAATAAATACGTACGGGTATTTCACCTACTGGCCCAGGAATCGTTAGTTCACGCCGTTCTCTAACCTCACAAAAAGCAGTATCCATTTGCAGAGTCATCTGCTTCAAACCAGCACGCGCATCTTCAACAGATAATTCATATAACTGAGGATTACCCTCAGCATTCATTTGATCCAAGAGCGCCTGGGTTTGTGGGTCAACTGCTGTCATGATTTTATCCAAAGCTATTAATAATAGCGCTTAAGTAAACGTCTTCTTAACTAGATAATCAAGCGAAACCAGCCCTTCTCCCGACATTAATATATAAAGTAAAAAAGCAAACCAGAAAACATGAGTGGCTAGGCGTTATTGTTACAGCTGGTTCAGAATATTTATTAAGCTGCGACAATTTGTCACATTTCAAACCCATACACTATAGGTAAAATAAGGCCTAGCAAGTAATACTTCCTAAATATATTTAGATCAAGAGGCCCAATGAAAAAGTTATCTCTAGCGCTTAGTTTTTCGATTTTCCTTCTCAACACTAATTTGAGCATTGCCCAAGTAACTGAAATCGATGTCATCGGCATCAGTGACACCAGCGAAATAACGACTAGCGATCGCATGTTGGCCTCTCCTGATGTAGGGCAGTTATTAAGACGTTTACCAGGAGCCAATATCAATAAAAATGGTGAGCTGACCAGCATAGTCCAATACCGAGGCATGTTTGGTAACAGGGTTAATGTCGCCATTAATGGCATGCCCATCAGTTCTGGTGGACCAAATGCCATGGACAGTCCACTTCATTACGCGCCAGTTGCTATGTTGGAATCAGTTACATTGCACCGAGGTATTACGCCGGTAAGCATGGGTCTGGAGACTATTGGTGGCAGCCTTGAAGCGAATACATTCAGAGGCGACTTTGCAGGACGTAATTTTGAATTTAACAGCAAAATTTATCTCGGCGGTCAAACACTCAATAATGGCGATGTCGCTAATGCTTTTTTTACGCTGGCGAATGAACAACATTTATTTAGAGTTAACCTGTTAAGAGAAAGCGCTGATGACAGTGAATTTTCAGATGGCACAATTAGGCCTTCTTCTTATGAGCGGGACCGTTATGATATCGGTTATGGCTTCAAGACTGGCAACCATGTCTTTAATATTGACTATGCAGTTAATAATACGGGTAATTCAGGCACCCCGGCCTTACCTATGGACATCCTTGCCATCGACAGCAAGTTAAGCCGAGTCGAATACCGCTGGCAGGGCAATACAAGAAACCTTCTTATTCAGTTATCAAATAATGATATCGAACATGATATGACCAACTTTCACTTACGTCGCCCACCACAAGGCAATGCTTTGGTAATGGCGCCTATGCTTTATAGAAGTACTCACGCTGTAAGTGACAACCAGAGTTTTTTAGTGAAAATCGAGCAAGACGCAACTAATGGCATCTGGCGTTATGGTATTGATGGACATTTTTCTGCACACGAAGCAGATATTGAAAATCCAAATGCAGGGGCTTTCATCGTTGAAAATTTTAATGATGTTGACAAAGAACTTGTTGGCTTATTTGTTGAAAAAGAACATGAAATTGGTCAACAGTCTTTACTTGAAGCTGGCATCAGGGTTAATCACTACAAGCTCAGCTCTGGCTCCGTAAGCGCAAACCTTAACCCGATGAATTTAGCTGCTGGCATGCCCTTTATGATGAACAATATGGTAAATATGCTGGCCGCTTCTTTTAACGCAGCTGACAGAACAAACGCTGACACCAACCTTGACATGTTTGCTAAATATTCTTATCACCAGAGTGCTAACACTACGCTCTATGCTGGGCTGGCAAGAAAATCTCGCTCACCTTCATACCAGGAATTGTTTTTATGGATGCCACTGGAATCAACCGGAGGACTCGCTGATGGTAAAACTTACACTGGCAACCTTAATCTGAAATCTGAAATTTCTCATGAAATTGAGTTAGGCATTGACTGGACTCGCCAAGATTTACGTTTGTCTCCTCGCCTTTTTTACAAAGATGTTGACGATTATATTCAAGGCACTCCATCGCAAAATACCCAAGTCAACACCTTCGCCATGATGATGGCCAATATGGGAATGGGTAGTCCTAACCCCTTACAGTTTAACAATGTTGATGCTGAAATTTATGGTTTTGATATGGAAGCTGGATACGCTCTCGCTGCAAACTGGTATTTACGCAGTGTTATGAGCGTAACTCAGGGTAAACGAAAAGATATAAACGATAACCTTTATCGAATGGCTCCTGCTAATTTATCTTTGGCGGTGGACTATTTGGCGGAAAACTGGATGTTCACAGTGGAAAGTATTTTATATGCCCGCCAGTCCAAAGTTTCCAGCACTAACTTGGAAACACAAACTGCTGGTTACAGCTTGTTGAATGCCAGCGCCCAGATACAATTACCTGGCAATATCGATTTAGGCATAGGCGTGGACAATCTTTTTGACCGTTATTATCAGGACCACCTGGCTGGCTATAATCGTGCATTTAATCCTGATATTGCTTCCAGAAGCCGTTTACCAGGGCTCGGCAGAAATATTTATGCCCGCCTGATTTGGGAATATTAGCTTCTAGCTAGGTGTCAGAGTAAAATGGGATACTTATCTTCAGCGCTATTAAGCATGAATATTGGGAAATTAAAATATTGCTTCAATTTGCCGCTTTACTCTGACACCCTAATTTCCAATTTTCCGCTTTACTCTGACACCCTAATTTCCAAATAATGCTGGGCGAATCACAAATTTTTGTGCTTCGCCCGCTGAACCTTCCATTTGGGAATTTTCTTCCACCTCATCAGCTACAACAGGTAAAGCGTCTTCTAATTCTGTAGATATAAGTAATGTTATATTTGGTTTTGTCATACCTAATGCGCCTTTCAACAATCCAAAGGAACCAGTGATAATTCCACCTCCAGTGCCAAAAAGCGGAATTTCGCCACTTAACAAATAGGGATTAAAAAGATCCCCTTGTGTCATTCTCTCAAACGATTCTCGTGCTAAAAATTCACCTGGTGCCAAGGGTAGCAGCTCTAAAGGTTTAACAATTTGCATTGTTACAGGATTAAGCGAAGCAACATAAGCATGTCCTAGAGGGCACTCATCAAATAGGTTTTTATTTTTGAATCTGACACATTCCTCCATCCAGTTTTGATTAAGGTCTTGCCGATAGCTTTGTAGAAAGCTACTTAATGCGTCATCTAATTCAGAACTTGAGAATGTTTCAGGAAAAGCACTTGCCCCACTGCCATTTAAACCAGCCTCTTCTTGCGCTGTTTCAGCTTGCTGTTCATTTGAAAAGGTCAGTAACTGATCTTGCTCTTGCACAGAAGCCTGCCTTGGAATAATAGAGTCTTCAGTTTCACTATTGCTTTCCGAGTTGACTAATACCTGCTCTGCAAACTCAATTTCGACTATTTCTACAATTTGGTCTTCGAGAAGGTCTTCAACTTGCAAGGGAGGTTGCTGAGGGTTGCGTTCTACAAAAACAACCTCAATGCTTGGTCTATTATGATCAGGTTCACTCGATTTTTTTGCTCCAAATGAATAAGTATATGCAAAACCTATTATTGCCAGATGAATAACCAGACTAGCGCCGAGGGCTATATGCATACCCGGATTTTTCTTCAAGGTGTCAGAGTAAAACTGGATACTTACCTTCAGTGCCATTAATCATGGATATTTAAAATTAAAATATTGCTTTAATTTGCAGATTTACTCTGACACCTTATTCAAACTCTCTTTGCATTCTTTGCGTAATAAACTGTTTCAATCCAACAGCAAATAACACACAAGCCGCAAATCGCATAAAAAAACCAGGATCAAAGTCCCACCTGCTTAAATTAATACTGACGTCTATTGAACCTCGGATCGCATTTGCAGGATCAGGCCAAATTAGATTTAGATAAACGGAAGAGCTCAGCAAACATAAGAGTAAAAGACCAAAGCCATAATATTTAAGTGCAATATGATTTTTTATCGCATACGACATTAAAAAATAAATTAATATGATTGGTAAAAGATACAAAAAATCTATTCTTATTACTGATATAGCTTCGATTAAAAAGTCTGATGGTCGAATAATTTCTCCCTCTTCCAGCGCCCCAGAATGAAAAATTAGCACCAAACCTACTACAAATAAAACCAGTATAAGACCGAATAAAATATAGGAAAGCACTGGCATTAGCACTAATAAAAAAGGGAAACGTCTACCGTAACTCTTCAATTCAGGCCGCTCTAACATTTCCTGCACTAATAATTCAGGATCACCCAACCTTGTCATAGCTTCATCCCGAGCAGCACTAGTGTCACTACCATTCCTAACTGCTTCTTGTTCAAGGTCCACCGAGTGATCCCTTAATTCAGCGATAAAACGCCTGACATGTTTGTAGGCAACGCCGCCTTGCAACAAAGTAGAACTCAACTGCGCTAATTGATTCTTACCCATGCTGCTCTCCCAAGGCGGAGTCTATCCCCCCTTTCACACGCTCCCATTCTCCAGATAGCTCGCTCATTCGTTTTTTACCTTTTACAGTGACGGTGTAATACACGCGATTTCGTCCTGCAATAGATTTTCTTTTTGCCTTTAAAAATTTCTTTTTTTCCAAACCATGTAGAACCGGATACACCACCCCTTCTGCTAAATCAAAAGCATCGTTAGAAATTACCCTTACCGCACGCACTAATTCATAACCATACATTTCCTGTCTACCCAACAAACGCAGTATCAACAACTCGGGTACGCCGGACATAAAAGGCGGATTGGTTTTTGCCATAGTCTTCTCTATATTACCTATTTGTTCTAGGTATGATAATTTAAGTCTAAAATAGTTCCCTAAACCTAAAGAGTTTTTAATTTATATTTTGAAGTGTTGAATTATTTAGTTGAAAAGATCAAGGTTCGATGACTTCATACCCTCTTGCCTTGAGTTGTGCCAATAAGCCGCCTTCTAGCAATAACTCATTTATATCCAGGACGGCAAAGGTGGTTTCATTGTTTATCAGGGCATTCTCAACCGCATCCAGCCACATAGAGGACATTGCCGTCAGGACTTCTTCATAGGTTCCCTGTTCTGTGCTGGTGGCAATCATATTGATGCAATCGTCACCTTCATCTCTTTGCAGCGGGATAAACCTGAATTCCTCGACATAGCCCTGAGCCCAGGTTGAGGCTCGGTATCGCATTTCAGAAAAATCCTCCTCCATCTGTGTGAGCTGTCGCTCGAAACAAGACAGTTCCAATTCTGGAGAAATACTAGCCATAAACTCTTCCACACGATCAGCGATATCCCTGAAACCACCTTCGATTCTCATCTCGTAATTGATTTCCGTAACCTGGATATCTCGATTACGCCTGACCAGGCGCCTGATTCTTTTCCCAACATCGTCAGCTGAAACCAGGCCAGCTGCTTCCTGGATATGACCTACCATACGCCCAGCTGCTGCTATTGGCCTTAAGCGCTCAATATCATTATCTCGAGGGAAATACTCGGCTTTAAGCGCTGCAAAGCGCTCGTACAGTTGCGCAGGAAGCACCTCTTCCAAGGTGGCGCCGTCATCATTTCTACTTATGCGTCGACCAAGTCTGATACCCCTGATAATGTTGATCGGGTTAAACATGACTAATTTCGATATGGAAGTACCTCCAGAAGGCCGGGGGATATATTCTTCGGCATCGGCAATGACTGATTCAACCTTTTCCGATTCCCAGAAGATGTTCTTTGGGATAGGGGAAAGCCAGGCAAATATCCAAAGCGTATTCTCCCCATTCTTTACTTGCCACATTGGCGGGCCTGGTTGCTTGCCTGTGATTATTATTTCGACTGGCATAGTGCTCTGCGAATAAGCGACTGTGGGGAGTATTAGCAAACAAAATATATATTTCAGGAACAAGCGGACCATAGAATATCCTTTCATAGATTCCTCCTCTTTATGAAATAGGAAGTTAAGTATAGAAGTACATTAACCCCACCTTTCATTAGCATCTTCCGTACATTCCTCTAAACGTTATTCCAAACCAAATACCTATTTGTTCTAGGTGTGACTGACATAATGTAAAATAGTTCCAAAAAGATATTTTTTTAAACGACACAACTTAACGCCAGCACCTTGACTGATATCAAGGAACCCTTCCTGAATCAGGTTAATATGAGATCGTTAAAATATTCTGATTTTTTTAAACCACAGTAATCAAAGGTAATATGCATGAGTGACACATTATTTGAAGAACTAGGCGGCGAAGCTGCTGTTGATGCTGCAGTTGATATTTTTTACCAGAAAGTTTTAGCCGATGACCGTATTAATTCATATTTTGAAGGTGTGGATATGGATAAACAGGCCGCCAAACAAAAAGCTTTCCTAACAGTCGCATTTGGCGGACCTAATAATTATTCTGGTCGAGGCATGCGTAACGCTCATGCTAAATACGTCAAGCAAGGTCTTAACGATAGCCACTTTGATGCAGTAGTAGAAAACCTGGGAGCTACTCTAAAAGAAATGGGTGTTGCTGATAACTTAATCACTCAAGTAGCAGCGGTTGCTGAGACAACCCGTGATGATATTTTAGGCCGCTAACCCTTTCCGACTAAGCTGTTTAAATTCAGACGCCCAGTAAAGCCTATTAACGGCGAACTGGGCGTTTTTGTAACTTTCTTTGCAGAGTGCGACGATGCATGCCCAGGCTTCTAGCAGTCTCTGAGATATTCCCTGCATTTGCTTCCAGCACACGCTGAATATGTTCCCATTGCAGCCTGCCAACAGAAACAGGATCATCGGCAATTTCACTTGCTGGTATTTTTTCACCCTCCAGAATCGATAGAATTTCATCGACATTCATCGGCTTACAGGCGTAATCATACGCACCGAGTTTAATGGCGCTGACAGCTGTCGCTATACTCGAATAGCCTGTCAAAATTAGCATTCTGATACCGGCATTGTGTTGTTTTAACAATGAGACACAATCCAAACCCGATTCCTTATCAATTTTTAAATCGACAACAGCGAAATCAAACTTTGAATCGACTAACAGGGCCTTAAGCGCTGCAATGTTTTCTGCAACACCCGTTCGATATCCACGTTTGTTAAAAGCATCACTCAATACAGACAAAAAAACAGCATCATCATCAATAATTAGAATAGATTTACCTGCCATGTTCAGGCTCCTGTAAAGGCAGAGTGACTTCTGTCACGGCACCCTGTTCCACATGTCGGTAAAGTTTAACCGTGCCATTTAAACGGTTTATACTCGCCTGGCTCAATACTAGCCCAACCCCAAGACCATGTTCTTTTGTCGTAATGATAGCGCTACCTAATTGCTCAGCGAGCTCATCATTTAGTCCCTCACCATAATCCCTGACTTTCAATGTCCAACTTGCCCTGTCCCACTGCACATTCACTTCTACTCCATTGGGGCTGGCATCTGCTGCATTATTCAAAATGTTTATGATGGCCTGCTGCAAAGTAGCGTCAGTGGTTATAGAAGGCGATGGTTCCGACTCTGGCATATTCAATGTCAGTTTTATTTCAGGTCGTATTAATTGCCACTGATTCATCAATAGATGAATAAAATCTTGTAAGGATAATGTTTTAGCTTTCCCGGCTTCTCTGAAGTCAGCCTGATTAACCAGCTCTCTCAGGCTATTTTTACAGCGCGTAATCTGCTGTTCGATAATGCCAAGTTGCCGGGTCAGTTCTGGATTACTTGACTGTTCATTAGCCATTTCCTTTACCAATATAGCAACCGTGTTTAAGGGCGTTCCTAGTTCATGAGCAGTACCTGCTGCCTGGATTGCTACAGCCAAAATTTGTTCATCACGTAAATTATCTTCACGGTAACGAGTCAATTTATTTTGTTGCTCGCGTAAAGTGGCGGCCATTTTCACAACAAAATAAGTAATTAGCCCGGCACTAACCAAAAAGTTAAACCACATGCCCATGACATGCAGGCCCGGCATTATAGATTCACTGCTCATATCCATAGCCATTAATGCCGGTAAGGGAAGATAAAAAAATAACAACAGGGAATAGCACAGCAAGCATAGTGCAGCTAAAGCCCAGGTATATGCCCACGGCAATATAGCGGCCGCAATAGTAATGGGAACCAGGTAATACGATACAAAAGGATTATTTGCACCGCCCGTTAGATAAAGCAAAATTGATAGCCCCACAATATCCAGCAAAAGGTGTCCAAGAAATTCAGGATCAGTTATTGGCCAGGGTTTAGCTAAGCGCAGAAAAACAGAACCGTTAATCAGCACAAATACCACCATGGTGCTGAGAATTAATGCATAGTTAAGTTCTATACTTAAAAATAAATAAGTGTAGAGCAAAGCAACAAGCTGGCAGGCAAAAACGATCATGCGGATGCTAAGCAAGCGTTGAAGGTTTTGCTGTGATGCTGCTAATGGGAAAAATTGAGAATTGGCCAACTCTTTACTCTTGCTCTAGCGGTTGCTCTAACTGTTATATGAGAGACAAAAGATAACTTGTTAGAAAGCTAATTGGTAGCCCAGAGTAAGCATAAATCCATCCTTCAGTTGTGAAGCCTTTGACTATTATGCAAGACAGTTTCGTGTTCCAAAAAAAAGTACTGCGGCCCTTCAATGAGAAAGGTCAATCAACGTTTGGCCCTCTCGACCATAAGACAACACTCACACTAATTTCATTATTTTAAATTTTCTCTGCGGGCACCAACTCAGCTTATTTAACAGCAAATTGATTTCTATATTTTTGAGGTGACACAGACATCCGTTGTTTAAATGCCTGACGAAATACCCGGTCTGATCGATACCCCAGAGACTCTGCTAGTTCTGTAATTGGCACCCTTGTTGACCGCAACCTATCAACAGCAAGGCCTATCCGCCAATCATGCATGTACTCAATCGGTGGCTGACCTATCAGTTTGGTAAATCGCCCCGCAAATGCCGATCTAGACAAGTTCGCAATTGATGCCAGTTTGGATACAGTCCATTTATATTCTGGTTCAGCATGTATAGCCGACAATACTTCCGAGATGCACTTATCTTTCATTCCTTTTAGCCAACCTGTTGGATATTGGTTTTCTAAAAGAATATATGTTCGTAGCATATCTAAAATGATCAACTCTGCCATTTGCCGCGCGACCGCAAAATCACCAGGCTTTTTATCCTTGATCAGGAATTTAATGGCAGGCTGAGTTAGTGGGAGCAAACCGGCTTCATGGCTGCGAAGAATAATAAATTTTGGCAATGCTGAGAGAATACAGTCACCCCGCCCATATTGAAAAGTGAAGGCCAGACCTAACAGGCGACAGCCCTCTCCACCTCCGCCATGAATGACGGTAGAGGCCACAGGTAGGTGATTACCATCTACCGGCTGCAGACGATAACTATCCTTCCAAGGCAAATCATAAAGGTCTGTACCCAGAATTCCGGGAGATGACATCAATTTAGAAACGCCACCACTAGGAACCAGTAAAATATCCCCGGAATTTAGAGCAACAGGCTCGTCGTCGTCCATCTGCACCCAACACTCTCCAGCAACGACACTTAGACAATAACCCGGGTCGAAACCAATAACATTTACCGCCCATGGCGCAGACATATCCCAGCTTGAGATACTGCTTGTTTCAACTTTTAAAGACAGTAATAGGTGACTCAATAAATCCATAACAATTCAATATAGTAGTATTCATCCGAAATATTAGATTTATATGTATATTTAATCCATATATATCCGCCTAAACTGCTTATAAGTAAAATCTTTCTGCTGAGGTTAGAAATGGCTTATTTACGCAACTGTTGGTATGTCGCCGCTCTATCTAAAGAAGTTCAAGCGAGCAAAATTTTCACTCGTAAAATTCTCGATGAAAATATCCTTTTCTTTCGTGACCAAACCGGCCTGGCAACTGCCATGGCGGACCGGTGTCCGCACCGATTCGCCCAGCTATCCATGGGGAAATTACAGGATGATTGTATTCAGTGTCCTTATCATGGACTCACTTTTAACCAACAAGGCCAATGCGTTCACAATCCTCATGGCGATGGCAGAATTCCCGATAAAGCTAAGGTCAAGGTTTTCCCAGTTGTTGAGCGATACAGTGCGATATGGATTTGGATGGGAGAGCCTGCTTTAGCGAACCCGAAAACTATTCCAAGCTGCGATTTTCTGGATTCAGAGAATTTTTATATTGGTTCTGACTATATGAATATCCAGGGAAATTACCTATTGGAAAGTGACAATATATTGGATCTAAGTCACATTGAGTTTGTACATCCACTCTTTAGCTCTCCCAGTGTTAGTGCTGGCGAATATAAGTGCGAAGTAGAAGGCAATACAATCTGGTCAAAGAGGGATATCTATAATGACTCTCAGGCACCAGAGTTCATCCATAAAGTCTTCAGAATCCCTCAAGGCACGGTGATTGATCGTTGGCTGCATGTACATTGGCAAGCACCCGCAATCATGGCTCTTTATTCAGGTGGTGTGGCGAGTGGTAAGAACCGATCAGAAGGCGTAGAGACCCCTGGGTTTCACTGGTTTACACCTGAAACGGAAACCTCCAGTCATTATTTTTTCGGCATTTCCTTCCCGAAAGCCATGGGTGAAGAGTTTGAGAAAATCGCTGCAGAGGAAATTAAGCAATTGCGTGCGCCTTTTGAGTTCGAAGACAAGCCAATTATTGAGTCTCAACAGCGAAATATCGGCAACAAAGATTTCTGGGATGAGAGACCGCTGATTTTAAACATTGATGCGGCCGGCACCAAAGCACGAAGAATAATGCAAAAAATGATTGATGAAGAAAACGCTTAAGCACTGCCCCTCAGAATAGTAATCATTTATTCAACGCGAAATGCTACTTACACATTATCGCGAGACGCCATGTCAAAATCACAGTCGATAAGGCGTAACTCAAGTACGTACATTATTGTAGAAGTGCAATCTTCCTACTCTTGTTCCGGAAAGCTCATGTAAAGAAACCTTTGACACTTACTGAGGCTTAGTAAAGTGCGTACTGCATATAAGTAGAAAAAGACTGATAATTCTGTCATCATTTTGCACTTCAATTGTAACAACCATCGACCTTTTAGCTCTCACTGCAACAGCTAAGTAAAGAAAATAAATAGAGGGAACCCTATGTCACTAAACAAACGTGTTTATCAAATTTTTATCACGCTGATCTTGTTCAGCACACAACTTGCCAACGCTCAAGATTTCATCTGGGCACCAGACTTTCCAGAAGGCGCCACAATCCCAGTACTAGATGCCCCTGATCAAAATGGTAATAACCAGACTCTTAGCAGCCTCACCGGCGAAAAAGGGCTGATGTTATTTTTTAGCCGCTCCTTTGATTGGTGTCCGTTTTGTAAAGCACAGCTCGCTGACATCACCGCTATTCAATCAGAAATGGAAGCCATGGGTTTCAATATCGCCTCAATGACCTATGACTCAGTTGAAACCTTGAAAATTGCAGAGGAAGATTTTGGCGTAGGCTTTACCATGTTGCATGATGAAGCTGTTAAACACATAGACGCTCTGGGCATAAGAAATCCTGACCCAGAACCTGACAGCTTTGCTTACGGCATTCCTCAACCAGGAATTCTATTACTAAGCCCCGATGGCACTATATTAAGAAAATTTGCCGAAGAAAGTTTCCGTGACCGACCCGATTTAACCTATGTACTCGAAGCGGCTGCTGAGCTATAGAAAGCCCAAGACACCGACCCTAAAAGGGGCCTCATATGAAGCCTCTTTTTTATTGCCTGCTTTATTAGCAACTCAATCCCTGATTATTGTTCATACAGTAAAGATTCAATTTCATCACTTTTATTTTTCTCATTTTCATTTTCTTCCTTGGCTTTAATCTGTTTTGACAGACCAAAGAGTACAAAAATAACAGTGGGCAAGAACCAGCCTGCCAACACTAAAAGGCTAATATTCACACCATAGCTATCAACCAAAAACCCCAGAATCGGCCCCATAACAATAAAAATACTGCGCATGCCAAGGCTGACCAGCGAATTTACCGTGGCACGAAATTCCGCATCAAGGCGTTTGTTTAAGGCATCATAAAAAATCACCATATTCAAACCCCGGCAAAGCGGAAAAGCCAAGCCAAACAAGATACCAATCGGCCCACCGACTAATGCCATAATCAGATAGGCTATAAAAGGCAGGGCTGCCGTGAACACAAAAATTCGTCGCCATCCCAGCAGCTCCTCCAGCCTATGTGCATAATGAGCCGTAATAGCACGCACGACACAATGCAGGGCCCAAATAAATCCAAACCAGGCTATTGGTACCCCCTGCGCTTCCCAATAGGTTTGCATCAACCAAAAACCGAATAAAGCCGCTAAACCAAACACGATAATACCCAGCGAAACCCATAAAATTAGCCGATTCGAAATCATGGATGCTGCTACTTTTCGAAAATTTTCCTTATGCCCAAGTACCGATGTTTCTCTGGGAGCCTCCACCAGATGTAACGAGCAATAAAAAGCTAAACAAGCGATCAGAGCCTGCGCCCATAATATCCAGTCCAGCGACCATAGCGTTAAAACACTGGCAAGAATTGCAGAAATAGCGCCCGCCCAACCTTCAAGACTGACCAAACGGGAAATATGTTTACCAGGATTTTCAGCATGGCTTTCATCTATAGAATTTAGCGCAATCTGACTATCATAAATCAACGCCAGATCTGCACCTGAGCACAAACTCATACCGAGCCCCATCAATGCTTCATAGAACAAAAAATCAAAAAAACTATCGGCGCTCACTAACAGAATAAAAGCCACAGCGATAATAAACTGCCCGCCAATGATGGTATTTTTTCTACCCCAAAGGTCGGCTAAATAACCGCTGGGGACTTCAAATCCAGCGATTACAAATGCAAACAAAGCCTGAGTTTGTAGAATCTGAGACATCGTTAAACCATGCCGTTGCAACAAAGGTACAAAAACCGCTGTAACAATCATCGCGCATTGGAAAAAGCTCATCCAATAGATGGTATTTATATTTTTTTGTAAGGCGCTGTTCACCACATTTCTCCTTTTACATTCAACAGGAGAACCGGATCTCTTTAGGTTTTTTTATAATGTCAGAAAAGAAAAAAGCCTCAGAGGTTCGGTTCTCGGAGGCTTTTGTTTTAGTGTTTTTTGTGAGTTATAAAACTAAACAAACATTCCTCCCGAACCAGCTGCATATGCATAGACATACGCACGCGCCTTGAGCTTAGACATGCCATTAATACATAACGGCATAATCTTGGTGCTTAAGGTGGAACAGTTTAATAAAGGTGTTTGTATAATCATTTTTTAACTGTCTTTTAACTATTTATTTTTTGCCAATTTTGGCAGGGAGCGGATATTGCTCTTCCGCATGAAAGAAGTCAACGTTATAGCATTTTTTTTCAAATTACCTTGCTAAACTAAATTAGCCAAAGGCATTTAACCTTTTTGCATTTGATAATCAGCAATAGCCAAGCCAGCGGCAACACTGGTAAAGGGATCATGCTCAACGACCCTGCCCGGAAAGCGCTGTTCCAAAATCTGGGTAACAGCATGAATCAGACAAGATCCTCCTGTGCGTATCACCAGGCTGACATCCGTATCAGTCAAGCCAGCCTTTTCCAGAGTATCTGAGACAGCCGTTGAAAACTGCTCAAGTGATTGCGCGATCAACTCATTAAACTTTTGCCGCGTAAGTGTCAGTGAGACATTAATTTCAGGTATATCCAGCAAGGCTTCTTCCTGCGAAGAAAGGGTCTCCTTACACTCTTTAAGTCTTTGAAAAACCTGATAACTGTAATTTTGGGTAATCAAGTCATACAGGCGTTCAAACTTATGCGCGGCATCTCCGCCCTTTGACATTTTATCTCGTACCGGAGTCAGGTACTCATTCTGATTGAGCATATAACTGACAGTCCAGTTAATAATTAATTCCTCGAAAGGCTCAAAAGGAAAGAGTGTTTCGACCTTACATCCATCCACCTCACGCTGCCAACGTTCGCCCTTCCCTAGCAAAGGAAACAACAAAGACCTAAATAAGGTTTGATCAATATGGTCACCACCCAAGCCAACCCCATGGGTTCCTATTACTTCATAGCCGCCTTCTTTCTCGGCGAGCACACAAAAATCCAGGGTGCCACCGCCAAAATCAACGGTCAGAATCACCTTAGCCTGAACATTATCCTGGCTCATCAGGTAACTCATTACTGCGGCATTAGGCTCAGCAAATAAATTTCTATATTTAATACCTGCATGACCACAGGCTTCCTGCAAACGTTCTAAAGCCAGTTTATTATGTGCTTGGCTATGACCTTCGAAATTCACCGGGTGACCGATACAGGCATGATCTGCTACATGCTGAGTCGAATTAGATAAGCCAATTTTATTCATGCCTACCAGCAGACAGTCATGTACTCTTAGCAATATAGGCGTAACCAGCGCCACTAAACGAAAAGGACGATCAAACACCATTATTCGTTCACTACTCTTTCTACCCAGCAAACGTTTTATACCGCGAAATAAGCGTCCTGGCATAGATGCATCTTGAAATGATTGACCATAAACCAGGCTGGTATTTGCTTCTGCCGGAAGGCTAGTGCCCTGGTCTACCTGCCCGGTCGTAGTACGCACTTCACCGAGCACTTCAGCACTCAGCTCTACCTTTCTACCTTGATTAGCGACAATGTAATCGCTAACCGCTTGCTGCCCTACCCTGGCATTGAAATCTCGATCAATATAGACAGCTGTCGGCATAATACTGCTGTGCTCTTCGAGCTTAACCAAATGCACACGATGGCCGTCAAAAATGGCTGCGGCCGTATTACTGGTGCCATAATCAACACCTATGCCTATTTTTTCTGAGCCCTCAAGCGGAGCTGGTATTTTCCCATAATGCAACATCTAAGGTATATCTGCCTATAAACTACTATAAAAATAAAGGGGCTATTGTAGCGAAAATATCCATATGAGAATTGAAATTACAGGCCTAAAACATAAATTAAGCACTATTCTTACTGGTTCACCATATTACCGACTTTCTTTAAGTGAAAATTAAAGTGGTAACTCTCAACGCATACTTTTATAATTTTCCGGCTAATGTAAATCAGATGAGCTTAATTTTTGTATCATCTGAACAATTAATCTTAAAGCGAACAAGAAAAGACATGGGGAAAGTTATGTTAAGAAAATTTTCATATTTAATAATCGGAGTAAGCTTGATGCTATCAGCAGCGCTTACTGCAAACGCTCAATCAGACGTTTATTTTGCAGCAAACTATGGCTATCGCATTACCACAGTTGCTGATGGCTTAGTTCAACCTTGGTCAATGGCCTGGCTACCTAATGGTGACATGCTGGTTACTGAAAAGCCTGGGCGTCTTCGCATCATTCGTGATGGGCGTTTATTAGCTGATGCGGTAACGGGCATACCTGAAGTCTTTTATGAAGGTCAGGGTGGGCTTTTTGATGTTACGCCACACCCGGATTTTGCTAATAACCAAATGCTGTATTTAAGCTTTTCCAGGGCTAATGGCGATAACTCAACGACTGCTGTTGTAAGAGGCCGTTTGGTAAATGACCGTCTCACTAATGTGGAAGAAATATTCGCAGCCGATGCCAACGGAGCCAGCCATTACGGTGRACGTTTAGCCTTTGATAATGACGGTTATTTATATTTAACGCTTGGTGATCGCCAAGCACCTCCATCAGGAGACCTTGAGAATCATCCAGCACAGGATACCAGCAACCATCACGGTGTTATCGTTCGACTAAATGATGATGGTACTGTTCCTGCAGATAACCCTTATGTTGGGCAAGCAGGTATTAAGCCTGAAATTTTTAGCTACGGTCATCGCAGCCAACAAGGACTTGCATTTCACCCCGAAACAGGTGATTTATGGGAAACCGAGCATGGCCCGCAGGGTGGTGACGAACTAAATATTATTACAGCCGGCAATAACTATGGCTGGCCGGTTATTGGTCGCGGAGTCAATTACGGTCCTGGCACACCAATTCATCAATCTATTATTCAAATAGGTATGGAACAGGCTGAATATTTTTGGGTGCCTTCTATCGCCACTTCCGGCTTGATGGTCTACACCGGTGATAAGTTTCCTGCCTGGCACGGTGATATCTTCGTCGGCGGCTTAGGTGGTGCACAACTTGCTCATGTCATGCTGGATGATGACTACAAAAGTGTGGTTCGCGAAGAAACATTGGCTTATGGCCTAGGTCGAATTCGTGATGTTCGCCAGGGACCTGACGGCTATATTTATCTTGCCGTAGAAAGTGCTGAAGCTGAGCCAACTGCTATCTATCGACTTGAGCCTGCTAATTAAGCAATAGCATGTCTTTCAGAAACAGTTGAAACTTAAAAGCCCACTTTAATAGTGGGCTTTTTTATTTAATTCAAAAATATCGGAGTCTTCAGACTCCGATATCTGTTTTTACCTTTTACCTCGCCCCAATCACATACTCGATGATGCTGCCTCAATAGAAATCCTTAACAAAACATTCATATCAAACAACGGCGCACCAAAATCGACACCAAAATCAGAACGGTCGATCGACGTTGTAGCAAGTGCACCACACACCTCTTTCTCATCTTCTGCTCGGCACAAAAATCTATCAATGCTCAAATCAACCGGCAGGGTCACCCCATGCATAGTCAACTCTCCGCTAATCTTCGTCGGTGCTCCATCGGCAAAACTATTGAGAGTTCCCTGATAAGTTGCCGTTGGGTAATTGGAAACATCAAACATATCTGCTGTCATCGCGTGTTCACTCATAGGGCCGAAACCAAAGTCAATTGTGCTCATATCCATGACCACAGTGAGAGTACCCGTCTCAGCTTCCTTATCCAGCACCACAGTCCCCGAGCTAGAGTTAATCTTGCCGCGCCAGACCGACAGACCGCCCATATGATCGGCTTCAAATGAGGGGTATGTATGACTAGGGTCGATCTCATAAACAACAGGCTCTGCCTGAAGTGCCACACTGCTTAAGCCAAAGACGGCACTCAAAGTTAACGTCCAACACATACAAATATTTTTCATATTTTCTCCTAAACAAAGCTAATTCAAGATACCAAAATTCTGAATCCGATACCCATTTACTACGGCGTCTAAGTATAAAGCCCTTCCCAAAGTAAGCCAGCTTAATGCTGGTTTCTTATCTAAAATTTAGACCACCTTATTTATCTAGCGTTTAATAAAAACTGCATTTCTAGGTTTCATAAATATACGACCCAACAATACCAAAACAATGAATAACACTAAAAAGTAGAATGGGAAGACACGCAGGGCATCAGTGAATATTGCCTCACGCATTAATACTTCCGACAATTCACCATTTTGTTGAGCACGTAGTGATGCTACGTATACAGTGTATAAAAAGCTTGCAAAGCCCAACCCTAAATTAAGTGCTAAGCCTTTAAAACTCAATACAGTCGCTCGATGTGACGAATCGACTTCTTTGTTTATGTAGTAACTTGATTGGAAGCTCACCATACCCATCATCGCAAATGCACCGACCGCAAAAATTACACCGTAATAAGGAATGGCAAAACCAAGTCCAATCAGGCCCAGCATTAAAATGCCAGACAACATCATGAAATTAAGAAAAGGCGAGTGATTATGCACCAGATAACGCGAAAGAATCGCACTGCCTATGCCCATCAAGGACACGCCAGCGCCGATAAACCCAAACCAACTGACTGGAATATCTATTAGCCGATAATATTCGCTGGCAAGTATGGCGAACTGCCTTCCCACACTATCTAAAACCAGTGCTGCCAATATCACGAATAGTACAAAACGGTGATTGAAGGTCCACATACCAGCAACTAAAATTTTCCGAAAAGGATCCAGTAAGGACTTTCCAATCAGCTTATTTACTTCCGTATTTTCATCTTTCTCAATTTCAATCTCGTGAAAACCCAAGGTAACTATCAATAATATAATTGAAGAAATCAGGGTTAAGATAACCGGTAAGCGCATCACCATATTGGCCGACAACTGCCATTCAGAATTTATGCTCGATATTAGGCCATTCACTAAGCCTGGATCATAGCTAAAAGCCCCTAAAATCATTGTTATAATAAAACCAATAGATACAAAATGTGTTGTCCGCACCAGAATTTTTGACCAATCATCTTCTCGCCCCAGCGCCTTAAGTGAATCATAGGCTAAGGCCTCATCAGCGCCACTGGCCGCAGCTTCAGATAAACCGGAGCAGATCCTATTACCGAGAAATAGAAAAAATAAAATAGACGAATCACCAATGGGAGCAAAAACAATCAAGCCCATTTCAATAACCATAAGGCTAGCAGCAAACACCACCAGCCGTTTACGGCCAACAATGTCTGCTAAAGCCCCTGAAGGCACTTCCGCCAGCACAATGGTTAATGCCCAAACGATATTAAGAATGGCAAACTGCTCAAGAGTCAGCCCATAATCAAGGAACAACACCGTAAATACGGGATAATAGAATCGGGCGGTATAAAGCAGCCGAAAAATAATGAAGCGACGAAGGTTTCCCTCCAGTTGCTCAGTACACAACACGGCTTGCTTCATTGCTATCTTCTTAGTCTTTTCTTGCTGAGGATGGTCAATATATTAAGTGATACCAGCATATACAATTTAATTATTTACAGCTTAATATTAAATTCTGATATATGTTGGAAATTTAGAGATTAATCGGAAAAACTACTAATCGGTCTCAAATCACTGTAGCTCGCATTAAGTTTAATACCAAAATGTGATTCCAAGGCAGAAATGTATGATTCATTTTCTTCGAGCTCTACCACTGTCACCTTACCGTCTTGCCTTCTTTTAAGCGTGTGATTTAACAATGTCACCACACCATTTTGGATTGGCAGTGCCGCCACTCTAGAAGTAACAAATCTTGACGACGGACTTGTCGCAGTAAAATGATTGCCATATTCTATATCGCCAGAGCAAATGTAATTCAGATCAAAGCTATATAAATCTTTCCAGCCTTCAGTACTCTTGCGCTGAAGCATATAAATAAATAATTCATCATCTATTAGCCGATAAACCTGACCATTACACTCTATTGGATGATTAAAATTTAATTGAATAGGTTTTGAAGGTGTTTCCGCACCAAAACCCACATCTACAAGCCATTGCTCCCCTTCTATTTCAACAAGTGATATTTGATGGCCTCTTCCAGTTGGTGTTCCAGAAAGGTGTACACGACCCAACAAAGGGCGTGCAGAAAAACCGAATGATTTGAGCGCCATTAACATCAAAGCATTTAACTCAAAGCAGTAGCCTCCTCTCTCATTCTTTATGAGCTTATTAATTATATTGCCAGGTTCAAGGCTGATTTCTTTATTTAAACAAATATCAAAATTTTCAAAAGGAATACTCATCAATTGGCCATGTTGAATTGCCTCTAATGATTCAATGTCATTCTCAATATTCTTAGTGAGATTGATACGATTTAAATACTTATTTTTATCGAACTTATATTTATTCATGTTGGAGTTTTAAATCAAAAACTGGTTTATTTTTTAGACTAACACTTGCTAGTGGCGCATTAAATATTACCATCTAATTAGAGGTAATATTATCACCTTCATAACAATGAGGTGACAATATGATCCGAAAGACAAGAGTAACTTATAGTCAATATTTTAACCGTAAAGCAACACGTTTGATGGTAGCTCAGCACACTCTATTCGAGAAGCGGCTGACGTAATTAATGATACAGGGTGTCAGAATAAAATTTCAAACTTAGAAAAATTTATCACCTATTTCTTAAAACACAGCATCGTGTAATTTATTACTGACAAAAGCATTCAAACTAAGACCTGATTGTCTGGCTTTAATAAACAATTCACGATGCAGCTCAGGTTTAATACGCATAACAAACTGTCCGGAAAAGGGTTTCTCTGGCTCTTTACCTTCTGCTAGGCAATCCTCAATATATTCATCCACCACTAAATGGAAAGACTGTTCAACCTCTACAACATTATCGCCATCGAAGACTAATGTATCTTTTGTATTAATGACCTCTCCAACAAAAGTTGCATCCTCATCACTGTAGCGGATAACCGCCTCATAGCCTTTATAGTTCATGGGATTATACCTCCTTCCTTAAACAGCCTCCGAACAGCACGTATTTGATAAGGTTTTAATTCTTTGCGGGGATGCGGCGTATGTATATTTAATGCCCGATCCCTCAACACGATACGAATACGCGAACCACCCCCTTGCTTGATAATGCCACCCACAGCCAGAGTTAATTGCTTAATATCTGTCCATCTGAGCGTGGCACTTACAGGGTTCTCAAATAGCTTTTTCAGCACCTTATACTGTTTGCTATTCATTCTATATTTACAGCCCTGCAATGATACTATAAATCAGTATCATTGCAGAGTCACTCTTTACTGACCAAGCAAGTATTTCAAGTAGACAGTTGGACATGCAGGAATCCTTTCCTTGGTATCGGGGCATTGAACGTGAGGCGCTAAAAGTATAGTTCAGCTACAGAGAAAATCGACTGGAATATTATTCTGACACCTTTTTCTAGCTTGATTTACACCACCCCCAAGATCATAATCTGCGAAACAACAAAAGCAACATGGATGGAATTGCTATGAAGAAATATATATTCATATTCACTCTCTTATTGCTTACTGCCTGTAGTGGTAGTGCTCCTGTTGAAATACATGTGTTCTCTAAATCTATTCCTCAAGAAGAGATTAATAAAGTTGTAAGAGCCCTTACAGATCAGGGTTTCAAAGTTACACCGAACAACTATGATGTTCCTGAGATTATTAATACTCACAGCTTTGACGTGGCTGTTACTATTCCTATGTGAATTATGATTAATTTTAAAATAAGTGTCAGAGTAAACTGACATAAACAGGCGATAGTGCTAATTTCACTTTAGCCTAATTGATAACATCAAAGATGATGTATTGAGATTTACTCTGACACCTAGCCCCTAGCCCCTCTATATTAGAAACATAAAATTTCAGCAATTTAATAGGGGTTAAATCTCTATCCTATTCATCAAGCCAATCGATAATTGACCTAAATGATTTGAATCTTACAGTTGGGTTTTCAGCCTTTCCAAAACCGTATTCAGCAAAACCGAAATCAACTCTAGCAGCCTCTGAAGCTTGTTCATCACCTTTTGTATCACCAATATAGATAGGCTTATTGAGTTCGTACTTGTTAACCATGCTAGCTATCATTTCTGCCTTTAAAACTCCCGCTCTCCCATTACAATCACTCGACTGAAAATAACTCTTAACAGAGAAATGTTTCCAAAAAGCATCTAGATACCAATCTTGGCAATTACTAATCAAAAATAAGGGGCATGTTTTGGACAGAGTTTTAAGGCCACCAATAACTCCCTCATACAAATCTCCGCCCTCCCCTTCAATAAACACCTTTTCATGAGCGTTCATAGCATTTATAAGTTTTTCATCTAAGGAAACTGAATATTTAGAAAGCAGAGCTTCCACGCATTCCAAAAAAGGCTTCCCTGAAACGGCGTCCATATCCTGTGGTGAAATTGCAATATTATTAAAACCAAAGGAGGCCAGGCCAGAATTCCAACCTTTTGCTGACGCTGAACTTGCATTCCAAAGAGTGCCATCAAGGTCAAAGATTATTGAGTCATATCTATTCATTAAATTTTAATGCTCCCTTAAGAATCATTATTTCAATTTCACTTCCATGAATATATCTGCATTAGGGTTATCGTTGTATCGAAATATTTCATAAAAACCATACTTTTTATAAAGGTGTAATGCCGGCTTATGCTTCATTATTGAGTCCAATCGAATCTTTTTAAATTTATTTTTCGAAGCATATTCCAATAAATGTTTTAAAAGTAACTCTCCAAAACCTCTGCCCCGAAATTTAGGATGAACGTTTAAGCGTTTCACTTCACCCACAGCCTCGGATAATGACTTTAGAGCAATAATTCCTGCTATTTCTTTAAATAAGAACAATATCCAAAACTGGCCATTATTTGATTGGTATATTTCCGGAATACTTCTAAAATCTTTATACTTATTACCCAGATCAAACGGGAATTTTGGCCCGGCATCAGTCTGCTCTAAAAAATCTTCTAATTTTAGTTGCAGCGATGCTTTATAGTCGATAATTTCTAATTCGGACATTATTTTTTTCTATATTCTATTAACCAAAAATGCTCTAGCTCAATGTAGTTAATATTCTCAGCAATATTAATAAGATATCCATTCAGTTCCATTTCACTTGGAAAATTCTTCAAAACTTCATGAGCAGAACCGTTATCTAATGTCCTCTCTTGATATCCATTGCCAAATTTATCTTTTCGAGTTATCGGGAACCTTATACATTGTGATTTTGAATTATCGATAAATATGACCTTTGAGCCCGGCTCTAATAATCGATGAAGGCCTATAAAAAACATTTTAATCTTTTGTTTTGGCACATGTGACAACCATAAGCCTGCAAATGCGCCGTTAAACAATTGATCAATACTGTCTAGAGAATAAGCATCTTGTTTAACAATGCTAACAGAATCAGGAAGCCTTCTTCTTTTCAACTCCTCTAAAGGTTCTTCAACAGCATCGGTAGCGAGAATGGTTTTTGCAGTAGCAGAAACATACTGTGTCCAATACCCCGTTCCTGCAGCTATTTCTATTATATCTAAGCCTTTAAATCTTGATGGAATGTACTCTTTTAGGAATTTAATATCTTTTTCGCGCTCAGGGTAAAGATAAACCTTGTCATAAATTGGCGCCCTTTCTTTATAGTATTTTTCCATATTGCTAGATTATCAATAACTATTCAGAATAAAAGAAATTCACTCATTAAAATTTTAATAATAAAAAAGCAGCTCAGACAAGTACTTGACGTATAGAGACAAGTATCAACTCGTAAGCCCTCTTATAATTCAAGCAYCAGTTAAAGAAGTCTACAAATTGATGACAAGATGTAAAGTTCAAACCCTAAACTAATAATGGAGGAAATATGTTAATTCTAACACGTAGGGTTGGTGAATCGATTATGATTGGTGATGATGTTTGCGTTACGGTACTTGGCAATCAAGGCAACCAAACTAAAATTGGTATTACAGCACCTGCCAATATTAGCGTTCATAGAGAAGAGATTTACGAGAAAATTCAAGAAGAAAATTCTTTAGGATCAAAGACTGCCTCTTTCAATTCATAAAACAAACGGTCAGCCCAGAGAAAAGTAATGTTCTACTACTTAGCTTGTATTTCTGTGTTGACCATTTTTTCACCCCAAAAGTTCCTAAACGCACTCGGCGCCAAACCTGTCCAGCGCTTAAACGCTCGAGTAAAGTTTGCTTGATCAGCAAAACCTAATAAATAAGTAATTTCAGTTAAAGACACTTGAGAGTTATAAATGTAATTGCGAACAATTTCACGTCGAGTATCATTAACGATCATTTTAAAATTTTGATTATTTTCTTTTAAGCGACGCTGCATTGTACGAACATTCATATTAATTCGCTCTGCCACTTTCTGCTCAGTAATTTGACCCGAAGGCATTAACTCAGCTACCTTGACCTTTACGGCTGATACGACATCGTCTTTGTTCAACCATTCGAGATACTCCCTCGCAACTTGTTCATTCGCCTCAACCAATCTCGAGTTACCGCTACCTAACTCCCGCTCTACAATTTCAGCATCAAGATACATCACATTCGTTGGCTGATTGTATTTAGGGCTAACACCAGAGAATTCCTTCATTGCCTTAGACTCTCGTTTAGGACGCATCAGTTCCATTGCCAACGGCTTAAAATCTTCACCAACTAAAAGCCGTATCATTGTAATAACAGCGGCGACCGCAGCATCATTCCCGGCAGGGTGGCCTTGACTTCGATAAGATTCGTCAGAGATCACCAATGACAGGCGGTATTCCTTACCGCGTTTTTCTATTTCTATTTCTAAAGCATTATTAACAATATGCGCATAGCGAACCAGTCGTTCCAGCGCTTCCAATAAGAAATTACTGGCCAACCAGGCAAAGCCTAAAGCATGGAAAGTAGTGGGGTTCCAGCTTTTCCCGACAGCAACACCAATCTCAGAGTCGCCAGTAAGCTCCACAGCAGACTCCCAGAGTTCTGACATAAGCTCAGTGTCAAATCTAGCCTGGCTATCCCTCATCTTCAAAGGGACATCCATAACTTTATCAAAACACAGGGAAGGATCGACTCCTTTTTCCTTCAAGGTATTCCATAGCAGCAACGGCCAGGCCGTTAGCGTAGTTGATGACATCTCTACCTCTTTGTTCACAGGTATTGCTTTATGCCAATTGATACCGCCAGCAAATTCTGTATTACTAAATGTTTCCACATAGTAACCCAATGCATCAGCGTCAATATCAAGCAATCACTGCTCTATGTAAATCTAATTTATGCCTTCTATTAAATCTTTTAGTTGGTTTAAAAAGCCGTTATATAAAACCTGATTAAACCCTTTAAATCCTTCTGACTTCCTTCTTTTCTTCACGGGATAAGGAAATAGTTAAATCACTATTATTAGTCTTGCTTAGGAGGTGTCAGGCCATATTTAGCAGTTAGCGAATTTTCATACTTCCAGCCTTCAGGCGTTACAACGGTGTCATCGCTGGTTCCTGCTCCTGCAATTCGACAGGCCGCAACCTTCGTTTGTGGATCGTTATTAATATCCACGTGTCCGCATTCAAGCCAATTACACTTAGTTGTGACCCCGTACATTTGATCAACAAGCGCAAAATCTTTTGCACCTTCACTGCCCTGATAAACAAGATTTAAAGATTCCAACTTATCGGTAAATTCCTTTGTCTCATCCTGATCTAGAAAACTAAAGCGTACAAGCTTGTCATCTTTGCATAAGGTAAAATTCGGGAGGTACTGCCGAAAGCCTTCCCAGCCATCAGGAATTATTCTATTAATTGCTTCTAACTTTATGATTACTGATACACCTTCGACCAGGACCGTCATTTATATTTCCTCGTTACTTTATTGTTAAAAAAAATGATTTTAACATGTCAAAAATTCTCTATGAAAAAACCAACAAATGGATTCGTCATATTGCCACAGCCTTTTCCCAATACGCAAAGGTTGCGTAACTAGATGGCAATCCTACTTTAAAGTAGTTCTACCTGATAACCTCTTGAGCGTAAGAGCTGCACTAGCCCATCTTTCCCTACCAAATGCGCTACGCCTACCAGCACCAATTCAGTATCGGTATCATCAAACATGGCTTCTATTGTTGGCAACCATTTATAGTTTCTATCTAACAAAAGCGACTGATAAACACCTGGTGTATTCTCTTCCATATCTTCTATAAACAGGTCTACCAAATCGTCTGCTTCACCATTACGCCAAATCGAAACCATGCTCTCTATATCACTATCAATCTTTTCTAAAYCTCTTAGAGAAAGCATGATATATTCACTTTCTTCACCCTCACCCATTGTCTCTATAAAGCCGRCTTGTTCTTCAATGCTTTCAAAAGCATCAATAGTTTTACCATCGGCTTTAGCACGTTGATGAAAATGCACATCCACACCATTAGGCGTAAAACCACGGCTTTGAAATTCGAGTAATTCCAGTGTGCTCATTAACATACCTGGCTTCATGTTCTGTAACATAATCATTGGCATGCCAAACTTCGATACATAGTCTGTTAGCGTTGCATAAGCTTCATCATTTAAAACAGTTTGAAGGGTTCTGCCGTCTGTGTACATCAGCCTTTGTAACATCCCCATCTGGGCGGCTGGATCATTCATTAAATCAATATCAATTTCAAAATAAAGACTATCAGCCTCGGCATAGGCTGTTTCATATTCACTAGGTAAGGGGTAATCATCAGCGCGCAGCATATGGATAGTGCCACCCAGATAGACTTTATTGTCGCCTTTCGTCGCTAACCAAACTGAGCTTTGTGCCAGAGTTTGGCTTGAAAAAAACAAGGTTAGTAATAAAAGGCAAAAAAATTGAGGAAATAACGGAGATAGTGCTTTCCCCGGCTTAAATAGCATGTCGATATCCCAGTAAAATTTGGGCTAGAATCTAAGCAATAGAACCACTTAAGACGCTACTTAGCTCGCTAATACGGGGCTCAACCAGCGTCTGGCTTCATCAAGAGTCCAGCCTTTGCGCTCAGCATAGTCAATCAACTGATCTTCTGCAATTTTCCCCACTGCAAAATAACGGCTTTTAGGGTGAGAATAGTAAATACCGCTGACAGAAGCAGCAGGCAACATGGCAAAACTTTCAGTGAGAGTAATGCCGGTTTGATCCACGGCATCTAGCAGTGAGAATAAAGTCTCTTTTTCCGTATGATCCGGACAGGCCGGGTAACCTGGAGCTGGGCGTATACCCTGGTATTTTTCACTGATCAGATCAGCATTAGATAAAGCTTCAGCACTGGCATAGCCCCACAATTCCTTACGGACTTTTTCGTGCATACATTCAGCAAAGGCCTCTGCAAAGCGATCTGCCAGAGCCAGTAACATAATGGCCCTGTAATCATCATTATCCTGTTTATATTGCTCAACCATAGGCTCAACTTCATGCCCGGCTGTCACAGCAAAGCCGCCTATCCAGTCTGCCTTCGCGCTGTCTTTGGGTGCAATAAAATCAGCCAAGGCATAGTTAGGCTTACCTTCACGACGCTGTTCAATCTGTTGACGTAAAGTGTGTATTGTTTTGAAGACGCTTGTGCGCTCACTATCTGTATACACCTCGATGTCGTCACCCACACTGTTGGCGGGCCAGAAACCAATAACCGCTTTAGGTGTAATCAGTTTTTTGGCGACAAGCTCTTTTAACATTTCCTGGGCATCAGCATAAAGCTCGCTCGCACTTTCTCCCACCACCTTATCGTCCAGAATTTTCGGAAACTTACCCGCCAGATCCCAGCTTCTAAAAAAAGGCGACCAGTCGAAACGGTCTATCAAGGTCTGCAAATCAAACTCTTCAAAAACTTTAATACCCGTGAATGCTGGTTCTGTTCCGACAAAATCAGACCAATCAATTTTTGGCTTATTGGCTCTGGCTTGCTCCAGGCTTAAAATATTTCGGACTGTATTTTTTTTCAGACGCTGTATACGAACCTGATCATATTCAGCACGAATATCCGCCTGGTAAGTATCTTTTGCTTCACCTAATAACTTACTGACAACACCCACTGAACGTGAGGCATCTGGCACATAAATCGTAGCGCCGCTATATTTCTCTTCAATCTTCACCGCAGTATGTACACGTGAAGTCGTCGCCCCGCCAATTAATAAAGGCAGCTTAAAACCTTCACGTTCCAGCTCACTGGCGACATGTATCATTTCATCTAAACTAGGCGTAATCAAACCAGAAACACCAACGATATCGGCATTTTCATCTTTAACCGCCTGTAATATTTTGCTGCTGGACACCATCACGCCCAGATCAACAACTTTATAGCCATTACAACTCAGCACCACGCCAACAATATTTTTGCCGATGTCATGCACATCACCTTTAGCCGTAGCTAATACAATAACGCCGGCATGTTTTTGTTGCTCACCTTCAGCATCAAGAATATAGGGCTCCAAATGCGCAACAGACTTTTTCATCACGCGCGCACTTTTTACCACTTGCGGTAAAAACATTTTGCCGGAACCAAACAAATCTCCAACCGTATTCATACCATCCATTAGCGGCCCTTCAATAACCTTAATGGCAGAACCTAAAAATTCGTATGCTTCCTGCGTATCGTCAACAATGAATTCATCAATGCCATGCACCAACGAATAAGCCAGACGTTTTTCAACACCTTCTTCACGCCAGGCCAATACAGCTTTTTCATCTTTTACTTCAGAGACAATCGTTGTTGCCAACTCTAAAAGTTTTTCTCCCGCATCTTCTCGACGATTAAAAATGACATCTTCAATCGCGGTGCGTAAGCCTTCATCAATATCTTCGTAAACCGGTAATTTACCTGCATTAACAATAGCCATATCCATGCCCACTTTAATAGCATGATAAAGAAACACTGAATGCATGGCTTCGCGCAGGGCATTATTGCCGCGGAAGGAAAATGATAAATTCGACACTCCTCCGGATACTTTGGCATGCGGCAGGTTTTGTTTGATCCACGCAGTGGCATCTATAAAGGCTTTACCATAGCCATTGTGTTCAGCAATACCCGTCGCCACCGCGAAGACATTGGGATCAAATATAATATCCTGCGGCGGAATGCCCGCCACTTCGGTGAGTAATTTATAGGCGCGTGCACAAATTTTGATCTTGCGTTCATAAGTATCAGCCTGGCCTGCTTCATCAAAAGCCATTACTACTACTGCCGCACCGTAACGTTTGACTAAACGTGCATGTTCAAGAAATTGTTCTTCGCCTTCTTTAAGACTGATGGAATTAACAATACCTTTACCCTGGATGCATTTAAGCCCGGCCTCAATGACCGACCATTTGGATGAATCGACCATGACAGGTACTCTGGCTATGTCAGGTTCGGCTGCTATCAAGTTTAAAAAGCGAGTCATGGCAGCCGCAGAATCCAGCATGCCTTCATCCATATTTACATCAATAATCTGCGCACCACCTTCAACCTGTTCACGAGCTACGCTGACAGCGGTGTCATAGTCTTCATTCAGAATCAGCGTTTCAAAGCGCTTGGAACCGGTAACATTGGTTCTTTCACCCACATTGATGAAGTTACTTTCTTTACTTAAAGTGACAGCCTCAAGACCCGATAAACGACATAAGGTATTTGGTTCAGGTAAAATCCGTGGCGGCATATTTTCAATGCTTTCCCGTATGACACGAATATGCTCAGGCGTGGTGCCACAGCAACCGCCGACAATATTTACCAGGCCAGATTTTGCAAACTCACTGATAATTCTTGCCATATGTTCGGGGCTTTCATCATAAGCACCAAATTCATTAGGTAACCCAGCATTTGGATGGCAACTGACATTAACCTCGGAAACTCGTGACAGATCATCGACATATTCACGTAACTGTTCAGCACCCAAGGCACAATTGAGACCAACACTAATGGGATCGGCATGCAGTACAGAATTGTAAAAAGCTTCGACCACCTGCCCGCTTAAAGTACGGCCACTCTGATCGGTAATGGTGCCGGAAATCATTACCGGCAACGTGATGTCATGCTGAGTTTCAAAATGCTTTACCGCCGCGATAGCTGCTTTAGCATTAAGCGTATCGAAAATAGTTTCAATCAGAATTAAATCAGCACCGCCGTCATAAAGGCCCTTGATGGCTTGCGAATAATCCTCAAACAAGCCATCAAAAGTCACGGCCCGAAAACCGGAATCCTCAACATTCGGCGACATAGACGCAGTACGATTGGTTGGCCCCAACACCCCCGCTACCCAACAGGGGCGTGGATTCGTCTGGTTATAAGCAGTAATCGCTTCGCGGGCCAGAGTGGCACCAGCAACATTCAATTTATAAGCCAGATCACTAAGGTTGTAATCTGCCTGGGCAATGCCGGTTGAATTGAAGGTATTAGTCTTAAGAATATCAGCGCCCGCTTCAAGGTACTCTATGTGTATCTGTTTAATTAACTCCGGCGCTGTAATGCTCAATAAGTCATTATTGCCCCGCAACTCACTATCGTGCACTTCAAAATGTTCGCCACGAAAATCAATTTCCTGCAGGCCATGACTTTGAATCATGGTACCCATGGCGCCATCAAGAAACAGAATTCTCTGCTTAAGTGCCTGAATAAATAATTCTTGATGCGACATTATGTAGATTCACCTTCTGCTCTCACGCCTAAAGAGTGACATACGGCACGTGCTAAGTCAGACTTATTCAAGGTATAGAAATGGAAATCCCTTACACCAGCGGCATAAAGCTTATCGCATTGCTCAATAACCACCGCTGCGGCCAACATGTTATTGGTAGAAGAAGAGGTTTCTATGCCTTCAAATAAATCAATTAACCAAGCAGGAATATGGGCTCCACAGCGTGCGGCCAGATCTTGCACCCGGGAAAAGTTCAGAATCGGCAATATGCCAGGAATAATCGGGATATCGATACCTGACGAGCGTGCCTTGTCGACAAAACGTAAATAAACGTCAGTATCAAAAAAGAATTGGGTGATGCAGCGTTTTGCACCGGCATCAATCTTTTGTTTTAACACATCAATTTCATGCTCAAGACTGGGAGATTCAGGATGCTTTTCTGGATAGGCCGCGACGGTAATATCAAAATCGGCTACTTTGCTAAGACCTTGTATAAACTCGGTGGCATTGGCATAACCCTGGGGGTGTGCGCTAAAATCATCTTGACCACCTGGAGGATCACCACGCAAAGCAACCAGACGGGTAATACCGGCAGCATGAAATTGCCGGGCCATATCATCAGCTTCGTCTTTGCTTGATCCAACGCAGGTTAAATGCGCAATAGGATCAAGTGAGGTTTCTGCAAGGATGCGCTGTAAGATTTTTAAACTGCGATCACGCGTAGTGCCCCCAGCCCCATAGGTAATAGAAATAAAACTTGGATTCAGGCTTGCCAAATCATCAATAGAATCCCAGAAACGACCCGCATTATTAAGATCCGCAGGCGGGAAAAATTCAAAAGAAACAGAGACTTCCTCATTTTTATCAGAAAAACTCATCGCAGATTTTTTATCTCTTGCTCTAAAAAAGCTTGCTATCATCCTTGATGTTATTTATAAGGTCAATTAATATAAATTTATAATCATCATTAGTTTAGCTTATTATGAAATCACCTCTGGAAATCCGTCATTTACGCCTGCTACAAACCCTTGCCGATACCGGTACCTTGTCACGTACCGCTGAGCATATTCATGTCACCCAGTCGGCCCTGTCGCAGCAAATCAAGCAGTTAGAGGATTATTTCAACACCTCCCTGTTTGAGCGCAAAAGTAACCCAATTCGCTTTACCCCGGCAGGCGAGCGCTTGCTTAACCTGGCACGCTTAATCGTGCCACAAGTTGACTCTGCCGAACGCGATATTGCACGTATTGCTTCCGGCTCTGTTGGACGCTTACGCATCGCCATTGAATGCCACAGCTGCTTCGATTGGTTGATGCCAACCATGGACAAGTTTCGTGGTCAGTGGCCTGAAGTAGAACAAGACTTAGTCTCTGGCTTAACCCCAGACCCGGTAGCCTTGCTTTTAACCGATGAAGCCGACCTGGCTGTGCACACTGAGCCCGATCAACGCGGAGGTGTGATTTACCATGCCCTGTTTGATTTCGAGATGGTTGGCTGCTGCTCACCGAATCATCCCATCGCTAGTCGTCCCTATCTAAACCCGGAAGATTTTGCCGAAGAAACGCTCATTCAATACCCGGTGGATGACAAGATGCTGGACGGCATTAAACATTTCCTGAAGCCTGCTGGTATTAGCCCCAAAGCTAGAAGAACAGCAGAGCTGACTCTAGCGATTATTCAATTAACAGCCAGTGGACGTGGACTCAGTATGCTGCCAACCTGGTCGGTACAGCCGCAAGCGGATCAAGGTTATATCAAGACCCTGCCTTTAGGAAAACAAGGTTTATGGTGTAGGTTATATGCAGCAACCATGCAAGATGCAGAGCCCTGGCTGGAAAATTTTCTAGAACTGGTTAGAACGCTAGCACCGATCAGTCTGTCGGGTATTAGGCCTTGCAGTTAAATAGATGGTGCCCCTTACTTATCAAGCAACCTACGCATGATTCCGATTCCGATTACCTGGGTCAAGCATACCCCGCTTGCGAAACCAAAGTTCCAGGGGGAAAGTGACCAATGGTGGAATCGCTGCCAGTACAGCCAGAATGCCACACCACCATTTCCAGCGTAGACGTATAGCCGAGGTGATAGCGACAAAAAAATAAATGATGAAGGCCGCACCATGCAGTCGGCCAAAGAGCCACACGCCGAGATCGGTAATTTCTAAAGAATATTTCAAGAACATACCAATGAGCAATCCGGCCCAGGTAAAGGCTTCAACTCGCGCAGTAACTGTGAATATTTTTTCCATGGACAAAATAATTTCCCAGTGTGATTAAGTGTAGTAAGTATATAACCAAGTAAGCTAGCCTAAATAGTAATCAAGAACTCTGCCCTTGATCCACTCTGCATACCGAACCCGGCCAACGCAAGGTGTGCTCTACCATGCCCTGTTTGATTTCGAGATGCTTGGCTGCTGCTCACCGAACCATCCAGTGCAAGTCGAGCCTATCTAAACCCGCAAGACTTTACCGAAGAGACGCTCATTCAATATCCGGCGGACGACAATATGTTAGACGGCTTTACGCATTTTCTAAGACCTGCGGGTATTCGAATTCAGGTGTCAAAGTAAAGCCTTAAGACTTTACGACACCAAGCAGAAACAGCTTAATCCAGCGTATGAATCACCAAGCCACTACGAAGTTTTGGTTCAAACCAGGTCGACTTAGGTGGCATCACTTCTCCGGCATCAGCAATAGCCATTAAGTGCTCAATGGAGGTTGGGTAGCAAGAGAAAGCCACTTTGCATTCACCGCTGTCTACGCGTTTTTCCAGACCTTCCATACCTCGAATACCGCCGACAAAGTCTATGCGCTTATCCACCCGTGGATTCTCGACACCCAATAAAGGACTAAGAATATTATCCTGCAAAACAGCAACGTCGAGACGCGCCACTGGATCAGTCTCATCTACAACGCCGTCTCTGGTTGTTAAGGAATACCACTGCCCGTCCATGTACATACCAAACTCATGTAATGCTGAAGGCTTGAAAGGTTCATCACTCAGACTGACCTGAAATTTTTGCTCAATAGACTTTAAAAAATCTTTTTCACTTAAACCATTTAGGTCTGTGACCACTCGGTTGTAATCTAAAATCTTCATCTGGTCATGCGGAAAAACCACCACCAGAAAATTATTATAGGCTTCTGCTCCATTATGACCAGGGTTAGCCTGCTGGCGCATGTTTTTAACTCGGGTTGCCGCTGCTGAACGATGATGACCATCCGCAACATAGAGACAAGGCACTTCTGCAAACGCCTGTTCAATATTACCTAACATTTGCTCATCACTGACTATCCAAAAAATATGACGAATACCGTCAGCCAGTGTTAAGTCATATTCTGGCTCAGTTAAGGTGACAGTTTTTATTAAATCATCGATACCCGTTTCTGCCTGATACGTTAAAAATACCGGGCCAACCTGAGCATTCAACATATCCATATGCTTTACCCGATCATCTTCTTTTTCAGGACGCGTAAATTCGTGCTTCTTAATTAAATTTTGCTCATATTCCTCAACTGAGGCTACGGCAACTAACCCAGTTTGCTCATGCTCACCCATAATTTGTCGATAAACATAATAGTGTTGCGCAGCATCCTGCTGAATAACCCCATCAGATATAAAGGCTTGCAGATTGTCAGCACCTTTCTGATAAACCTTGTCGTTATGCATATCAATTTCTGGATCCAAATCGATTTCAGGTTTATTTACATGCAAAAAAGTATAAGGATTACCGGCCGCCATCTCACGCGCTTCAGTACTATTGAGCACGTCATAAGGAGGTGCGGCAACTTTTTCTGCCAGCGCTTTTGTGGGTCGTATACCCTTGAAAGGTAAAAGTTTTGCCATAGTCGTATAAAAGCTTATTTAGTGAATTATAAAATTTCTAGAAGTTCAACATCAAAAATTAACGTGGTAAAGGGTTTGATCACATCCCCTGCGCCAGCCTCGCCATAAGCAAGTTGATGTGGAATGTATAATTTGTATTTTGCACCAGGATTCATCATCTGTAAGGCTTCTGTCCACCCCGCAATGACACCACTCACTGGGAAGTCAATCGGCTGACCTCTATCCACCGAAGAATCAAATACTGTTCCATCAGTAAGGGTGCCGTGATAATGCACTTTGACTCTGGATGACAATTCCGGCATTTCGCCTTCGCCGGTTTCGATAACTTCATATTGCAAACCCGAAGCAGTGGTTTCTACTTCTTCCCGTTCGGCATTCTTAGCCAGAAAGGCTTCGCCAGATGCTTCCTCTGAGCCTGCGTCTTCTTGCTGTTTTTCTAACATGCGCTTATTCAGGTCATCAATGGCTTCATTCATATCTTCACGGCTAATCGGACTTGGTTTATCTGCTAACGCATCAGCCATACCAGACAAAACAGCCTCTGTTTGCATACCATCAAACGGGTTTTTGGTGAGTTGCTCACCCATTTGACGACCAATTGCGTAACTGGCTCTATCATCTATTGACGTTAGTGGATCTGCCATGCGAATTCCTGTGTTAATAAAAAGGCTGTGCATTCTATCATGGTCACTTTGAGATTACGGGGCATTAAAGCGAAAATTACGCTAGAATTTCGTTTTTTATTTTTAAAGAAATATAAAAGCAACATAAATGAAAATTAGTTTCCTGGCCTCACATGGCGGCTCTTCGGCACGAGCAATTATCGACGCTATACGCACAGATAAACTCGATGCCGAAATTGGCGTTTTAATTACCAACAACCGCGATTCAAACATTCTGCAATGGTGTCTGGATAATGACATTGAAGTACATCACATCAGCGCCAAAACTCATCGCGGCGAAGACAATGCTGATGAAGCCATTCAGACCGTGTTACGCGATGCCAATACAGACTTGGTCGTCTGTTCTGGTTATATGAAGAAAATTGGACCAGCAACCTTACGCGTATATCCCTATAAAATTCTAAACATACACCCTGCTCTTTTGCCAAAATTTGGCGGTATAGGCATGTACGGAGATCATGTGCATCGGGCTGTATTAGATGCCGGGGAAAAAGAATCCGGCGCAACCGTACATTATGTAACCGATAATATTGATGAAGGCCCGATTATCAAACAACAAATTATTGCCGTTGACGTCGATGACACCATTGAGAGCCTACGCAATAAAGTTCAGAGCTGCGAAGCTGAACTTTACCTCAGTGCCCTGCAAGATATTCTTAAAGATGAGTAAAAAAGGCAAACAAAAAGCTGAGATAAAAAGTGAATAAAACTGTTATCTATAGTCATCAAGATTGTTTACGACATGACCCAGGATACGGACATCCGGAAAGCCCTGAACGCCTACAGACGATACTAGAAAATATTGACCATTACGAAAAAGCACCTCTGGGAACCGAACAACAAGTGCTATTGGCGCACAACCCAGAACTACTAGCACAAATCAAAGCGCTTGCACCGAGTGAAGGTTTAGCACAAATAGATGCTGACACCCTTATGTCGCCGGCATCGTTGAGAGCCGCTTTACGTGGCACAGGTGCTGCCTGTAAAGCCATTGACGAACTAATTGCTGGCAACATTCAGCATGCCTTTTGTGCGACTCGCCCGCCAGGACACCATGCCACAGAAAATCAGGCGATGGGATTTTGTTTGTTTAATCATATTGCTATCGCCGCATTATATGCTCAGCAAAAGCATGGTGTTGAGCGCATCGCCATTGTGGATTTTGATGTGCATCATGGCAACGGCACCCAGGATATAGTGCAAGGAAAACAAGGGCTTTTTTATATTTCCACTCACCAAAGTCCATTTTATCCGGGAACAGGTAACCAGGCTGAAAATAGCCCTGGCAATATTCTGAATATTCCCTTGAGTGCTGGTACAGACCATAGTGTTTACCTGCAAATTTTCAATGAGCAGGTAATCCCCGCTTTAAAAGATTTCAAGCCACAACTACTCCTGGTATCTGCCGGTTTTGACGCTCACCACGAAGACCCACTTGCAGCTCTGGACTTTACTGATCTGACATACCAATACTTGGGTGAGCAATTAGCGGCCATAGCCAAAGAATATTGCCAATCCAGGCTATTATCGATACTTGAAGGCGGTTATAACATTGAAGTATTAAGTAGTAGCATTCAGGCCTATCTGAACGGCGCACAAGCAAACTTATAAAGTCTTTTTAGCAAATAGGTGAACAGGCTCATAGCTTTACTTTCAATGAATATATAGAATTGTCGGTCATTAACATTTTTAGTCATCTTTGGAGGTAATTAATGGAAGACGGCATGAGTATCCTTAACGACTTTGTAATTCCCTGGGGCATTCAACTCATTATTGCCTTAGCGATTTTTATACTGGGAAAAATGGTTGCCAAAGCCATTGCTGATTTTGCCAAAAAGCCCATGACTAAATCCGGCATGGATAACATGCTGGTTAAGTTTCTTAGCACGATAATTTACTCAATCTTATTGATTGCCGTTGTACTGGCTGCCGTTGACCAACTTGGCATCAATATTACGTCATTACTCGCAATTGTCGGTGCAGCTGGCCTGGCTATTGGCTTGGCGCTTAAAGACTCTTTAAGCAACTTTGCTGCTGGTGTCATGATCATTATTTACCGACCTTTTAAAATCGGCGACTACATTAATGCTGGCGGCAGTGCCGGAACTGTTGATGAGATTGGTCTATTTTGCACCTTAATGCATAGTCCAGATAACCAACGCATCATCATTCCTAACTCAGCCGTTATTGGCGGTACGATTGTTAACGTTAATGCTCTAGGAACTCGACGCATCGATCTGGTTATAGGTATTGGCTATGACGATAATATTGGGCAGGCTCGAGACATTATTCTCGGTATCATTGATGCTGACCCCAGAATACTTAAGGATCCAGAAGCCGGCGTTGCCTTAGCTGAACTGGCTGATAGCAGCGTGAACTTTAACGTACGCCCCTGGGTTAAGGCTGATGATTACTGGACAGTGCGTACCGACCTACTGGAGACAATCAAGCTTTCACTAGATCAGGCGGGCATTTCTATCCCTTATCCTCAGCAAGATGTGCATATGCATGCAGCAAACGAAAATCAATAATAATTTTTTAATTAAAAGCGTCTGCTATACGCGCTTTTCTACTACTGATAACTTAATCGTTAGGAATAAAAACTATGAACAAACCACTTCTATTTACTAAAGCTATTACTACGATTTTCCTGTTGTTCTATTCAGCTATTGGATACTCTCAGGATGTCGATAATCGGTTTAATATTACTGTCGGTGCTATTGACTACCTTTTTAATAGCGATAAAAATCAGGACGATGACCTCGGCTATCAGCTAGGCTTCGAATTCCCACTAACAAATCGTTTATCAGGAACAATTCAGCATTCTGATGTTGATTCAGACGTTCTAAATAGTACCGCACAAACCGATGTTACGTTATTGCACGGCGGCATTAACTATAATTTCGATCAAATTCGTAAATGGCAGCCCTATGTTGGCGTAGGTATCGGTAAACTTAGATTTGATGGCGCAGGAGCAGCAGGCTTTGACCGCGAAAGTCTGGATATAAATGCTGGTGTAAAATATTTTTTTAGTAACAACTGGATGGGGGAATTCGAAGCTATGCTGGTTCAACCTGGTGGCAGCTTAGATAAAGACTTTATTATTGGCGCGAGTATCGGTTACGTTTTTGGCTCATCTGCAAGAAATGCTGCACCCCGCCCGACCGCAATGCCTGCTCCGGCAACCACTCCAGCTCCGGTTGATAGTGACGGTGACGGCGTGTTCGATAATGCTGATTCCTGCCCCAATACGCCGCGTGGCAATCGTGTCGATGCCAGAGGATGCGAGCTTGATAGCGATCGTGATGGCATTGTCGATTCCCGTGACGCCTGCCCGAACACGGGTATGACCCTCGCCGTTGATAACAGAGGTTGTGTTATTTTGGATGAAGCGCAACGTCGCCAAACCTTAGCCGTACTTTTCGATACAAATCTGTCTAACATCAACAATGAATACCAGAATGAAATCGAAGATTTCGCTGAGTTCTTGCGCGAATACAACAACACTCGCGCGACTATTGAAGGACACACTGACAGTGATGGCGCCGAAGACTACAACCAGGCGCTTTCAGAACGTAGAGCAACAGCCGTAATGAATGAGTTAATTATGCGTTATGGTATTTCTCCTGGCAGATTATCTGCAGTTGGTTTTGGTGAAAGCCGTCCGACTACCACTAATACAACAGCTGCCGGTAAAGCGCAGAATCGTCGTATTGAAGCAGAAGTGAGTGTGATGGTTCAGACTGAAAGATCGCGTTAATTTTAAGAATGGAACTACAAAGGGTCTGCATTGCAGACCCTTTTTTTTACGCTAACTTTTATTAAAAACTTGATCCAGGTTGTTTTAAGAAGTCCTCTTCTGCAGGTGAAGACTCACGCCCAAGAATAGCGTTGCGATGAGGATAGCGCCCAAACTGCTCAATAATTTTATTATGCTGAATTTCAAAATCCAGATTACTTTGAACCCCGTTTTTTGTATACAGTGCCAATGCGACTTCATGCACTTTCAAAGATTCACTGTGCATATACGGCATGTATAAAAACGTTCGTTGCAAAGTGCTTAATGTTTCATCTGCTTCTAGTGCAACGGCTTCCTGAGCCAGAGTGAGCGCCTGAGGATCATAAGCAAAAGACAATGGCGTATCCCGATACATATTACGGGAGAACTGATCCAACACAATAATCTCCGCCAAACGACCTAGCGGCGATTCACGCCAGTCAAACAGCTCACATAATGTCGCCTGATGGTGCAGCTTCCCAAAACGCTCTGCAATCATTCCGTCAAATTCAATATCTTTCTTCCAATGTTGAGCCGGTTCAATTTCTTCAAACCAGAAATTAATAACATCTTCGTATGACAGCATAGCTTTACCTTTAGAAAAAATTATTAATAAGCATATTTATCCACATAGTGATCACGCATATAAAGCCAAATAAGAAAGCTATCAGGCGGTGAATAATATGGTTATAAGTTAAATGAATATAAGCATGTACATAACGTGAAAACACAAACAGCCAGGCTAAAACAAAGCCAAACGTGTCGTACGGCATTAAAAACAAATACAGCACAGTAACCACGTAAAACAGTAATGGAACTTCAAACTGATTACTAAAAGCACGACTGGTCACTACGATATCTTCAGGAACTTCATCACCTTTCATGAACTTGAAATAGTCAGGGTTCAACTTGCCAGATCGAATAGCGTTAATGCGTGTCATCAACGTCATTAAACCAATGACTGCTGTAAGAAAGACCATAGCCGACATAGCAATAATCATAATGAAGCTCCATCAATTTTATCTTCTATTTCAATATAATAACTTTCTTCAAAGCGCGGCGTACACAGCGCCAAAAAAATCAGGTCTTCTTCGCCTGTGTNAGTAATACGTTGTTTTACTTCCGGAGAGATCAGTACTACATCGCTTTCTGTGACCTCTCTCGCTTCACTATTCCCGACTTCGACACGGCCTTTGCCAGAAAGAATTAAATAGCGCTCGCTAATGCCTAATAATTTATGCCAGCGAGTGGTTTCACCCGGTTCTACTCTGACATGGGCCACAGACAGTTCAGGATCATCAACCGAATTGGAAAGCTCGGTAATAAAACAGCCTTCACGAAAATAATATTCGCTGGATTTATCAATTGCAGACATAGATTTTTCGCCCTTTCTATTTCACCTACTGTTCTTACTGAGTTAATTGGCCTTGCCAATAAACCACATCAACCCATTGCCCAAATTTATACCCTACTTCACTAAAATGGGCGACTTTTTTTAAGCCCATTTTTTCATGTAACGTTACACTCGATGGGTTGGGCAACGATATTCCCGCAATTACCGTATGTACTTCGCATGCCTTAAGGTTGTCGAATAATGTCTTATAGATTTTCAGGCCCCAACCTTTCCCGGTGAATCCAGGGTCCAAATAAATAGTCACTAATACAGTATGTTTATAAGCGCTTCTTGTATGCCAAAGGTCGGCATAGGCATAGCCACCAATTTTTTTATTTTCTTCGGCAACCAACCAAGGATAATTCAATGCCTGAACCTGTGCGACCCGCCTACTCATTTTATCTATGGAAACAAGCTCTTCTTCAAAGCTTACCACTGTATTATTTATATAATGATTATAAATAGAGGTAATCGCTTCAATATCATCATTGTTAATTACCCTAATCATGAATTAATGCGCATTATTACATCCAGCCTGCTTTTGATTTCATCAATCGACAAACCAGATACTTCCAGAATTTTAAGGGGAGCGCTAAGACCGCTTACCAAGCTTAGTTCACCACGCTGAACTGACAATGCTTTACTTAATAAACGTAGCACCTCTTTATTGGCTTTACCTTTCTCTGGCGCAGCTACAACTCTGACTTTCAGAGCATCCCCAAGCCATCCAACAATGCTTGAGTTAGAGGCACCTGGTACAACTTTTAACTTTAATCTAACAATGCGAGCAGAATTCATTTTGTCGGATATCGATTAAGGCTTTCACTATTATTTTGATCCATCTTTGATAAGCCTTTTCCCTATACTAATAACCTCATCTTGTTTATAAGCCAGACTTAGATAAAAATCTATGGCCTCAAGGTTACTGGAACGAACAAGAATATTTAATTTAGGACAACCCAACCTTGTAAGAAGCTCTTCGGTCGCCTCCATCAGTTTGCGGCCATAACCCATTTTTTGTTGCCCTGGCTCTACTGCCAGATAATACACAGAACCACGATGCCCATCATACCCAGCCATCACGGATGCGATAATTTTATTTTCGGTGAGGCCAACAAGAAAAAGTTCAGGCTGGACAGCTAACTTTCGCTCTATACCTTTATTTGGGTCATTCCAGGGTCGTAACAGCCCGCAGGCTTGCCATAATGCTATGACCGCTTGAGTATCATCATTATTGAACTGCCTAATTTCCATAATGCAATTCTTTACCGTAATAATAATGATCCACTTTGCCAATTTTTAGATTGGCAATATTTGGCATTAAGCCCCAACGTTTAAAACCAAATTTTTCCAGTAAAGCGACACTAGTCGTATTACAAGAAAGCAAAATAGCTACCAAGCTTTCAATTTCAAGTGCTGAACATTGACTAATGGCGTGTTCGATTAGTGTAGAACCTATTCCCTGCCCCTGAAATTGAGCATCAAGATAGTAAGAGATTTCAGCCGTATGGTGAAAGGCGGCGCGCCCATGACGATATGGGCTCAAGGCGAGATAACCCACCACTTTTTCATCTTCACAAGCGACATAAATACTGTAATGTTCACCATCATGCAGCGCCAACCAATCTCTTTTATCCTCTACAGTTACTTCGCCAGTATCGGCAGTCTGTAAGCCAGTTAAGACTGCCTGATTGTATATGCCAATAATAGCGTCGTAATGTTCAGGGCCTGCTGGTTTGATCATTTATTTGTTGTTGCAAGTTTTAAAGCCAGCACACAAAAAACTGTGCCTGCTATACGGTTAAGATAAAGCTGTGCTTTCGGTGAATGATTCAACCAGGTACCCAGAGTGCCTGCTAAAAAGGCTATTGCGCTAAATATCACTAAAGTCACAGCAATAAATACGGCGCCCAACATGAAAATCTGCATGGTAAGAGAACCTAATTCTGGTTCAGCAAACTGCGGCAAAAAAGCCAGGAAGAATATTGAAACTTTAGGGTTGGTTATGTTCATGATCACGCCACGCCGATAAAGTGCTGCATCAGAACGCAAGTTTGATCCATGGCCTTCCAGTTTGTCTGGCCGGGCCTTGAAAGCCAGCCATGCCAAATAAAGCAGATACCCTGCACCCACAATTTTCAACAGGTTAAACGCAAGCACAGAGGTCTGGAAAATTGCTGCCACACCAAATGCAACTATCACCGTATGAACGATCAGGCCTGAACATAAGCCCAATGTAACCAACACGCCTGACTTTTTGCCGTGCATGGCAGATTGCATAAGCACAAAAATGTTATCCGGCCCCGGGGCTATACCCAGGAAAGCGGAAACGAGAATAAATGCCATGATGGACTCGATTGGTATCATTTTATTAATGCCTGCATTACGTAGTGGTATCTTTTTCTATGACATAGATCGCTTCATCAATGGACGCCATTGATGTATGAAAAACGTCACGAGCATCATGTAATCCTAAATTATAAAAATGCACCCCGACTTCTTTTGAAAAAAAGTCTAAAAGAAATTCGGCGTCAAACTGTCCAATATCTTGTCCAAGTTCATTATTGAAATAGCTCTTAATCTTCTGCACTAAAGCCTGTTTTTCTTCAATCGAAAATTCTATTTCTGACATTACTTACCTCAAGTTTTGACATATATAATGATGTAGACTGATCTTTTTAGTATAAAATCACCTAACAATACTACTACTTCCTAAGCCTTTAAGCGCATGAAAATATTGTTTATATGTACCCATAACCGCTGCCGCAGCATTCTCGCCGAAGCCATTTGTAATTATTATGGAGGTGGGTTAATACAAGCAATCAGTGCGGGCAGTAGTCCCGCTGGGCATGTGCATCCGCTGACTTTAAAGACATTAATAGCGCTAAATATTCCGACAGAGAATCTCACAAGCCAATCCTGGGATAGCTTTGAAGATACAGATATCGACTATGTGATTACGGTGTGCGATAAGGCGGCTAATGAAGCTTGCCCCGTGTGGTTTGGCAAGGCCAAACAGGTTCATTGGGGGCTGGCTGATCCCAGCGCCATTGAGGTTAGTGAAGAAAGTAGTGAAGAAAGTAGTGAAGAAAGTAGTGAAGAAAGTAGTGAAGAGGCTATCAATGCAGCCTTTAGCCACACTGTCGAAATTCTGCAACGGCGCATCACGCAAATTAAGACATGGGTTCAGCAGGAGCTTGATGCCGATGAATTATGTAAACGTATCCAAGCCCTGGCCAGTGATACCTAATCTAATACCTTAAGAGCCTAAACCAGATTGGCTATTGGCACTTCCTGGTCAACCTCGGCAGCATAATCCACCCCAGGCATTTCAAAACCAAACAGTTGCAGGAATTCTATCTGGTACGCTTTGAAATCAGTTAATTCATCAATATTGTCGCTTTCAACCTTAGGCCAAAGGTCGCTGACTTGCTGCTGCACATGCGGTGCTAATTCCTTATAGTCAGCGCGGAAACGGCCATCCTCATCTATCTTAGGATTATCTCCGTACAAACTTTCTTTGAAGAGTAACCCTACCTGCTCAATGCAGCCTTCATGCGACCCTTCTGCTTGCATAATTTTGAATAGCATTGAAAGATACAACGGCATGACCGGAATAGCTGAACTGGCCTGAGTAACCACGGCTTTTAATACCGACACTCTGGCATCCCCTCCGATTATGGCCAAACCCTCTCTTATTATTTTAGCTTTTTCGTCCAGGTCTTTTTTAGCCGCACCGATTGTGCCATTCCAATAAATATCCCATGTAGGTTCTGCCCCTAAATAGGTATAAGCCGTAGTTTTAGCACCTTCAGCAAGCACACCCGCTTCGCTCAGGGCCTCAATCCAAAGCTGCCAATCTTCACCACCCATTACTTTTACGCTGCCTGCAATTTCTTCTTCCGTTGCAGCGGGCACACTGATTTCTTCTACAGTTTTTTTATCAGTATTGATGCCACGAATCGTAATATCTTTGCCAATGGGTTTAAGGGTAGAAGAATAGACTTCCCCTGTTTCGGGATCTGTACGACGAGGCGATGCCAAAGAGTAAACCACCAAATCAACCTGGCCTAAATCTTCTTTAATAGTTGCAATAGTTCTGGCTTTAATGTCGTTTGAAAAAGCATCCCCATTAATACTTTTAGCATACAAGCCTTCGGCTTCCGCTATTTTATGAAAGGCTGCTGAGTTATACCAACCGGCTGAAGCAGTTTTTTTATCAGTGCCTTCTCTTTCAAAAAAGATGCCGAGTGTTGCAGCTCCGCTGCCAAATGCTGAGGTGATACGAGATGCCAAGCCGTAACCCGTAGATGCACCTATTACCAGAATCTTTTTTGGCCCCTCATGAATCTCACCATTGGCTTTGACATAGTCAACTTGCCTTTGCACATTTGCGGCACAACCAATGGGATGCGCCGTTATACACATAAAGCCACGAACACGGGGTTTGATAATCATGAAAGTTCCTTTAATTGAATCTCTTAAAACAGGTTTGAACAATATAAAGCAGATCAAGCCTCAATTCTATCACAGTATCTTAGTCAATTGATTTTACTGGATAAAATGCAGCTTCTTTCATTACTATCAAGCTCAGAAAGGACTGAAATTTCAGTATAAAAACGCGTTAGATCATATTCATTGTCTGCCAATATTTGCTCGAAGGCGGGAACCCAATTGAAGTATGTTGCCACCGTATTTAATTGAGCATTATTAAGTTCCCTGCTCATCCAGGCATCATAACCGTCATAGCCATTCCAGTTATTTTTTAACGCCGCATAGTCACTCTGCATTTCTGTGAAAACTTCTGCTTTAGCCTGTCGCTTAAAGTCTTCCGAGCTATCACTCGCATAAATAGTGTCCAGCTCACTAACCACTGCTGCAACCAAGGCAACAAATTCTTCTCTACGCTGTGTATTCAACTGAGCTAGTTGTACTATGTTGTGGCTTTCAGCTGCATCGACATTACTGGCGGCTAACCAACGCCTTAAGCCCTCTCTTTCTATGGCTGTAGCAAAACTCTCATTAAATTCAGTATCCCCCGGAATATAAATAAGCTGATGCGCCAACTCATGAAAAAGTAAAGCGGCTAATTGATAGTCATCTCGATTAATAATCGTGCTCAACACCGGGTCTGAAAACCAGCCCAGAGTGGAGTATGCACTCACACCGCCGACATAAACATCCAGCCCATCGTCATCAAGCCTAGCGGCATAACGTTGGGCATCTGCTTCAGCAAAATAACCGCGATACGACACACAACCAGCAATCGGGTAGCACCAATTATGTGGAGTCATTGAAAATTCAGCCGCGGCAAAGACGTTCCAAACGACAAAGGGCCTATCAACATCCACATAAGAATCATAATTATCTTCAACCGGAAGCAACATCTCACTTTCAGCAAAAGCACGGATATCAAGAATAGTAGACAGCTTGCTTTTTAATTCAGGAGAGCTTCGATCATCAGCAATCAAATCTTCAATAGCTTCTCGCTTACTCAGAATCGAAAGTTGGCCAAGTATGGCCTGGCTGTAATAGGAAATACTTTCGCAGCCTGCAAGGAACAGACAGAGTGAAAGGATGAATAATTTATTCGAGCACTTCAATTTCATACAAACTGGGCCAGAGTTTACCCGTAACAAAAAGCCGCTCATTGTCAGCATCCCAGGCAATACCATTTAATACGGCCTCCCTGTTACGACGGGCAGTGTAAAGACCAGTCAGATCAACCCGGCTATTCACTACCCCACTATTCGGATCAATACGCACAATATAATCCTGATACCAGATATTGGCCCAAATTTCCCCGTTAATATATTCCAGTTCATTGATATTATTCACAGCGCCTGCATCATCGGTAACCTGAATTCTCTTTACCTCCGATAAGGTTTCTGTATCCAAAAACCTTAAATAAGAAGTACCATCACTGACGATTAAATATTCGCTATCATGGGTAAGACCCCAACCCTCTCCAGGCACATAAAAACTGGATAATTGCGCAAAGCTTTCCTTGTCATAGACAAAACCCACATTAGATACCCAGGTAAGCTGATAAATTTTGTCATCCAGAATGGTAATACCTTCACCAAAATAACGTCGCTCCAAATTTTTCCTTTGTAATAAGTCGCCCGTCTCCAAATCAAGCAATCGCAATGCCGACTGCCCTCTTTGCCCGGTACCTTCATAGAGCTTGCCATCTACAAAAGCCAAGCCCTGAGTAAAGGCATTAGAATCATGTGGATATTGGTTAACAATTTCAGCTTGAAAGACTGGAACCTCTCCTGAGCTGGGACTAATAGGCAAACCGAAAAAAAGWGCAATAGCCAGTATCACCAAAGCCAGTGATACCTGAATATAACGGGGTTTTATTACCTTGCCTTGCATCTTATTTTTAGCCCAGAAAAGACATGACAGCGAGCACCAACGTGCCTAACGCCAGCAATACTGTTGCCAGAAAACCAATAATAAAGCCTTTGCCTCTGGAATCAGGGTCTTTGACGTAGCCACTACTATAAAGATAACGACCAATGATCCACAGCACTCCCGCAGCGCTGGTCATTTCATAGCCCATCCAACCCTGAGCTTCTGCCATTTGGGGGAAAACCAGATACAACGGAATAAGAATAATTAATTGCTCAAGCGTATTCTGATGAACGCGATAGTAACGCTCGAATTCGGGATGTCCTGAGATTGCAGGCGCCTTAATACCGAACTTTTCTCTGGCACCACCAACTTTTATGCCAAAGCTAATGTATTGAATCAATATTGCTACCAACACTATTGTCATTAGTCCCATTTTTTTGTCCTCATTAAAGTGAGTAAGATAAAGTTAAAGACTACCATAACAACAGAAATCGTAGGAAATAAAAAACCCGGGCTAGCCCGGGTTTTTTGTCTTAAAAACATCAAAAATCTACTTTTGATTAGCGGTTCTTAATTCCCTTCTATCACTGAAATATCAGTAGCGCCGGCTTCCCGCGATGAATTCATAATAATCACCAAAGCATTAGCCGTTGAATCGGGACTGGGCTGAATCACAATTGAAGCAGATGGGTTTTCAGCTCGAGCAGACGCAACCCTCGGCCGCACAGCAGAAATATCAATTCTCTCTTGATTAAAGAAAACCTGATTTCTCGAATTAATTTGAATCAGAACATTCTGCGGATCATCAAGACTGGGTGGTGGTGGGTTATTATTGGGATCTTGACCCTGAACGTTTAAGGTAGATTCTTTAACAAAAGAGGCTGTTACTACAAAAAAGATTAAGAGAATAAATACTACGTCCAACATCGGCGTCAGATCGATATTTGACTCTTCCTTGTTTTTCTTGCGCAATGAACTTGCTACTGTTTTCATATCGTGCTCAGTAATCTATTTTTTTTAGAGGGCGTTCAGTATAGCAGCTTTAGTAAGCCCTGCAAGCCATGAGAAACCAACCGGAGCTTGCAAAACCTCCTAAAAATCATCTTACTTTTTGATGCTATCGAGGCCAGTTTTAAGCGTTTCGCTTAATTGCTTGGGGCTTCGTCCATTCCTCGCACTGACATATAAGCCTTGCAATAAATTCATCAATGATTCTGCGGCTGGATCCGCTTTTAAGCCGCGCTTTAGCTGTTTAGCTTTTTCCAACTCTCGAGTTCGGCTTTGAAAAGCTCTTAGTACAGTATTTAGTGACTTGCGAATAAGCTTTTGCATATCTTTATTCAGGTTTATGCTTTCACAAACTGAATTAACCAGCAAACAACCCATAATTCTTTGTTTGGTGGGAGCAAGATGTATGACGTTTTCAATATAGGATTCAATAGCCAAGCCTGCAGCCAATTTTGAATTGCCAAGGGTGGCATCAATATTAGCTTTTAACTTATTGTTATAACGCTCGACACATAAAGTAAAAAACGTATCTTTATCTCCAAATGAATTATACAGAGTTCCTCGGTTGATCCCTGTAGCGTCTAACAATTTCTGCACCGAGCTGGCTTCATAGCCTTCTCGCCAGAATTGTTGCATAGCATTTTCTAAAACGCGGTCGTAATCAAATTCGATAGGTCTGGCCATCTTTAATAATTTCCTCGATTAATTTGCATATTCAATCTCTGTCTGGCTTAAATATAAAAAACCCTTAACTCTCTTAATTTTTTGAGAGCCGGGGCATTCCATAAAGTTCAACATTAACCTGTCACAAAATGTGACATTTGACATTTTGTATGGCTTATCCACACCAGAAACTAAATTAATTCTAGTACAAAAATTTCAAACTAACTAGTTAAAGGCATTAATTACGCCTGTATTTCTAATTTAAAGTCATAAAAACAGTCGAATGACTGCTATATCTCCTAGCGTAATTAAACCATGTTTTATTAAGCCTGTCATACAAACATGGTTTGCTCATCCAGATTGAGTATAATTTAGAACCAATTAACTATTTATGATTTTCTCTAGCATTGATAAGTTCAGTTCTTCATAGCCTCAAATATTTACTTTTGCCATTTACTAGTGTGGGATTAGCACTTATTTCTATTCAAAGTTTTTCCCAAACGCCAATACAAGCCAGTGGACCATTAATTACTACCGAAAGTAATCTCATGGTTGCAATGCGCGACGGCGTAAATATTGCTCTGGATATTTATCGTCCTGCTCAACGCGGCACCTATCCAACCCTATATAGCTCAGCGCCATACCCGCACACTGATGACAATACTCCTCCGGATAATTTACCTTTAGGCTCTATTGCTTGGTTTGTTAGTCAGGGTTTTAACTATGTTGTTGCCAGTACACGTGGCACTGGCTTATCTGAAGGAGAATATGAATTTTTATCGCGTGACGAGCAGCAAGACCATTACGAAATTATAGAGTGGATAGCCGAGCAAGCCTGGTCTGATGGACAGGTTATTGGCGCTGGTTCGGATTACTACGCTACGGCTCAATGGCAGATGGCCATCCAGAACCCACCTTCTTTAAGCTGTATTGCACCAATTAATGGTGTTGTGCAACCCTATCAAGACTGGGCCTTCCCAGGTGGACTTGAAAATACTGACTTTTTACAAGACTGGTATGAAAGCAAAGTACGAAGAGCTAATGCTTTTACTGACTCTGAATTACAGACCTTAGTTAGCTATGATTTACGTTTACAATTGCTAGCCCACCCTTCGTACGATGGTTACTGGCAAATACGCAGCAGTTTGCCCAATATCGAAGCGATAAACGTACCTGTTTTTATAGTTGATAATTGGCAAAAAAGTATGGGGCTAACAAGTAATTTTATGGCCCTGGAAAGACTAAACAGCCAACATAAAATGGCCATTTTCAACAGTGAAACTGCCTTAATGCAAAATACTGTTTTTCTTGAGGAGCACCTTCTTCCGTATTACCAGTGGTGTCTGCAAGATACTGTCGCGCCTGATTTCTCAACCCTGCCAGCGTTAAGCTACCAGAACCAGGGAAGTAACTTATGGCTAACATTAGATAGCTGGCCTCCACAAGAAGCCAGCTATGCGGCACTGTTTTTAAACCGCCAGGAACTTGACCCTAAAGCACCAGCAACACTCGCTTTTGAAATCCAGGCGAATAATATTGCAGTATCGCGCTATGGCACTTTTGATGAGACAGCGGATATTGGCAGCCTGACGTTTATTAGTAATCCACTGGCAAGCGATCTGGAAATTACCGGCCCAATTATGTTTGAACTTTATGCCAGTAGCTCAGCAACTAACACAGCATTCGAGATAACGTTGTTTGAGGAAATAAATTTAGAACAAATAACCTCTAACTTTACGCTGCCAGGTTTTTTGATGGATGTTATTGCATCAGCGACTAGTGCCGCTGACGCCACCAGCTTGATAACAGTTTCTACTGGCACATTAAAAGCATCGATGCGTGCTTTTATTGAAGACAGTAATGATAATTACCAACCCCAATATACTTTCAATTCCAATTTACCTTTGGTCCCGTCAAGAACCACCCGCATGGATATTGCAATGCAGCCAATAGCGCACCGCTTTAGAGCAGGCAGTAGAATCATACTAAGCATAACCCAGGTTAGCGATGATTCATTGGCGGAGATAAACCGTCAAGACAGCATCTTCCATAGCCAGCGCAACCCCTCCAGAATTTGGTTACCAGTGCTGTCTGGAGAATTGGAAACAGTAGAGCCTGAAGAAGACTTATCAGAAATTTTTGTTGATCTGCAAAGTGAATTAATAACAAACCCGACCTCTGGAATGCGTTTCGATACGGAATTTTCCAGTGAATTAAATAATGGAGAGGTCAGCGACGTACTACAACAGGCTATTGATAATCTGGTGCTGTTCATTCGTCCAGAACCTGGAATAGAGCCAACAACAGAGTCTACAGAAACAGACTAACCACAAGACCAATCAAACCACCGATAACGCCGCCCCACACGACCAGCCAGCCCAAATGCTTTTTAATCATTTGCTGAATAATCTCTTTCACCAGTTCAGGGGTGAGTTCATCCAAGCGTTTTTCAACGATACCTTCTACCTTAGCGAGCAAGTTGTCAGCCGCACTCTTTTGAAACTGCTGTAGAAAATCTTTGTCATCAGCCAGGCGACTAAGAAAATCTCGCATTTTATTGATAAAAGGTTCACGTAATGGCTTAAGTGCTTCTGCGCCTCCCAGCATGGATAACATGCCAGCAAATGAAGATTCCATTATGACATCCACCAATGAATCATACGCGGCACTGAAATCCACCTTATCTGTCATCTTTTTAACAAATGACTCACTTTGTTCCTCATCGTTACCAGATAGAGAACCAGATAAAAATTGCTCAATATTCGATGGCGTAAAGAACTGCCCCATAATCAGGGTTTTTATGCCGTGTTTAAATTCTTCAAAACGAGCAGGTATGACACCTGAGCCATAAAAACCAGGTACTTTTTCAAACAACATGTGCACGGCTAGCCAATTGGTAAAAGCACCCGACAAGGCGAATAGACCAATATTTAGAGTAAGTGCTTGAAATTCAGTGGGTAGAAATAATCCAATAATTACTATTACTAAAGCGACCAGATTGGTCAATACAGCTTTATCCATCATCGACACTTGATACTCCTACTTCGTCCATCGCTTCTTCAACTGCTTGATTATCATCCTCAAAGCCCGCTTGAGGATCATCCCAGGGCCCTTCAAGGCGATAGAGTACTGTTGTGAAACTCTCTAACTGATCACGAAAAATTCTACTGGCGACATAGGTTGTTAACGCGATAGGCCAAGCACCCAAAATACCCGCAACCATGGAAACATTTTGCCCTAAAGGTAGATTAACCAGAACATCTGCCGCTATAGTTTCATTCACTAAATCCAGCTCACCATCAACATTAATAGTACTGGAAGGCCCTCTAATTAACAGATTTTCTTGAGTATGCACAGTGCCATCATTAAAGTTAAGAACCCCTTCAATACTGTCATAGGCCAGACCTTGCCCATAAAGATCGGAAAAATCCAGTTGCAGGCGCCTCACCAGCGCATCAAAATTAAATGCACCAAATAGCCGTGCCGACCCTGATTCAATCTCAACAAAGCGGCCATTTAACATCTCCAGATCAACCTGACCACTTATCTTTTTCAGACTAAAAGCTGCTGGAGAGCCTGGCCAATCTATGTTGCTAATAAAGCCTGAAGATTCACTTTGCACCAGTGCTGCATAGCCCAAGCTTGGTAATACCTTGGCTAAATCTCCCGTACTAAATACACCATTAAAATTACTGCGGTGAACCCCATCACTATATTCCCAATCTAAAGTAGCGCCAGACTCCCCGGATAAATCTGTAATAGCCGCATCAGCCGATAACATCGATAAATTTGAAATAGTGGCGCCTCGGGTATTACTGCGTAGTTGGAACTCCCAGGCACCCAGATTACCGTCGCCTAAACTAAATTCTTCGGTCCGAAAATTCATTGCCGGCAATTCCGCTGGGTTAATATTGGCAAAGGGATCAATATCTTCTTCAGTTTTTCCTCCTGCTTCAGTATCAGCACCCTCCTCTTCATCTCCGGGCAATCTCAGATACGCCAATTGCACATCATAGGGCTCTTCGGCAGCATCGGGGAATATAAAATTCCCCTGTAATATTTCATTTTCTAAATACAGTGCCCAGGCAGGGCCCTGGCGAGTTAACACAGTATTTACAGCAGGCAAATCAACGCCAAAGGCATTTAGATTACCAATTCGAACATCTACCATACGTATCGACTCTGAAGCAGGCGGCCCTTCATCAGAACTGAAACTTGAAGCAACTTCCTGCCATTCCTGAAAATTAAAATCACTGATTTCACCGCTTACTATTAGGCCTGGCTCTGTGTTGAATTGTCGGATAGTGAAATCCTGATTGCGCCCCCCAAAATTAATTTCACCACCATAGAACTCATTTTCAACTAAATTTAATTCACCACTGACTTGATCACGAAAATTTAAAGAGATATTTTCCAAACCTTCAGCAAAGCTCAGTCTAAGTTGCAGAGATGCTGGCTCATCTAAACCTTTATCAAAAGGCTGTGGAAGTTCAAAAGCAAGACCCAGTAAATCAGATGAAATAGTGAGTTGGCTACGTATTCCGTCAGCCTGCTCCTCGTTAAAAATTGTCAGATTAGTTGTATAACTAAAAGAACCGTTACTGTAATCCAACAGGCTTTTTATAAAATCCGATTGTAAAGACCATTCCTGCAAAGCCGTATTAGACACTCTCCCATTACTGCTAATGACAATAGCATCGTCGGTAGTAGATATCTGACTTGCAATTGGAAAATCAAACAAGTTGGCGCTTAGGCCATTAGCTTGCAAACCTGTTGCGTTAGAAAAATTAAGCGCTCCGCGTATCCCGCTAAAGCTAATATCATATTCGGGTATATAAAGAGTGTTGCCATTGGTTAAGACGGCAACCTCTATTTCATTCTCTAAAGCAGAATTGTTTAAGGCAATACCTAACTGAACATTTAGATCCACATCGCCTTCAAGTAACCAGCTATCCAGATATGAGCCAACTGTTGCACGAACTGGAGACTGCCTAATGAAATTTAAACCAGTACTCCCATCCGTAGTCGCTTGAGTACTAACACTCAACCAGGCTCCAGTAGCACCCGTTATAGGTCTGATTTCGGCAGTTGTTGCGCCCAACTCAATGCCAGCTATTTCCGCCGTGTTTGAAATAACTTCCACTTCGTTATTAGAAACTTTTACAAACGCGTTTATGTTTTCCAATATCGGCCAGTCATTAAGAAAACGAACACTGGCATCTTCAACCTGATAATACGTTTGGACAGTGCGCTCATAACGACTCTGTAGATTCGTGATTTTGCCACGAAACAAGAAACCACTATCGTTAACATTACCGGCAAGAATAGCTGTATCAAGCCAATCCATTGTGCCTCTGATATTACTAAGCGTAGGTAGATAAAGTGATGTGTAACTGGCATCAAAATCTAGAATACCTATTAGTAGTGTCAAATCAGCATCCCAGCTCCCTTCAGAATTTTGTTTGTTATTCAGCTCAAACTGTACTCGTCCATGCAAAGCGTCACTCTGGATATCAACAACCTCACTATAGACCCTGATTGTTTCGTCAACCGACCAATGCACACGGCTATTTATTGAACCGTAGTGCCAGCTATCAACAAAAATTCTCGGTAAGTGGATGCTAAAATCATCAGAGTCCAATTCAACAAAACCTGTATTTCGATTGGCTTCAAGATAGCCGTATACCCCATTGACAGACGGTGCCTGGCCCCAAGCCCCTACCGTCACATCATCAAGATTAGCGGCCAAATCGAATACGCCCGGATAAGTACCGGTAAAATCCGTTTGTAAATGCAAATTACGTAAACTACCTTGGGGATCCAGTTCTGTCAGAATTTGCCGCAATCGATCCGAAAGATTAGCGACTTCAAGCATATCCGCAACAATTGCAAGGTCTAGTGATTCCCCATAAATTTCCAGTTCAGCATCTTCACTTTGCAAATTCAGATCAATAAAAAAATCACCCGACTCCCAAGGTCGGTTAAAAAAATCAAACTCCAAATTTTGCGCCCACAATGACCATTCATTATTGATAGGTTGAATAGCCGTGATATCTACACTGCCACTACTGATTTGAATCACTTGGTCCGATTCAGGCAAGGCAGCCGAAAAATCAAATTCACGCAGAGAACCTTGTATTTGTTTTAGACTTTGATTGTTAAATTCTGACCAAAGCTGACCAGAACCATTTAACTTTATTAAATCCAATTGCTCTGAAAATGACTCAGCTAATAATGACGTTAACTCAAGGTTATTGAAGTCCATATAGGCAGTTGCAGAATAAAGCCCCAAAGGGTCGCCATCCAGCCTGACAGACATTTGTATAGGACTAGCCTGATTATTTAGGCGGAACTGTAATTGTGCCTGATGGTCAGAGTTGCGATTTTGAATATCCAGATAAATATTGTTGAACTCAGTTCTTAACCCAGTTGCAGTTTGTAAAACAAGTTGTGCTTCTGATATTTGCAGGCGAGATATATTAAATAAAATATCAAGTAAGGGTTCAATATCGGTGCTCTCTCCTGCATCAAAGCCTGACAAACTCCAAGTGCCAGCTTCGTCTTCAACCAGCAATAAAGACATTTCGTCAATTATGATGCGATCAATAATAAATTGGCGCTGAAATAAACTTTGTGGGATATCCAGAGTGATATTGAGTTCTTGTAAACTATGAATAGCATCTGGCACTTGATCCTGAATTATTTCCAGATCATACAATCTTAGTATAGGGCTAAAACCAAACCAGGCTCCCTGCACGTCGCCCACGGTTATTTCTATGCCAAGCACTTCTACCAGCTTAGCTTCTAACCAGTCTGTTTGGCTGCTTGCAAGCGACATAACCATGCGGCCCGCAGAAAGGTAGCTTGCTACCACTATAAGTAATAACAAGACCAACATATTGCAGTGGGAGCGAAGATAAGCTATCCAGCTTTTGCCAGCTTTTATTGGTGCTGCAACGGAGCCTTGCTCCTCCGTTTCAAGATGCTCTGCCAGCTTATTTTGATTCAGTTCATCTTCCGAATTCATGGTCGCTGATTTTGTACTGACTTTCTAAATAGTGCCTTAATATCAACACCGCAACTTTTAAGTAAATTCACAGTTTCAAATATCGGCAGCCCTACAACGCCGCTATAACTGCCTTGAATATCACTGACAAACATCGCGCCTAAACCTTGCACGGCATAGGCACCCGCCTTGTCCAAGGGTTCGCCACTTTCCCAGTATGCTTCAATTTCAGCCTCACTTAATGTTGCAAAACTTACGTTTGTAACAGACATCGTCTCTACTTGCTTGGTGTGGCTCAACAAAGTGACTGCCGTTAACACCTGATGAGTGCGGCCAGACAGAAATTTCAGCATGGCAAGCCCGTCCGCTTTATGCTTTGGTTTCCCTAAAATCTCGTCATCGCAAACAACTATAGTGTCGGAGCCTAAAACCAGCCTGTGGTCACTTGCGTCTAATGTAACAAACGCCGCTTTTGCTTTAGCCAGTGCCAGCCTCTTAACAAGCAACGCTGGCTTTTCAGCAGGCAAAGGGCTTTCGTCAATATCTTGTGGTAAAACAGTGCATGTGAAGCCTAAATCTTTAAGCAAAGCCCGTCTTCTTGGTGATGCCGAGGCCAGTATCAATTCCATCATTAATTAAACCGGATATTTTCTTAGAAAATTATTTAAACATTCCTTAAAAAGGCATTATGGCCTAAAGTCCAAGTGCCGCCTACCTGTATTGCTTGTAATAAATTAGAGCATTTAGACTCTGAATATTGGCTGAACGCCGATTTATCAATAACTCATAGCTAGATGAAACCAGCAGCACTGGGTATCATGCGCTTTAGAGAATTAATTTAGGTGAGACCGTGGATAATATTTTTGCACTTGTAGATCGTTTTCTAGCACCCCTAGCTACTTTTCTGTCTAATACCTTTGTCTTTATCGTCGCCCTCATTTTAGTCATAGCGTTGATCCTATACATTATAGATGTCTTTCAAACCACTCATACCATTCGCAGAAATTATCCTTTATTAGGACGTTTTCGTTACTTGTTTGAAAGCCTCGGTGAATTTTTCCGACAGTATTTTTTCTCCATGGATCGTGAAGAGATGCCTTTTAACCGAGCGCAACGCTCCTGGGTCTATAGGGCTTCCAAAAATCTGGAAAATACTCAAGCTTTTGGTTCTACCTATGACATTGCCAAGCCAGGCAATATTCTTTTTATTAATTCTCCTTACCCGATTCTCACCGAAGAAAAAACACCCATTGCAGCAATCAATTTTGGACCTTATTGCAAGCAACCCTATTCCACCACGTCACTCTTTAATATTTCTGGCATGAGTTATGGCGCCATTTCCAAACCCGCCGTACAAGCTCTTTCAAAAGGCGCAGCAATGACTGGCTGCTGGCTAAATACGGGTGAAGGCGGACTCAGTGAATGGCACCTGCAAGGCGGCTGCGATATTGTCTTTCAGATTGGTACAGCTAATTACGGTGTAAGAGATGAGCAAGGCCAATTCAGTGAAGAAAAATTACGCAGTGTTGCCGCTCATGATACGGTCAAAATGATTGAGTTGAAATTAAGCCAGGGTGCCAAGCCCGGTAAAGGTGGCATCCTGCCTGGCGCTAAAGTTACAAAAGAAATTTCCAAAATTCGCTTAATCCCGGCGGGTCAAACATCTAACAGCCCCAATCGACACATTGATATTGGGAATGATGATGAGTTACTGGATAAAATTAACAGGATTCGTAGCATTACAGGTAAGCCAGTCGGTTTTAAAGCCGTCATTGGTGATGGTGCCTGGCTCAATCAATTGTTAACGACAATCAAACATCGCGGCGAAGAATGTGCGCCCGATTTTATTACCGTCGATAGTGGCGATGGCGGTACAGGTGCCGCCCCACTCACCTTGATTGACGATATGGGCCTTGATATTCAGGAAACGCTGCCTATATTGGTCGACAAATTGAATGAGTTTGGTTTACGCGAACGCATTAAAGTCATTGCCTCCGGCAAACTAATCAATCCTGCCGATGYTGCCTGGGCCTTATGTGCTGGAGCCGATGCTGTTGTCTCAGCGCGCGGCTTTATGTTTTCACTAGGCTGCATACAAGCTATGCAATGTGACAAGAATACTTGCCCTACCGGCATCACTACGCATAACAAACATTTACAACGAGGTTTGGTCGTTAAAAAGAAATCCAAGCGTGTCGCACATTATCAGGAAAACATGATAAAAGAGCTTTATTACATTGCTAACTCCTGTGGAGTAAGCGATCCCGGTTTATTTAATCGCAAACATGCCCGCTTAATCTTACAAAGCAATAAAAGCATCAGCCTTGAAGACTTGTACCGAAAGGCGCCAGAGTAAAACTGATTTGGGTGTCAGATTTGGGTGGAAAAGTCATGACTCTGACACGCGGTTCAGCTGGCTTGAATTACCCTTGATTATTCTCCAGCCACTTGAGCACATCGGTATAGGCCACCTTGCCACCGAAAATATCCAGTGCACTGCCAATCGTTAAATCCACTCTGTCCTGCCCAAGGGATTGCACAAGATCAAGATCACTTAATTTTTTCACACCACCTGCATAGGTCACTGACAGGGGGGAATACGCGCCTAACAAGCTTATTAAATCTTCTTCTATGCCTTGCTGTTTACCTTCAACATCTACTCCGTGCACCAGGAATTCAGAGCAATATACCGATAATTTTTCCAGTAGGTCTGGCCCAACTTTCTCATCAGTAAAAGTCTGCCAGCGGTCTGTCACAACATAATAATCGCCATCTCGCTGGCGGCAACTTAAATCCAGAACTAATCGATCTTTGCCCGTTATATCCAACAGCTGACCCATCTTATCTAAATCAATTTTTCCTGAATCAAAAACGTAGGAAGTCACAATGACATGACTTGCACCCGCATCCAGGTAATCTGCCGCATTATCAGGATTTACGCCACCGCCATACTGTAAACCACCCGGAAAAGCGCGAAGAGCATCTAATGTTGCCATCTGATTACCTGCCCCTAAAGAAACCACATGGCCGCCAGTTAAATCGTCTTTTTGATAAAGCTCGGCATATTCAGCCGCAGAACGTTCGCTGCTGAAGTTTATTTGAAGTGAAGATTGATCATTCTCTTGTAAAGACCCGCCGACTATCTGCACAACTTTACCCTGATGCAAATCAATGCATGGTCTGAATTTCATTCCCTTAGTACCGTCTTAGCTAACATTGTCAGCATAAAAGCATACCAAATTCCGGTAAACTATGCTGCTTAACTCCAGCTAAGAGATCGCAGCATGAACAGCATGGATCAACAAGTCATCATTCAGCTAAGCCTTTGGCTTAAAGCGGGAAAGCAATGTTGGCTATGTACGATAATCTCAACCTTTGGTTCTTCACCACGCCCAGTTGGTTCACTTCTGGCGTGCAATGAAGATGGACAATATTGCGGCTCTCTTTCAGGCGGTTGTGTAGAAGATGATCTACGAGAAAGTATTTTAAAAGGCGAACTTGCCAAAGACAAACCCGAACGCATCAGTTACGGCGTTACTGCCGAAGATGTCTTAAAGCTCGGCTTGCCTTGTGGTGGCCAGTTGGAAGTAATAATTGAGCCGCTGAATAAAGCGCATACTGAAATTTATCAAACGCTCGCCGAATCTCTGGCAAACAGAACACTCATTACCCGCGTTGTCGACCTCAACTCTGGGACTGCCCACATACAACATGCCGCTCAAAGTTCAATACTGATGGTAACTGAAGAGTCTATGCAGCATAGTTATGGGCCTTCATTTCAGTTATTGCTCATTGGTGCAGTTCAAGTTGCCTATTATCTGACTGAAATGGCTCAGGGTTTGGATTACGAAGTCGCTATTTGTGATCCCCGACCTGAACTTATCGAAACCTTTCCCAAGCAGGATATTGAACTATCCAGCGCTATGCCGGATGACTGGCTACGCAGTAAAAACATAGATCAACAAACGGCAATTGTTGCGCTGTGCCATGATCCGCGAATCGATGACATGGCGCTTATGGAGGCCTTACAACTCGATGCTTTTTACATTGGCGCTATGGGCTCCGCAAAAACCACGGAAAAGCGTAAAGAACGACTGCAAATGTTGGATATTCCTTTAGACAAAATTGAAAAATTGCATGCTCCAGTTGGCCTTGATATTGGTAGTAAAACGCCACCTGAAATTGCATTATCCATACTCTCTGAATTAACCATGCTGCGTGCAAAAACACGTAATCTTAGCCGTGACTGAGTCAAATACAGATAGAATCGGCATTATTATTTTAGCCGCGGGTTACAGCAAACGATTTAATTCAGATAAACGCCAAGCGCGCCTGCAAAGTGGCGAAACACTACTGGATGCCACGCTTAATAAAATACCGGATAGTTTTCATCAACGCCTGCTCGTACTGCATCCTGGTGATGAAGAGTTCGGCAGGCATTACCAGCCTGATTGGACCCTGTGTATTGCCGAGCACGCTAGTCAAGGTATGGGGCATTCCCTGGCGGCCGCCATGCCTTATGCGCAAAATTGGGATGCCGCCGTGATAGCTTTAGCTGATATGCCTTATGTGCAAAGCAGCACTTATCACGCTCTCCAGAAAACACTCATACACTACCCCATTGTCAGGCCCCGTTGCCAAGGCCGAATGGGAAACCCCGTAGGGTTTCAAGCCGCATATTTTAAAGAATTATCTGAACTTAGTGGCGACCAGGGGGCTCGAAATATTTTAATTCGCCATGAGAAAGAAGTACATTTAATGGACTGTGTCGATTGGGGAATTATTCAGGATGTTGATACTGTAGCGGCTCTAAATAAAGCAGACTCTTAGTATGATTTTCTCTTACCCAGGCCCAGGCAAGGTTTACAAACACGATTGTTCAAGGTGAGACCACTACCAGTACAGTGTGGACAATCACTGACATAATTCTGTTTTAAAATATCAATCAAATCCTGCAACGCTTCAGACGACGCCGGCCGTTTGATCAAAGAGACTGGAGAAGCCGCAGTACTTTGCTTATTTACATTAAATGAATATTCCATCACTTAGTTATGCCCTACTACTTAATTTTTTTACTGTAGGGGAATTCTAGTGACTTCAGGGCGTTGAAAACGTTAAGAAGCTCACAAAAAAACCCGCTAGTGGGTAATTAGCGGGCTTGAATTGTAAGTAAAGGGGTGTGCTTAGTATTTCTTTGCACACTATGTTGGAACTCACACACTGATAAAAGTTCCCTCTTTTTTTAAAATAATTTAAAATTGTGATTCTGGAAGCTTTATCACTAAACCATCCAGTTCATCTGTGACATTAATCTGACAACTCAAACGGCTGTTATCTTGGGGTTCTAACACACATTCCAGCATATCCTTTTCCATCTCGCTGGCGGGCGGGATTTTATCCAACCAAGCTTCATCAATATAACAGTGGCAGGTTGCACAGCTGCATGAGCCACCACACTCGGCGATGATACCATCAAGCATATTATCCACTGCACCCTGCATGACAGAAGTGCCAGATGGTACTTCAATTTCGTTGGTAACCCCATCATGACTGACATATTTAACTAAAGGCATCGTACGCTCCGCAATAAACTGTTATAGACTAAATAATAGCCGCGCATTATACCGCTTTGTACTACCAGTTAAAGCACACTTATTCAGCACAGCAAAAAAGGCCAGAGAGATTAAAAATTGCATCTTTATGCATAATTTCTTATCGTTGATCATTAATTAATTGACTTAACATCTGTATTTTATGATCCTGACCTCAGGTTAATCAAAATGAAAAAAACGCTCCAGCGTAAACAAATAATGGCCTACTGCTTAGCCGCAGCATCTCCCCTCTTATTAATGGCTATAATTTTTAATTTTTCGTTGGTCTTTAATGCTGACTATATCTTTTGGACTAATCAGGAAATCCTGGGGTACATCATTCAGGCAGAATTTTTAGCCGTCGCCAGCGGCGTACTTATCGTGTTGCCGCTGCTAATTCAAATAAATAATATATTCATGCGAATTTTCCGGTTTTTACTATTCGCAGTTGTTGTCGTGATATTTGCCTGGCTGTCCTATGACATAGATGGCATGGCAGGAATGCTATTTTATGCCTTACTGGTATTTATTACGTTTGGCGGTGGCACGCTGTTTATTTTTGATACCTTCAGCACCCAGACTCGAGCTTTTTTAACCTTATTACGCTGGTCTCTTGGTATCTTTATTTATGTCAGCTTGCAACTTTCTTTTGATTTAGACAGCGATATTGTTACGTGGAAAGGCACTAGTGACGTAATTCCCTTTGGCGCTGCGTTCTTTTACTTACTCTTCCTGTTTGAATTAATCTTCTACCCGGCATTAACTTATTACCTGGAAAAAAAGAATTCTGACGATATGTTCATTGCAGAAAAAATAGCGCAGGTTCAGGCAAAACAGCCCCATTAAGCTTGCAAGAGTATAGCCTTCATTGATATTGAACTATCGACAAGCTTTTCTCGATCAAGGCGCAAAGATTGCGCTAATGCCCTTTTCCCAAACATGAACTCTTGTGGACTATTGACAGCATCCACTGCAAGTAAAGTATTTTCCTTAAAATAAAAAAATGATATTTTTCTGCCTTCTGACAAATCACCACGCACAATCAAATTATCATAACCTGTAGACAAGCCCGCTATTTGTAATTTTAAGTCATATTGATCTGACCAGAACCAGGGGATTTGATCATACTCCTGACGAGTTCCACAGATTGTTCTTGCAGCGACTTTAGCTTGCTCTACCGCATTTTGAATGGATTCCAGGCGCAACCAACGTTGGTAATGCTTATTAAAATGATAGGTACAATCACCCGCAGCCAGGATATCCGGATCATTAGTTTCTGCAAAAGCATTGACCACTATGCCATTATTAATCTCAAGGCCAACCTCTTCTGCTAATTCTGAATTAGTGATCACGCCGATACCTATAATCACCAGATCGGCCTCAAAACTACGACCATCGCTACAGACGACCTCATTGATCTGTTTATCACCTTTTAGCTGGCTGATTTCCACATCGGTAATTAACTCAACACCCTCTTCAGTATGTATGCGGGTGAAAAACTGAGAAATTTCAGGCGCAGCAACACGGTTAAGAATACGTGGCTCTCTTTCTAATAAAGTAACCTGCATACCAGTGGACACCAGCATGGCCGCAGTTTCCAGGCCTATATATCCGCCCCCGATAATGACTGCCCGACGCCCTTTTTTAATATAGGGACGAATTCGATCCGCATCATAAATAGAGCGCAAATAAAAAACATTCTCTGCATCTGCGCCAGGCATATCCATCGTCCTTGGCCTGGCCCCTGTGGTTAAAATTAGCTTGTCATAGCTGAGTATTTCGTCATTATTCAGCGTGATCTCTTTTTGCTCACGATCAATTTTTTCGACTCTGCAACCCAGTTTCATTTCAATATCTGCTTTTACATAGGCCTGTTCATGTCGAATCAATAAGTCATCAATACTCTTTTCACCGGCTAAAAAAGTTTTAGACAAGGGCGGACGATTGTAAGGCAGGTAAGCTTCATCACCTACCACCGTGATGCTACCCGTCCAGCCTTCTTTTCTCAGACTGGCACAGAGCTCACCTGCAGCATGGCTGGCACCAACGATAATACAGCGTTGTTTATTCACTTCTTTACTCTCTCTAAGCTTAATCTAAAAAGACCTTAATTCAGTTAGAAGCTCTGGGCTATCCCATTCATAAGCACCTAACCAACTGTTAATTTCCTGGCCTGACTCATCATAAAGCACTGTACTTGGCACCGCTTGAATACCATGTGTCGCAAAAAAAGAATTTAACTTGATAAAGTTACCACTAAACTCATTTTCAGCAATAAAAGCGCTGATGGTTTCCAGGGACTCATCAGAAGCCAAGACAAATACATAACCTTCCGGGCCGAGTATCTCTGCTGCTCGACTTAAGGCCGGTATTTCTTCAATGCAGGGTGCGCACCACGTCGCCCAATAATTCACAATCAACTTACGCCCAGCAAAGCTTGAGATTTCCAGGGGCCTGCCGCCTAAATCTTGAAACGTTGCAGATTCTCCACTTGCATCAATCTGCACATCAGAAATAGTGATGCTCCCGGCTTGTACAGGGCGCTCCTCTACTTCGGTACAAGCAAAAAGTAATAGTAGTAAGGCTAGAGAACTCGTTGTCTTACCTGCCAGTCGATACATCATTAGAGACTCATAGTTATATATAAAGCCTAATCATAGCAAAAAGTTTGTTCGCAGTTTGTATAAACAGTTAGAATCCATCTATGCCATTACCCCGTGCTTATTTAATTGATTCCAGTATTTATATTTTCCGTGCCTGGCATTCCTACGATGAGTCAATAACCGATAGTCATGGCAAGCCAAGCAATGCTGTCTTCGGTTTCGGCGATTTTTTGTTTCAGTTACTTAAACAAAAGCAGCCGAAATATATAGCTTGCGCCTTCGATGCCAGTCAAACTGAATCATACCGTCGTGAACTATACCCGGAATACAAGGCTAACCGTCCTCCGACTCCTGTAGCGCTCAAGCATCAATTTGCACAGTGTCGGCTTTTTTGCCAGGCAATAGGTATCCCCGAATTCGGCAGTAACCGATTTGAAGCCGATGACATTATTGGCTCTCTCGCCAGCTATTTTAGAGATCAAGGCTTTGCCATCACAATAGTCAGTGCCGATAAAGACCTTACCCAGCTTGTCATCGGTGAAGAAGATGCCTGGTGGGATTATGCCCGCGGTACTGTTTTAAATCGTCGCGGTGTAGAAAAGCAATTTGGTGTCAAACCTGAGCAGATTCCAGACTTGTTAGCGCTTTCAGGCGATAAAGTCGACAATATTCCAGGGATACCTGGCGTTGGCTATACCACTGCATCAAGAATTCTCAAGAAATATCCATCTATTGAAACCATACTGGAAAATATTGAAGCTATTGCTGATATGAAATTTCGAGGCGCCTCAAGAGCACAGGCACTGCTAAACGCGCACCAAAATATATTGCCCTTAAATAAACTATTAACGACAGTCGTCTGTGATCTGCACTTACAAGATCATTTAGAGGCTATTCTTGAAAATCTTATCTGGCAGGGCGTTAATCATGAGGTTTTTACGAATTTATCAGAACAACTGTCTCTGAGCCCTGCACTCTCACAGCGCTGGTTGAAGCTTTAAAATAGTAAAGTCATAACAAAAACACAGGTGAATTCCCAATGGCCGCTTTTATAAATACTCCTCTTCGTCTAAGCATCTTAATGTTGTTTGCATGCCACACTCAGATAAGCCTTGCTCAACAACTCCCTGACCCAGAACGTTATGAAGCAACGATTCTTGGGTTCGAAGAACAAGATCGGCTTAACCCTCCTCCTGAAGGCGCTATCGTGCTAACTGGAAGCTCCAGCATTGCTCGTTGGAATGCTGACGCCCAAGCAGCTCTTGCCCCGTTGACTGTAATACCCAGAGGCTTCGGTGGCAGCATTATGAATGATGTGCTGCATTACCTTGACCGCATAGTCCTAACATATAAACCCAGAGCGATTTTACTTTATGAAGGTGACAACGATACAGGTCGTGACTTTATCCCTGTTCCTATGGTCATTGAACAACTGGAACAGATCATCACAAGAGTCCATCAGGAACTACCGACAACAAGAATATATATCATGGCTGTAAAACCGAGTATTTCACGCTGGAATTATTGGTCTACAGCGCAGCAGCTAAGTGCTGCATACCAACAAATCGCCGATAATGATTCACTCATTTTTTATGTTGATGTCGCTAAACCATTTTTAAATGTTGATGGACGAGTAATGACAGGTATCTTTATAGAGGACGACCTACACTTAAATGACCTCGGCAATGCGATTTGGGGCTCGACTATCAAAGCTGCATTAATGCCAATGGAAGCTAGGTTTGAATCCACACTAACGACCCAATAGAAAAAAACACATCTAATTAATAAAACTCTGCCGTCTAAATTGCCGAGAATGCTTAATAATATTTAATATGAAATCGTTTTATTCTGCACATATTCTTCTGTTGGCAGTCCTTTTTTATAGCTCTTCAATTCAGGCTCAATCCACTGCAAATATATATAGTTCTGTCATCAATCCAGAGCTCCAGGGGATTGAATACAGGTCTGCATTTATACCAGAAGAAGGCACGTTTTAGACAACGCCTACACTATCAAAGGCCTTTTAAAGATCATTTCCGTTGGCGTGCAGTTATGCAAGGCAGCGACACACTAAACGGAGACTTTGACTTAGAACTATTTCAGGCTGAATTACTATGGCAAATCCGAAATAGTAGCGACCATGGCTGGGACAGTGCTATTCGCTTTGACACCCGGGTTAGTAAGGATGGCATGAACCCCGACCGCATTGGTGTTAATTGGTCTAATCAGTTTAATTTTGCCAATCGTTGGCAAGCTAGAGCCATTTTTCTTACCGCTCGAGAAATTGGCAAGCGCAAGCGCAGTGGTGTCCTGATACGAACCTGGACACAAATAAGATACCGTTTACAAAACGACTCTACTGTTGCTTTAGAGCCGTTTAATACTTATGGACGCACGCCTTCGTTCGGTTCTTTTCAACGCCAAAAGCATCAAATTGGAGCGGCTTATTCTGGTCGCTTTAGTAACGGCCTAAACTATAACCTGGGAATACTTTTTGGTATATCGGATGCAGCTACGAATATGGATCTAAGATTTTTCTTGAGTAAATTTTTTTAAAAATTCTTTAATGATAAAGAATTCTAAAGGGCGTTATAAGAAACTATGTGGAATTTTGATGGAGCGTTATGAACCCCATTTAATCAAGGGGAATTTATTTCCCAGAATTTTTTAAAAAATATTAAGACCGTTATTAGTGAAGCTAAGATAAATCAAAATACAATCATTCAAAGGAGCGTAATGAGCGCAGCTGTATCAAGGCGAAATTATTTTTTAGGCGATGAGCTTACAAACTCGTAAGTGATTCGACTAAAAAATAGTTTTAACGAAGAGACAGCAAGCGCAATAGCTCTACAAATTTAAGGCCTTATTCACCTAGCTTCCAGCCGGAAGTTATCGGATAACGCCGATCCTTACCAAACCCCCTCTTACTAATTCTAATCCCTATCGGCGCCTGCCTACGCTTGTGCTCATTCATATCAACCAACCTGATAACCTTCTCTACAGTTTCTTTGACAAAGCCTTTTTTAATAATATCTTCAGCGCTGAAGTCTTCTTCAATGTACAGCTCCAGAATCTGATCTAATTCAGGATATGGAGGCAGGTTATCTTCATCTACCTGATCCGGTGCTAACTCTGCTGAAGGGGCTCGCTCTATGACACGTTGAGGAATAACTTCCCCCAGGGTATTTCGATAACGTGACAGCTCATACACCAACATTTTTGGCACATCTTTTATCACATCAAAACCGCCCGCCATGTCGCCATAAAGCGTCGAATAGCCCACTGCAAGTTCACTTTTGTTTCCCGTGGTTAAAACCAAAACGTTTTTCTTATTTGAAATAGCCATCAACAGAACACCCCGGCTTCGAGCTTGGATATTTTGTTCCGTTATACCAGGGTTACAACCCTCGAACTCATCGCTGAGTGCCTGGGTAAAGCTATTGTAGATTTCTGCGATGGGAATTACCTGGTAGTTAACACCTAATATCACAGCTTGTTTACGCGCGTCTTCCAGGCTCATCTCTGATGTGTATGCATAAGGCATCATCACCGCCTGCACCCTTTCAGCACCTAAAGCATCAACGGCAATGGCCAGCGTCAGTGCTGAATCAATCCCGCCAGAAAGACCTAGCACTATTCCAGGGAAGCCATTTTTATTGACATAATCTCGTAAGCCTAATACCAGTGCCTGATAAATACCTGCTTCTTGACCTGGCAACAACGCAATCTCACTGCCACCTAAAGCAACTTCTCCATCCTCTTTTAACGTGCATTCAATTGGTAACATGGCTTCTTCATATAAAGGAGCCATTGCACACAATTTCCCAAACCGATCAAAAGCCATTGAAGCCCCATCAAACACAAGCTCATCCTGACCCCCTACCTGATTGACATAAATAATCGGCATTGCGCTCTCATTAATGCGTTGCTTGATTATTTCCTGACGATCTTGAATTTTATTCATATGAAATGGAGAGCCATTGATATTAATCATCAGTTTTGCGCCCCCTTCTTTAGCCTGCTGCATGGGCCGCTCTTCCCACAAATCTTCACAGATAGTAAAAGCGACTGGAATATCTTTTATATTCAGTACGCAAGCTTCATCGCCCGCTGAGAAGTAGCGCTTTTCATCAAAAACCTGATAGTTAGGCAAGCATTGTTTGCGATAGGTAGCCAGACATTCCCCTTGATAAAACACACCTAACATATTGTACAAATTCCCTTCAGCTCTTCCTGGGTAACCCACAACCAACCATGCTGGCAGCTTGGCTTTTTGAATTTTTTTCAGAGCCGATGCAATACGTTTATCCAGGCTTGGGCGAAGTAATAAATCTTCAGGTGGGTAAGCCGTCAATACTAATTCCGAGAATACAATAACATCCGCAGCATACTCAGCAATGCCCTGTTTTGCTGCTGTTATGAGCTTCATTGTATTGCCAGGAATATCACCAACAAGTGGGTTAGTTTGAACCATTAAAATACGCATTATTGTAAGTTTCCAGCCTATTCACTTCTGTAGATATTGTGTTGCAGGTAAGGTATTGTCTGTTATTCACTGGCGTTAAGTAAAGCAGCATACCCTTCTATTTCAAGCAGGACTTACTATGGGATTATTTAGACTCCTGACCTTTATTCTGGTTGCCTGGATAGTTTGGCGCATGATAAAAAATTATCAAGTTAAGCTAGGCAGAAGAACAACAAAAGCTGAGAAAGAAAAAATTCCTGTGCGTCAAAAAATAGTTAAATGCGAATTTTGTTCCATCCACATTCCCCAGGAGGAAGCTATTGCTGGTAATGATAGTAATTACTGGTTTTGTACACCCGAACATAAAAGCTCATTTAACCAGCAGGATTCTTAAGCCCTCATGCTAACACCACGTGCAGTCAGCATAGATGACGAGCGTCGTCAGCAGAACAACCAGATTTTCAATATCTACGGCCTATATCGGCTTCTGCTATCTTTAATTCTGCTGGTTTCCTATTTATTTACCTCTGATTTAAATTTTTTAGGCAGCATTGATCCCGATCTTTATTTTAAAACCAGTATTTTTTATATTTCTTTCAATGCCTTAATTATATTCAGAGGCTTTCTGCCAAAGCTGGAAAAAATAGAAAATTTACAGTATTTAGCCGTCACCATCATCGACATCATTCTGTTGATAACTATCAGCTATGCTTGTGGCGGTGTCGCTACTGGTATGGCACATTTAATCATTGTTCCAATTTCAGCCGGCAGTATGCTTTTCCAAAATCGTATGGGAACGTTTCTTGCTGCAGTCGGGACTCTCACCGCTTTTTATTCAGAGTTTTATCTTAACTTTACGCTAGATCGAGTAGAAGATTTTTATGTGCAAGTTGGCTTGCTAGGGCTAACACTTTTTGCCATCTCACTTATTTTGCAATATCTGGGTGGGAAAATTCAAAAAAATGAAATGCTGGCCTTACGTCAGGCCGAAGATTTGCAATCGCTGGAGGAAATGAATTACCAGATAATTCAGCGTATGCATACAGGGATCATTGTCGTCAATTCGAATGGAGACCTACTTAATTCAAACAACTCTGCTATCAAATTACTCACTCAGGACGGTAAGGAAGAACAATTACTGGAACTGCCTGAAAAATTGGCAAATGAATTACGACTTTGGCAGGCTGACAATAACTATATAAGCGATCCTGTTACATTTAATGATTCATCTCCAGAAGTACAAGCGAGTTTTTCCTATTTACAACCCGAAAAAAAATCCAGCGTGCTTATTTTTCTCGAAAACTATTCAAAACTCAGCAGCCGAGCTCAACAATTAAAACTCATATCGCTGGGAAGACTAACCGCTAGTATTGCACATGAAATTAGAAACCCGCTTGGCGCAATCAGTCATGCTGGCCAGTTGCTGGAAGAATCTCCTGCCATCACCCCAGCAGACAAGCGCCTGCTAGAAATTATTGAAACTCACAGTAAAAGGGTGAATTCAATAATTAATAATATTCTTGGCCTATCTCGTAATCAGGACATGGCGCCTGAATTAATTTCTTTAAACGACTGGCTCGAAAATTTTGTCGATAAATTTACAGCATCATATATTGATAAGGTTCATATTGAGCTGAAATTAGATGAAGAAGCTATTCTAATCCGCTTTAATAGCAGCCAATTAGAACAGGTTTTAACTAACCTTTGTGAAAACGGAATTCGCTATAGCTTAGAAGAAACCAGTCAAGCTAAAATTTATATTCGCTCCACTTTACACTCAAATACTCAAATCCCCACGCTTGAAATAATAGATAATGGGCCCGGCATTAAAGCCGATGATGTTGAAAATATTTTTGAGCCTTTTTTCACTACTGAATCTTCAGGCACTGGACTTGGGTTGTTTATTTGTAAGGAAATTTGTGAAGCGTATCAAGCGCAAATATCTTATCATCGCATTGATGATAAGACCTGCTTCAGGATAAGATTTTCTCACCCTGAACAAAGCATACTGTAATCAACGACGGAAAATTCACTGTGCAGAAAGTTTTGATTGTAGATGATGAACCCGATATTCGTGAACTCCTGGAGATTACCCTGGGACGTATGCAGCTGGATACTCAAAGCGCTGCTGATCTAGAGTCTGCACGGCTCTTACTTAAAACTGGAGACTATCACCTCTGTCTCACTGATATGCGTTTACCTGACGGCAATGGACTGGAATTAGTTAAAGAAATCCAATCAAATTATCCTCATATTCCTGTCGCTGTAATTACGGCTCATGGCAGTACAGAAACTGCAATAACTGCGCTTAAATCAGGCGCCTTTGATTTTGTTTCTAAGCCCGTCGATTTGATGAAATTACGCAGCCTGGTGAGTACTGCTTTAAAACTCAGCCATGAACCCAACCAAATAAAAAGCACTGACGAACCTATTCCTATAAAAATTGATGGGAATTCCAAACAGGTAAGAACGCTAAAGGATCAAATAAGTAAGCTTGCCAGATCACAGGCTCCGGTTTTTATCAGCGGAGAATCTGGCAGTGGTAAAGAACTGGCAGCACGTGCTATTCATACGCTTGGCCCAAGAAAAGATAAAGAATTTGTCGCCATCAATTGCGGAGCCATACCCTCAGAGCTAATGGAAAGTGAATTTTTTGGACATTTAAAAGGCAGTTTCACTGGCGCGGAAAAAGATAAGGAAGGCCTATTCAAAGCTGCTGATGGCGGCAGTCTGTTTCTTGATGAGATTGCCGACCTGCCTTTGCATATGCAAGTAAAGTTGCTGAGAGCAATTCAGGAAAAAGCTATCAGACCTGTTGGCTCCCAAAGTGAGATTGCAGTTGATGTCAGAATTATCAGTGCAACCCACAAAAACCTTGCAGAAGCAGTCGAGGCCGGCACTTTACGACAAGACCTTTTTTACCGTATTAATGTCATTGAGCTCAAAGTACCCAGCCTGCGCGAACGCAAAATGGATATTCCTATTCTGGCCCAAAACATCCTAGGCCGCCTGGCAGCAGACCATCAACAAGAAAGAGTGAGCATATCTACTACTGCCTTGGCCAAGCTTGGGCAATATAATTTCCCTGGCAATATTCGTGAACTTGAAAACATATTACAGCGTGCTTATGCCTTATCAGAAGGTAATGAAATAGATGAAGTAGATTTACCGCTTACCTCAAGCACTACAGAATTACCTGATGGTGACTTTTCATTAGAACAGCACCTAGAAGAAATTGAGCGAAAAGCGCTACAAAATGCACTGGAGCGATCTCGCTGGAATAAAACTGCCGCAGCAAAAAAATTAGGAATGACTTTTCGGTCATTTCGTTACCGCATTAAAAAACTCGGCCTTGATAATGATAAAGAATAACTTTTGACAGGTTCGTCCTTTTCTACTTAACTGTTAATTAAGATTTAGTTAATACATATCCAGACATACACAAGGAGGTGCTATGTCTATTTCAAAGAATAAGCCGAATTCTGGCTTTAATCTTATTGAGCTTCTAACTGTTCTAGCCTTATTAGCCATCCTTGTTAATTTAAGCCTACCTAATTTAACGCAATCAGTTGAGCGAAATCAGGCTCAGGTTGTTATTAATGAAATAAATCGAGCCATTACTTTAACGCGCTTTACGGCAATAAATAATGGCGTCATGGCAACTTTATGTAGAAGCGAAAATGGTCAAAACTGCGGTGGCCAGTGGCAACAAGGCTTCATTGTTTTTACCGACAACAATGCTGATAAAATTATCAATGGACGTGATCGTCTTATTCGCGTTTTCCCAGAGCTTACCAACTCAGGCACATTAAAATTTCGCGCCTTTCAAAACAAACAGTATTTGCAAATGACGCCTCAGGGTTTTACCAATCATCAAAATGGTAATTTTACTTTTTGTCCAGCGAGTAATGATCCTAAGTTAGCTCAACAAGTCATTATCAACCGCAGTGGTAGAACCTACTTTGCTAGAGATACTGATGGTGATGGTATAAAAGAAGGGGCAAATGGCAAAGCACTCACCTGTAACTAATAACTTGAAGAATTAAAACTTAAAGGAAACCTACCAGCACTCAGTGGTAGCCACACTGCTACTGTCTGCCGAAGTCTTACTACCCAGGTTAGTTAAGGTCAGAGTAGTACATTCAGTGTCACTCGCCTGACCTCCTGTGGCGGTTGCTGTTAAAGCCCAACTAGATGCTGTTGCAGTAATAGCTACAGTATAATAGCCATCATCACTGGTAATAGACGTGGTGCCATCAGCAATACCACTGACCAGGTCATTAAAGTCCCCGGTGTACTGATTTGTACGAAAGAAATAACGTTCTTGTAAGGTCGATAATCGGCTCAATGTGATTTGTGCATCAGCTCTGTTAGCTTTACGAGTAGAATCCTGATAAGAAGGAATTGCAATCGCAGCTAAAAGACCGACGATGGCTATTACTACCATGAGTTCAATTAAAGTAAAACCTTTCGCTGTTTTATTCATGCCGTTATTCATTTCACTTACCGTACTCTTAATAGAGTAGCTAGGTAGCCTACTCTTGCCATTCAACACTGGCTCAGACAATTATACTATCTACACTAAAACGGAATATCCAGTATCTCCCAGGATAATCTGCCACCCCCACCAGGAGCTGATGAAAATCCAGTACTTGTGGTCACACCAGTGGTAGAACCTGTTACCACTGACAAGTCAGCAGTATTAGTTGTGCCGTCTATAGTTACCTCGTTACCTGTTCTGACGATAGCTGTTGGTGCAGAAGGCGCACCCTGTCCTAGGCTGATGCCTGCATAGGCTACATCATCATCACTTTCACCAAAGGGACCAAAAAATTGAGCAGTCCCTGTTCTAAAATTAAGGGCATAAAGAAAACCATCCCCCTCAACAGTACATAAATCAAAAGAAGGCAGGTAAGAAGTGAAAATAATGCTGCTACCAAGCACTAATGACGTATTGAATACTCTTTCTGAAGGCGCCCCTCCACCAGAAGACAAGGCTGTCAACCAACCATCTTCAGCATCCATTGCAGCGTACAGCTCAGTGAAATTTTCCACACTAGTACCCACAGAGCTGCCATCTGAATAAACTAACGCTGCCGCACTCCCCTCACCGGTATCTATGTCATAGACCGTCCCGTCAGTTTTGATAATTAAATCCGTTGCTTCAACCAAGTCGTTTATGGCAACACTTGCGCCTGTTTCTTTAACGCCGATGAAGTATTGTTCAGCCGTAGACCTGTTATCAGCTGAAGTAAACAAACGTCCTGTACCGAATAAGACCCACTCTTCATTTTTACCAACATCGCGTCGAATATTCGGCCTGCCAGTAACCGGTTTATTAACATCAATCAAGGTTGACATGCTTGCCAAACCACCACTGCTGGACAGCCCAATATTCGTAGTGGCTGAATTCAGAACAATACGCTTAACTCTACCTTGCGGAGCGGCTTCCGTACCTTCTATAGTTCCTGCATAAATTACATCATCGATATAGTCTTCATTTAAGTCTGCTACTAAAAAATCACCAAAAAAACCAAAAGGATCACTACCTGGAACTTGAGCAGCACTTGCGATACTTATCGGCATTCTATTGACCAAATCATAAGCAAACAGTTTTGAATTCTGAGTACTTGTCACAGTTCCCAGTTCCGTTGGGCCAGAGCCATATACTAATATCCACTCGTTAAGAGACGGTGAAGCAAAGCTACCACTGACATCTGGCGCTCTGGCTTTTACCAATGCTGGAGCACCCGTTGTATAGGCTAGGTCAGCATCAGCAATTTCAGCTACCAATTCTGGTGGGCCTTCTGGATCAGTAATATCGAGAATCACAATAGAGGATCTCATTGTTGTTTCTTTTGTAGCATCGCCATCAAGATCGACAGCAAAATCACCACCACCTAAGCGCATGGTTGCAACGAGTATGGTCCCCCAGCCTCCAGGGTGGGTAGCATCTGGGGTGAAAATATTTACATCAAATGACTGGATCGAACCGTCCACATAGAACACATGAGGGTAATCAACTTCTTTCAACCATTGCAAATGAGGTAACAGATTCATTGGAACGTATGACCACATTTCTGCCCCTAATTCATGACTTTGCCCTACTGTATATGTCCCTGCACCAGAGTCATATTGCTGGGTGAAAAAGGCACTTAGGGCGGAATCCCATATGCCACCATTGAAGGCATGCAACATCCCGTCATTACCACCAACATAAATCATCTGACGTCTGCGGTCATATTGCTGCTGAAAAACATCGTAGGTAGCGTCGCCAAACTGAATATTAAAACGACTGCCTGGTGGGTTAACAACAATAGGAGAAGAATTAACAACATCACCTAATATCCAATAATCCAGCCCCGTACTACCATCACCGGGTATGTCGGTCTGCCTTGATCGCCAGCCACGACTCGGTCTATCAACACCGCGTATATAATCAACCAGATCAGTCGCAATGGATGAATCACTGATGCCTAAATAACGATAGTTATTGTTCAACGCAGGGTTAAAGCTTGTCGCATTAAAATCAACGATCTCAGCACTGTCTATAGTGCCGGCTGTGCCTGTACTAATTGAATCAAGCCAAGTAAAGATATAACGTTTGCTGCCAGCATTTTCTGTAAACGCGCCACTTGTCACAGTTCTTTGTGTAGCCAAATTAGCCTGACTTATATCGGAAAGCTCATTACGTGCATTCCAGATAGAACCAAAATCTTCAAGATCCGTGACATTACCAAACTCCTGTAAAAAAGGCTCACCGGTAACCATATCGGTTTCCTGTGTAAACCGCTGAAAACGAGTACGGTTTGGCGTAACAGTCTCATCAAAAAATATATCCACTACGTAGTCGGTGCTTGTGCCTTCCAACCTACCTTTAATTCCATTGTCTTCTCGGAAACGCCCTGACTCATCAATAAAGATAGAATGCAGTACCCCACCCCAGGTAATCGTGTTGTCATTGTCATCTGAATATTGTGGGTGATAATACGCTTGGTAAATTGCCCCCAAACCAGAACTACTATTGGTTACAACAGCCGCGGCTGTACCCGATGAAATGCGCTCAGATAGATCTTCGAAAATACGACCCAAATTAGTGATAAGTTCACTTGGGTCTTTAACTGGATAATAATTATCTGGAATACCATCGGCACCATCATTACCCAATGTATCGCGGCTGTCCCATTCACGAGTGTCATTGGGATCATTGTTATATTTAGGCGTACCATCACCATCAATATCATTAAAACTGCCATATTTGGCGGTATACCAAAGCGGGTTTTCCAATAATTTACCGGCAGTTACAGTTGCATCGGCAGTATAAACCGCTGGCTCTACATAAATAATCTGGTTGTCTATATTAGAGGTCAGGCGTTTGATCGTAAAACCACCTTTTCTAAGTAATAAAGGTTGCTCACCGTTTTCCATACGGTCTCGAACTACATACTTTCCGCCCGACGTGAGAGGGCTAGAGCTTCTTGCTTCCTCTGGTGTATTAGTAATTAGATTAGTACTAGAACCATCGCGCTCCACTCCGCTGATCACATAACCGAAGCGCAAGGCATTACCTGCTGCAGCTTGTGGAACCGACACTCTAAATTGGACTGAATCGGCAGTAATTCCATCACTCGTTGTTTTCCAGTCGAAATCAGACCAGCTATAACCACCACCTAAGCTTAAGTTGCTCGGTTGCCCTGGGCATGCACCCGTATTAGTCCCTATACACCATTCAATGCGTGATATTCCATCCATATCATAGTCATTGCCCCAGCGTGAATCTTCCCAGGCCACCAGTATTCTGCCGGAATTAGTACCCTGTAACTCAACCGTGACATCAACCAGACTACAATCATTCCAGCCGCTCTGATTTATTTTTCTGCTGCCATTAGTATGCGCCTGGCAGGATGGTACAAAACTGACAGTTGTGCCGTTAACATCTAGTTCAAAGTTGGGCAAAGATTCAGCAAGCGCTACAGAATAGGTATTAACATTCTGTATGCCATCAAAATCATCACGCAGATCTTGGCCTTGCGCATGATAAGCCAGACCCGCTATATCAAAGCCTCCTTCCTGACTGGGAATTTCCGGACACAAACCTTGCACATCAGAAAGGTCAGTAATGGTTTTAGCCGTACATTTGCCGTCAATAATAGAGTCGTTCCCGCCAATCAAGTAACTACCACCACTAATTCCTTCAATATCGCCCACAGCGTCAACTAGAGCATCCAATTCAGAAGCGCTTAACCGGCTTACTCCATCATCTTCCCAAATATCGGTAACCGACCCCATATTATCTCTATCAAAAGAGTTGAGTCCGGTTGAAAGAACAATAATTGAACAAGATGCACAGGAGTTTGTGCTGTCTATTGGGTCAATCCAATTTAATTGAGGTAACGAGGCTATCTGACCTGAGTCATCAGTCTTAAATGCAACAGTAGGAACCGCGCCAGAAGCGCCGTCAGCTCCAGAGAAATAACGTAATGCTTCCAGATAAATTTCCGAAAGCGGATTACCCCAGTTGCGGCATTGACGATTACTGGCCGCTGATGATGATTTAAAAGTAGAGATGCTGATACTGTGAGTACTGCAATCATTATATCGATTAGAACTATAGCTCCATTGCACAAGTCTAAATCGATTCAAAGTATTAATGATACCTGCATCACTGGGGGTCTGATTCGCAAAAGTACCATCTGCTAAATTAATTTCGTCGTTGCTGCTGTTTGAATTACCCGTGAGCGKCAATATATTTTTTCTTAACACCCCYCCCTGAATTTTTTCAGTATAGCTACCTGTTATCAAGCCAAAATTCATATTGCCGTTATCACCATACTCCTGTAATAAACCGAAGGGTTTGTAGGTAACATCGCCATCGTTAGCTATGTAGGCTTTACAACGTGAACTGACACTATCAACGCCTGCCTCACAGGCAAGCACTTTCACATTAAAATCATATGTTCCTGGTCTGTCTCCCGATTCTGGCTGATCATTCAATCCGCTATCTCGTTCATCCTCATAATGACATTGCACAACTTCAGAAGCACTCCACTGCGGCCAACTGCCATAAGCAATCCTAACTATAGGGTCTGCTGTAGAACTTGCATAAGTTGTATTACAGAGACTGATAGAACTTAAAGTATAAGGCGTATAGTTTTCAGTAGCGCCTGAGAAAACTTTCACAAAAGAGTGAACATCTTCTGGCAAGAAAGAACGTTCAAGTACTGTTACACCAGCCGTCCCTCCGTTAGTGGCGGTATCAACTTCTCGAAGTCCTCCATACAGAACATTTCTGACGATATCAATCCTGGTCATTGTGGTCCAGTTCATGAAATTCCCGCTCCAGCGACTCGAAGAATAACTGCTGCAATCATGCCCGCTGGAGCCGATATTGGCACTGATATCGGTTAGTGGTTCAAACCGTCCACTCGTGTATTCATAACAAAAATTCGAATCAAAATAACCACTATAAGTAAAAGTATCCGTATAGCTAATATCCAGATCACCATCACTATCCAGATCGCTATAATCGCTATACGCTTTTTTATAAAGCTCGTGATCATTCGACATAACCAGCATGACATTAGGTGCGGCCGGATCACCCAGCAAGGGAGGCTGAGCAGCAAAATCTGTAGAACTTTGCGCAAGCGCCAACTCGCAGCCCATACTCAGCAGTATTACTCCTGCAGCAAAATTTATTGTTTTATTTAACATAGCTTTGTCCCTCGAAAGGGTTTTAGTTTTTAATTTCATCTAAACTTGTAATTACAATTCTTTTGTTTCATTACAGTTCTTTCAGGGTTGAACGCAACATAGTCCGCGCTCTGCCACCTTCACCAACAGTATAGGCATTAATCCGATAAACCCGTGTGAAGTTCGTCACATCCATTTCAAGTGTCGGATCTAAAGCCGTGTAACATCTAAATTCTATGATGTACTTCGCAGTTATGCTGGTATTGGGTATCACCAAGGTCATATGCTTACTACTTGTCGTCCAGATGCTTTCCTCTGTATAGGGGTCTGAATTGGAATCATTTATCTCACATTGGTTCCAGGCATCGGCGTCATCACCACGAAAACAATAACCACCTGAACACGTTGTATCAAAACATATGCTGCCACAATTACTGTTGGTTAAATTTGCATTGCTAAAACTGGTGGTCTGTATATTGTTCTCAACCCATGACAAGGTATATTCTGCCGCTTCAAAAGACGCCTGCTGATCCCGGCTATTATTCGACATCTGCATTTCCAACCCGGTTGTACTCATAGTAGACATACCCAACATACYGATAACCACCAGCATAATCAGCACAACAACTAATAAGGCTCCCTCTTGTTTTTTGAAAAAATGAACTCTTTTCATAGTGGATTCCGAAAATTAAATACTATCGATTCCTTAATTGAATGGTTGTTCCTATGGCCTGACGCATAAAACGGTCGGCACCATCGGTATCATCTATACTCATAAACTCACCGTAGACTACATTTTCATTGTAAACGGGAAATACAGAGCGCATACGCAGATTCAGCCTTACACTGACCACGGCATCCCAATCCATGCTGCCATTGTCAGCATCCATGTATTGGTCTGCCAGACCGTCATCGTCGACTAAATCGACACCATAGCTTATTTGCATCAACTCTACGCCCTGCACCAATTCATCTGAACTAACAATAGCCGCGTCATTAGCTTCATCTAAACCCAGAGAAATCAAGAACAAAGCCGGTATACCAGCGCCTACTGAAGAAGTCCCCACATAAAAACCCTGAGAGCTCATGCGCATAAGAGAGGAGCCTGGGGGATAAGTGCTGCCTGCAGAGGTGCCTGCACCACAAGAAAAATTACCACCAATATCTTTTGTACAATTTCCGGGAGAAAGCCCTCGACCTGTGTTATGCACAATATTTGTCGCGTTGTTACTGTTATTCGTCGGGCCGCTCATTTGAAAAACACCAACCTGCTGGCAGTCTGCTGATGAAATCACCATGATAGTGCCAGGTTTAATATCATGCGCATCATTCAAGGGAATATTGGCTGAATTAGGGTTGTGGTAGGGCGGCCCAGGTGCAATTCTTAAACCTGACTGCTCACCTCTTCTGATAGCAATAGAATCGCTGTAATAAGAAGCTGCACCCTCATAATCATCTGGGAATCCTGCTCTGTCAGTTTCATTGGCAAACTCTTCATAACCTATCAGACCCACACCACCAAGATACCAGGCGTCATCTGCAGAAAAGTTCACACTATTAGCCACATTAAGGGCATTATCATTACAACCGTTATAGCCTGCCATTTGAATTTCTTCAGTGAGAAATTTCAACGCAAAACGTGCATTTTCCTGTAGCCCCGCCAACTCACGCTCTGTGATGTAATTGCTCTTACTCACCACCAACACAGAAACTACCCCGCTCATCACGGTTATACCCATTGCCATGGAAATCAATAATTCTAATAGTGTAAAACCTGCTGCCTTTATTGGCTTATTCCAGGTCATTAATGCTTGCCGCCTATGCATTATTGAATCCTCGTGGTAACTGATATCGTACGTCTACCATCGTTGTTTAATTCTGACTCACCCAACTGATTCCAGTCATACCTGACAGAAACAATGTATGTCTGGCTAGTCGTATTAAACAAAATTTGGCTTTCACCTGAAGGCAGGTAAGTGACACCATCACTCGCAACCGTCGACTCCACCAAGGCCCGCCATTGCGCAATATCCCACGTTGCCATTTGATTACTGGTACAAGTGGTAGCCTCGCAATTCACGGATGCCGTTGGCGTATTTTCAATAAAACCGATGGCATAGGTATTGTTGCCGCGGTTAGCCCTTATTCTTTCCACCATATCATTAATCAAAAACTGTGCTTGGGAATCAGTAAAGGCCGCTTGATTGAATTGCAAAGCTTCATTTTGCAGAGCGGTCATACCGAGCAAACCGGCGGCTAGAATGCTGAGTGAAATCAACACTTCAATCAGGGAAAACCCCGGCGAGTAAAAACCTTTTTTAAGCCCTTTCATCTTCATGGACACACCAAGTTGTTCCCTGCCAGATCATCATGCAAACCATCACCATCATCAATTGATTGTGAGGACCTCCCTGTATTGCTAACCCAAATTGCTCGGGTGTTAGCGGCTACGTTAGCTGAATCACAAAATTTAAAATAAGCACCGCCGATAGAATTATTTAAAAACCCATCATCATCAAACTGTACAACTTCATTAGTTATGGTGTTGTTAGAACGGTTCAATAATTCAATCGCGACAACACCGCTTGCTGGTGGGTGTACTTGTAGTAAGGTATCTCCATCAGCACTATCCACGACACCATCACTATCAAAGTCTGAGAAAACCAGCCAACCATCATTCCAGTCAGACCCAGCGGAGTTCGAGCAGGAAGTCTGGTTAGCGCTGTGACAAACAGAAGCCGTAGTCGATAAGGTCACCGCCTGACTGCGAGCTAAAGCTAATGACGTTAATACATCCAGCTGTATGCTATCCCGGGCATTACGACTAATTGTATCTTGCAAACTAGGCAAGGCCACGGCGACCAAGATTCCCGCAATTGCAATAACCATCAAAAGTTCCAGCATGGTATAACCCCGCTGTCCTAGTTCGATTTCGCTCTTAAATCTGCATTTCATTTACATACCAATTCAAGCAGTAAGCCTTAATAGCACTATATCATGTCCCAACGGCTCTAATAAGCCAGCCCAGCAGCATAAACCCTTATATTTTAAAGATTTCTTTACCTAGTGAAAGCGTGAGATTAGCGTAATTTGTACGAAAAACTGTGAGCTATTGAGAAAACTAACTAGCAAGTACAACCAGGATATGAAAAATGCGAAGTAAATCACGCTCTAGCGCGTTAACTTATTGAAAAATTTAGGCAATTCGTAGGTCGCGCGGCATGGAAAAGGTAATATTTTCCTCGACGCCCTCTATTTCCTCTAACTGCCCTCCACCCAACTCCTGGATGCGTTGAATGACTTCCTGCACCAGCACTTCCGGAGCAGAAGCACCGGCAGTTACGCCAATTCGAGTCTTATCCTGTAACCAGCTATCAAGAACCTCATCAGCGTTATCAACTAAATAAGCCTCGCTACCGGTACGTTCTGCTAACTCTTTCAAACGATTGGAATTAGAGCTATTTGGAGACCCTACTACCAGAACAAGATCACATTCCAAAGCCAGTTGTTTTACCGCATCCTGCCGGTTCTGCGTGGCGTAACAAATATCTTTTTTACGTGGGCCAGAAATATTTGGAAAGCGTTTTTGCAGTGCATCAATAATCAAGGACGTATCATCCATAGACAGCGTAGTCTGCGTAACATAGGCGAGTTGGTTGGGGTCATTAACCTGAAGGCTTGCAACATCCGCTTCTGATTCAACTAAATAAATCCTGCCCCCAGCGCTTGCATCGTATTGCCCCATCGTTCCTTCAACCTCAGGGTGAAAAGCATGACCGATTAAAATACATTCCTGCCCGTTACGACTGTATCGCATGACTTCCATATGCACCTTGGTAACTAAGGGACAGGTAGCATCAAACACACGCATACCTAAGCTGGCAGCTTCAGCTTTGACCGCCTGTGACACGCCGTGAGCAGAAAAGATAACAATAGGCGGCTCTGCTTTCTCCGTTACAGGCACATCGGATAACTCATCGACAAATACAGCACCTCGTAATTTCAGCCGCTCAACCACAAATTTGTTATGCACAACTTCATGTCTAACAAAAATAGGCGCCCCATAAATATCCAGAGCACGGTTAACAATATCTATGGCACGATCAACGCCAGCACAAAATCCACGAGGATTAGCCAGTTTAATTTCTCTTTGTGATCCTGTTTGTGCAGCTGCTATGGACATCAATAAATCTACCTTAAGTTTATCTTTAAGAGCGCTTAAATTAGTTTAACTGCCTTAATGTCGACAGTAAAAAGTATATCGATATCTGCCAGAGGATGATTAAAATCCACCTTTACTTCATCGGCATTAAACTCTGCAATGACACCCGCTTGTTCATTCCCGCCGACATCAGAAAAGCTGATCATAAGGCCTTTTTCTATAAGCAGATCCGCTGGAAACTGGTAACGAGGATAACAATGAATATTATCTTCATTTCTTAAACCAAAAGCTTGTTCTGCATTGACAGTAAAAGATTTTTTATCCCCAGCTTTAAGACCAATCATAGCGTCTTCAAAGCCGGTTAAAATATTCCCGTCACCGTATTTAAAACTTACCGGACCTTTATCAAAATTAGAATCAATTAAAGCCGTAGGGTTATCTGTCGGCGCTAAAGAAAAATTCAAAGTAATAAGTTTGCCTGGGCTAACTTCATCCTCAGGATAGTCCTTTAATCCAAGTTTCTTGGAATCAGCTTCAGATTCCACTTCGGCATTAAGATTAATGACCCGAAGTAAGTCAAAATCGCTGTTTTTGTTGCTCTTATTTTCGCTCACACTTTTGTTGCCATTTTCAGAGTTATCAGCAGGTTTACTCATCAGGACTGTCATTTCTTTTACTTATCTCAGAGTCATTATTTTCAGCTAATTGAGATACAGCCGGTCTGTTTCTGAAAATATCCAGCATCATCAAACAAGCGCCTATAAAAACCGATGAATCTGCTATATTAAATGTAGCAAAACGGAAACTTTGGTAATATATACTAATAAAATCAACAACATAACCGTTAAGCATTCTGTCGTATAAATTCCCTAAGGCACCACCTAAGATCAAGCAGAGAGCAATAGCTGATAATTTTTCCTGCTTAGGCAATCGAATTATCCAGAAAACTAATAACACACTTATAGCTGAAGAAAATGCTGTTAAAAACCAGCGTTGCCAGCCGCCAGCATCACTTAAAAAACTGAAAGCGGCTCCAAAGTTATGGGCAAGCAACAAATCAAACCCAGGGAAAATTGTTACTGGCTGACCCTGGTTAAGATAATGGCTACAAAGATACTTAGTCAGCTGATCTATGATAAATATTAAAAAAGATATCGATAATAAAATCGGCGTTCTAAATTGTTTATTTTGCTCAGCTGACATCACCCACCCTATACTCGCTATTATTCACACTGCCATTTACACCATTTTTATTTATTGTTTTTTGAGCTGAAAAATAAAGTTTCACTTTTTCAACATCATCAGCAATATGAGATTTCAACACCTGCAAGTCTGGAAATTTTTCCTGATCTCTAATTTTTTTATGAAAATGTACAGTAAGTTTTTCACCATAAATATCTTCATTAAAATTCAGTAAAAACACTTCGACTGTTAAATCATGCACTCCCTCAATAGTCGGTTTGTATCCTACACTGGCTACACCCTCAATACAGCGTTGCCCGAGCTCTGCAGTAACAGCAAAAACGCCTTCCAAAGCTAATTTATTTATACCGGTTTTAAGGTTAGCTGTTGGATAGCCCAATTCACGACCTAACTGCTGACCTTTAATAACTTGCCCGCTTAAGTGATAGGGCCGTTTTAACAATTTACACGCAGCTTCACAGTCACCTGACTCCAGCTTTTTTCTAAGTAGTGTACTGCTCACCCGAAGACCACCATTTAAATATTCTTTAGCCGCCTCTACACTAAAACCAAGCTGGTTTCCCTGTGCCTGTAATAAATTAAAATCACCCTTTCTATTTTTACCAAAATGAAAATCATCTCCAACAATCAATGCTTTGGTGCCTAAGCCTTGAGACAAGATATCACTTATAAAGTCTTCAGCACTTAACTCACTCAACTGCTGGTCAAAGTTCATTTTATAAACCAGATCTATTCCGATGCCTTCCAGAAAGCCCAATTTATCAGCAAAAGATAACAATCTTGCCGGGGCATTTTTACCCGCAAAAAACTCCTCGGGCTGAGGCTCACTAAGAACAACCAATGAAGGTAATTTCAGCTCTGCGGCAACCGTCTTTACCCGCTGCAAAATCTGTTGATGTCCCAAATGCATACCATCATATTTACCAATGGTTAATACGCAATGGGGGTAAGCTGAACGTAATGCTTTAAGATTATCGAAAACTTGCATGGTCATTAAAAAAAGTTAAAGGGCGATCATTATATAAAGAACTAGCGGGGCTGTCTGTAAAGTCTGCTATCTGCTAATGATTCAGTTCGACATTCATACAGCTTGTTACGCATAAGTACTGTTGTCGATGAGGAGCATCTTGGTGATGCGAACGACGATTTACTCCGATAATATGCCAAAACTTCAAACTGAATCATCATCTAAGGTTTCAAGAGCCAAGGTCTTTAAATGTTAGTGCCTGAAATCACGAGGCCGGATACCCGCTATTAAAAGCCCTAGCCCATAACAAAAGCCACCGCCTACACAAAGAAAGGTCAAATTGCCGGATCTTGCCAATGTACTCCATTCCAACCACTGATCTGCAGTAACATTAAAACCCAGTAAAAATACCAGCATGAGTAAATTGGCGAAAATAATCTGTACTGTCATTACAAGGAATTTGCGATGAAAGCTGAATAATTTCAATTTCATCAAACCAAATAATAAGAGTCCGGCATTTACCCAGGATGAAAAGGCCGTAGCAATCGCCAGCCCTACATGTGCTAAAGGAAGAATTAAGAGTAAATTCATCACCATATTACTAACCATAGCAATGATTCCATAACGTACAGGTGTCTTGGTATCCTGTCTCGAAAAATAGGCACTGGCTAATATTTTGATCGCCATAAAGGCAAGTAAGCCTAAAGAATAGGCTTGTAGTGCTCGGGCTGTGGGCAGCACAGATTCTGCACTAAATTCTCCTCGTTGATAGAGTGTTATTACCATAGGCTCTGCCAGGGTAATCAGCGCAATACTGGCAGGAAGAGCAATTAGTAGGACACAGCGTAAGCCCCAATCGAGGGTTTCCTTAAATTTGTCGACAGATTCTTCCGCATGTTTACGCGACAAACTCGGCAAAATGACTGTTGCGATGGCTACCGCAAATACACCTAGAGGCAGATACATAATACGATCGGCATAATATAACCAGCTTACACTGCCATTGCCGTCAATTGATGTCGCAAGCACTGTATCCAGCAAGAGATTTATCTGACCCACTGACACTGCAAACATGACCGGAATCATTAGTGTGATAACCCGACTCACACCCTCTTGCTTAGGCCTTAGCCTTGGTCGCGGTATTAAATGTAAATGCCCAAGAAAAGGCAGTTGAAACATTAACTGTATAATCCCGGCCACGATCACGCCCCAGGCAATTGCAATTACTGGCTCATCAAACAAGGGGCTCAGCCAGATAGCACATGTAATTAAAGAAATATTTAAAAATACTGGCGTCACTGCAGGCACCGCAAAACGGCCATAACTATTTAGAACGCCACCGGCAAAACCTGTCAGTGAAATAAGTAAGATATAGGGGAAAGTAATACGCAGCATTTCCACCAATAACGAAAACTTTTCACTCTCATTTATGTATCCAGGCGCAAACACAGCGGCCAGTATTGGTGCACCAATTACACCCACCACGCTGATAATCAGAAGCGTTGCTGAAAGCCTGCCAGCCACATGATCGACCAGCTCTTTTATCTCAGCAAAGGAACGTTTTTGTTTATATTCGGTTAGGATGGGGACAAAAGCTTGCGAAAAAGCACCTTCGGCAAACAAACGACGCAGGAAATTGGGGATACGAAAAGCCACAAAAAAAGCATCAGCCTGAGCGCTATCGCCAAAGAATGCGGCAAAGACTATTTCCCGAATCAATCCCAGAATTCGGGAAAAAAAAGTAAGGGATGAGACAACCATGCTTGACCTGGCCAGGCTACTACCGCTTTCTTTATCTTCTTGCTCGCTACTCTTTGGCGTGCTGTCTTCTTGCATAAAGGACTTTACAGGCTAAAAGCCCGCATCATAGCTACTAGACCAGCATAAAACCAGCACCACTATTGACAAATCAGCACCAAAACTGCATAGTTCGCGTCTTTTTTCGGGAAGCAACGACTCTCGAAGTCGCAAGAAAAAATAAACAATCTTTTTTGAATTAACGATTTACTGAAAGGAGCCCACATTGGCTAACTCTCCACAAGCTCGTAAAAGAGCAAGACAAGCAGAAACCCGCAGAAGCCATAATGCCAGCTTCCGCTCTATGGTACGTACCTACATTAAGAAAGTAGACGCTGCTGTAGATAGTAAAGACTATGATGCTGCGACCGTGGCCTATAACGCCGCTGTACCCGTTATTGATCGTATGGCAGATAAAGGTATCATCCATAAAAACAAGGCTGCTCGACATAAAAGCAGACTCAATGCCGGCATCAAGGCATTAAAAGCATAGTAGTAGACTAGTATAAAAAAACCGGCTCTAGCCGGTTTTTTTTCACATCCAAAAAAGCTTTATCATGCATGCTTTCATAAAAGCACCAAATTATCCCGGTGAATCATTTCATGGTCGCCATCATAACCAAGAATAGACATAATCTGATCGCTGGATTTGCTAATAATTTCTCTAGCCTCACTGGCATCATAGTTCACCAGGCCCCGAGCAACGGTCTTACCATTACTATCGACACAATCCACCATCTCACCGCGTAAAAACTTACCTTCTACTGATTTAATCCCAACGGGCAAAAGACTTCGCCCGGATTTTTTTAATACATTCACCGCCCCATCATCTAAAACAAGCGTGCCACAAGTTTTCAAATGGCTGGCTAACCATTGTTTGCGGGCTGCGATGGGCTGTGCATCAGGTAGCAATAAACTACCAATATCATCGCCGTCATATAAACCCAACAAAACCCCTGCTTGATTACCGTTAACTATCGCCGTCACAGCACCTGATCTGGCAGCCAGCCTGGCCGCTTTTAATTTAGTCAACATGCCTCCCTTGCCTAACGCCCCACTATCACCGGCATATTGCAATAAGGCCTTGTCATTACTCTTAGCTTCTTTGATAAGTTGAGCTTGCGGATTCGAACGCGGATCCGCATCATAAAAACCGTTTTGATCCGTCATAATGACTAAAGCTTGAGCATTAATCAGATTTGCTACCAGCCCCCCCAAAGTATCATTGTCACCAAAACAAATTTCCTCAGTAGCAACCGTGTCATTTTCATTAATAATCGGTATAACCCCCATTTTTAAGAGGCTATTCAACGTGCTCCTGGCGTTGAGGTAGCGAGTACGATCAGATAAATCTTCATGTGTCAGTAATATTTGTGCTGTATGTTTATTAAATGCACTAAAACAACGCTCATAAGCCTCAATCAAGCCCATTTGCCCTACTGCCGCCGCTGCCTGTTGCTCATAAATAGCGGTTGGGCGACCGGACAAACCTAAACGGGCGACACCTTCAGCCACCGCACCCGATGACACCAGCACAACCGCAATGCCCTTTTTTTGCAGCGCTATAATTTGTTCTACCCAAGAAGCAATGGCTTCTCGGTTCAGACCTTTGCCATTATCTGTAACCAAAGAGCTACCAACCTTGATAACCCAGGTTTTTGCTGATTTTAGTAATTCACGATTACTCATTTACAGTCTCGACTTCAGTATCATAATCATCTTCATCATCTTGCTGGTCTTTACGTTTCTCACGCCATAAAGTCCGACTGCGCTCAATACTGCGACGAATTTCATAATCCATCTGTTGCTGCTGTTCCTCTTCATTAAGACGAAATGCATCATCTTCAATAATTCTAGTATTTCTTTCTTCCATTAAGGTCATTACAGCTTCACAAAGTTCGGCTGTACCGTCTCGGCTTAATGCAGAAATTTTAAATACTTTGCCTTGCCATTTAAGCTTCTTAAGCAATTCATCACAAATATTATCAATATCTTGTTCTGGTAACATATCCACTTTATTGAGTATCAACCAGCGCTCTTTTTGTGCCAGCACTGTGCTGAATTTCTCTAGCTCTTCAATGATGGCAGCCGCTGAATCAGCTGGCTCACTGCCATCATAAGGGGCAATATCGACCAAATGTAATAATACGCGACTACGACTCAGATGCTTGAGGAAGCGTATACCTAGTCCAGCTCCATCAGCGGCGCCAGGAATTAACCCCGGGATATCAGCCATGACAAAACTACGTTCAGTGTTCAACCTGACTACACCTAAATTAGGCACTAAAGTAGTAAAGGGGTAATCCGCAACTTTAGGCTTAGCTGATGACACAGCCCGAATCAAGGTTGACTTGCCTGCATTCGGCAAGCCTAACAAGCCGACATCAGCTAACACTTTCAATTGTAAAAATAAGCGTCTGCTTTCTCCAGGGGTACCATTAGTGGTTTTACGTGGAGCACGATTAACACTTGATTTAAAGCGCATGTTTCCCAAGCCTTTCTTACCACCTTGCGCAACGAGCAAGCGCTGTCCTGCTTTAACCAAATCACCAATAACTTCATCAGTGTCGGCCACTAACACACTGGTACCAACCGGCACTTTAACCTCTAAATCTTCACCGCCGGCACCGGTACAGTTACGCTTCCCACCTTTTTTGCCGGATTCTGCTTGATAGCGTGGTTGATAACGAAAATCGACCAAGGTATTAAGTGCTGCATCAGCGACTAGATAGAGAGAGCCGCCATCACCACCGTCACCACCGTCAGGGCCACCTTTTTCAATAAATTTTTCGCGTAGAAAACTCAGGAAGCCATTGCCCCCCTTACCGGCTTCTACGAATATTTCTGCTTCATCGACAAATTTCATAATGTTAAAAAAGTTATAAAATACCAAAAAAAAACCCTGCCGAGACAGGGTTTTTAAAAAATCTTTAATGCCTTACGCGCTTGCCATCTCTACGCTGACGTAAGTGCGCTTTTGCGGCCCTCGAACCTGGAACTTAACTGCGCCTTCAGCTTTGGCAAAAAGCGTGTGATCTTTACCACAACCTACGTTTTCGCCAGGATGAAATTTCGTACCACGCTGACGTACAAGAATATTGCCTGGAATCACGTTTTCACCACCAAAGCGTTTCACACCAAGGCGTTTAGAATTTGAATCTCTACCGTTATTAGTACTACCACCTGCTTTCTTATGTGCCATGACTAATCCTCTTTCTTCTTAGTGGTTTCGGCTTTAGCAGCAGCTTTCTTCTTGGCTGGTGCTTTTTTGGCTGCGGCTTTTTTAGGCGCTGCTGTTTTTACTGGAGCCTTTTCGCTGGTTTCAGCTTTAGCTTTGGCCTTAGGTGCAGCAACCTTACCTTCGCTGATTCCTGTTATTTTAACTTCTGTAAACCACTGTCTGTGACCTTGGCGCTTCATACTATGCTTACGACGGCGGAACTTGATAATGGTGACTTTATCGCCACGACCATGACTTAGCACTTCTGCCGTCACATTTCCTTCTACATAAGGTTTACCGATCTTAACGCCGGCACCTTCACCAATCATCAAAACCTTATCAAAATTGATACTGTCACCTGTGCTGGCATCCAGTTTTTCTAATTTCAGCACTTCGCCTTCTTCCACGCGATGCTGCTTGCCACCACTTTCTATAACCGCATACATTTGGTTTTTCTCCAAGTTCTTTAGTACTGGTCAGGACCAGCTTTCACAGGGGCGGGAATTTTACGGGAAGAGCGGCAGTTGCGCAAGGCGGATTCATAGTTTTTCCTATCTTTTGCAGCACTTTTAAAAGTTGAAGCAAAATAGGTTTTACACCCTCATGGCTTGACTTTCATAGCCCCCATCCCTAGTCTCCTCAGTCTAAAATTTTCTAGTTTAATCGCTTATGTCCAATAGCATTCAGCAAATAGTCTCAGATGACTTTGACGCTCTTAACCAGAATGTCGTTAAGCAGTTACATTCTGAAGTTCCGCTTATTGAAAATATTGGCCAATATTTGATTGATGCTGGCGGTAAACGTATTCGACCTTTATTAGTTTTGCTTTGCTCACGCGCGCTCAACTATCAAGGCAACCAGCATATCAATCTGGCAACTGTCATAGAGTTTTTACATACAGCAACCTTACTGCATGATGATGTTGTCGATATGTCGGAAATGCGTCGAGGCCAGCCAACCGCAAATGTGCAATGGGGAAACCCATCTAGTGTTTTAGTCGGTGACTTTATCTATTCACGCGCTTTTCAATTGCTTGTTAACATTGCGGATATGCAGATTATGGAAGTAATGGCGACAACAACCAACAAAATTTCCGAAGGCGAAGTCCTGCAACTGGTTAATCAACATAATGTCTCTGCTACAGAGCTTGACTACATGAAGGTCATTCATAATAAGACTGCGATTCTATTTGCCGCAGCTTGCAGTGCTGCAGCGATTCTTGCCAATGCAGACGCAACAGTGCAAGAAAAACTACATACCTTTGGCCTCGAAGTTGGCATGGCTTTCCAGTTAATTGACGATGTATTGGACTATGACGGTGACAGCAAAAAGCTTGGCAAAAATATAGGTGATGATCTGGCTGAAGGAAAGCCCACTTTGCCCCTTATTTATGTCATGAAAAATGGCAATGCAGAACAAAAACGGCTCATTAGTTCAGCCATTAAAGAAGGCGGCCTGGAACACCTGGATGAAATAATAAACATAGTGAGGGAATCTGGAGCCTTAGAATATACGCAGAAAAAAGCTGAAGAAAGAATTGCTATCGCTAAGGATTGTTTAACTGTTGTGCCTGCATCGCCTTATAAAGAAGGCCTGGAATTAATAGCCCAATCGGCTGTCAAACGATCAAAATAATTCTTTGCCTAATTCAACATTATCGCCTGTAGTGATAGTGCCCGCTTGCAAAATTTTACAACAAACACCTCCGCGCCAACTCGGCATTAAGGCTTCTTTCAGGCCCTGGTGAGCTTTATCCATTTTCCAGCAAGGGTCAGTTTCACGCGTTATTTCCAGAATAACGTCACCAATTTGGATAGTTCTGCCAACATCTGTCGGCAGGAATTCAAATCCTTTGATCAGTAGATTAGCTCTTCTTGCTGTCCAGGGTAAATCGACATCAAGGTCATGACAGGCTTTAACCCATGACTCTTTACTAAGGATGGTAATTTGTCTCGGCCCAGGCTTGCCTTTGGAATCGCCGTGCAAACCCTCGTTCAAAGACACCTCAGCACTGAAGGTTTCCTGCATAGGGGAACCTGCATCAGACCTGCGAGCAATACTTACTAGTTTTATTACCAAGAGTAAACGCCTCTGCTCTCAAAGTAAGAGGCTGGCAAACGCCCCGCAAACTTGCATTATAAGCCTAAACACGCCATTCTGGCGCACTTAATAAGCTTGGAGTAAATCAGTGAAGAAAGTACTTATCGCCCTACCCCTTGTCGTGATTGTAGCTCTGCTTGGGCTATATTTTTATGCTAATCAAGAAACTGAAAGTCAAATTGATCTTTATATAGAACGCGCAATAGCCAGTGGCACCTATAAAGATATTCAATATGAATCAGCTGATTTTGCTGTGGATGCATCAATTCTGATTAAGGGCATAAGTGTTACTGACGCTATGGACTTTCAGTACACAATTGATGAACTTAAAATAAGCGAAATGGACTTTTTTAATGAATTCCCGCATTCAATCAATCTCTCTGCGCATGGTTTCAGTTTGCCAATGGGGCTACCCGATCTCGATACCTCAATGATTAGCCCTGATATGCAAAGCTTCCTTGCTGCAATAGATGGCTCTGAGTCCGTTCCTGCCACCTTAGACTATAGCCACCAATATGAGCCTGATAACAACAATCTTTTCAGCAGTGTTATGAGCTTTGGCCTACCCGAAGCATTTAAGTTTTCTATAAATACCACTACACGCAATATTTCCTACGAAACACTTAACCAAATTTCTGACCCTATGTCTGACCCAATAGCAGCACAAGATGAAATGATGGCAGCCCTAATGAATGCTGAAATTCCTGAATTAAGTTTACGCTTGTCCGATTTTGGTTTAATGGAGACTTTATTGGAAAACCAGGCTAATCAACAAGGCAAAAGTGTTGATGTATTACGCCAGGAATTGATGTCTATGACGCAGTCATTATTTTTATTTGCACCGGCTGATCTACAAGCTCTGGCAATTGATTTAAGTGCTGAACTGACGAGCTTTATGGAAGGCAATAAAACCTTCAACTTTGCCCTTCATCCTGATTTCTCAGGTAATATCCAACAATTACAAGCACCCATTATGGGGGCTTTTTTCACAGGTGACTATGGGCAAATTGTTGACTTGCTCAATATTGAATTTAACACTGAATAGCGCTAAAACAATGCACTGGTAAAGCACAACAGTTTAGCAAAACTCAAACTTTTCCTCTGCGTAATAACGCGAGAATTCTATTTCTTCCTTGCTTAAAGAGCCTGCAAGAACGGCATTCACATCTATTTCAAAGCGCTGCATATAATCTTCCAAATCGCCAAGAGATACAGCTTCTATCAAAGCATCACGCCAAGCACTAGCACTACGGGTATCAATCAATCGCAGGCCATTATCCCGAGCCCACTCAGCACCGATACGCTGACCAAGTTCTGCCAGTAACTCGGCATATTCCTGTTGCTTATTTGCTGGCATTTCGATTAACAAATCTTCTGTTAGTTGTAACCATCCAATTGATATAGCACTACCTGAATAAAACACTCTCACCCAAGCTAGGTAGCTCTCCTGATCCTGATAAAGCTGGTTGTCGATGTCATATTGGTAATAATCGGCAAAATAACCTTGCGGGGGAAGTTGCTCAGACCAACCTCCAGATGACTGAAGGAATGAACAGCTTGAAATCATAAAAGCGGAAACAAGAAGAATGAATTTTTTTTTAAGCAGCATAGGACCAAACTAAATAAAGTAAACACACCGAACACTTAGAAACTATTTTATATTTTACTTTGTTTCTAACCGACTATACCACTCGAAAAGAACGACGCAGATAACGCAAGAGGTAAAATACCAAAGGCCAGACTATTGCACTGGTCACGGCAGAAACCAGGAACATTAGATTTGGCGAAGTGTTTTGACTACTCACCGTTAACACCCAAAATGAAACCAGCTGATGCAGACCAATAAGCATAAAAACTGTGCTGGCTTGTTGCAGCATAGTAAACATGCGTAAACGTTGATATAAACTCAATGCCAAATACGCGACTAAAGCTAGCACTAAACCATTAAGACCAAGTAGCGAGCCCTCTAAAACATCTACAAAAAAACCTAAAATCCAAGCACTGACTAAACCAAATCTGTGTGGTAACGCTATAGCCCAATAAATTACAGCTAATGCCATCCATTCTGGCCGATAATATTCCAACCAGTCTGGCAGGGGCATCACCAGCATCAACGAGGCAACCAGAAAGCTCGCGAGAACAACCCAAATGCCATGTGAAACTCTTAAAGTTGCTGATCCCGCCATCACTAAAATACCAAGAGTAAATTTCTGCTGCGATCAAGCTGGGCAGTTGGTGCAACCGTTACTCGCGCAAACGGCTGACCAGGATCTCTTATGATATTAGTTATCACGCCCACTTTGTATCCAGCAGGGAATCGTTGCCCTAGCCCTGAAGTGACCAACATATCTCCCACTTCTATATCCGCATTCCCGGTCATATTATTCATCACCATCTCGTGCAGACTACCCTGTGTTCCGGAAACTACCGCTCTAATACCATTTCTATTAATCTGAACCGGCGTGGAATGCTGTGGATCCGTAATGAGTTGTACCCAGCTGTAATAAGGCTCAATTGAAACAACTTGGCCAAACAGGCCATCAGCATCAAGCACTGGCTGACCATCATAAACCCCATGGATACTGCCTTTGTTAATTAATATCTGCTTTCTAAAGGGGTCAGGTGACTCACTTACTAGCTGCACTCTTACAACAATATCATCAACTATCGCTGAGGCATTCAGTAATTCATTTAAACGTTGATTTTCAGCAGCCAAATGGTCAATTTTCTGTAATTGGTATTGCTGCATTAAAAGTTCTTCTTCTAACTGCCGATTCTCTTCCAGTAATTCGTCACGACTTTTAAAAAAATCGGCAATTTGCTGACTCATAGCGTGGGGAAGCTCAGAGAGATAATGGATAGGAGTAACAGAGTATGAAGCGTAAAAACGGACTTGCGACAAATAACCAAAGCGGTTATCAGCAAACATCAACACAAGAGAAACCAGCACTAAAGCCAGTAAGCGATACCCCTGAGCTGAACTTTGAATAAATAGAGACTTGCTAATAGTCACCTACCAGTTCAGAAACTGAACAATTATTTCATTTAATTATTATTAATCTAAGGTTAACAAGTCTATATCGTGAAGATCCATAAGCTCCATCGCCTTACCCCCACCTCTGGCAACACAGGAAAGCGGATCATCTGCGACGATAACCGGCAAACCGGTTTCTTCACTCAACAACTTATCCAGATCCCTTAATAAAGCCCCGCCACCAGTCAACACCAGACCACTTTCAGCAATATCCGAGGCCAGCTCCGGTGGGGATTGTTCCAGAGCACTTTTTACAGCCTGTACTATGGCTGACAATGGTTCCTGTAAAGCCTCAAGAATCTCATCACCATTTAACGTGAAACTTCTTGGCACACCTTCAGCCAGATTACGTCCGCGCACATCAATTTCCCGTATTTCTGAGCTTGGGAAAGCGCAGCCAATTTCTTTTTTAATTCTTTCAGCTGTGGCCTCACCAATTAAACTGCCGTAGTTTCTGCGTACATGTGTGGTTATAGCTTCATCGAAACGATCCCCACCTATTCTGACAGATTCAGAATAAACCACGCCATTAAGAGAAATAATGGCAATTTCTGTAGTACCTCCACCAATATCCACCACCATGGAACCACTTGCCTGATCAACGGGTAAACCGGCACCTATCGCAGCGGCCATTGGCTCTTCGATCAAACGCACTTCACGGGCACCAGCACTCATGACTGATTCACGAATTGCTCGGCGTTCTACTTGTGTGGATTTACATGGCACACAGACCAGCACTCTTGGACTGGGACGAATAAAACTATTTTCATGCACCTTATGGATAAAATGCTGAAGCATTTTTTCGGTAATCTGAAAATCTGCAATAACACCATCTTTTAACGGCCTAATTGCCATAATATTTCCTGGCGTTCTTCCAAGCATACGCTTAGCATCTGTGCCAACTGCGGTGACAGTTTTTTGGCCATTATGAATACGTATTGAAACCACTGACGGTTCATTTAATACTATGCCCTTATCACGAACATAAATGAGGGTGTTTGCTGTTCCCAGATCGATAGACAAATCATTGGAGAACAAGCCTCTTAATTTCTTTAGCATAAATTTTTCTAACCCTTTATAGGACTAAATCTAATTTTTCCCAACTGGAAAACGCCTTTTGTACTAATCTTCCAGTATAATCGCCCTTCAACAACAGTAGGCCAGTTATTTTTAAGCTACAAATTTTGAACTACAATTTGAGCTAGTAAACAGTGAAATGAACCAGCCTGACAGTGTCTTTAATAGTTTTAGTAATTTTAGAGCAACACAAGAGTGCAACTCTAGCAATGACAACAACTTAGAGCAAGAATCAAATCTATATTGTCAGAACTATTTCACTATATGAGCCTTTTTTGGCCATAATTAGCGATACGGAGAAGAAAAATGTCTATTTCAGCCGATGATATTGCATACATTGCACATCTTGCGCGCCTGCAACTGAGCGAAGCTGAAAAGCAAGAAGCTGCACTTAACTTTAAAAACATCCTCGCTTTAATAGACCAAATGCAAAGCGCGGATACCGATCAGCTTGAACCGCTTTCTCATGCCATAGAAGCCTCTCAACCACTGCGTGAAGATATTGTTACTGAAAAAAATCAGCGTGACGACTTGCAAAAAATTGCACCAAAATGTGAACAGGGTTTGTATCTGGTGCCAAAGGTTATCGACTAAATTTTATTGAATTACAGCACCAGGAAGAAATACAAAGATGTTTAAATCAGGTATTGCTGAACTATCACGTTCATTAGCCGCCGGTGAGTTTTCCAGTGAGGAAATCACCTCGGCTTATTTGGCGCGCATTAAAGAAAAAGATAAAGCGCTTAATTCCTATATTACCTTGTGTGAAGAACAAGCCTTAGCTCAAGCCAAAGCGGCTGATGCTACTCGGGCAAAAGGCGAAGCTTCCTTGTTAACAGGCATACCCTTAGCGCATAAAGATATTTTTTGTACTGCTGGCATTAAAACCTCTTGCGGCTCACGCATGCTGGATAATTTTATTGCGCCTTATAATGCAACAGTTGTCGAAAATTTCAACCAGGCCGGTGTTGTTACTCTAGGCAAAACCAACATGGACGAATTCGCTATGGGTTCATCCAACGAAACCAGTTATTACGGCCCTGTACATAACCCCTGGGACAAAGATTTGGTACCAGGTGGCTCCTCAGGTGGCTCGGCATCAGCGGTTGCTGCCCATCTATGCCCCGCGGCAACAGCCACTGATACTGGCGGCTCTATTCGTCAACCCGCAGCATTTTGTGGACTTACTGGTTTAAAACCGACTTATGGCAGAGTTTCCCGCTGGGGCATGATTGCTTTTGCATCCAGCCTTGATCAGGCTGGCACACTGACGAGATCTGCTGAAGACGCGGCATTAATGCTCAACGTAATGGCAGGGCATGACCCAAAAGATTCAACGTCCATTGATATTGCAACAGAAAATTATACTGCCAATTTAAACAGGCCTTTGGATGGTTTGAAAATTGGCATTCCTGTGCAACATTTTGCTGAAGGACTTAATGCTGATGTCGAACAAAAAATTCGTAATGCCCTGAGTGAATTTGAAAAACTGGGCGCCACTTTAAAAGACATAAGTTTGCCAAACAGCCACCAATCTGTTTCAGCCTATTATGTGATTGCTCCAGCCGAGGCCTCTGCTAACCTGTCGCGTTATGATGGCGTTCGTTATGGTTACCGCTGTGATGATCCTCAAGACCTTGAAGACTTATACAAACGCACACGTAGTGAAGGTTTTGGCACTGAAGTAAAACGTCGCATCATGATTGGCACCTATGCATTGTCTGCGGGTTATTACGATGCTTATTACATCAAAGCCCAAAAAATTCGCCGCCTGATTAAAAATGATTTTGATAATGCTTTTGCTGAAGTAGATGTCATCATGGGGCCAACTTCTCCACACACTGCATTTAAAATTGGCTCACAAACCAACGATCCAGTTACGATGTACTTGGAAGATATTTATACAATTGCTGTCAACCTGGCTGGTTTACCAGGCATTTCAGTGCCTGCTGGTTTGGTGAAAAATTTACCTGTCGGGCTGCAGATTATTGGCAAAAATTTTACCGAATCCCATTTACTGAACATTGCTCATCAGTTCCAGCAAGCCACTGATTGGCATACGCAAACTCCGGAGATATAAACATGGAATGGGAAACAGTCATCGGCCTTGAAGTCCATGTGCAACTGGCAACAAAATCCAAACTTTTTTCTGGCTCAAGCATCGAATTCGGCGCAGAACCTAATACTCAAGCCAATGTTTTTGACCTGGCCTTACCTGGTACCCTGCCTGTGTTGAATAAAAAAGCCTTGGAAATGGCCGTTAAATTCGGCGTGGCGATTGATGCTGAAATTGGGTTGAAATCAGTATTTGATCGTAAAAATTATTTTTACCCTGACCTGCCAAAAGGCTATCAGACCAGCCAGCTTGATTTCCCAATTGTTGGTAAAGGCTCACTTGATGTGACCTTAGAAGATGGCAGCATTAAAACCATCGGTATTACCCGCGCACATATGGAAGAAGATGCTGGTAAATCCTTACATGAGGATTTTCATGGTGAAACAGGCATTGATCTGAATCGTGCCGGAACTCCCTTATTGGAAATCGTCTCTGAACCAGAAATACGTAGTGCAACTGAAGCCGTTGCTTTTTTGAAGAAGCTACACAGTTTAATTCTATATCTGGGTATTTCCGATGGCGATATGTCAAAAGGCAATATGCGTTGTGACGCAAATGTTTCCGTGCGCTTAAAAGGTGAAGAGCTTGGCACCCGCGCTGAAGTAAAAAATATCAACTCATTCAAGTTTGTTGAAAAGGCTATCAATATAGAAGTAGCAAGACAGATAGAGCTTTTAGAAGATGGTGGTCGTGTGGTTCAGGAAACCCGACTCTATGATTCAGAAAAAAATGAAACACGTTCAATGCGCAGCAAAGAAGTAGCCAATGATTACCGCTACTTTCCTGAACCTGATTTATTACCCGTGCTTATTGATGAAGCTTATATTGAAGAAATTCGCGCTACCTTACCCGAATTACCCGACACAAAAAGACAGCGTTTTATGAATGAATATAAACTCAGTGAATATGATGCGCTGGTGCTGACAAATGATCTAGCAACGGCTAATTATTTTGAAGCTGTTGTGCTTGTGTGTGGTAATGCCAAGTTATCTGCCAATTGGGTCAGTGTAGATTTACAGGCCTATCTCAATGAAGCAGAAATCCCCATCAGTGAAAGCCCTGTAAGGCCTGAGCTTTTAGGAGGCCTTATTAACAAAATCACTGATAATACTATTTCATCTAAAATCGCCAAAACGGTATTCGAAGCCATGCTTGCAGGTGAAGGCAACGCGGAAAATATCATCAAAACCAAGGGGTTGAAGCAAGTCACCGATAGCGGCGCTATTGAAACTATGGTAGCAACCGTAATCGCCAACAACCCTGAACAAGTTGAGCAATACCAATCAGGTAAGGAAAAAGTGTTTGGCTTCTTCGTGGGGCAAATCATGAAGGAATCCAAAGGCAAAGCCAATCCGGCCCAGGTCAATCAAATACTGAAAGACAAGCTGTCTAAATAGTAAGAAATTAGGAAGTAAGCTATGAAAACTGAAAAGAAAACCGGTGCCGACAGAACCCAACCTGCCGTACGTGATGAATGGTGGAGTGATGAACGTATTCAAAGTTTTATGGCTTTAGATACATCTGCTGATGAAGCCCCTGATTTTCATGTTCTAATCAAAGCCTATCGTGGCATGGTACCTGAAGCCTTCAGCCGCTTTATTGCTTTTTTTATTGAAGCTGGTCGCAACATTAACGAAAAAAATTATCGTGGTGAGACAATTCTAAAAATCACTTCTGAACATAAGAATTCTAAAAAGTATGCGGAAATACTAAAACAAGCAGGCGCTGAATCCTAACGGCGCTTTTGATATTTACCCTTATTTTTATCGTGAGACTTATCTGATTTAAACTTAGAAGGGCGTGAAAAAGCTGGGGTGTCTAATAACAAAGACTCATCGGGATGTTCGCAATTCAGTTTCTTACCGATTTTTTCTTCTATGTCGGGCAATAAAAACGAATCATCCTCACAGGCAAACGAAATAGAAGTTCCTTCGGCTCCAGCTCTGCCAGTTCGTCCAATGCGATGCACATAATCTTCTGCTTCAAGCGGTAAAGTAAAATTAACAACATGACTAATGTCTTCAATATGTAGCCCCCTGCCTGCGACATCAGTTGCAACCAGCACTTGAATATTAGCAGAACGAAAATTCTCCAAGGTTCGTACACGTTTTTGCTGCGCGATTTCACCAGTTAATAATCCGGTTTCTATACCGTTTCGATGCAGGTTATCAGCAAGTTTACGAGCCTGGTCCCGGCGGTTAGTGAAGACAATGACTCTTTCACTACCATCCTGTTGAATCAGGTTATAAAGTAATTTATATTTTTCTTCTACAGTAACCAGATAAACTTTTTGGTCAATAGTATCTGTTGTCACTTTTTCGGGTTCTATTTCAATGCGAATAGGGTCCATAGCCCAACGCTCAGCGAGCGTTAATATATCGTCAGTAAATGTAGCGCTAAATAGCATAGTTTGGCGGAATTCTTTTTTCGGACACGCGGCTATAATTTGACGCACTTGGGGTATAAAACCCATGTCCAACATCCTGTCAGCTTCATCAATCACAAGTATTTCAACATAACTTAAATTAATTTTTTTACTGCCAACAAAATCAATCAAGCGTCCCGGTGTAGCAACAGCAATATCAACAACATTTTTTTCGAGTTCATCGATTTGCTTTTGATAATCGATACCCCCGACTAAAGTAACAACCTTTAGATTAGAAAATTTCGTTAACAGCAGGGCATCTTTAGCTATTTGCATAACCAGCTCGCGAGTGGGAGCTATAATTAAGGCCCGTGGTTCAGCCACGTAACGCTCTTCGCTAATTGGATTTTTTAGTTGATCATTAATGATAGTCGCCAAAAAAGCAGCGGTTTTACCTGTGCCAGTTTGAGCTTTGCCTGTGACATCATGACCATGCATTGTCACTTTAAGACTTTGTGCCTGAATTGGCGTACAAAACTCAAAACCAAGCTCTGCAAATGCTTCTAATAAGGGCGGTGGAAGGTCAAATTCGGTAAAACGAGGCAGCTTTTCTTTGTTTATAGTCTTGCTGGGCTGGGTATCTTCCTTGCTAGTTTCTTTCTCGCCTTCTTGCTTACGCTCTTCTTTGCTTTCTTGCGCCTGAACTGGCTCTTGATCTTTCTCGACTATATCGCTTTGTTCATCACTCACGAATTTTTTCCGATTTATTATCTATATTTGAATACATATTTGGGCGGCATCATAGCATAGCTAATAAATTAACGGCATCAGTTAGAAATTAAGCACTATATGACAGTACAAACCAACTTTTTCATTTCCATAAAAAAAGGAAGCACTCATTTATGCTTCCTTTTTCTTTTTACTCCTGTTCACACGAGTGTGTCAGAGTAAATTCGCAAAACGAATTAAGTCTAAACCTTTCTATAGTTGGAATTAATTACACTAAAGGCAAGATGCACGTTTTACTCTGACACCATTTAGTTCAATTCGCCTTCAGGCAACTGACAAAAAGCACATATCTTGTTGCCAACTGGATCACGTAAGTAAGCACCATAAGCATTACCGGGCGCTTGCGGACGCTTACCTGGAGCACCTTCATCCGTGCCACCATTAGCCAGACCAGCAGCATGAAAAGCATCAACTGCTGCTGCGTCTGCCGCGGCAAAACCTATAGTGCCACCATTTGCATAAGATGCTTCAGCCTCATCCGCTGGCTTTATTACCAATAAAGTTCCGCCGTCACTTGAATACATACAAGCGCGCTCATTAATAGGGCCAGCACTTTTTATACCCAAAGGAGTAAGCGCGGCATCATAAAATTTTTGCGAAACATCCAAATCATTGGAGCTAATACAGATATGGGTATACATGAATATTCTTCCTTAATTTCGAATTAATATATTTCATTTTTTGAGCAATAAGAAGTATATAGTAATTGAAGGTACTGACAAGTTAACTCCCCTTAATTGATAATTCTACTTATGAATTCATCAAAAAAACTCTACAAACACCAGCGTTCTTTTTCACCCTCTTTACCATCGTTTTATTATTATGCTTTCTATAGATAAAGCTCTCCCTCTTATTCCTCCATTTCCAGCATACCGTTATCAATACCGTTATAAGAAGTGCTAGTTAACCATTGATAACTAGCATCAAATAATTGCTCCGCATCTTTTTCCCACATAGCATTATGAGACGAGCAGGACATTTCAATGTAGACTTTTTTATCAGACCCCAGATCTGCATACATGTCCTGGACTCGTTCCGGGCTTACTTGAGCATCATGTGTACCGGCTACCATCATGATAGGCGTCAAAGTATTTGCAACTTCAATAGAGGTCCACCCAAAAGTAGGTGTTCTGGGTGCTCTTCTTACGCCACTTCCCCAAGTAGCACCGACCGGGTCTGAATCCAGCATGGCAGCCCAAACAGCATCGCTGACAGCCGGATCATACTGATCAGAACAACCCACCTGCCTGTTCCAGTTATTAACAAAGTCATCGTGGGATTGTTTGGTGAAAACAGCTCCTGCAATTTCTGCCTGAGCTTCGGTTGCCGGCAATTGGCGACTATAAGCAGGGGCAAGCAACACAATATTCCCTACTTTTTCCGGATTGAGTGCAGCATAACCTGCTGATCTTGGTCCACCCTGAGACCAACCGACCAGATGCACAGTTCCCACACCTCTTAACTCTCGCAAATAATCCACAACAGCATCGATATCATGCCAGTCCGAAGTCATCGTCGTGGCCGCATAGGGATAACTTGAGCTACAGCTGTCACCAAATAATTCTTCCTGTTGTTGTGCGGAAAGGTTACATCTGTCATTCATAACTAATGGGCGTGTAGAACGGCCATAACCGGTGGTATCCATAGCAAAAACATCCATTCCTAGCTCTGCCAGATAAGCCATCCAGCTATGGCCGGAATAAGGCACATCAAAACCGACTTCGGCTGGCGTTCCGGCACCATGAATAAAAAGAACAACCTGCCCTTCCAGCGAATCAGGTATGGAAGTCAGAACTCTTTCTCGGACATACAATTGGGCAATTTCTCCGCTCATGGAGGGGGCTGTCGACACTACAGACACAAAATGATCGACAGATATAATCTCATTCCCAACATCTGTATCATCAGCACCCTCATTTACAGAAGTATTATCCTGATCTTGCATACACCCGCCTAAAAAAATTATAAAGACCCAAGAGGCTAGGAAGAACATTACTTTTTTTCTAATCATTTTTTTCTCCTAAAACAGGAATAAGTGGCAAACTAAGAGGTGAACGATACCAAGCTGATCTATATCAACACATTTTACAGCTTCTTCAAACTGCTTTTTAAAGAAGAGTTCTGGCGCGGGCCCATATCACTCTGGCAGGGCAGACGGATATAAAGTTATACCCTGAATCCACGTACAGTAATCACTGTCATCCCCAAAGAAGCCGGTCTTATCTAGTACAACTCGGCGTGCAATATCCGAGTAATACTGACAGGCATGGTAGTTATGAAGACGTTTATGTAAAAGTTGACTTATTCAGACCAGAAGGCATGTCAGAAATATATGCTGGCATATACCAACCTTGCAAACCAAAGACCTGAATCAAAATTTAACTGTAAGCAAGTCTGAAATAAAATATGACTTGCGCTTGCCTGTCGTGCTTATTACATTGCCAATGTATAATCATAACCTTTTTTGGGGATAACTCATGATCCAAGTATTTCGTCTGCTCATAGCAACCTTGCTGTTCCTTTCACCCATGCTCAGTGCTCAGGAAGAGGCCGCCCTGGACACCGTGTCTGGCAATCAGATTCGACACATTACCGGCGATCTGTATCGGGCTGGCACCGGAGCCTGGCATTCTATTTTTCTGGTGACGGATGCAGGCATTATTCTGGCAGACCCTTTAAACACTCCCTATGCTACTTGGCTGAAAGAGCAATTAGACGAACGCTTTGACGTACCGGTGCGCTATATCATTTATAGCCACAGCCATTTTGATCATGCTGGTGGCGCTGGTGTATTTGCCGATACTGCCACGATTATTGCCCATGAAAGAGTAGCAATAAACATGGATGGGCGTTACCCCCAAATGCCAGGCGACATGATTGACCGCAACAATAACGGGCTGATTGACCGGGAAGACATCATGATTCCAACCAATGCTGATCCTGGCATCTGCGGTATGGGTAACAACTTCTTTGATCGAAATGATCTTAATGGTGACGGGGTAATGACACCAGCAGAGCTCCAGGTTGATATTGTTCTGCCGGATATATTTTATTCTGAGCGTATGACCCTGACTCTAGGTGGCAAGACTGTGGAGCTGATACATCCCGGCAAAAATCATGGGGATGACATGACAGTGGTTTACTTTCCCCAGGAGCGCGTAGTGTTCGCCGCAGATATGATTGCCGATGCCTTGGTCAGAGATAACATCCATTCTCTACCGAGCGCTTGTGGCCCTCTGGATGGCACTCCAATTGCTGAATGGATAAGCTCCTATCAAGCGGTTGAGGAACTGGATTTTGATATTTTTGCTGGCGGCCACGGTGATTTTTTTACCAAGGACGAGGTCGCTTCATCTCGGCAGTTTCTGCAAGACCTGCAGTCTGCCGTCAGCGACGGGATGGCACAAGGACTCTCCCTGGACGAGATGAAACAGCAGGTCATGCTGGAGCAATACGTAGACTGGGAATATTACGAACGCTTACGGGGAAAAAATATTGAGGCAGCCTACCTTAATTTAACCCAATTCAGATAAAAGCTTCATTAGATTAGCAGTGAGTAGGCACAGATTACATTCTGAAATGACAAGAACTACATTAAGTAAAACGCTAACGCTTTAAAGTTCTGCATTCACAATTCTTGTGCCTTCTACCAGTGCTTTTAATTTCCCACGCGCGGATTCACGAGGCAGATATTTCAAGCCGCAATCTGGTGCCGCAATAATACGTTCAGGAGGAATAATCTCAAGCGCTTTGCGTAAACGTTCAGCGACAAGTTCAGGCGTCTCCGGCGTTTCATCACCCAAGTTAATCACACCAAGGATGATGGTTTTACTGGGTAAACTGTTCAATGCTGCGGCTAGATCCAGCTCAGGCTGGGCCGCTTCAATCGAGACTTGATTAACCTCAATGCCTTCAATTAGCGGTAGACATGAATAACCATTTGCAGATTTGTCGGCGACCATGGCAGCATAACCAAAGCAAACATGAAGGGCCGTTGTGCCTTTTACGCCTTTGAAAGCACGCGTGATTGCTTCGGCACCATAGGACTTGGCCTCATCATAGCGTGCCTGTAAATAAGGCTCATCAAATTGCACAACATCTGCTCCAGCAGCAAACAAATCGTGAATTTCTTCGTTAAGACAATCGGCATAAGCCATGGCTACATCTCTGGGTGTTTTGTAATACTCACTTACGGCTAATTGGGAAAGAGTAAACGGCCCGGGTATGGTAATTTTGATAGTTTTGTCGGTGTTCGCGCGTAAAAATTTCACATCATCAACATGCACTGACGCCACACGTTTTAAAGGGCCGCTTATTAAAGGAACTTTATTAGGTAAGCCAGCGCGCCCGATCAGTGTTTCAACGCGATTACGATCAATTCCCTCTGGCGCATTGGCAAAAGGCGCAGAATAACTTTCACGACGCACTTCACCATCGGTGACTATATCCAAGCCTGCCACTTCCTGATCTTTTAACACACTGAGAACGGCATCATTCATCGCTTCTTCAAGCCGATCAGGTTCTACTCGCCACATATCATTACCAATTATTCGTGCCGGTAAACGATGTCTTAAAGCCTCACGATCAATTAACCATTCAGGCTGAGCGTAACTACCGACCAAAGCTGTTTTAATGACTGTCATACGTGTTTCTTCTCTCTTATTTAACTTATTAATTTTTGTTTAGCGTATCAGGCCTTAGCGCTATCATAATTACTTTCGGAGAAGCTGAGTGACAATTCACATCGGCATCATCGAAACCTAATATAAACACGCCTGCTTGCTTTGAGTCATTTGATAAAAAAAAGTGCCAAGGTTACCATCAAGTTCAGAAAACCATTACTACCACAGGAAGAAAAGGATATGCCTTATCGTTTTTTCAAGCAGGTCGTTGCAATTAGTGCCTATTGTTTATTAGCTATTAGCGTCATCGTTCAGGCTAATGCCGCAGATATGAACTGTGATCGTCAATGCAATATAGATGTACTGTCTAATTATATCAATGCGGTCATCGACGATAGGCCTGGAATAGCACCTTTGGCAACGAATTACCGTGGCACTGAAAATGGTTTGACTGTTCAAGTGGGTAGAGGGTTCTGGAATACTGCCACGGGCTTGGGCTCTGTAAGATATTATTTTGGAGATCCCGTAAATGGGTCTGCAGCCTTTTATGGAACGATGGAAGAAGGTGATGCCACTCTTCTGGTGTCCTTGCGAGTTAAGGTTAACGATGGAAAAGTAAGTGAAGCAGAATGGGTTCTCGCTCGAGCAGGCGAAGCCTTAGTGAATTTTGATGGATTTACAGGAAGTCAACCAAGCGTTCGACTGCTGGATGAAAATGAGCAAAGCTCTCGTCTCAGCATGATTAGTGCGCCTAATGCTTATTTTGATGCTTTACAGGCCCACGATCCTTATTTTGTTGTGCCTTCTGTTGAAGGTTGCCCGCGTATTGAAAATGGAACAGATGTTACTCGTATGATGGGCGCTCAGAACGATGGCGAGGAGGCAGTTGAGTTTGGTTTCAATGATTGCACAACAGGTCTTGAGAGCATTATACAAATAGATGCAGTGGTTGAACGAGACTATTTAATGATTGACCAAGAAGCCGGTGTTGCACTTGGTCGTGTTGTTTTTCATCGACCTGAAAACGGCCCTTTACGACAAGATGGTTCTCCTTGGCCACGTTTATTGTTAACCGAATTCTTTACTATTGTTGAAGGAAAAATCTCTGGGATTTATGCAGTGATGCATTACTACAGCGCTGAAGAACGCCCAGGTTCTGGCTCTGGATGGCGCTAATAAAATACGGCAAAAAAATAATTTAAATTCCCATATCCAACATTTTTTTAAAGACCCTAAGCTTTATTTTTTCTTTCTAGCGTACAGCTAATCAATGCAAAAGCTTCATCGACATCCCTGAGTAAGGCCAAGAATAAGTAAACTCAGATTTGAGTTTTCTTATTCTTAATTGAAACAAACAGAAATTTCACGCTTTACCAAGAAGTCCTACTCTCCTCCGGTGTCCTGTCCAGCGAGTTCACGCCGTGCAGCCACCTCAAATAGCCCAATATGCAGACTTTCATAATTAACTGCACATAGGAATTAACCACAGCTACAAATAGGGCAGAGCTGGTTTTTTTCTAAGGCCATTTCGCGCCACTGCATGGTGGCTGCGTCTAGTATCAGTAAGCGACCACAGACGGTGTCACCAATACCACAAATCAGTTTAATTGCTTCCAACGCCTGCATTGAACCAATGATGCCAACCAGAGGCGCAATCACGCCACTCTCAGAACAACTAAGTGACAATTCGCTCTTGTCATCATAGATACATTGATAACAAGGGCTTTCAGGCAAGCGATGATCAAACACGCTGAGCTGAGCCTCCATCCGAATGGCGGCCCCCGATACCAGAGGCACCTTATGCTGTTTACAGTATTTATTAATCTCCAGACGGGTTTGCAGATTATCACTGCAATCGACAACAACATCGGCTTTGTTAATTTCTACTGACAAGATATCGCCATGCAAACGTTCAGCAAGAGCTGTCACCACAACCTCCGGATTCAACTGCCGTATGCTCTCTTTCAGGGAGGCTACTTTGCTAAGGCCAAGTGACGTGGAATGGTGGGCTATCTGGCGCTGTAAATTACTCAGCTCGACTTTATCATTATCAGCAAGCGTAATCTGGCCAACACCAGAACTGGCAAGATACATTGCAGCTGGGCAACCAAGCCCACCAGCACCAACAATCAATACCCTTGCCGCCAATAACTTTTCCTGCCCGGCAATATCTATACCTGGCAACATAATCTGCCGACTGTATCTTAATAATTGATCGTCATTCATAGGCATTTATTTATTAGTATTTATTTATTGCTACTTATTTATAAGCGTTTATTCACACGATTTAAATGCTGATCCAATACAGCTCTCTGCCTGGTTTTGCGCCTGAATTAGCAGCACAGACTCCAGGTTAGATGCCAGCAAATCACGGCGACTTGCGGCCTGTGTATATTGTAATTCGGTGGCAGCAGCAAACCAGACATAGGCTTGCACTAAATTCACGTCTACCCCTTCACCCTTCTCATACATTTCTCCCAGTGTATAAAAAGCCCGCGCATGTTGTTGTTTGGCGGCCTTGCGTAACCAGCGCAAAGCCATAAAATCATTTTCTGGTGCGCCAAGGCCATCCGCAATCAATATTCCGGTCATATATTCAGCTTCTACCATGGTTTGTTCTGCTGCCAGAATGTACCAACGGAAGGCTTCATTGTGATTAATTTCCACGCCTTCGCCGTATCGATAAATATCACCCAACACATATTGTGCCGCTGGATCGTTGCCCGCTTCTGCAGCCTGCATAAACCAATAAAGTGTTTGTTCAATATCCTGAGCCAGACCGTCACCAAGACGATACATTTGCGCCAGATTATACTGCGCCGCAATATGGCCTTGCTGAGAAGCCCGCCTATACCAATGGGAAGCTTGTTCAAGGTCTCGCTCAACACCAACCCCATTATCATAGAGTAAACCGAGCATATATTGTGCATCGTTATCACCCTGCTCCGCTTGTTGCTGAGTGCTGGCAAAATCTATTTCCTGTGCACTTAACGACCCGCTAATAAGAGCACAGGACAATAAAGAGAGCATTAAACTGATGTGCAAAAGTAATTTCATTGCTTGTTTTTATCTAACAATTCTCATTCAACGGCGAGCCATGGTTACTCTTTCGAGGCCAGCCAGATCTTTATGGGTTTGAATGTCATTGTACCCCGATTGCTCTAATAGTTGCCTGACAGCTTCAGCTTGTTGATAACCATGTTCCAGCATCAAAATTGCGTCAGGTTTTAATTTTTCTAAGACTTGTGTGGCAATCTGCCTTAAGTCAGCCAAGCCTTGTTCTTCCGCAACTAAAGCTTGAACCGGCTCAAACCTGACATCACCTTGAGACAGGTGTACATCGGTTTTGTCTATATAAGGTGGGTTAGAAATGATCGCATCATACTTTTCATTGCTATTTTCACTGTTCTTTCCACCTTTTAGGGCTTCGCACCAGGAGCCTTGTCTGAGTTCAATATTATCTAACCTTAAATTTTCAGCATTTAGTTTGGCTACCTTTAATGCGGCTTCACTGCTATCAGTTGCAACCAGTTGCCATTCTGGCCGCTCTTTAGCTAATGCCAGCGCGATAGCACCTGAACCTGTGCCAAGATCCGCTAGCAAATGCTTACTTGTATCTAAATGTTCAAGCGCTAATTCGACTAACAATTCCGTTTCAGGCCGAGGTATGAGCACGTCAGAATTAACTGTCAGATCAAAATCCCAGAACGCTTTTTTTCCAAGCAGATAAGCTATAGGTTGGCCAAGCGCTCTTTGCCCAAGCAAGTGTAAAAAGGTGTGTTGCTCCGATTCACTTAAATCAATTTCTGGCCAGGTGACTAAAAATTCACGACTTTTCCCAAGCGCATGCGCCAGCAAAATCTCCGCATCCAAACGCGGACTTTCACTTTGATTTAAGTGTGAACTTGCATGACTTAAGGCTTGCTGGATTTGCACTCGGCTAATCTAAATCTAGGACGCTAACTCAGCGAGCTGGTCAGCTTGATGCTCATTGATTAACGGTTGAATAACATCGCTGAGATCCCCGCCCATGACATCATTTAATTTATAAAGCGTCAGCTTAATTCGGTGATCTGTGATACGTCCATCGGGGTAATTATAGGTGCGTATTTTTTCTGAACGATCGCCGCTACCAATCAAATTTCGCCTGGCATCTGATTGTTCTTGATGTTGCTCCGCTTCAGCTGAGGACTGAAGTTTAGCCTGCAGCAGTGACATAGCTCTGGCCTTGTTTTTATGCTGGGAACGCTCATCCTGACATTCCACGACTATGCCGCTAGGTAAATGCGTCAGACGGATAGCTGAATCAGTTTTATTCACATGCTGGCCGCCAGCACCACTGGCTCGAAAGGTGTCCACTCGCAGGTCATTTTTATTGATTTCAATTTCTTCAATAGCTTCAACTTCAGGCATGACAGCAACCGTACAGGCTGAGGTATGCACTCTTCCCTGCGTTTCAGTTTCAGGCACTCTCTGCACGCGATGAGCGCCTGATTCAAATTTTAAATTAGCAAATACATTCTTGCCTTGAACCCGGCTAATGATCTCTTTATAACCACCATGTTCACCGGCTCGCTCACTAATAATTTCCATCTTCCAACCTTGAGATTCAGCATAACGCGAATACATACGGAATAAATCACCAGAGAAAATAGCCGCTTCATCACCCCCGGTTCCAGCTCGGATTTCCAGAAATACATTGCAGCTATCTTTAGGGTCTTTTGGCAACAAAAGTTTCTGTAATTCCATTTCTATAACTTCAATTTTTTCACTGGCAAGCACTGCTTCTTCATTGCCCATTTCACGCAAATCTGGATCACTGTCTTTTTGCATCGCCTGCGCTTCTAGCAGATCAGATTGCACTTGAGTAAAGGACTTAAAATTCTTTACCACGGGTTCCAGTTCAGCATACTCCATAGAATATGCGCGGAATTTATCTTGATTAGTAATAACCTCAGCATCGCTAAGTAAGCCTTCAAGCTCTTCATAACGGTCTTTCAGGTGTTCTAGCTTTTGTAAAATTGATTCTTTCATTTAACCCTTAAACTCTCAGCACTCTTTCTGCACTATTATTTTTTAATGTTAGTCTCTTTGTTATTCAGCTCAAACAAGACCTGAGCCAACTCAACCAACTCTTCACGACCTTCAGCACTGGCTTTTTTCATCTGTACGCTCGGTGAATGAATCAGCTTGTTAGTCAGCAAGCGTGCCATATTCGCTAATACGTCTTCAGCACTTTCACCTTTTTCTAAAGATTTTAACGCCTTCTTCAATTCAGTATCACGAATAGATTCTGCTTTATCACGGTAAGCCTTCAAGCTAGAAACAATATTTAAAGAGCGCTGTTTGTGTTGGAAATCCAGCACCCCTTTCTCAATAATATGTTCAGCTTCAGCGGCGGCAGTTTGCCGACTCTGCACATTACTATCAATGACTTCTTTGAGGTCATCCACACTATAAAGATAGATGTCAGCTAGGTCGCCAACTTCTGGTTCTATGTCTCTGGGGACAGCTAAATCCACCATGAAAATCGGTCTATGCTTACGAATTTTCAGGGCATTTTCAACGGCACCTTTGCCTAAAATCGGCAACTGACTTGCCGTGGAAGACACGACAATATCTGCGTTGATTAATTGTTCGGGTATATCCGAAAGTAAGACTTCATCAACCCCATATTTTTCTTTTAATTCCAATGCGTGCGTGAGCGTTCTGTTAGCAACAACTATCTTGGCAACATTTGCTTGCCTTAGATGCTGTACCACAAGTTCAATGGTGCGCCCTGCACCTATCATTAAAACAGACGCCTTAGAAATATCTTCAAAAATACGTTGAGCTAAGGTCACGGCGGCAAAAGCCACTGACACAGGATTTTCGCCAATAGCCGTATCAGTCCTCACTTTTTTGGCGACAGTAAAAGTGTCTTCAAAAATTCGATGTAAGTGACTATCAACACTACCTGCCTCTTTGGCTACGGCATAAGCAGATTTGATTTGGCCTAATATTTGAGGCTCACCCAATACCATTGAGTCAAGACCACTGGCCACTTTCATAACGTGTCGAACAGCATCTTCATCCCAATAGGTATAGACACAGTTTTTCAACTCATCAGAATCAAGCTGATGATAGTTTGCCAACCAGGAAAGCACTGCCTTTTCAATATCCTGCCTCTGTCCCTCACTCTCAGCTAAATGGCTGGGTACGCAATAAAGCTCAGTGCGATTACAGGTAGACAAAATGGCAAGCTCACCCAATTCAGCACTATCACAAGCCTGCTTTAAGGCTTCACGCATGAGTTCGGGGGCAAAGGCGACCTTTTCCCGGATGGCTATACTCGCCGTATTGTGATTAATTCCCAGCAGTAGTGTAGCCATGAAAGAATAGAATCAAGTAATCCAAAATAATAAAAGCATCTATTTTACTCAATACTGTAGTCACTGCCTAATAAGTCTGGCTATACTTGTCATTATGAATAAAGCTTCACTTGTAAAACTCCTGCTGACATCAGGTTTTGTCGCGCTTTTTACTGCCTGTACTACGACTCAAACTGAGCCAGTATCTGGGAGTGAAAATGCTCCTGAAGCTGTTATTAGTGCTTTAGAGGCTAATCAACAAGCAGAATCCGAACCAGCAAGCCTGCCGCCGCCACAAGAAGAAATCATATATGGCTCTTTCCCAGAAGACATGCTCACTCGTGTCATCATCGCAGAAATGGCGGGGCAGCGTGGTTATAACCAAACGGCCTTAGATGACTATCTGGCACTGGCTCAGGAGACCAATGACCTTGGAATAATCCGCAGAGCCGCCTTAATTGCTGCTTTTTTGCGTGATAATGAGGCTTCGCTAGAATTAGGTGAACTATGGTTAGTCCAACAACCCAACTCGGAAGAAGCATTAAAAACTTCAGCCTACCAACTGATTGCTGCTAACCGCCTCAGTGAGGCCCTAGCACTTTTTGCACGCATGCATGAATTAGATTATGACGTTGATTATCGCTTAATCAGCAATCGTGCTGATAACAATATTGATGTCCAACCCAGGCTTACTAGCCTAATAAGCGAATTTGAAGCCCTGTTACCAGGCTATCCACAACATTTCACTTTACGTCTGGCGATGGCACAACTCTATCGCCAAAATAACCAGTTACAAGAAGCTTATGAAATCCTTCATCGCTTGGCGCTTGAAAATGACGACCCTGTCGACATTCTGATTGCCGAAGTGGAAATTCTCGAAGAGATGGGCGAAATCCGCCAAGCCAGACGCCGTCTGGAAAATAGTTTGGACGACAAGCCTGACAATAAACAATTGCGTTTTGCTTACGGACGCAAGCTTGTAGAAGACGGTAATTATCGAGATGCTATGGAGCAGTTTGAAATCATTGTTAATCAAGACCCTCAAGATTTTGAAATGTTGTATTCTCTGGCTTTAATCTCTGTTGAGGCAAACCAACTCAGCTCTGCCAGAAATTATTTTCAGCGTCTATTAGTCAACGAACAACGTTTAGATGATGCCCATTATTATTTAGCGCTTATTAGCGATGAAGAAAATAACCCCGCACAGGCTATAGATCATTATTTACGCGTTGATGGTGGCAACAACTATCTGGTCTCTCTGCGCAACTATATGGAGCTCATGATTGAGCAGGATCGTCATGCAGAGGCCAGTGACCATCTTCGACAAGTACGCCTTAGACGGCCTGAAATTAACAACACCTTGCTCGCTCTGGAAGGAGGTCTCTTACTGGATGCAGAAGAATACTACTCTGCTTTCACTTTTTTGAGTCGAGCCATCAGCAATAACCCTAATGACACGCAGCTTATACAACTACGAACGCTTGTTTCTCAGGAACTTGATGACTTTGCACTATTAGAGCTGGATTTACGCAGCATTATGCGTCTGAACCCAAACAACCCTTCGGCCTTTAATACGCTGGGCTACTATCTTACAGATCAGACTAATCGTTATAGTGAAGCCAAGGACCTCATTGATCGCGCTATCGAATTATCCCCCAACGACCCTGCAATAATAGACAGCCTTGGCTGGGTGCAATTTAAGTTGGGTATGTATGAAGAGGCAAAAATTAACTTGGAGCGCGCCTTTGAGCTTTTCCCAGACCATGAAGTTGCTGCACATTTAGGTGAGGTTTTGTGGGTAATGGGTAATCAGGAAGCTGCTCGTGAAATTTGGCAAGATGCCCTGGAAACTCGGCCTGAAAGTGAGTTTATTCTTAATACCATGCAGCGACTTGACGCTGAATCTGACAGTTAACCTTTATTATGCTGCACTTTATCAGGTCAGCCCGAACGGCCTACCTTCTTGCCATTAGCCTGTTGTTAGTATCCTGCACCACGAGCAATACCTTAGTTAATCGAGATTGGCAGGTTCATCAGGCTCTGGTAACGAACACTCACTATTGGACACTGCAAGGCCGACTCAATATTAGACAAGCCAACAACTCAGATACTGTGTCTATCAACTGGCAGCAGATAGAGCAGGACTTCGAAATTAATTTAAGTGGCGCACTGGGAATAGGTGCGACCATGATTAGCGGCAATCAAAATGGCATTAGACTACAACAGGGTAACGATAATCCTATTGAGGCAACCAATTTAGCTGAATTAAGCCGTGATTACCTCGGCTATGAATTTCCAGCAGAGGCTTTACATTACTGGGTCAGAGGCATCCCTTCCCCGCACAGCACAGCGACTATGGAATTTAACGAAAACCAACTACTGGCAAGTCTCAAGCAAAGAGATGCGCAGGGCAACAATTGGCAACTTGAATATGATCGCTACCAGGATAGTGACGGCCTAAGCCTTCCCGGCCGCATTCGCATGACCCACCCTGATTACCGCTTAACCTTTATTATTCAATCCTGGCAAACCCGCCCCGGGGGCAATTGATTCATGCTCAGCCTGCCTGCACCGGCCAAACTTAATCTGTTTTTACATATAACCGGTCGTCGTGATAACGGCTACCATGAACTGCAAACCTGTTTTCAATTGCTGGATTATGGCGATCAACTGGAGTTTGAACGCGTCGATTCACCTGCAATCAATCTTGAATCAAACCTCAACTCGGTTGCAGCAGAAGATAACCTCATCATAAAAGCTGCCGTTTTACTGCAACAGCATGCACAAGTACAAAGTGGTGCCACTATAAAACTTACCAAAAAATTACCACTGGGCGCAGGCTTAGGCGGCGGTAGTTCAGATGCCGCTACAACGCTATTAGCGCTCAATAAACTTTGGAATTGCGGTTTAACGACTGATGAACTAGTTGAACTCGGCTTGACACTAGGGGCTGATGTCCCCGTTTTTATCAGAGGGCATTCAGCCTGGGCAGAAGGTGTAGGAGAAAAGCTTACTGCAATGGCATTGCCTGAACCTTGGTATGTCGTCATTTCACCTAATTGTCAGGTCTCTACAGAGCAAATTTTTTGCCATGAGCAATTGACAAGGAACAGCTCGACCATCACAATACCCGCCTTTCCATTTCAGGGTGTTTTTTCAGAGAATAGGAATGACTGCGAAGCAGTCGCTATAAAGCTTTACCCTGAAATTGGCGCAGCTCTAAATTGGCTAAATAACTACGCTCCAGCTCGAATGACGGGCACTGGATCAAGTATCTTCGCCAGCTTCGATACGAGAGCGGCAGCAGAACAGGTGCTCGCTGATTTACCAGGGGAATTAAAGGGCTTTATAGCTCAAGGAATTAATAAATCCCCCGTGTTGCAAGCCCTAAGATTTAATTGAGTAATGTTTAATTGAATAAAGATTGACCGAGTAATGATTGATTGGGGTGTAGCCAAGCGGTAAGGCACATGGTTTTGATCCATGCATGCGCAGGTTCGAATCCTGCCACCCCAGCCATATCACTATTAGTTATATGTTGGTTTGTTATAAGGCTAGTTGCTTAAACAAAGACTAGTCACTACTTTCATAAACGCTGTATTTTTTATAAACGCTGTATTTTTTATAAACGCTGTACTACGAGCATAAGGTGCCAAAATGCCAAAAAGTTTAATGGTATTCAGTGGGAACGCTAATCTGCAACTCGCTGAGAATGTCGCAAAATGGTTAGGCGTTCCCTTAGGTCATGCCAATGTTCAGCAATTTAGTGATGGCGAAACCAGCGTCGAATTAAACGAAAATGTCCGCGGACAAGATGTTTTCATCATTCAGCCTACCTGTCAGCCAACCAACGACAACCTGATGGAATTATTATTAATGGCCGATGCTTTGCATCGCTCATCTGCTGATCGGATTACTGCGGTAGTACCTTATTTCGGTTATGCACGGCAGGATCGCCGAGTACGCTCTGCGCGCGTTCCGATTAGTGCCAAGGTCGTTGCCGACATGATAGGTGCTGCTGGCGTAGACAGACTGTTAACAATTGACCTCCACGCTGAACAAATTCAGGGTTTCTTCAACATTCCGGTTGATAACGTATATGGATCCCCTATTTTGGTCGAAGATGTCAAACTTCAAAACTATAAAGATTTAGTCGTCGTGTCCCCGGATATCGGCGGTGTAGTAAGAGCTCGAGCTTTTGCCAAGCAACTTAATGTTGATCTGGCCATTATTGATAAACGCCGTCCAAAGGCGAATGAATCTCAGGTTATGCACCTGATTGGTGATGTTACCGACCGCACCTGCTTAATTGTTGATGACATGGTCGATACTGCTGGCACTTTATGTAAAGCGGCAGATGCCTTAAAAGAACGGGGGGCCACTAAGGTCGTTGCCTATTGTACTCACCCGGTACTTTCTGGAAACGCTATAGACAATATTAATAACTCTTCTTTGGATACCTTGGTCGTTACCGATACGATTCCATTGAGAGAAGAAGCACAGAATTGCAGTAAAATTCGTCAGCTTTCCCTGGCTAGATTTCTGGGAGAATCAATCCGACGAGTGAGCAATGAAGAATCCGTTAGTGCCATGTTTGAGCATAATTGATTAAACGACCTTAACGGTCACTTAGCCGTACATTTAGCTGTTCATTAACCCTTTCTGCCAAACTGGTCGCAAGTGTGCAGAAAGCAAAAACTTAGGAGACTATTATGTCTAAGAATGATTTTATCCTCGAGGCTAGTCCTCGAACAGACGTGGGGAAAGGTGCGAGCCGCCGCTTACGTCGTTTGGCCGGTGATATACCTGCCATTATCTATGGTGCCGGTAAAGAACCTACCGCTATCACTATCCCACATAAAGACATTATGAAGGCTGTTGAAAACGAGGCCTTCTTTTCACATATTATTACCGTGAAAGTTGATGGGAAAGATGAAAGCGTGGTGATCAAGGCTCTACAACGTCACCCAGCCAAGCCTAGAATTCTGCATGCTGACTTTTTACGTGTCAGTGCTGATCAGGCTATTGCCGTTAAAGTACCATTACACTTTGTCAACGAAGATCAGTGTGTTGGTGTTAAATTGGAAGGCGGCATTATTAATCACATGATTAATGAGCTGGAAATTTCCTGTTTACCTGGCAATCTGCCTGAATACATCGAAGTCTTTATGGCTGAACTGAAAGTTGGTGAGTCTATCCATATTTCTGATTTGGCCCTGCCTGAAGGTGTTACTTCTATAGACTTAGCACACGGTGAAGATAATAATCACCCTGTCGCAGCATGTGTTCTACCAAGGGCTGCTCTTGAAGAAGAAGAGATCGGTGCTGAAGCTGTCGAAGGCGAAGAAGCTGCCGAAGGCGATGACAGTGCTGATAGCGCTGACGACGGCGACAAGGCCGGCGAATAATCCTCGCGTCTCTATCTGATATCACATGAGTGGAATCAAGTTAATTGTTGGCCTGGGTAATCCAGGCCCGCAATATCGCTTTACCCGCCATAATGCCGGTGCCATGTTTCTGGAAAGCCTTTGCGATGATTACAAAGGTGAACTAAAAGCGGAAACTAAATTTTTTGGCATGAGTGGCAGAGTTAACATCAATGGTGAAGACGTACGTTTACTCTTCCCTGCCACTTTCATGAATAAAAGCGGCCAGTCAGTTGCCGCGCTTGTAAATTATTTTAAAATTGAGCCCCTGGAAATTCTAATTGCCTACGATGAATTAGACTTACCAGTAGGCACTACTCGCTTAAAAAAAGGTGGCGGTCACGGTGGTCACAATGGCATTCGAGACATCATCAAGGCTATCGGCAGCCAGGACTTCAATCGTCTACGAATAGGTATCGGCCACCCTGGTGAAGCCAGCAAAGTGAGTAACTATGTATTGGGTGAACCATCGAAAACAGATGCTAACCAAATTCAGGCAGATATCGATAAGTCTATAAGCATATTGCCTTTGCTGGTTAAAGGTGAGTTTCAAGACGCCATGCTTAGATTACACACTAAACCGGGGTCAGAGTAAAAACAGCTTTTACTCAGATCAAAATTTTACTATAGCAAGAGCTATTTTTACTCTGACCCCAAATAAGAAGAGAGAATCAAAAAATGGGAATTAAATGCGGCATTGTTGGTTTACCCAATGTTGGGAAATCCACCTTGTTTAATGCGCTAACCAAAGCAGGAATCGCAGCAGAAAATTTTCCTTTCTGCACTATCGAACCCAATGCCGGTATCGTTTCTATTCCGGATGCGCGCCTGGATGCATTAAGCGACATTGTTCAACCAGAGAAAACTATTCCTACGACAATGGAATTTGTCGATATAGCAGGCTTAGTTGCTGGCGCTTCCAAAGGCGAAGGACTGGGCAATAAGTTTCTGGCCAACATCCGTGAATGCGACGCCATTGCGCATGTGGTGCGCTGCTTTGAAGACGCCAACGTGGTACATGTCTCTGACACTATCAACCCCAAAGATGATATTGAAACCATCAACACCGAACTGGCTTTGGCCGATTTAGAATCCGTTGAAAAAGCGCTGGAGAAAGCCAGTAAGAATGCCAAAAGTGGTGACAAAGATTTAATCAAACTAAAAGGCTTACTGGAAAAAATTCAGCAGCACCTTGATCAGATCAAACCCGTCCGTAGCTTAGGTTTAGATCAAGATGAACTAGCGTCTATTTACAACCTGCATCTGCTCACCATCAAACCGACACTTTATATTGCCAATGTCGATGAAGAAGGTTTCAGTGACAACCCCCACCTTGATGTCGTGTCAAAAATTGCGGCTGAAGAAGGGGCAGAACTGGTTGCCGTTTGCAACAAACTTGAAGCCGAAATCGCCGAACTGGAAGACGATGAGAAAATGGAATTTCTGACTGACCTTGGCATGGGAGAACCGGGGCTCGATCGTGTCATTCGAGCAAGTTATACATTATTGAGCCTACAAACTTACTTCACTGCTGGCGTACAAGAAGTACGCGCATGGACAGTTAAAGTCGGCGCTACCGCACCCAAAGCAGCGGCTGTCATACACACTGATTTTGAAAAAGGTTTCATTCGTGCTGAAGTGATGGCCTATGATGACTTTATTCAATTCAAAGGGGAACAAGGCGCTAAAGATGCCGGTAAATGGCGCTTGGAAGGTAAGGAATATATCGTGCAAGATGGCGATGTCGTACATTTCCGTTTCAATGTGTAAAGAGCTGTCTAATCTTGACAAAAAGCAGTGAAATCGCCAGAATGCGCATCCTTCCGATACACTGGAATAAAAGAATACAAGCCGCTATCGAAAATTTATTAATTTCCTAGCGAGGCAGTCTAGTGTGCTGGAGATGTGGATTTAAAATTGGATTTGACGCGCAGTCGTATGCAAATACGGCGAGAAGAAAGTTTAAAATTTTGTTATGAGGGTTTCGAGTACATGTTAGATGGAAATTTTATTTAGCTTTTCACGCGCAGATGTACACATAGTACATCGAGCATGAAAAGATAAAGAGAATTTTCAGATGACATGTAATCGGAGGCCGCAATAAAAATTTTGGCTATGTAGCTCAGCTGGTTAGAGCACAGCATTCATAATGCTGGGGTCGGTGGTTCAAGTCCACTCATAGCTACCATGTAAAAAAGGCCTGAACGAATAGTCGTTCAGGCCTTTTTATTTTAAGACGAAGAATTCAAATAAACCCTATTCTTCCCCTTCTCTAAAACCAAACTATAACCAAACTCTCGAACGATATTAGCAAAGTTGCTAATCTTCATATCCGTTTGCTCACCGCTTCTTAATTTTTGAATAATTGTTGGCGACAGCTTTACCGCTTTGGCTAGTTTACGCACAGATACTTTATCTTCAGCCATCATTGCGCAAAGTAATTCAGAAAGAACGAATTCCTTATACTCACGATCAAACTCTTTTTTAAAGCTTAAATCTTTAAGCTCTTTTTCAAAGGTACTTTGCGGTTGTTTACTCATTGTAATACGCCCCTTCTTTAACACGCTCTATATAATCCTCTCGGTATTTCAGAGCCCTTATCTTCTCATTCACAGGCAAGCTATTCTGTTTTTTCACAAAGGCATTGGTCACAACTATTTTCTTACCCTCAACAAAGAAACATAAAAATCGATTGGGCATTGGCTTAAAAGCAAATACTTTATTGCCTTCATTTCGAAATTTTTCTTTATTATGTATCTTGCCAATATCGCCCATAAGCTTCACTAGTTTTAAGAATTGAATTTTCTGCTTTTGATTCAAAGCCCGATAAAATTTTAAAGCTTGGCTATTCCCCTTAGTATCGTGATACCACTCAATACAAAAAGCATTGCCTTTATAAAGTATACATTCCATGTATTTTTAAAGTGTACCAGTTTAGTGGCACTATTCCAGTTAATATTCTGGATTAAGATTAGTGCAGATATTTTGGAGACGCCAATAATTTTATATATTAAAATGAAATAAGTGTCAGAGTCATCATTCACTTTTTTAATTTCAGGTGTTTCTGTACACGCCTCAAAAATAGTCTTTCTTAAACTCTCCCGCGCTACTGCTGCTCGTTATTTGGATGCTTTGGTGAATAATATAATTATAACTCTGACACCTAATTCTTTGCTCGTTATTTGGATGCTTTGGTGAATAATATAATTATAACTCTGACACCTAATTCTTTAGAAAAACTAGCCCCTTTTTAAATCACATCTATACTTTTAATTTCAAATAAGTTTGTTTTACTTGCTGTTGATCCCAATACGGGATCATGCTAATGTAATCAACGTCTTGGGATTGAGATGCGAGTTTTATCAAAAAGTACCTTAAAGGAGTTTTGGGAAAAACACGCAGATGCCAAAAAACCTATTAGGTATTGGTATCGCATAGCAAGAAAGGAAGTTTAGCAATCTCCCCATGATATAAAAGCAAGCTTCCCTTCGGCTGACTTTGTTGATGATAAAGTCATCTTCAATATTGGCGGCAATAATTACAGACTTATCGTTGTTGTGAATTACTATAAAAGTAGCTGGGTTTTCGTTAAGTTTATTGGTACTCATGCAGAGTATGAAAAAATTGATGTGAAAAATTTATAGGTTCAATTATGAAACTCATAAAAACAGAAAAGGAATATAGAAAAGCCCTCGCCAGAGTCGAAAACCTGATGAGTGCCAACACTGAAAGTGAGTTGGATGAATTAGAATTATGGGGCTTAATTGTCGAAAAATATGAAGATGAGCATTACCCAATCACTGATGCCAACCCTATCGAAGTAATTAAATTTAAAATGGAACAACAAGGTCTCAAAAATAAGGATATCGAACAGTATATTGGTAGTCGTGGCAGAGTGTCAGAAGTATTAAATGGTAAACGTGGGCTGAGCTTGGCAATGATCAAATCCTTACATAAAGGTCTGAAGATCCCTTATGCCGCTTTGATTTCTTAAAGGTATGTGAATATCGGAAAGTCTAAAAATATGGGGCGCATGACCCCAAATATCTATGATATTAATCTCACTCTACTTTTTACTCTACCCCCAAAACCATCAATAACGTTTTATAGCTGAAGCAAAGTTATTTTTTGAAACACCCTGCAATTCACTCAACACCTTATGAGTAACCAGTTCCAAGCCATGCTGTGTTTCCATGTCTGAAATAATTCGAGCAAGTAAATGTGCCGTCATTTCTGCATCTGCCAACGCGCGATGATAAGTGCCTTTCGAAGGTAAAGACAGCAACCGCACCAAGGTCCCCAGCTTATGGTTGGGCATATTGGGATACATTCTTCTTGCTAACAGCAGAGAACAAACCATATCAGCCTGCCGCTTCAAGCCTGCCCGCGCATATTCCGCATCGAGAAACTTTCGATCAAAGGAGGCATTATGCGCAACAAACGGCGTATCTCCCACAAAATCATAAAGCGCTTGCATAACACTGGCAGCATCAGGCGCACTGCGAACCATCACATTTGTAATGCCCGTTAATGATTGCACAAAATCCGGAATAGGTCTTAGAGGGTTTATCAGGCTCTGGTAACGATCAACAATTTTTCCATTGGATAAAATAACCACGCCCACCTCGGTTACCCGATCACCATGGTCAGGTGACAAGCCAGTCGTTTCAAAATCGATGACGGCGAAAGTTTTCAAGCTGAGTTTTCCTGTCTACAAGATAAAGGGCAAAATCAAACGTCACAGACCATTTTTATTGCATGGTTGATATTGCGTGTGTGCGCACTATAACGTAATTAGTCAGAGCACAGTGCTGAAACTGTGGCGAAATAAGTGCCAGAGTCATCATTCACTTTTTTAATTTCAGATATTCCTACATACGCTCAAAATAGCCTGTTTTATTGTAAAAAATATAAGCTGAACTAAACTCAAGTTACGCCATTAAAACCTCCTAAGCCTTTACTAACTAATTATTTTAGCTGCATATATCTAATATTTTTATAATATTTACTTATATTTTGTTTATTTTCTTATATTTTTTATTATAATCTAATGAATACCATTGAATGGACAAGGAAAGCGGCCAAACAACTTCGTAAGATTTCCAGGCCACCGCTGAAACAGTCTATGACAAAGTCAGTGAACTAAAAGCTGAACGGCAAAACTGGAAGAATGTTACCAAACTGACTAAGCACAAATCAGGCTATAGATTAAGAATCGGCAGATATCGAGTACTTTTCAGTCATGATGACACCGTAAAAATTGTCAGCATCGAAGAGGTAACAAAACAAGATGAACAGACATACTAATATTCAAATTATAGAACAAGACGGAAAGCCAGCTTTTGCTGTTGTGCCTTATGACGAATGGGAAAAACTTATTAATGATCCAAAAAAAGCTGACACCATCCCCCATGACGTCATGGGTTTCATCATCAAAGATGGCGTAAGCCCTATTGATGCCTGGAGACGCTATAAAAAAATCACTCAAACAGAACTTGGCAGTAAAATGGGAGGCCTATCTCAATCCGCTATTTCTCAATTGTTAAAATCTGATAGACCACAGAAAAAGACTTTAGAACGTGCAGCAAAGGCATTAAATATTAACCCTAAGCAGCTTAAGATATAGCTAGCCGCTAATAGGGCTTTCTTCTCATTCCTTTTGCCTGATTACAAAAATCGGCATCAGGTCTTGCAAGGGATTCATATCAATTATTCCATTGCTGTCTAGACCAGTATCGAATACACAGCTAAATCAAGCACTTTGATTTTGTGACCCTTTGATTTTTTGGTATATACTTAAGACTAGTAAAATTCTGTTCAAACCTATTCATAGCTCATTGATAAATAGAACTTTTCTAAGTTTTCAACATACTGATTATGAGAACTCAATACAAAGATGCACAATAATACCTTTATTGACCTTTTTGCAGGATGTGGAGGCCTTTCTTTAGGGCTCAAACAAGCTGGATGGAATGGTATTTTCGCTATTGAAAAGTCAAGTGATGCCTTCTCTACCCTTACGCATAACTTGTGCAGTCCAGACTCAAAGTACCATTTTGAGTGGCCTAGATGGCTGCCTCAAAAAGCAATGACAACAAGAACATTGCTTAGGAATTATTCTAGTGAATTAAAATCCTTACAGGGAAAAGTAGATTTAATTGCAGGAGGCCCACCTTGCCAAGGTTTTTCAACTGCTGGCAAAAGAGACCCCGATGATCCTAGGAATGTACTTGCCAGAGAATATATAAAAATAGTCAAATTAGTTCGCCCTCGATTCTTACTTTTGGAAAATGTAAGAGGATTCCAAACTGCCTTTAAAGGGAAGAAAAAACCATATTCATTGATTGTTAAAGAAAAGCTAGAAAACCTTTCAGGTGGTGGATACCGAGTCTACTCAAAAATGGTCCAAGCTTCAAAATTTGGAGTGCCACAACCTCGCTCAAGGTTCATTATGCTTGCGGTTCGCAAGGATCTGGGTGATTTTAGTCAAGATCCATTTAGTTTGCTTGAGGAAATGACACCAGCATTTAGATCTGAAAGAAGTCTCAATGGTCATAACACTACAGTGTTAGAGGCTATTGGGGATTTATCCATCAAAGGCAAAACATTAATGGAGAGCCCTGACACATCAGGCTTTAAACAATTACAATACGAACAACCCGAACAACTTTCTGACTATCAAAAACTTATGAGAAAGATGGTCGAGAACAATCACTCACCAAACAGCCTAAGGCTTCCTAATCATAGAGCTGAAACAAAAAAGAAATTTGTAGATTTTCTCAACACGTGCCCAAAGGGCAAATCAATACCACAAGATGTACGCGACAAGTACTCTATGAAAAAGCAGTCCTTTATGCTGCTTCACCCCAAGCAACTTGCTAGAACAGTAACTACTTTGCCTGACGATATGCTGCACTACTCAGAACCAAGAATTCTTACAGTAAGAGAGAATGCTCGTTTACAGTCCTTTCCTGATTGGTTTGAATTTCAAGGAAAATATACAACGGGTGGGCCACTTCGTAAAAAGGAATGTCCTCGATATACTCAAGTAGGCAATGCCGTTCCGCCATTAATGGCGGAAGCATTAGGGATCGCAATAAAGAGTATGGAAACAAAAAATGTCCAATAATAAAAACAAACCGAGCTTCAAAGCCAATATCCGGCTTAAAGACATTATTGGACAAGGCCTAATCAATAATAGCAACATCGCAATTATTGAGCTGATCAAAAATGCTCGTGACGCGAAATCAAAGGATGTTAAAGTTATTTTTACAAATGCTGGTACAAAGTCTCCTAACTCTCAAATAGTCATTCAAGATTCCGGAAGCGGGATGGACTTGGATGATATCGTCGATAAGTGGCTAAACATCGCCTATTCTGACAAACGGAATAATAGCAAAGGCATGTTTGCTGGAGACAAAGGTATTGGCCGATTTTCATGTGACCGCTTAGGAACTAAGCTTAATTTATACAGCAAAAAGTCTAATACTAAGGTAGTCCATTTACATGTTAATTGGGAAGATTTTGAAGTTGATGATAGAGACAAAGAAATATCCTCAGTAAAGCTTGACCCAAAGTATATATCCCAAGATGATTTCTTCAAAAAAACCAACCTTTCTGCCTTCAAAAAAGGTACATGTTTAATCATTGAAAATCTAAGAGAAGCTTGGACCGAAAGCGAATTAGAGCAACTAAAAAAAGAGCTTGAACGTTTTATTATTGACCCTGAAAAAGAGTTCGAAGTCTCTTTTAAGTCCAACGATTTTGAAGATAAGAATGGCGACCTAATATTTGATGGAGTTATAGAGAACAAACTACTAGCTAAACTCGATGAGAAAACCATCTCTGTACATTCTCAAATCATCGACAATGGAAAAACTATAAGAACAGAACTCCACCACTATGGAGATAAAATCTTATCATTTGAAGAAGATAACCCATACACCAAATTAAAAAATATAAAAGCTCAAGTTCACTACTTAAGCCAAGGAGCCAAAACATCCTTCAAAGTCATAACAGGCTACAAATCTTATGAATATGGCTCCATCATGTTCTATTTAAACGGTTTTCGCGTCATGCCCTACGGAGAACCTAAAGATGACTGGCTTCAGTTAAACCAAAGAAAAGCTCAAGGGACAATGCGTTTTTTAGGAACAAGAGACCTCTTTGGTATTGTTGAGGCTTACGACTACGAAAGAAATCTCGCACCAGTAACAAGCAGGGAGGGTATGGAAAACAACCTAGCTTTTAATCAGTTAACGGACAAGAAACTCTCTAGACAAGACTCTGCATATTTACCTGGTGTTTTAAACATTCTAGAAAAATATGTAGTAGATGGAATTGATTGGGATAGAGTTAAGCCAAAAGATGATCATTTCTCCGTTGAAGAAATTAAAAATGCTATTCAAAAGGTGCTCGAATCCCATAAGAAGAACAAAAAACTCAGAAATATTAAAATCAACTATAAAAAAATAAGCCAAATTGCAGAGCAGAAAACAGAAGAGTACGAGACCTTTGTTACAAACTTAATGGCAAGTGTTTCCGACAAGTCTATATATGAGCTAACTCCTTCAGAGAAACAAGATGTTAAAAAATATGTCGCCAGACACGATGCCACTACAAAGAAACAAACCGAAACCAACCGAGAGTATAAAAAAGATTTAACCGTAGAGAAGAAAAGGAGGTTATTCGCAGAATCACATTTAACCTCAGACACCCAAAGAGTTCGAAATTTACAGCACTTAATAGGAATTCTTAACGGCGAACTCTGTGATGACTTGGAAGATGTACTTAGAGCTGAATCTAGCAAATCTCCGCTAAGTAGAGAAGATATTCTAGAGCTCATTAAAAAATCGTTTTTTACATCAAGTAAAGTTCGAACCCTGTCTCAAATTATTACGAAAGCAAACTTTGATATGATGAGCGAGACTATTCGCCATAATATATACGAATACATTGAACAATATATCAAAGATATAAGAAAGAATGGAGCAACTTGGGGGATAAAGGTTAAATTTGAAAACCCAAGTAGCTCCGACCTGCCTATCAACCTCAGCCCTCTTGAAGTCTCCATGCTGGTAGATAATATCTTTAGTAATGCAAGCAAAGCGGAAGCTGAAAACCTTACGGTCAAAGCAAGTACCAGTAACAAAGTATTTTGTTTGGAATTTATTAGTGATGGAAACAAACTAAATGATAAGTTTCGACCTGAAGACTATTTTAATGCTGGTATTACAACTACAAAATCGGGAGCTGGCATAGGCTTAAGCCATGTTAAGCAGATAGTCAATGATTTAGACGGCAATGTTTCAATTGCATCCAATAATAACAGTGGTGTAACTCTTAAGATTTGGTGGGACAAATGAAGCTGCAATACAATGTTCTATGTATAGATGACAACATATCCAGCTTGAATAGAATTAAGGGTAATTTCAAAGAATATAATGAAAAAGTTGGAATCAAAGTTGAATTCCAAGACATCAATGCAAAAATAAAAGCAACAGAAAGTCCTGAAGCCTTTCGCTCAAGAATAACTGAAGAAATTTCAAAAAAGTTTTCTGACAACGAACAAATTTTTGACTTTATTTTAGTTGACCTCCATTTAGGCCCAACAGAGCCCGAGGACTTCAATGGCTCCGATGTAATAAATATTATTAGAGACTCTCATACACTCTATCGACCAATTGTATTTTATTCCGCAGGTGACCCAGCCTCATATGATACTGCAAAAAAACAGTTAGACGATGCAACTAGAGAATCAGGCATTTCTGGCAGAAGCATTTTTATAGTAGCTAGAGATGAGTTGTCACACTTCCTCTCTGAAATTGCACAAGAAATGCATAAAGAAGAGCATAAAATCAATCGTGTTCGCGGCCTTCTTATGGACCAGGTTAGTGAGTTAGATGCCAGAATTATTAATGCTATCGCAACGAAAAAACTCTGGGATGATGTTCAAAAAAATAAAAGAGAGAAAGTGACCAAAGAATTTAAAGAACGGATTAACAGCCAAAAAAATGCCAGCATTAACATTTTCGAAATCACCGAAAACATGAACTATGATCAAATACAAGAATATATTATAAGCAATCCAAGAAGTGTCAATACATTTACTAAGGCAAAGGTTCTTAGAGAAATGTTGAGACATATTAACCATCTAAAAGAGTATGGAGTTGTATTGAGCCAAGGAATAAATGGTGAAAACTCTTTAAATGCTATAAGAAATTCTTATGGTCACCAAATAGCTGATGAGCTTACGAAGACCCATGATACGGCAAAATGTAAACTAATTCGGGAAGAATCAAGGCGTCAAGTAGACAGTATTAAGAAAGTCTCAGAATGAAAACCATACTCTTTGACATTGATGGCACACTTGCTGACAACTGGCATCGTCAACACCTAGTACAAGCCGAAAGCCCTGACTGGGATAGTTTTTTTGAAATGATGTCTGAAGATAGCCAAAACGTACCAGTCGTAGAGCTTTTTAAAGCATTACAAGAGTCTCAAAAATATAGAATAATACTGGTATCTGCCCGCCCCGAACGTTACAGAATCCAAACAGAATCCTGGCTTGATTCTCACGACATTGTATCCGAGCACCTATATATGAGAGAAGATGGTGATCGAAGGCCTGACTTCAAAGTTAAAAAAGATATGCTAGATAAAATACTTGAAGATAAGCATGATATTATTTTTGTTGTTGATGATAGAACCCAAACCGTAAAAATGTGGAGAGAAAATAATATTACCTGCCTACAATGTGCAGATCATGATTTTTAGAATAGCTGTAACTCAAGTTTTAGTTTTACATTCTGAGAAAACTTATGATAAATAATCCATTTTACGTTTATGCACTAAAGGATCCCAGAGAGAAGCCAGCTAAAATTTTTTATATTGGTAAAGGTACTGGAAACCGAGCCTGGGAGCACCAGGCTAAAATAGATGATTCTGAAAAAGGTGCAATGATCCAAGCTATTCATAATGCTGGTATGAATGTGTTGCATACTATCATTACCGATAACCTTACTGAGGAGCAATCGCTAAAAATCGAGGCTGAACTAATAGCAGGATTTGGGATTCGTTCCCATGGTGGCTTGTTAACTAATCGTATAAGACCGAATCCAGACAACATATCTAAACGAATTAAGATAAACATCCCTATTGGCTGCTATGAAAAAGCTCAAATGGGCTTGAGTATTGTAAAGTCAGCCGTAATGGAATTAGCCAAAGCGAATCCCGAAGGAATTAAAAATTCAGATGCTGCAAAATACCTTGGTTTACAATCTGACTATGGAGGTGGCTCTAAAGATTATTTAAGCTACAGTATTCTTGGTGTTTTAATGAAGGAAGGCCGTATTGTTCGTAACGAAAAGAAGAAACATGTTGCTAAAACTGAATAATCAATTCGCCATCTGGTACCGATATACTTAAATTTTCGAGAAATTTCTGCAGACACTCTCCACAAAAATTACGATATTTAGCAGTTATACCCACCTAGTCAGACTAAAGTTTATATTTTAAAGTATATACACCACTATGCTGAATTTTATAGAATTTTCGAACTTACGCTAAAACCGCGAGAAACTCTCCAATCACAACAAGCTCGTCCTCGCCGCCTTCAAATGCCATATCATCATAGCCAAATGCCGTAGTTTCTGATTTTAATACAATACGACTGTGCTCCCAGTCCCCATCAACCTCTTCTGTTTTTTCACTGTAATATCGTTTAATTGTATACTGCCCGCCCATTTCAACATCTTGAATGTCACGGTGCTGAACAAGCACTATCTTCCCCTGTCTTGTACCACCCACATCAGCTTTAAACAGGCACCATGAGCCATTAGGAATACGTTTATTCATTGATTCACCCATAACACGGGTCACAAAGTAATTTGGCTTTGCATTAAAAGGCTCTGGTAACACTACCCAATCATGGTCTTCGGCCTGTTGATAATCACTAAAGCTACCTGCCGCTATTTCAAGGCCATAGAGAGGAACAGCATTAATATCAGGAGAGACTTCTTCGTGATTTAACACTGCTAGAGTAAGTCCCTTATATCGCTCAACTTTATAAGCTTCCTTGGTATGATCTTGTTTCAGTATGGCTTTAAAGTACTCGCTTGTTTCCTTATCGGTGCAATAAATATAACAACCCTTTTGTCCGCGAGTCATTAACGTTCGATAGGTATTCTTGATAATGGTATCGGCCTTCTTTTGGGCAGCGTCTTCATCTTCTTTAAGTTGCTTTTTTATCCCCCTAACAGAAGCATCCATTAATGAGCGCTGTAATACATCAGTCGTCACTTGATTGTCTCTAACAATCAAATCTGGCCCTATAATCACGCCGACATAATCCAGTTCAAGCCCTTGGCAAGTATGAATACAACCAACCTGTTTCACCGAGCCCTCAGCCATTATCCATAAGTTGTCATCTTTCTTGAGATTCCATTGCGCTTCAAAGTCAGTACCTGGGATTTTGATATCCATTACAGTAGGGTCTTTTTTACTTTTCCAGTCCCAACAGTATCCAGCCACTATTCTGGATTTATTAGCCTCAAGGTTTTTTTCAAATATCGCTTTTCTTAATTCAGTTGGCGAATCAAATACCTGAACGTCATAATCGACTTCATCCATAGTTTGATTAGCGGTTTCTCTTATTTGTAGGCTGTTATCTAACCATGCTAAATAACCGTCAGAACCATTACATCGAAATTGGGATTGTAGCTCTAACTCTTGAACCTCAGCATTAAGCTCTGCCGCCCATTTTTTAATTTCTTCATTGCTCCCAATATCTTTAAGTGTCACCCGCTGATCTTCATCCAAAAAGAAGATGCTTAGTTTGGAAGCATTGATAATTTCTTTAACCTGATTCTCCCCAAGATTTCCATAGAGACCAGACTTTTCATTCAAGCGATGCGCCTCATCCACAACTAGCGCATCAAAGAAGTTATTCTCAGTTTCTGTGTATGAACCTGAGCCTTTAAACAAATTTACAAACTTTGTTTTTGTTAATGTTCCTGTCAATCGAGCAGCATATACAGCTCTTGGCGCTGCATTTTTTGAAACATACTGAACGACTTTTTCTCGCTTGGTTAACTCTACTAACAAGTTGATCGCAACAACTGATTTTCCAGTACCTGGACCGCCTTTCACTATCAGAACTTTTTTATCACCGGATTGAGAGTGATAACTGAGATTCAGAGCCGTTTCATAGACCAGTTTTTGATCATCGATCATAAGGAACTCACGATTTCCTTTAACCATTGAGACCAAGCTATCTGCAAGATTCTTTGATGGCTTGATTACTCCATTTTCAATGCGATACATGATGTCATCAGTATCACCATATTTGATGTATTTCTTCAGGAACTCAGAAAGGCGGTAAGCATCTTCGGAAATGAAAATAGGGGCTTTTTTTATATGCTCACTATAAAAGGGGTCGTTAACTGCTGAAGGAGAATCCATGTTGTGTAAATAGGCGCAGGGAATTAGAGCTATGCTCTCTTTACGTACAGTCTCATTATAATCTTCTATCAGCTCAGCATATGTCCAAGCTTGATAGGATGGATGACTGGTTTCCGTTTCGCCTCGCCCAAGCCAGGTGCTTACAATGCCATCTTTTGTCGTCTTTTTAGCCTGGCTCCATTGCTTTAGCTCTATTATGACTGCGGTATCACGTTGATTTTCATCCTTACCAGTAAGGATAAAGTCCACTCTCTTACCCGTAAGAGGAATATTGTATTCAATGGAAACACCCGCCTGGGCAGGAATTTCAGGATCATCAAGTAGCTTGTACATATACTGCATAGAATTCCGCCAAGATTCTATTTCTCGATCGCCCACACCATGCATCATCTTTCGTTTAAATTCAGCCAATATTACTTTATGAATTTGATTAGATTTTACATCGTCAATGAACTGAGACTTTTTGGCTGAATATACAATCACTTATCAAGTTCCGTGTATTTTTTAGAAGTCCCTTTGGCCTTACTGACTGGATACTTTTGCTCATTAATCTCAATCTTACTATGAGCTGCCGCCAGTAGATCAATATCAAGTTTATCTGCAAGCCTGATTAGATAAATTAGGGTGTCAGCCAACTCTCTTTCTACTTCATTGCGTTTATTTGGTGAAAGGTTTTGACTTTGCTCTTCGGTGAGCCATTGGAAATGCTCAGTAATTTCAGCTACTTCAACGCTAAGCGCCATAGAGAGGTTTTTAGGTGAGTGGAATTGATCCCAATCTCGAACCTCAGTAAAATCACGCAGCCTTTCTTTTATGCTATTAATAGTTATTTCTTGATTGTCTGACATCTACTGCCTTTTGGTCTTGAGTTCTAAAAATAAACTATCATTTATGATAAAAGTTCAAAGCCCAATGCTTTTTCCAGTTCTGCTAGATAGTGCTGCATACGCTTTTGCTTGTAAACTGACTTTAATGTAAAAATTTGTGAAGCAGTCACGCCCCCTAGAAGCTCACTTTCAATTCTCATACTTTTCTCAAACCACTCCAGCCCTTGCCATTCAAGTTTACGCAAGCAAATCAAGTCCATCAGCGCCCTTATTGGATTAGCCACCAGCATAGCTTGATGTTCTGTTGTAACACGCCCTACCAATTCAAGAAAATGACCTTCCATAGTTGAGATTGGGTGATAACTAAAGCGCCCCGTTAGTTCATCATCAAAACTTACAGACTTACTAGTCGGAACAATACTGGCAGATACATAGACAGTCTCTGGAATCCAGCCATGGAATGACAGCGCTGTTTCAAGTGATACGTAGCTGCCTGGCAACATTAATTGAGCTAGGGCAAAGGGATGGTGCTCAAAATCTCTATAAGGCTTAGATAGTAAATGAAGTCCTCTAGGCAGACGGTGTAATTCACCTGCATTTAAGGCACGATTAACAAGATTATACCGACGCTGAGTAGTGCCCTCAACGACTCTAGCAATTTGAGTATCGCTTACAATTGGCCTAGTTAGACCTTCTTGCAGTAAGAGCTTTGTTAAGGTTTGCACTTATTCTCATCCTATTTGAGAAATAAACAGTTTCTTGATTCTTTCACTTTATGAAAGTTTCCAGTATTTTTTACTTAAAGATAAACCATATACCAGTAATAACTGGTGAATTAAGCTTCCATAGGAGATATTATCCCCGATAGTTTATATTTACTCTTAAATAGGCACTATTAGTACCATAAATTAAACATATATAAACCTCACTATTGAAAAAGTTTAAAAAATATCGTATTTTGGTACTATGAGTACCCAAACTGAATCAAAAATAAACCAACTACTACACTCCTACCCTAAAGGGGCTGTACTTCTATCCTCATGGTTAACGGAAGAAGGTTATAGTCTAGACTTACAAAAACGCTATAAAAGCAGCCGTTGGCTTGACTCCATAGGCCGTGGCGCAATGGTTCGCACAGGTGAAACAGTCGATTATCTAGGGGCAATCTATGCCTTACAGACTCGGCCAGGCTGGAGCGTTCACCCTGGAGGAAGAAGTGCATTATCTCTACTGGGTAAATCCCAGTACCTTGAACTTTCAACTCAGAAAGCGGTGCTGTTTGCTGATGCCAAGACAAAGCTACCATCGTGGTTTGAAAAATATGATTGGGGACTTGAGATCAATTTCTATGCGTCTTCTTTTCTACCACCTCATCTTGGCTTGACCACTCTCGACCTGAATAACTTTTCTATCAAGATATCTGGCGCAGCACGAGCCATCATGGAGTGCTTGTTTTTAGCTCCTAAAAAACAGCAGCTATTGGAAGCCTATGAGCTTATGGAAGGACTTAATAATTTAAGACCTGATCTTGTTCAATCCCTACTTGAGCAATGTGAGTCTGTTAAAGTGAAACGGTTGTTTTTATATTTAGCTGAAAAAGCTGAACATGATTGGTTCCATTATTTGAACATAAACAAAATAGACTTAGGTAAGGGAAAACGCAGCCTCGTAGCTGGCGGTGTCTATATAGCCAAATATCAAATAACTGTACCTGAAGAACTGGAAGCGCAAAATAATGAACAAGGTTTATAGGAAGCAAGTTCAACTATTGCTAGATGTTTTGCCTGAAGTAGCAAAAGAGACCTGCTTTGCATTACATGGCGGCACGGCTATCAATATGTTTGTTCGCGACATGCCACGCTTATCTGTTGATATTGACTTAACGTATGTACCTATTGAAGAAAGAGCCATGTCGCTTGAAAACATTAACCAGGCACTTGATAGAATAAAAGCTAAATTTGAAGCCATWWMRYMWRMWRTACAAATCAAGCATCAAAAGAACATTTGTAAACTACTAATCTCATCCTCTGGCGCACAAATCAAAATCGAATTGAATATGGTTGGGCGAGGGACTCTATCACCACCCGTGAAAACCCAATTATGCCAACATACACAAAATGAATTCGATGCTTTTTGCTCCATGCCTTTAGTGCCTATCAGCCAGCTCTACGGTGGGAAAATTTGTGCAGCTCTGGATCGCCAACATCCACGGGACTTATTTGATGTAAAACTGCTTATGGAGAATGAAGGTTTTACCGATGAAATAAAGCAAGGATTCTTATATGGCCTACTTAGCGGAGATAGGCCTATGCATGAGCTGTTAGATCCTCATCTATTGGATCAAAGAGCTGCTTTTGAGAATCAATTTGAAGGAATGGCTAGAGAACCCTTTACTTATGATGACTATCAGGAAACCAGAGACAATTTGATTCAGGAAGTTAACGAAGCTCTTACCGAAGAAGACAAAGCCTTCCTATTAGGAGTTAAGACCCTTAAGCCTGATTGGGCTGTTTATCCATTCGAGCGCTTTCCATCGGTGAAATGGAAGCTTCTAAATTTAGAGAAATTAAAAAGAACGAATCCAAAAAAGCATTTCCAGCAACACCAGCAACTAAGGAATGTCTTAAAGTATTAATGATGCTTTCGTATCCCTATAAGATACCGGCACAAACATCGGCATTAATTTACACTCAGCCCCTCTTTCACCCACCCGATCTATTTGATAAGTTTAAGATTATTTATTAATAACGATGACATGAATATCGGCATTTTTATCGGCGCAATCGACCTCCCGCTTTTACAGTGTAATTTCACTAGATAGCAAGGGAGAGCTCCTATTAACTTTGATCATTATTTAGAGTTTTTAAACATTCGCAAAGAGGATGTTCGACGAATTGCCAGGCACAGCCGAGGGATATATGAGATTGGAGATATTCATGGGGAAATTTTACTTTATGCTCAGAGGGTACAAAAAAAACTTTTAGAGCCATTGGACTTTCTTAATCCAAAACATCAAGATTTACTGATAGGTTATACCTACAATGGCTTGCTGCGCTATGGTGAGATGACTATGCGCTGTAGTGTGCCATTAGATAATGCAGATCAGGAAGACGACTTTCCTAATTACAGTAATATCCTCACCAATGGTGAAATTGAAAACCCCTTAAATAAAATCCTTTCAGAAAGTGATGAACCTTTGGAGAGAATTGATCCATTTTCCTTGGGTTATGCCTGGGTCACATTAATTAATAATTACCAACGCAACATGGAAGCTGTCGCTAGCGTTCTAAAAATATCGGTATCCCACAGCTTGCGGTGCTTCAAACAGGCATTATTCATCACTAAGTTCCAATTAAGCCTCTCCTTAGACTTGTCCGAAAAACCAGGGCCTTGGCGGCAACATCATTTCTCTCGTTTACCAGAACAGTTAATATTTTCTTTCGAAGAGGAATTGGTTTTATTTGGTCATTCTACAGATTAAATATTTAGCCTTAACAAAGTATCTAAGCCAGATTTCTTAACATTATCTAGTTTCAAACATCATTCCATTGGGAAACTTGGAGCTATCTTCTCAAAAATTACGTTTTTTGAGCAAGACAAGAAGTAACGTTCTCATATTTCATAAAATTTTATGTAGTGAAGTATTTATCGACTTGCGCCACTTTATTTGGCGTAAGTCCTTTTCATGCGCCAAATAAAACTTAGATGACAAAATTATTATGCAAGTAATACCCCCTCCCCAAACACTGTGCAGTGTTTTGCGGGAGATTGCCCTGCTTTATTATGCTCAGCGCGGGAAATTGCTGTAGATGATCATAACAATAGCTAATAATATTAATTAGTTATAAACATTCAGCAAGTTCATAATACTGAGATCTGTAGTTCAAGTTCCGCCAAATATGAGCTTAAAATGCGCAAAAAAAAGCCTGCTAATTAGCAGGCTTTCATAAGGTCATTATTTTTCAAGAAGAAGATTTTCTTCTTCCAAAATTATTAATCAAAATCACCTTCCCAAATGAAGTCACCATCGATAACTTCAAGGCTTTGCATGCGTATGCGGTGATCTTCAGGGTTGCGACCGGGTTGGCCAGAAATGCGTACCTGGTCACCGGGTTTCAGGCTTGAACGGTCAACTGAACCAGACAGTGCACTCGCACCACCCCACTCTACTGCCCAACGTTGGTTCTCACCGGTTTCTTCATCAGAAACCATCACGTGAACAAATGAATGTGGGTTACGGAATAAGAACTGCACCATAGTACCTTCGATAGTCGCTATCTCATCCATTACGTAAGTTGCTGGAAATGAGTGGTGAGCTTTCACTGCACCCATTGCAAACAAGGTAAAGCCAAGTGACAGAACAAATGCAGTCAATAGATTTTTTTTGTGTTTAATCATAATCAATCTCCTCGATTTTTGGTGCAAATGATGTCTCGCGACATCTTCATATGGTTTTTCCCGTAAATTAAAGAGGCACCATACCAACCACTTCAATCTGTAAGCTCATTAAAACCCATTCTCATGCATAACAAAACATTCTTGTGGGTTCCATTTAGAATCATCGGTTTCTTTCATAAAATGCATGGTAGTTACCCAAGGCTCTACAAGATAAGTCGGGTCTTCAACGATAATAGTGTCTACAAACCAGGCGACCCCTGCTGGCGTTTCGAACACATCAAAGTATTCAGTCACTTTGGTTTGGTCGCTGTGTGGCATACCATTTTTACGCAAATAGCCCGAAACAAGGTTGCTCGTTACTGCTTCTAATGAGCGCGTGCTGGTGCCAACTCTTGGTGTCTGACCAATACGTATGCCATTAAAAGTAGCGGGTGCAGGTGCATCTTCCCATTTTGCCAGGGTATGCCCTTGTCTTGATGGCGCGCCGGCTGCAACTGTTTCATCAAAATAAAACATGCGCGTTTGCATACCCGCATCAAATTCCATCTTCAGAGTCAGGTCGTCTTCCCAGCTGATTTTTATGCGCCCTGGTCTGTGCATAATGCCAGGCGCTCCGTAAGCAATGCATTCATTGCCAACATTCATTTCCGGACGCCAGGCCGTAGCAATTTCTCTGGCCGCTTCATTTTCAGGGATGTTGGCAAAATCACCAATCAATGGTGTCACCATGCGCCAGCGCCAATCTTCAGAGACAATGGAAACCCAGTTGCCGGTTAAATCTATTGGCGCATCAGCTCTGCCTGGCGCAGACCCCGTTGCTCTTGTTTGTATCGATGAAATTTGGGCGCTTACTATAGTAGACGCAAGCCCAAGAAACAGAATAAGTGCATAACGTGCTTTGATAAATTTCATGGTCTACTCCATCTCTTCTAGTAGGCTTTGATAGATTGAGGTAATGAATTCTGCGGTTGAAGGCCCGCCTCTGCTACCACCATACTCAGTGTCATAATCTACAACAGGACCGCTGGCGATAATTTGATTTACATTCATTCCCTGGCCCATCCGATACTGAATACGATCTCTAACAATAACCAGCATATTACGATATTCAACCACATCAATTTCATCGCCAATGCGACCGTGGCCGGGAACTACGTAAGTGCCACCTTCGGCATTAGGGCCAGGTATCACAAGTTCAAGTGTAAAATTCAAGGCTTCAATAAAACCATTAACACTACCGCCACTTTCAATATCTATATCTGGATATTGCCCCTGAACAAGCAGGTCTCCTAGACTAATGACATCTGAACTTCTGAAGAAAATAATGCTGTCTCCATCTGTATGGGCATTGGGGGCATGATATATGGCAATACCTTCGCCATTCATATAAAAATCAAACGTTGGTGTGAAGTAGGTGGTTGTAAGCGTCAAACTTTCAACGTCGCTGTCGGTCAGGTAGAAACGGTTAAGCACGTTTTCATGCCCGAGCAGTGTAACGCCTGATGTATTTCCACCAATGGCAACATCCACCCCTGCGCCTCTGCCACCAAAGCCTCGAAAACCCAAGCTTTCCATCGCATCATTTCCGGCCAGGTGAAGGGGGTCAAGCGCCGTAGTAATAACCTGGCGCACCGGTGAATTTGAAATCTCCCGAATAAGCGACATCATTTCGTCGATATGCTCAGGGGCTGGAGTGTCGACAAAGACAATGGCTTCATCTCCAATTTGAATAGTGACATTAACATCAGCACCCGTCAGCACATAAACCTGACCTTTCACATGAAATAAATCAAGCGCCTGATCCATCTCGGCTGCATATACCGATGTCCCAAACAGAAGACTGAAGAAGCAGCTCCGCATGAGGCAGGACTTTATAAATTGAGGTTGGTACATAAACATTGCTCCATTATTCGGAATTCTTTAACTCTTAATGACCATGACCAGATCAGTTACATACACTCTTCTACGCAAAATTCAGCATCGCCAGTAGGTGCTTCCATGACATCCATGTATTCGGGGTACATTGTTTCGATACCACCACGAACCCCAGAGTATGGAAGGCGATAGCGTTCAGCAAATTCCAGTAACCAGGGATTCTGATCAGGCAGGAAATGAGGCACTATCTGACCAAGAGCATTAACCGGTATTTCCTGGATAACCTGGCAATTAGTAGGGGCTTGCCTGGCAGAAACGTCTCTTACCCAGGACTGGCTTCTCACCATAGGTTCTGTCATAAATACCGGGTCGTCAATAACAGTAACCACTGTTAAATAGTCACCATGCAAGACCCAATGCTCAGTAGACGTACGTTCACTACTGGCAGCCAGGCCATTGCGACGCAGATAACTTTCTTTAAAGTCAGTGGTATAGATGTTGAGCATGTTGCCATCGAAGCTGCCGGTGGAGAATCCCGGAAAAGTATGTGGGGCGATATCCGCAGGACGCTCCGGGTTATTTAGCCAGATAGTTCGTTGCATACCCATGAAGCCAATGCGGGTTGTAAAGGCAATAGCCTGCTGAGTCGATGGATCAACGACCCGATCTATTTGCAGATCGGCTGCGCCTCGCATGGAATAATCCCCGCCATGTTGGCGACAGATATACTCACTGACTACAGAAATACGATTCGGGTTATAACTGTCGCCACGCATTCTGGCCGCGTCATTGATCGGCATGCCAGTATAATCAGCCAGATGAGGCCCAGGAATACGCTCAGGTAAGTCTTCATGATAGAGAGGACGCCAGTCACCAGAAAAATCAATTTCCTGTGCCAACAAGTTAGGGCTGAACAATACAAAAGTAATTAAACTAAGTGCATTGAATAAAGAAGTATTGCGGAAGGTCATACAACTTACCTCTTGGTTTTTTTATTATGAGTTGTAGATTACAGGTAGAAGAAAGTAATCGCTAGATACTCTCGACCGACTAGAAATCAGGTAAATTACATTTATTTATACAGTCGTGTAAATAAATTGTCAATATTTAATGTCGTGTAATATTATTAATTGATTTTATTAAACATAATTGGCTATACAAGGTATTATACGAACGTGTAAGAATTAAGGAATTAGAGAAATAATATGACTCAAACAAAGCGCAAGGATGCAAAAAATGGCAGCAATGCCTCAGAGACTGCTTTTCTGGATGCTGCAGAATTAATATTTAGCGAACGCGGTTATGATGGCACTTCAATGCGCGCAATTGCTAATGAAGCTAATGGCAATGTCGGTGCACTGCATTATTATTTTGGCTCTAAAGAGGCGCTGATAAAAAAAACTATTGAACGCCGGTTAAGACCGGCTCAAGAAAAATGTATAGAAAGGCTTGAAGCTTGTTGGCCAAACTCTACTAAAGAAGCTCCAGATATTGGCAGCATCCTTAGGGCTTATATCAAACCCATTGTAGACCTTAGCATTGATGTTAATCCGGAATTTGACACGTTGATGCGGAGAATGCTCAACGATCCATCAACTCAAGTACAAACTATGTTTCATCAGCTGCTGGATGAAACAACATTTCTTTTCATTCGATTATTAAAAAAATGCAATCCCAGCCTTGCCAAAGAAGAGTTTTATTGGCGTCTGAATAGCATAATGGGGAGCACAAATTATATGTTTTCAAATCGATCAGATTTAATACAATTATCATCTGGGCAGTTTTCTCCTTCTGATACCGAGCAAGGCGTAGAAGAACTTATATACAATATTTCTACGATGTATATGGCGCCATCTAGAATCAGTGAATAAATATTATAAAGAGATAAAGCCTAAAGCAGCATAGTACGTAATGCAGGATCAAGTTCACTGTGTCTATCCCACAAATAAGTAAACTCATCAGCCAGGATTTTACTTTCTTGCGCGGCTGCATAATTAACGAAACCGTTATAGATCAGATCTTCATGCATATAGAGCAGGTGCTTACGATCACCGATTAAATACGTAATCGAATCTTTTGCAGGTTTAATTAGTAATTTTCGAATTTCAATTTTACTGGAGAGTCGACGTGCCAAATTCAAAATGCGATGCCCCTGCTCAATCACTGGGCGAATATCTTTCAGCAGAATTTTAACCTGAGCATTACGATCACTGCGTGCCAGATCCAGTATGCATTGATAAAAAGCATCATTGTCATAAAGCGCTGGATCAAGGGTTTTGCTTAACAAGAGAATTTCTCGACGTGACGTTTCAACAACTTGCAATGAGTGTTTGGAAAAATCGYCAAGTTCATCAATAAGAACCAGATTAATATCTGTTTCAGATGTATGTTCAGTCATACGTCTCCCCCTCTCCTTTTTTGGTTTGTCGTTTAAAAAAGTTACCAGGGAATTATAATTCTCAGCGCTTTTTTTAAATTAAACCTTTTCTACAGTCACTGTTTGTTGAATAGGAAAAACCGCCGGTCCAAATTGATTGTAGACAGCCACATCTGCGGCATCCCGACCATAAGCAATAACTACATAACCGCCTTGTTTCGACGCCTGGGTCGCATCAAAGGTATACCACCGCCCCGCAACGAAAGCTTCAAACCAGGCATGTAATTCCATGGGTTTAAGCCCGTATAAATAACCAACCACCATACGAGCTGGAATGCTCAGACTGCGGCATAGCGCGATACCCAAGTGCGATAARTCTCGGCATACACCAGATTGTTGCTGGTTTACTTCAATCGCCGATAAGGATCCAAAGCTGCTGCCCGGCTGATATTCAATCTTATCGTGCAACCAGCGTTCAATTCCTTCCACTTGATCATAGCCTAAAGGTAAATTTGCAGTGATTTTCGTTGCCATTTCTCCAAATCGATCTGACTCGCAATAACGGCTGGGAAGCAAATATTTCAATACACTATCAGGCAGATTCTGTATCTCAACAAATGCGCCACCGGGTTCACTATCAATATCATCTGCAGTCATAATTCGTGCGGAAGTATAAACACTGAAATCTCCAGGGGGCGCTACCAATCGTTGACAAAGATTGCCAAAGTCATCCGTAAATTCAAAAGCAGGAATACTGGGGTTAAGAAGAAACTCTTCCTTGGCAACCCACTGTTGGGCGCCACTCCTTAGACGCAGCATCATGACGAATGGCGTGGGGAACTCGATAACAAATTTTAGTTCACAGCTTACTTGTAACCACATAGTGTTTATCTCGCCTCACTAAGCCCTAAAATAATTTTAAACCAAGCCTACTTTAAACCAACCCTACAATAGTTCAGTCACCCAAACATTAACCGTCATATTGGCACCCGGTAGACCATGGAAAGAACCTGAGACAGGAGGCACAGACTCAGGCAGTCTAGCTACTGCGACCGCAATATGTTCAACCCCGACAATGTTGCCTATACTTGGATCAAAGCCTTTCCAACCAGCACCAGGAATAAAAACTTCAGCCCATGCATGGGTTGACCCTGACTGAATGATTTCCATCTCAGAATAAATATAACCACTTATAAATCTAGCCGCAAAACCTAACTGCTGAGCTGCAAGCATAAACAAGAAGGCTGAATCACGACATGACCCCGAACCCAAAGTAAGAGTTTCTTCTACCGTTTGCACACCCGCTTCTTCACGCCTTTTATAGGACACCGCTTGATAAACATGTTGATTTAATCGCAGCAGTAAAGCGAAGGTTTGGATAGCCTGGTTCGGTTGCCACACACTATTCACTAAGTCATTTAATCTGCTTTGTTCTTGATTCTCCAATCTTCCCATATAGGGCGACAACAGAACTTGATCTTCATCACTGTAATTGAAGGGATAATCCACTGCATAATCCGCAACCAGAAAATCATGTGGAACTTGATCATATTTCTGAATAATGATTTCGCTATTTATGTTTAAGGCCTGCGCGTTGTCATTGAACGTTGCAGTAGCAACGGAATTTCCTTCTACATCTCGGTGCCAACGTAGTGCTGCTTCTGGCGAAATATTCAAAATAGAACTTTCTATACGCAGCTCATGCCCCTCTCTTGGGCGCAAGCGTAATGTATGAGGCAGTAATTGAACTGCGTCAGTGAATTCATAAGACGTTTGATGCAAAATTTTATAGCGTTTCATACCAGACTAATCACTTTAACTCTCCATACATAAAGAGTAATTTACTGTTGCGGCCTTTCTATCAATTGGAGCAACAATCCGTCCCTGTCTTCAATAATCCGCATACGCAAGCCATTGCCAAAGGTAACAACTTGCACATTGTTAGCGGCTAACACTGCGCCAGCAGCCAGCGCTTTAGCAATCGAAACATCCAGGTCACGCACAAAGATGCGAAAGACTGAAGAGCCTATTGCCGGTAGTTCCTGATGAATTCTTTCCCCGCCTTCAACAGTGAGTTCAAGTAATTCAATATTTAAAGAGCTACCCGGGACAAGGCCAAACACCAGACGCGACCTTGCAAGCCCTAATCCGGTTATAGCGCCCAGTAAGGCATCATCATTACGCTCTCCGGCTTCAGGCAGGTTAAATTCAAAAGCCTCATTATAGAAATCAACTGTTTGATTAATGTCGGCAACAGTAAAACGAAACCCGCCTGCAAGTACATTTCCTGTCATCGCTGAAGATGGCGCTGGATCAAGTTGCAAGATTTCGATGAAATAACCGTCAGGGTCCTGCACAAAAATAAAGCGGCTGTCCGCACCAACAGGCTCACCAGTTGGTGTAATTATTGAGCCTCCGTTTCTTATAACAGCCTCAATAGAGACTTCAATATCCCGAACAAAGAGTAGAAAAACTGGCGAACCAGGATCATAGAACCGAGGCTCAAGTGCAGAACGATTCACCCCCTGCCATTCAAGAAATTCCATACCCAGCTCGGTATCTGGCACTGGAATCGTTGCGCCTCTGAATTCAGAGCCGATAGCATTATACATTTGCCCCACTTGTTCAATTGCACCAAAAACACGCGGCTCAGTGCCTCCACGTGGTTCAGCTTCGAGTAAGTCCTGATAAAAAGTCAGTGTGCGATCCAGGTCTTCGACAATGTGAATATAATTACCACTGCCCACTACATCTCCAGCGGGTGAGGGCAAGCCTTGAGAAAATACTGAAGCAGGCAGAAACACCGTAATAAGTATGGCGCACAGAATTGCTTTTTGTTTAGTTATTGTTTTATCAATTAACATCATTAACTCCCTCTTGTTTTGCAAGAATCGTAACATGTATCCACAAAAATGGACTTGAGCATTTTTTAGATTTGACTATTTTGTAGCAAGTAAACGTAAATCCTCCTATCTTCTTTTATCGCTCGTTGGGAAGATAAGCCAACAGGCGCTCTGATTGACCTAAGGTGCCAAGCTTGGTCTAATTGCGCCCTTCTTATTGGGGTGTAGCCAAGCGGTAAGGCAACGGACTCTGACTCCGTCATGCGTAGGTTCGAATCCTACCACCCCAGCCAATTTTTATTATCTTGTTTCTTATTAACCTTCCTGAACATCCTGCCGCTATGGGCAGACATAGAATAATAATATTCTATTTATTTAAAACATTTTTGACAGAGCTTAAAAGCTGGTCTAAATACTTACATAAACGTATTTAATAAACACACCAATAAAAAAACAGTTAACTATAGTGAATGCCCCCTTATTTCGGTCAGAAGTCATTGATAGCCAGGGAGAGAGGTTTGTTGGCGATGTCATTCTCAGCCAGCCTCTGTCCCATTATTTTATTTCCGGATTTCTAGTTGTTATCACCTTTGTAGGAATACTTTTCTTAGCCTCAAATAATTATTCCCGTAAACAATCTGTTATCGGCTTTCTTGTCCCAGATAATGGTATGGTTGATGTGTACCCCTCGCAGGCTGGTATTCTTTCTGAACTCAAGGTAGATGAAGATAACCAGGTTCAAATAAATTCAGAATTATTCAAACTGCAGATTGAACAGGGAGCCATAGAAAACTTTTATGCCTCTGATCACATTTTAGAAGAACTCGACACCCAAGAAGCCTTGTTAAGAGACACCATGGTTTTTGAAGAGCTCTTTCTTCAAAACTTATTAGCACAACACGACGAAGGTGTTTTAAATCTTGAAACTGAGATATCTCAACTTGAGGAGCTGAGAAATTTACAGGAAGAGCTTAGCTCACTTGAAGATCAAGCGTATAACAGAGCGCGACTGCTTTTTAGCAGAGGAGCTCTAGCTCAAGCCAGTTTAGAAGATGTTCAGAAAAACTATTTAGAAACAAAAATACAATTACAAAATCTCGATTTAACGCTTGTGCAGAAGCAAGCGGAATTCCAGAAAAATCAAATTGATCGAGAAACGTATATTATTAATTCTCATCGAGAAATATCCAATATAGAAAACAGCCTTGCTGAATTAAGCAAACAGAGAGCCAATACCAATGCAGGTAAGACAAATATAATTCATTCCCCTGTTGCTGGTCGTATTACTTCTTTAGTAGCAGAAATTGGTCAACGAGTTAACCCAAATGCAGCGGTATTATCAATTATTCCTGCAAACTCAGTGCTGGAAGCACAGCTTTATGTACCAACCCGGGCAATCGGTTTTATACAAGTCGGACAGGTCGTTAACATCCGATACGACGCGTTTCCATATCAGCGTTTTGGACTTTATGCAGGACTAGTTAAAAGCATTTCCAATTCAATATTGACACAAAACGACTTACCTATTGATTTACAACTTGACCAACCTGTTTACAAAGTTACGGTTTCACTGAATCAGCAATCTATTGCTGCGTATGGCGAAGCTTTGTTTTTAAAGCCAGGGATGCTGTTGTCAGCTGATGTGGTTTTAGACGAGCGCAGTCTCTTCGAATGGTTATTAGAACCACTATATAGTCTGCGTAGAGCTATATAAAAAAATAGAAAGAGTAATAGAAAGTTAAAACAAGGTGGTAACAGATGGATCTGTTAARTTTTTCCTGGCGCAAAAAACTTCCCTCTATCCTTCAAGCTGAGCAGACTGAATGTGGTTTAGCCTGTCTTGCGATGATATTAAATTTTTATGGTTATAAAATTGACCTCACTAGCCTCAGAGCAAAACACCCGGTTTCTTTACATGGCCTAACTCTAAAATATTTAATTCATACCAGTGACTCAGTCAATTTATCATCACGGCCTTTGAGGCTAGAGATTGATGAGCTATTAAAATTACAAACCCCGGCAAYTTTGCACTGGGATATGAATCATTATGTTGTACTTAAGGAAGTTAAGAATAAACATATTATTATTCACAACCCTGCCATTGGCGTACAAAAAATCACCAGAAAAGCGCTTGGAAAACACTTCACGGGGGTCGCACTAGAGCTCTCTCCAACACAGGAGTTCGAGCAAACAGACGAAGAAAAGAAGCTCAAGATTAGAGATCTATGGACTCGTGCGGTTGGCATCAAACGCAGCCTACTTCAATTATTTCTACTATCACTACTTTTTCAGATATTCAGCCTAAGTATGCCCTTTTATGCTCAGCTTTTTATTGATGATGTCATGGTGAGCCGAGATGTTGATTTGCTAAATATTCTAGCTCTGGGTTTCCTCATAATTATAATGATGAAAGTTTTTACAGAGCTAATTCGATCCTTTGTCGTTTTACATTTCAGCAATAAATTAAGTTTTCAGTTTGCTACAAACATGAGCCGCCACCTGTTGAAGCTACCTATTGATTACTTTAACAAACGTCATATTGGAGACCTTGTTTCAAGATTTGGCTCACTTAACAACATTAAGGATTTTATAAGTTCTGGGGTAGTAGAAATATTTATTGATGGCTTAATGGTCATCGGCACCCTCGCTTTGATGTGTATCTACAGCCTTACTTTAACCCTCGTTGCTCTTATTGCAGTTGTTATTTATGCCTTCACAAGAATTGTTTCATACCGAATTTTACGCACACAAAATGAAGAGTTGATTATCGCTGGTGCCAGTGAAAATACTACTTTTATGGAGAACATACGCGCTATACAGGGCATAAAGTTATTCGGCAAAGAAAGTGACAGAAATTCTGTCTGGCAGAATGCTTATGCCGATGTGATTAATTCAGGCATTAAGGTTCAAAAAATAAATATCACGATACAGTTTTGCAATGGTTTACTAATAGGTATCGAACATATCGTCTTAATCCTACTAGCGGGTTACGCTGTTTTAAATGGTGAGTTGTCTGTCGGCATGGTTATCGCCTACATAAGCTACAAAGATCAGTTCTTTAATCGAATATTTTCTTTGCTTGATAAAATACTGGAGTTCAAATTGCTGGAGGTTCATTTAGCCAGACTAGCTGATATTGCTTTTGAGAAAGCCGAAAGAAACACCGTTGGCTTTAGCGCCTCTTCCCCTATACATAATTCACACAAGTTCCTTCAACTTAGCAATATTAGTTTTCGTTACTCCCCGGACAGCCCATTACTGTTTAAAAATGTGAACCTTAAGATTAGAAATAATGAATCAGTCGCCATAATAGGATCAACCGGCTGCGGGAAATCGACCCTGTTAAAAATAATACTTAGCCTGTATCAACCAGAAAATGGCTCTGTACTCATGCATGAAGTACCAATTACGCAAATGGGGCTAGGCCCATACCGGCGGGAAGTTGCAGGCGTTTTACAAGACGACAATTTATTGTCCGGCAGTATTTTCGATAACATCACTTTTTTTGATCAAAACCCCGACAGGGAGAGAGTCGAGTACGCGGCGAATATGGCAGCCATTGCAAAAGAAATACAACTTATGCCGATGCAGTACGATACCCTGGTAGGAAATATGGGGACTGCTCTGTCAGGCGGGCAAATTCAACGAATATTACTGGCTAGAGCCTTTTACAAAGAAGCAAAACTTATTGTGCTTGATGAAGCCACTAGTAATCTTGATATTGCCACCGAAAGAGCAGTGAACCAATCAATCCGACAACTTGATATTGCAAGAATATTTGTTGCACACAGACCTCAGACTATCAAATACGCCGATACAATTTATGAACTGACTTGTGAGGGCTTAACACTAATACAAACGAGCGAAATTAATAAAAGAGGTATTTAAAAATTCATTACGGCTAGAAAAGCATTTCAAGAGAACAACAAGGTAAAGCTTTTATTATTCATGCCCCGATGTGCCGACCTAATCAAGCAACATAAGCACTGTAAAATTCACTTAAAAAATATACTCACCTGCGTGCCTTTACCTAAAACACTGGCAATACTGATTTCCCAGTTAAAGCGATCACAAATGCGTTTCACCAGATTCAATCCCAGTCCATTCCCCCCTTCCTTGGTGGTGTAACTTCGATCATACACATGCGGTAAATCCTTTTCAGGTATACCAGACCCTGTATCACTTATTGTTAAATGTGCTCCTGCCAGGGTGATGTTTATCTCGCCCTCATTCGTATGCTCAATGGCATTTCTTAAAATATTACTCGTCATAATCCGAACAATACTATCTGGTTGCTGTAACAATAATTTCGCATCCAGATTCATCACTATTTTTAGCTTTTTCTCTTCTATAGCTGAAATATTATCATCCAAAACTGATTGAATAATGCTATTCACATTAGCCGGCTCGCTCTGATCAATTGTGCTACTGTCTTCTCGTGATAAAAATAAAGTTGCCTCTATGAAGGCAAGCATCTCTGCACAGGCACGTTTGATTCGACTTAAGGCTCTTTTTGAGACAGCATTTTGCGCTTGTGAATCAAGCACATCGACCGCTCCCATCATGACCGAAAGCGGTGTACGTAGTTCGTGGCTAGCCGCAGCAGTAAAGGAACGCTCCCTATCTACAAACTGATCCAAACGCTCCTGGTATCTGTCAAAGGCTGTAGCGATCAAGCTAATTTCATTGCCCTGATAATCCTCGGCAATACGCACATTTCGCTGTTTTGGTTGAATATTAGACACTCTTCCAGCAAGAGATATTACTGGTGCCAGAACAGTTCTTGAGGCCTGCCTGCCCATAAAAATGGCTGCAATAAGTACTATTCCAATGCCATAGGCAAGCATTTCCAGTAATTGATGCTCCTGATTTTCCCATTCTGTAATATCATAAGTAAGATAAATTTTATTGCCATTTATCTCACCGACTTCAACCTGATAATAATTATCTTCGACTATGACACTATGATGTGAACCAACGGATAAAGAACGTATTTCAGAAGACAACCCTGTATTATTTACATCGGCATATAACATCCAGTTATCAAACAAAGACTCCTCCGTATAAATTCCTACCTCCAGTTGTTGGCTAAGAACCTCTAACTGATCATGCACCATGTCGCCAAATATAACGGCTTCCAATTGTTGTTTTATTAATATGACGCCACCGGCAAACAACGTACTGGTAAGAGTGACTATCACTACCAGAGCCAGAATTAACCTCATGCGCAAACTGGCAATATTCATTTTTTATTTCCTGACCGACTATCGTCATACAAGCGATAGCCCGCACCATGAATGGTGTGCAGTAACTTTTTCGTAAAAGGTTTGTCAATAATGCTTCTCAAGCTATAGATATGTGTTCGTAAGACATCATTATCAGGCAAAATATCCCCCCATATATGTCGTTCCAGCTCTTCCCGTGAAACGACTCTTCCACTATTTTGCATCAAAATATCAAGCAAGCGTCGTTGTATCGGGTTCAATTCAAGTTTTTGATTCAAGCGATAGGTTTCTAATGTATCAGGGTTATATTGCAGGTCAGCCACATTAAGATTTCTATCAACGGCGGAAGTCTGCGACCGTTTAAAGAGTGCCTGTACACGAACTTCCAGCTCTTTAAGCGAAAATGGTTTCACCAGATAATCATCCGCACCCACCTGAAAACCCATTAACTTATCATCCAGCTGATCTCTTGCCGTTAGCATAATCACTGGAGTATTCATCTTGCCTTCCTGACGTAACTTTTGACACAAAGTGATCCCATCCATTCCTGGCAACATTAGATCTAACACGATGACATCAAAGCGCTGGGTGACTGCCAAATGAAGCCCCGTTAAACCATCAGCGGCAAAGTCAAGGGTATGACCCAATGGTTCAAAATAATCGGCAATATTCGCAGCGATATCTTTATTGTCTTCGATGATAAGAATCTTCATAGGCATTTTATAATGATTGAAGAACGCTAAGTCTGACACATTAATCGTAGTGATATTGTAGAAGTTTTGTCAAATTTTTGTGAAATTATCGCCTACAAAAACCTTCGTCTTTATATCACTTTGATCAAAATCAATTTTCATTACACCAGTTAGATATTCGACAAAACAATCAGTAATCTTTGACATTTTTTTGACAAGCTATCTCTACAATTGTCCGCATGAATATAACGTGTCAGGTAACTATTGCAGGTAACTATAGTGAATCTTAAATTCAGCAGATACATCGTTAGCAGCATCATGCTGCTTTTACTATCCGCACCTTTTTCATACGGACAGCAGGCAGGTCATGAACCTCTAGAAAAAATTGCAACGCTTAGTTTCAATGATATTTTCATCAGCGCTCTTAATAATGCTCCAGAAATCCTGGAGCGGGATGTACGGCGTCAACAGGCTGATAGTTATGCCGCTATTGCAGGTAACTGGATCACCAATCGCCCAAATTTTGTAATCGGTTATTTAGATGATGCGTTACTTGGGGATATAGGACAACGTGAAATCGAATATGCCATTCAACTACAACTTAAACGACCTGGCGAATTTAATAACGGCCGTTTGCTCAGTGAGTCATATCAAGAACAGACTAGCGCCTGGGAACAAGCCTTGCAGCATTATATTTCTGGCCGGGTTAAAAGCATTCTGGCGGATATCGCTGAAGCAGAAGCCCTGCTTTCTCTTGAATTACAAGCGACCTTAAATGCCGGAGAGCTTCTCAATATTACAAGCATATTATTTGCTGCCGGAGAACTTGCCAGACTTGATGTCATGCAAGCTGAAAGCCTTCTGCTCAATCAAATCCAAATTGAACTTGAGACTGAAGCAATGCTGGTCGATGCTGAACGTGCTTATGAAACCCTTACAGGATTACACAGTCGCCCCGACTATCTCTACACAGAAATACTGACTGATGAAGAAGATATCAGAACGACTCACCCACAATTAGTTTACCTGCAAAGCGGTATAAATCTAGCCGCCGTAAATATTCAAGTAAGTGAGGCTGAGGCTCGCGGCGCTCCCATTGTAAGTTTGGGAGGGAGACGTCAACGTGCTGATGTTTTCCAAAATTCAAACAACAGTATTGCCTTATCCCTGAGTATTCCTTTTGGCGCGAATAACATTGTCGCCAGCAAAGTCAGCTCTGCCAGACGTGAAAAAGTTGATGCTGAAGTGCTTTACCAAAACACCTTACGTGAACTCAACCTGGCATTGCATGAAGTTGAGCATGAACTTTTTTTGACCGGCGAAGCCATGACTATCGCTGAAGAACTCAGTCAGCTCAGCGAGCAACGTTGGCAAATGTCGCAAACGGCATTCACTCAAGGTGAAATAACCCTTGCTCAGATCATTCAGTCACTCCAACAACGCTTAAGTGCGCAAAAGCAAAGCCAATTACTTTTTCTGAAACGGGAACGTCTAATCACCGAATTTAATCAAACCATCGGAGTTATGCTATGAAACTCAGAGAATTTTTTATTTTTTCCACCCTCTGTTTACTTATTACTTTTCCATTGCAGGCTCAAGAACTGGTCCAATTGAATGCAAGTGAGCTGACACGTTTGGGTATTGTCATCATCCCAGTGAGTGCTGTTGATGACAGTATTGGCGCAAGTTTTCCTGCCACGGTTATTAACTCACCACTGACAATTTCTACACTGACAATTCCCTATGCTGGAATTTTGCAGAGTTGGCACATAGAACCTGGTGAGCAAGTACAAGGTGGTGACATCTTAATTAACATCAGAAGTCAGGCCTTGCTTGACCTGCAAAATGACTGGCGTAATGCGCGGCATAACCTGGAACAGCAAAATTTTGAGCTGGAAAAAGACAGCACCTTACTGAATGAAGGCATTATTGCCAGGCAGCGTTTTTCCCAAACTCAACGTAACTACCAACAGGCTGAAGATATGCTGCAAACCTTAACAGCAAAATTAAGCCTGGCTGGTTATAGTGGAGACCCGCTGATTTCCGCGGATGAGATTGACAGTGAACCTGGCATGTATGCTGTGCGCAGCCCTGTTAATGGCAGTGTCGATCACCTTATGCTTACTGCCGGCGCTTATGCCGACGCTAATACGGCTATAGCCAGCATCGGTAACAATGACCGTTGGCTCAGCGCACAACTCCCTGCCAGAATTGCTAATCGTCTTGAAATCGGGCAAATACTGCGGGTTGCAGGAAATAATATTCCACTGACCTTACGTCAGAAAGATCATGCCATTGACCCTCAATCTCAAACCGTAGAAGTGTTTGCAGCCTTCAGTTCCCTGCCCAACCTAATGACTGGACAGATAGTGACTTTACTCATTCCGCCAACCGTAGCTGGCGTCCTGATTCCAGCCGCTGCCGTGGTGCATAGTGGCGATGAAACAACGGTCTACATTCACAGAGAAGGCAGTTTCGAAGCACGCTCGCTGAACTTAAGCCCAGCTGGAGCAGACTATATGGCCACAGATGGCATAGTAATCGGCGAACAAGTCGTGATTAGAGGTGCTGCCATTCTTAAAGGCATACAACTTGGCCTTGGAGGCGAATAATGTTTAGTCAACTCATTCAGTTTTCATTAAGCCAGCGCATGATGATCTGCCTGCTGGCTTTGGTTCTGACTGGTTTCGGTATGCAGGCATTAGTAAACCTGCCGATTGATGCTTATCCGGATATTTCTCCCACCCAGGTGAAAATAATTATCAAGGCGCCTGGAATGACGCCTGAAGAAGTAGAAAGCTTAATCACACAGCCATTAGAAGTAGAATTACTCGGTATCCCACAGCAGGACATCCTGCGTTCTATTACAAAATATGCCCTCAGTTCTATCACTCTGGACTTTGATGAAGGCACCGACATTTATTGGGCGAGACAACAGGTAACCGAACGCATCAATAATGTCTGGGAAGATTTACCTGCTGGAATCAGTGGTGGATTAGCCCCGATGAGCACCCCGCTTGGGGACATGTTTATGTTCACTATTGAAAGTGACACCTTAAGCCTGGAAGAAAAAAGATTCTTGTTAGACTGGACTATCCGCCCTGCTCTTCGAACCGTGCCAGGTGTCGCAGATGTTAATGCGCTAGGTGGTTTTGTAAAAACTTATGAAGTCATGCCCCGGCGTGAAGTAATGGCACAACTGCAAGTTAGTAATGACGACATCGTCGAAGCCTTATCCACAAACAATCAAAATGATGGCGCTGGGCGAATTAACCAGGGTGAAGAAGCTATTCTGGTCAGAGTTGCTGGCGCCATCACTACATTTGAAGATATTGGCAACATCCAGGTTATTAACGCTTCTGGTAATCACATTCCCTTGTCAGAAATAGCCAAAATATCCACCGGCTCACTAGAGCGTTATGGCAGTGTCACTGCCGATGGAAACTCCGAAGCCGTTCAAGGGCTCGTAATGGGACTTCGAGGCGCTAATGCCCGAGACGTTGTCGATGGTGTCAAAGGTAAACTGGATGAACTACAAGCAACGCTACCCGAAGGTACCACGACAGAAATATTCTATGATCGCAGTGTATTAATCGAAGGAGCCATTGGTACCGTTAGCAAAGTCATCATTGAAGCCGTCATACTGGTCGTTGTTCTGCTTGCTTTGTTTCTGGGCAATATTCGTGCAGCGCTTACTGTCGCCATTGTTTTGCCTATGTCAGCCTTGATCACTTTTATCTTGATGAATATGGTCGGCATGTCCGCCAACCTGATGAGCCTTGGCGGGCTGGTCATTGCAATCGGCATGTTGGTAGATGCCTCAATTGTGATTGTCGAAAATATAGTGTCTTCTCTGGGTAATAGCACAACAGGCTCGAAAGCTTTACCCAAACTGCATATTGTATTTCGCGCTGTAAAAGATGTCGCCGTTCCTGTGACATCTGGAATTCTTATCATTATTATCGTTTTTCTTCCGTTGCTCACCTTAGAAGGCCTTGAAGGTAAACTATTTGGGCCAGTAACGATGACTATAGTGTTTGCCTTACTAGGATCACTGGTTTTATCGTTAACCTTGATACCCGTCATTGCCTCATTTGTCATCAAAGTTGATGCCCATGACGAACCCTGGCTTAGTCGAACCTTGCTACGAATTTACCAACCCTTGTTAAATAAAACAATAAACAAACCGCAATATCTTTTCACTATGGCAGCAGGGTTACTTATTGTTACTGCGGCTATGTTTCCTTACGTTGGAAAAACCTTTATGCCCACCATGGACGAGGGCGACATTATCATTCAGCTTGAGTTTGTTCCTTCTATTAATCTGGAAACAACCACACGCATGGTGCAGCAAGTCGAACGTGCCATTCTGGAAGACGTTCCTGATGTGATTCGCGTTATCTCAAGGAGTGGCTCTGATGAAATAGGCATGGATCCTATGGGGCTTAATGAAACCGATGTGTTTCTGCAACTGAAACCGGCTAACGAATGGCAAGCATCCAACAAAGCAGAACTGGAAGAGCAATTGCGTGCGGTTCTCTCCCAGTTCTACGGTATCAATTTTGGATTTACTCAACCCATTGATATGCGTGTCTCGGAAATGTTGACGGGCTCACGCGGTGATGTCGCCATTAAATTGTTTGGCAATAATCTAAACGCTTTAAATGATTATGCGCAAGAAATTGCCAGACAAATTCAAACTGTTGAAGGCAGTATTGATACTGTTGCCACTCTTAATGAAGGGGCACAATATTTACAGATTTCTATCGATCGTCTCCGTGCTGGACAGCTCGGCATCAATGCCGATGAACTTCAAACCCGACTTCGGTCAGAAGTAGAAGGGCTTACAGTAGGCAATGTTATTGAAGATGGTGCCAGAGTGCCCTTAGTAATTCGTTATAGCCGTTTACAAGGGGATGGTCTGGATTTAATGAGTAATAATTTCATCAACCTGCCCGACGGCAACATCATTGCCCTTTCTGAACTGGCACATATTGAACGTGTCGAAGGCCCCGTCAGTATTTCCAGAGAATCCGGCCAGCGTTTTGCAGTCATCAGAACTAATGTTGAAGGTAGAGATCTGGTCGGTTTTGTAAATGAAGCGCAGCAAGCGATCAGCGACACAATTGATCTACCTGAAGGCTATACAGTGGAATGGGGGGGAGAATTTGAAAACCAGCAACGCGCTGCCGCAAGACTGGCACTAGTAATTCCCGTAGCCTTGGCCTTGATCGCTTTCCTGCTTTTCCTGACATTTCGTTCACTCAAGCAAACGCTGATCATTCTTTCTAATATCCCATTTGCCCTGACTGGCGGAATTATTGCGCTATGGGTAACCGGTGAATTTCTATCAGTACCCGCGTCTGTAGGCTTTATCGCTCTACTGGGTATCGCTGTGCTCAACGGCGTTGTCATGATGTCTCATTTCAATTACCTACTGTCTAAAGGCATGGAGATAAGCCAGGTTGTCAAAGAAGGCGCCGCCCGTCGCTTTAGGCCGGTGATGATGACCGCCACAATTTGTGCTTTTGGCCTGGTACCTTTGCTTCTGGCAACCGGCCCTGGTTCTGAGCTTCAGAAACCACTGGCGATAGTTGTTATCGGAGGGTTGATCAGTTCCACTCTGTTAACCTTGTTTCTTCTGCCTGTGATTTATCAAAAATTCCACTCAAAACAACAAGTGAGGACAGCCTGATGCAAACTATGTTGGTATTAAATATAAGCCCTGGAGTGGAAGAAGACCTGGTCGATTACCTGCTGGAACAGGCGTTTATTTCTGGCTTCACTTCCTATCCTGTCAGAGGCCATGGCGCCTTTTCAGATATGAGTCTGGCAGAACAAGTCACTGGCCGCCGCAAACGCGTACAACTGGAAATGCTACTGGAACAAGAAGAAGTCGGTGAAGTATTAAGTGGGCTGAAAAGAAATGTCAGCTCAGATATTGTTTACTGGGAACAAGCTATTTCCAATCATGGCCGGATTGATTAGCTCCAAAAGACTATTATTCATTATGTTGTCGATAACTTATTTTTTATTTCCTCCATTTTATTCTCATCATAAGTTTCATCAAGTACCAGTTGCACGGCAGAGCTTTTAAGCAAGCTCAGATTTTTCTCCAGGATGGTAGTCGCCTCTGCAAAAGCCTTATCCAGAAAAGCCAACATTGCCGCTGTCACCTTTCCTGCCATTTCTGGCCCATAGTCTTCATGCGGCTGATATTGCTGCTGATCAAGAAAGGTATGCCTTTGCTGATCCATTGATAGCAAACCTATTTCATCCGCCATCCCATACTGCATAACCATGGACTTCGCTATATTGCTTGCCTTGGCCAGATCATCTGAGGCACCTGTCGTAATTTCATTAAAAATCAGCGTTTCAGCGGCACGGCCAGCCAATAAAATGGCCATACGCTTTCCCAACTCCGTTTTACTCAACAGATAACGGTCTTCAAGCGGGCGTTGAATGGTATATCCCAATGAGCCTATCCCTCTGGGGATGACCGAGACTTTTTGTATCACCTGTTCAGGGTGAACAGTCATTGCCACCAGGGCGTGACCCATTTCATGATGCGCCACAATATTTTTCTCTTCCGGGTCAATTAGCTTATTACGTTTTTCAAGCCCAGCAACTATTCTTTCTATTGCACTGACAAAATCATTCATGCCCACCGCATCCCCCTGCCGGCGGGTTGCCATGATGGCCGCTTCATTAACCAGATTAGCCAAATCAGCTCCAGTAAAACCCGTGGTCAGTGCAGCCACATCAGTGAGTTTAATTCCTGTAGCAAGTTTAATTTTTTTACTATGTACCTTTAATATTTGCTCACGCCCGATTTTGTCAGGGCGATCAACCAATACCTGCCGATCGAAACGCCCAGCTCGCAACAAAGCCGCATCCAGTATTTCAGGACGATTAGTGGCTGCCAGAATAATCACCCCATCTGCCGGGTTAAACCCGTCCATCTCGCTTAAGAGCTGATTCAATGTTTGCTCTCTTTCGTCATGGCCGCCTGCAATAGGGCCTACGCCACGAGCCCGCCCTAGAGCATCCAGTTCATCAATAAAAATTATAGCCGGCGCATGAGATTTGGCTTGTTCAAATAAATCACGTACTCGAGCAGCGCCAACACCAACAAACATCTCAATAAATTCTGAGCCACTGATAGAAAAAAAAGGCACATCTGCTTCCCCTGCAACAGCTCTGGCAATAAGTGTTTTACCGGTTCCCGGCGGCCCTACCAATAACAGCCCCTTGGGAATATGCGCACCAAGTCTGTTGAATTTTTCAGGCTCTTTTAAAAACTGCACAACTTCTTTTAATTCGGCCTTAGCTTCATCAACACCCGCAACATCGTCAAACGTCACACCGGTATTTTTTTCAACCAGCACCTTTGCTTTAGTCTTGCCTATATTCATCATGCCACCAAGCCCCTGCTTGTTAGCAAAATTTCTGAAAAGAAAAAACCAAAGAAAGACAAAAACTAGGACCGGCGCAAACCAGGAAATTAAGTTGCTGATAAAATCATTACTAACAACACCACTATAATCAACATTATAGTCAGCAAGTTTTTCAGCCAAATCAACTTCCATTCTAGGTGTAACAAAACTGGTCTTGCCTTCAACAGGATTGACAAACTCACCCCGAATAAAGCGCTCATCAACGGCGACACGGGAAATCTGCTCATTTTCCAGATACTGTTCGAACTGGCTATAGCTGATATCCGCCTGTTGGGAAGCGCGGCCGAAATACAGTTGGAATAGCAGAACCATCCAAATTGCAATTATGAAATAACTAAAATTAAGCTGATGCTTCTTTTCCATGACCTTTCACCTTTTGTCTCAAAGGTGTCAGAGTAATTTGTGGCAATTAAGTAAAGGTACAGTCTGCTTTGCAAATATTCATGCAGCTTAAGTTGATACATTACTCTGACACTCTTGTTAGAACATATCTCAATATCCACTCTGTAGGAAGAGTAATAGATCAAGTAAAGCAGCTAAATCTGGAAGTCATTAAACCCCGGCGCTCGTTTAGCTTCATCGTATTGCATTTTTAGAAGCTCTTCTATGGCCTGATGTTGTGAAAGAAAGACCTGTCCACTAAGCCCCTCAAGAAAATCAGTTTTTTTCAACTTATCCATCACCGGACCTTTCACCTCTGACAAATGAAAACAAACCCCAAGATCATCAAGGAAATGATTAATCGACTCTAAAATTTCCAGTGCACTGACATCAATTTCATTAATTGCCGTACACATTAAAACAATATGTTTTAACTCTTTTTGCTCTGCAACTCTTTGCAAAATTTGATCTTCCAGATAACTGGCATTCGGAAAATACAAACTCTCATCAATCCTCAAGGTTAAAATGCCCGAATGAGTGATGACCTTATGTCTATTAACATTTCTAAAATGTTCAGTGCCTGCTATTTGTCCAACTTCAGCAATATGCGGTTTTGAGGTTTTATATAGATGTAAAAAAATTGAAATAATAATCCCAGACGACACGCCCACCTCAACACCAGCAAGTAAGGTAATCACTATAGTTAACAAAACTGCAATAAAATCAGAGCGTGAATAATTCCAGGTCTTTTTCAGGATTGAAAAATCAATCAAATTACTAACGGCGACGATAATCGTTGCTGCTAGAGTAGCCTTCGGTAAATAAGCTAATAAGCCGGTTAATGTCATAGCGGCAAGTGCAATGCCAAGAGCCGTCATGAATCCCGCTAAAGGTGTTTCTGCCCCTGAATCAAAATTAACCACTGAACGTGAGAATCCTCCGGTTACCGGGAAGCCACCCGAAAAAGCCGAGGCAATATTGGCTGAACCTAAACCGATTAACTCCTGGTTTGAATCTGTTTTTTGTCGCCTTTTAGCGGCAAGCGTGCGTCCAACTGACACAGATTCAACATAACCAATAATTGAAATAAGCATTGCCGGGAGAACGAAATCCACCCAATTACCATTAGAGAAAGCTGGCATTGCAGGTGTTGGCAAACCGCTTGGTATTTCACCAACCAGGGCTAAACCTGACATTTCAAGGTTGAAGTGATAAGCCACAAGGCTGGTCAAGATAACAACAAATACAGGCGCGACTTTAGGCAGCAATTTAACCACCTGTTGCGGTGCTGAAAAGTAAATTAAAAAACCTTTCAAACCCATGCGTGACCAGAATAAAAATACTAACGCGGCAATGCCTAGCAACATAGTTGTGGTGTTAACTGACTCAATGTTTAAGGCCAATGAGGCTACTAATTCAATCAAATTATCACCACCAGCCTGAATACCCAGCATATGTCTGAGTTGGCTCAGCCCTATTATGATGCCCGATGCAGTAATAAACCCGGACACAACAGGATGTGACAAAAAATTAGCCAGAAAACCCAGTTTCAGAAAGCCAAGAAGTATAAGAAATAAGCCAGAAAGGAAGGCAAGCATAATAGCGGCATTTAAATAATCAATATCGTTTTCTATGCCTAAATTCTGAATCGCCGCCGCGGTCATAAGGGAAGCCACTGCCACTGGGCCAACTGATAAGGTGCGACTGGTACCAAATACTGCATATAACATTAAGGGCAGGATACTGGCATATAAACCTACTTGCGGAGGCACGCCAGCAAGCAGTGCGTAAGCCAGTGACTGTGGTATCAACATGATAGTCACAATCACTGCTGCAATAAGGTCATTAGAAAACTGTGTGCGTTGGTAAGTTTTCAACCACACTAAACAAGGAAATATTTTTTCAGATCGTCTCAACAGAGTTGCTCAATAACTATTAGTTAGAGGTTCTTTAAGTATTCGCTTTAATAAAAGCATTTATCGGCACTTTCAGATAAATCATATTATTATTTTCAGCTGGGGGTAATTGGCCTGCCCGCATGTTTACCTGTAGAGAAGGCAAAATAAGCCTGGGCATTGCCAGCTTAGCATCACGCGCTTCTCGAATTGCTTCAAACTGCTTTTTAGAAAGACCATCGTGGACATGAATATTTTCTGCTTTTTCTCTGGCAACGGTAGTTTGACATGCCACTTCACGATTTTCAGGATAATCATGGCACATGAATAGCCTTGTCTGACTCGGCAATGACAACACTTTTTCAATCGAAATATATAACTCACCCGCATCTCCCCCGGGGAAATCAGCTCTGGCTGTGCCCCCATCCGGCATAAATATTGTATCCCCGACAAAAGCTGCGTCACCAATAACATGGGTCATACAAGCAGGTGTATGACCTGGGGTGTGGATGGCATAGGCCGTCATCTTGCCTATTTTATAGGAATCACCATCTTCAAAAAGTCGATCAAACTGAGAACCATCTCTCTTAAATTCACTCTCAACATTAAATATTTTGCTAAACAAATTCTGTACAAAAGTAATATTGCTGCCAATGCCTAATTTACCGCCCAGCTTTCCTCTAAGATAATAAGCCGCCGATAAATGATCCGCATGGATATGGGTTTCAATTAACCATTCAACGCTTAAGTCATGGCTTTTAACATAATCAATTATCCTGTTTGCCCCTGTGTAGGATATCGCTCCTGAGGCATAATCAAAATCCATTACTGAATCAATAATTGCACAGGATTTAGAACTTGGATCTTTTACGACATAACTAAAGGTTCCAGTATCATCGTCATAAAAGGCTTCAACCTCAGGTTTTATAGATTGATTAATGTTGATATTTAAAATACTTTTCATTGTTGAGCACCTTTAAAAGCAGCTGTAAAAAACATAAAACCACCAGCTAAATACTGCTAAGCCTTGTCAGCATAAGGCTTATTTTTACTAATCACTTTGATCATAGTCATGCTTTTCAAACATCTTCTTAAGCATCTTCCGTGTTGACTTCCTCGAGAATGTCTTCAAAAATATCCATGGCGATTGTCTTTATATCATAAGATATTTTTTGAAAGAGATGGCGCGACGGGGCATTTTTTCGCCAGGAAGCAACGTGAGTGCGATTAATTTTTTCATCCCGTAAATTTAAAACTTTGAGTGGGTCATCTTCAGTAATTCTGGCACGAATATATAAGCCCGGCATAAATGCAATACCCATATTCATGATTACCATTTGCTTCAGAGTATTAAGACTGTTGCTGGTAAATTTACGTTGCGCGTGTGCGGTGTAGCGCTCACATAAAGTGGCAATTTGCCTGTGCAAGTGGTGCCGCTCATCCATGGTTAGCACTTCCTGATTATATAAATCTTTTCCTTCTAATACTTCTTTGTTTGCGAGCGGGTGATCCTGGGAAAGTACAATAAATATCGGTTCAACAAAAAGCGCCCTAACCCGATTCTCGCTTGAATGCATCGGCAACATAGTGAGAATAAAATCATAATCACCATTATCCAAGCCTTGCTCTAGTTCTTGCGGCACGCCTTCACGCACATGTAATTTCAAACGCGGGTAACGTTTATGCAACTCAATCAACACTTTTGAAAATAAATAAGGTCCGATAGTTGGAGATACGCCAATCTTGAACGTGCCACTCAGTTCTTTGTGACTGCTATCAACCTGATCCATTACCTGTTGAAATTGCTCAAGTAGCTGTCTGACCAGAGGTAGTAACTCTCGCCCTGCAGGTGACAGCAACGTCCCTGCTCTGGAACGTTCAAACAATTTAACACCCAAGGCGCCTTCAAGTGTGGCTATCTGGCTGGTTAGTGTGGGCTGACTAATATTGAGTTTTTGCGCTGCCTTTCTAAAGTTAGAAGACATGGCAATATTGACAAAATATTGCAATTGGCGAATTGAGGGCTGCTTGCTTTTAGCTTTTTGATCCATGCTGCTATTCCTTCTTACTATTCCTTCTTACTCTCTTTCACCTCCTCTTTTTATATGTGCAAGAGCTGTTAGAGCCAAGGCGTGATAGTTTTTAACTAATCAAATGTTAAATTAAATTAGTTAAACTGTATTAGCAAGGCTTTTATCTGTCTTCCTCGATAACCTGAAGCACCCAGGCATAATGTGTAGAGACTCTTTCATAGAGAGATATAGAGCCGTAACCGCCCTGCTGCGCAGCATTTGGGTTATCTATTTCACCCAAAGCAACACCCATTAGCATCGTGCCCTCAGATGTTTCCAGCAATGCAGGGCCACCAGAGTCGCCAAGGCCAGGGACACCTTCGAGCTGCAAAGCAGCGGAATTGATATCGCGCGGGTCATCAAACACAAATTCCAGCCACTTCCCCGCATTCATTACTGCATTCTGCGCTCTGCGTAGCTTGCCGTCATTCGTCGTTCCACCCCGGGTTCCTCTACCAGTGAACCCCCAACCTACGAGCGAAACAACTTTATCTATTTCATCGCGCCGCTGGTAAAGGTGAATCGGATTAATTCCCACGACGGGCCTGTCCAGTTTAATCAAAGCCAAATCAACGGCTTCTATCTGTTGTGCGTGCTTATAGGAAGGGTGCACAACAAGCTCTGTGACTATGTAATCTTCACCATCAAGTCTCACAGGGTAATCTTCACCATTATTAACCATCTCACCGAGTGGCGTTTCCTCAGTACAATGCCCTGCCGTAATTGCCCATTGCTCACTGATTAAAGTAGCCACGCAAATTTTGTTATTAAAACGGGTGTGCAGGTAAAACAGTTGCGGGTATTGCTGCGCATAAACCACATAACGTGAATCTAATTGGTCATGCCGAATGATGATTGCCTGTGCTTGGGACAAGCCCAATAGAGCTGAGAGCAAGAAAGCAAACAAACAAATTGTTAATTTAGGAGCTGAAACAGTCTTCATAGCAAGATAGAATAATAAATATCACTTTAATTAGGCATCATTATGAACGACGCAAAAAAACCCAACTCAGATCGTGAATATGACAAGTCTGGATTTTATACTGAAGGCAAATCCTTTCGTGTTTGGGCTTTATTAGCATGGTTGACTGGGGCTATGGTTGTCTTGATGGCAGTTTCAGTATTACTCAATACCATTCTGCTTTAAAAGCGCTTTCATTTGCACTGCTGTTGTCAATTACTGCTGTTAGCGGCCTCATCTTCACTTGCTACATCAGTACTCTTAGAAACCGACTGTCCTTTGTAAGGATGCTTGGATACGCCAATATTAGGCGTATAAGTCGTTTTACCGATACTTCTGATTAACTTGACTAACTTCAGAATGAAATAGAAGGAACCCAGCACAATAAATGAACCAATGGCCAAGACCACCCACTGCGAAGTACTCATAGTCCCAGGACTACTCAGCGCATCTAGAAGTACATCCATCTTTCTACCCTTTACTAACTCTGGAAAAATAAAGCGTAAATTATGCCGCAATGCTAAAACTAATGCCAATTAAGAAGAGTTTGGTAACGCATTAGTTTGACGTTTATTTTAGCTAATGAATATTGAAGCTCTGCTCCTACCTTTAATCACCCTTCAATCTTCCCAAGGGCAAGGCTCCCTTCCTCAGCAATGCGTAAATTGAAACTTACTAGGCTGCTAAATGACTACGATGGATTATTTTTTTAACAAAAAGGAAGCGAATCATTTATAGGCCGTCATGAGCGAAGGTCAGGCGAGGCAAAAAGATTATTTTACGAAGGCGCTTACAAGCAGTAAGCAACTGAATAAAATAATCGTTTTTAACGAAGCATGGACGAGCGCAATAGGCTCTATTATAGGCCGTCATGAGCGAAGCTTAATCGAGGCAAAAAAATAATCTGGCGTAGGAGTTTGCACTTAGCAAATGACTACGCCAGATTATTTTTTTAACGAAGAGAAAGCGAGCGCAATAGGCCTATCTCACTGCTGGTTCATGGCGGCTATATATAACTCTATTTGCTCCAATCGAGTTATCGGATCCCTTATCTCCAGAATTGCTTGTTTTTCTTTGTTGTTGATAGGTAATAACTCAGCCAGACACCAGGCAACTTCTCTTAGGTTTTCAAAGCTAATTTCAATATTTAAATCTTCAACCATGGGGTGTGAGGATAAGCCTTTTAGCAGCTCAACATATTCCTGAAATTCATTACCGATTTCGATGGGTTCAGCATCAACGGAATCATCCGAACGAAAGGTGATATCCGCCACGCACAAATTATTTTTTTCGCGCCAGGATTCGACGATAGAAAAGGTGCGTTTTCCTTCCACGGTTACGCCCAGCAATCCATTGGGCAGTTCATTCCAGTCGACCACTTCACAGTAGGTTCCCACTCGATGAATATCCAGTTTCTGCCCTTTATGCGCAACCTCATTGCCTTCTTCAATCAGCACAATGCCAAAACCTGTCTGCTGCCTCAGGCATTGGCGTATTAAATCGACATAGCGCGATTCAAATATTTGTAATGAAATTCTACCCTTCGGGAAAATAACAGAATTTAGCGGAAAAAGTGAAAGAGTTGCCATATGCCGTTCTTAGCCTTGCAGTGCCGCGCAAAGTCTTTGGTGAAAGCCCTCAAAACCACCATTACTCATTACCACAATATGGTCACCTGATTGACTCTCTGCAACTAAAGCCTCGATAAGTGCATCTACAGACTCCAAGGCTTTAAACTCAGGCCTGCATGCAGACGCTATAGCATCTAAATCCAGTTTTGTATCAGCATTTTTATACCAATAAACCTTGTCCGCAGCACTTAATGAATCTGCCAGAGTATTTTGGTGATACCCCATTTTCATGGTGTTAGAGCGTGCTTCGATAACCGCTATAAGGCGCTCCCCTTTATTGCTAATGTCTAGAGCTGCGCGCTTGCCATCGAGCGTTGTTTTTATAGCGGTTGGGTGGTGCGCAAAATCATCATAGACGCTAACACCGGCAAAACTTCCTAATTCTTCCATACGCCGTTTAACGCCAGAGAACTTAGCCAGCGCAGCGCAACTTTTTTGCAAACTGACACCAACATGCGCAGCAGCAGCAATAGCTGCAATGGCATTTTGCACATTATGCTGACCGAGCAAACGCCAGTTCACTTCGGCTTCTTCAGCGTCATGTTGCACCTGAAAACGAGACCCGTCTTCTTGTAATAATCTAACTTGCCAGTCAGGGTTGGCCTCTTCTCCGACAACCCCATCCACACCAAAAGTTTCATGAGGCGCCCAACTGCCCTTTTCAAACACCGCGGCCAGATTTGCATTTTCAGCAGGTGAAATGATCAAGCCATTTTGCGGAATAAGCTTTACCAGATGATGAAACTGAGTCTGGATGGACTCAAGATTAGGAAATATATCGGCATGGTCAAACTCCAGATTACCCATTATCACTGTACGCGGTTGGTAATGAATAAACTTTGAACGTTTATCAAAAAATGCTGAATCGTATTCATCTGCTTCGATAACAAAATATGCTTGTTCACCTAAGCGCGCTGAAGCATCAAAATTCTTAGGCACACCACCAATCAAAAATCCTGGTTCCAGGCCGGCATACTCTAATATCCAGCTCAGCATACTGGTGGTGGTGGTCTTACCATGAGTCCCGGCAACCGCCAATACCCAGCGACCCTGCAAGACGTGTTCAGCCAACCATTGCGGCCCTGAACAATAAGGCAAGCCTTCATTAAGCACATACTCAACAGCGGGGTTTCCGCGTGAACAAGTATTACCAATAACAATCATATCTGGCTTATCTTGCAGATGAGCAGGGTCATAACCTTCACTCAGCTTAATACCTTGCTCTTGCAGTTGAGTGCTCATCGGTGGATAAACATGCTGATCTGAACCGCTGACTTGATAACCAAGCTGCTTGGCTAGAATCGCCAGACTGCCCATGAAAGTGCCACAAATACCGAGAATATGAATATGCATTGGTGCATTCTAACTTATGGTTGTTGGATTTTCCTTATGAGTGGAATTTTAAATAAGAATCGAGGCCAACCCTTTAAAATTCAGCATTGCAGCTAACCCAAGCCTGTTTATATTTCGCGCGCTTTTACTCCTCACCCACAGATAGCCCCACTCTTACATATCGAAAATATTTCATCTTGCAAAGCAAAGAGAGTAATTAATAGCGCCGTTGTCGTATAATATTTTTTCTTTAGTCCGAGTCTGATCTTTTTCCATGAGCGAAAGTGTAGAATATTATCAAAACAGCCGTGAGGATCTGATTCCCTTCCTGCCTGAGAAATACCTCAAAGTACTGGAAATAGGTTGCGGCGAAGGGAATTTCTGGACCTTACTCAAGCAAGATGAGCAACTGGAAATCTGGGGCGTTGAGCCCAATCAAAGTGCTGCCACCGTTGCCCGACGCAAAGCTCATCAACTTTATGAATGCTTCTTTGATGAATGTGTTGACGATTTACCTAATGATTATTTTGATTTAATTATTTGCAACGATGTGATCGAACACATGCCCGATCATGACCGTTTTTTTGAGCAAATCAAAAAGAAAATGGCAGCCAACGGATGCTTGATTGGCAGTCTTCCTAATGTGCGTTATTACCCCGTTATGCGCAGCCTCATTTTCAAAAAAGATTGGCCCTATGAAGACGCTGGCGTACTGGATCGCACTCACCTACGTTTTTTCACAAAAAAGAGTATGCGCCGGTGTTTTGATGAGCATGAATTCAACATCATTAAGCTTGCCGGGGTTAACTCACCTGGCCGCTTTAAGTTTTTTATTCTGTTCTTGAATATTCTTTTACTTGGCACCGCGATGGATTCAAAATACCAGCAATACGGATTTTGTCTAAGCAAGAAATAAAAGTTAAAACTGTTAAAAAACGTTATAAAAAAACACAAGGCGAGAAATTTTTATTCGCAAAAGTGGAGCTTACAAAAGAGTCAGTGAGCATTTCAAGAATAAAATTAACGCAGCATTATCGAGCACAATAGTTAAGCGCCCAACACATACACTATGGAAAACATTTAATGGCCAATAACATCTTTTATGCGCAATCTGGCGGTGTAACCTCTGTCATCAACGCTTCAGCCTGCGGTTTAATTGAAACTGCCCGTGCCAATCCTGAGCTGGGTACTGTTTATGCTGGTAGAAACGGCATTATCGGCGCCTTACGTGAAGAACTTATAGATACCAGCCTTGAATCCGACGCAAGCATTGCGGCACTGCGACATACACCCGCTGGAGCCTTCGGCTCCTGTCGTTATAAACTAAAAAGCGTCGAAGAAAATCGCGCTGAATACGAACGCTTGATTGACGTTTTCAAAGCCCACGACATTCGATATTTTTTTTACAACGGTGGCGGCGACTCTCAGGACACAGCCAACAAAATCGCACAGTTAAGTCAGGAAGTTGATTATCCGCTAACTTGCATCGGCATACCGAAAACAGTTGATAATGATTTACCCATCACTGATAACTGCCCTGGCTTCGGATCTGTCGCCAAATACGTTGCAGTTTCCATTCGTGAGGCTGGACTCGACGTTGCATCGATGTGTGAAAGCTCAACCAAGGTATTCGTCATGGAAGTCATGGGCCGCCACGCTGGCTGGATTGCTGGAGCCGCAGGTCTTGCCGCCGAGCAAGAAGGCGATGCGCCACATATTATTGTGTTCCCAGAAGTGGCATTTGATAAAGCCGCCTTTATGCAAAAAGTAAAAAGCTGTGTAAATACATTTGGCTATTGTGCCATCGTAGTTTCCGAAGGCGCCCATTATGCAGACGGGACTTTTCTGGCGGATGCTGGTAACAAAGATGCCTTCGGTCATGTTCAGCTTGGCGGTGTAGCGCCAGCCTTAGCCAATATGATTAAAGATGAACTGGGCTATAAATATCACTGGGCTGTAGCCGATTATCTACAACGTGCTGCACGCCACATTGCTTCAGCCACCGATGTCGAACAAGCTTATGCTATGGGTAAAGCCGCCATAGAATATGCTGTAGCCGGAAAAAATGCAGTGATGCCTATAATTGTACGAGAAAGCAATTCGCCTTATTCCTGGCATGTCGGTGAAGCCAAGCTTGCAGATGTTGCGAATGTCGAAAAAATGATGCCAGCGGAATTCATTACTGAAGATGGCTTTGGTATTACCGACGCAGCTAAAGAATATTTCTCACCACTTATACAAGGCGAAGATTATCCACCCTATAAAAATGGACTGCCGCAATATGCACGCTTAAAGAAAGTACTCGTTGATAAAAAACTACCTGTATGGTCAGAATAATTCCAGGGCTAATTAACCAATGTTATATGAAATTCTTTCGATTCTTGCACCGGTTTTTATCTGTGCCTTTATCGGTTATCTCTGGGTAAAACTCCAACAACCTTTTGACTCGGCTTTTGCTACCCAATTAATTGTCTACGTTAGCACTCCCTGTTTAATTTTCTCTACCTTCATGGAGGTAGAGATTGATAAAGAGGCCTTTCTAAATTTAATGCTGGCAGCATTTATGACCACCATGACATTTGGGCTTATTGCCTGGCCTATTCTTAAGGCTTTAAAGATTGACCTTCACGCCTTCCTGCCATCACAAATGTTTCCTAATTGCGGCAATATGGGTTTACCTCTGTGTATGCTGGCATTTGGGGAGGAAGGCCTGGCTTTAGGTTTAACCTATTTCACTGTCAATGTGTTTTTCCACTTTAGCATCGGCATGTCAATTTCAGCTGGACATATTTCTTTTAAAACGCTGCTGCGCAATCCGATTTTTATTACTATATTCATTACCATGTTAATGGTCTTTAATGATATTAAAGCACCAGCCTGGATTTATAACTCCACTGAGATACTGGGCGGCATTTCCATTCCTTTGATGCTAATAGCGCTTGGTGTCTCCCTGGCTCAATTCAAAATTTCCAGCTTGAAACTCAGCCTTTCTCTTTCACTTTTCAGACTTGGTTTAGGTTTCATTGTAAGCGTTCTGATTGCTGAACTATTAGGGCTGGAGGGGGCCAGTAGAGGGGTATTGATTTTACAGAGCACAATGCCTATTGCCGTATTTTCTTATCTGTTTGCTGCACAAAACAAACGTCGCCCGGAAGAAGTTGCCGGCACAGTCGTCCTATCAACCTTGATTTCTTTTATTACCTTGCCGTTTTTGCTTTTGTATCTACTTGCTTAATAGCGCAGCTTAACGAAAAAACATTGAATCTACTTTTAAACTAAACTAGATGCATCATCCCTATGATGAATTCATTAACGAAGAAGCAATGATTAGAGAATTCTAAATTTTTTAAAATTTAGAGTTCTGACACCAGATCATACTTCAACAAATGACGCCTATCATCTGGACTTATACACTACATAAAAAATATTCATATCCTTTTATAAAGTTTAAGTAGTATTCGTATTTCTTACTCAATAATATTTCATATTCTAACTAGCTATTTTTAATAACAAACACTTAGGGAGACGATAAAGTTGAAAAAATATTTTATATTGATGGTCATTCTTTTAATCAGCATAGGGCAACAAGCATTTGCACAACGTGGAGAACCATCACAGGCAAAACTCGATTTAACCAGCGCCCAGGCAGTAATGACTGCCGCAATGGCAGAAGCTGAATCTAGTAACTCCAATGTTTCTATTGCCATAATTGATGTCAACGGCGACCTTGTACTATTTTCACGCAAGGATGGCGCTTCTCCACGTGCCGTTACTTCTTCGCAAGGGAAAGCTAGAGCAAGCATCATGTTTGGCATGCCGTCCAGAGACATTCAAGCAGCAATAGCCAGTGGAACACCCCTCTCTGCCCGAATCATTAGTCCTCCTGGGGGAGCATGGGAAATCACTCCTTTTCAAGGAGCATTGCCCATCATAAGGAATGGAGAATTACTTGGCGCGATTGGTGTTGGAGGAGTGGCTCCATCCAGAGACGAAGAAATTGCACAGGCAGGTTTAGATGCGATTGATTAATTAAAACCGCCACTAAGAAAATAAAAAATAAGCGCTATTTTTTATAATTTGACATGCCTGACAGAAAACCACTTACATGGTTTTTTGTCTTAGGGCTCCAAAGAAGAAACATAAGCAATAATGTCGATGATCTCAGATGCGGATAATTTTTCAACAACAGGCTGCATCAGTGGCGACCACAAGCCGCTTCGAGCACCTGTTTGAAAATCATATAACTGTCTCGTTAGATAACTCGGCGAACGACCAGCAATGCCCGGAATGGGTCCCAGGCCTTTCAGGTTTTCTCCATGACAAAGCGCACATTGCTGGGTTATACCAGCGCCAGTATTTACCAACACTTCCCCACGAGCCAGACTACCAACAGGAACATACGCGATAAACTGGGAACTATCATCGCGCAATTCGGTACGCTCAAAATCCATGGGCATTTCCAAAATCCGCTGACCTAAAGGTTCCGTATCCCCCTCTTCTTTTTCAACAAACAACCAAGCAGAAATATAGGTTTCTGGAACCATATCGCTTTCAACGACATTGATCCATTTAGCTGGCGTCAAACTGGAAAAATAGTTGGCAGCAATTTCAATTTCTTCATCTGTAGCATTCACCGCAATAGCCAACATAGCAGCTGGAGTTATCAAACCAGGATCAGAAGTGGTTCTCGAACCCGCCTTGTAATCACGAAATTGTTGAACAATATAATCAGCCGGCAAACCAGCGAGATTCGCATTTTCTGGCTTTCCCAGGCCATTTGAAAAATGGCAAAAAGCACAAGCTCCCACCGGAGGACGACCATTAGCAACAATAGGCGGCATCGGAGGGTGATTATCAGGATGCCAGTCAGCAGCATTGGTAAAGTTTATGTCTGCCATTCGGTATTCTTGATCACTACCAGGAATTCGATGCACTTGGCCATCGTCTGGTTCTGGTGGTGGAGCGTCTGCCGATCTAATTGGCGGATACGCCCACGAAAATGGGTTTTCAACTTCCTGAGCTGAGAGTTGAACACCTAGAAGAACAGTTCCTGCCAGTATAGAAAACAGACAAAAACAAAACATACGGACAAACATTTTAACTTTTAACACTCAGTGGTATCTCCAATGTCATTTAAATTAACTAACATATTTATCGATCCATTTTATTTTTTTATAAGTTCTATAAATCTAAATATTTAATTTTAAAATGATCTTATTAAAAAATATTTTAAGCACAAAAAACCATTAACTTAAAATTAAACATCACACCATTCTAAAATATTTATTATGTTTTTCATTGTCTTAGCTGAAATTTACTGTTAAATATTCTCGAAATAATGCAGCTGTGAATTCCCTAAGTTGCCGGATGATATATGATACTATGAAAAAAAACACCTGCTTGATCTAGCATATAGAATTGAACTACGAATTTTCTACTGTTCAGGAAAGCTAATGTTAAAAGATTAAACAAGCGTTACTAAATGCAATAAAAATATAAAATAATGAAAAGAAAATTATGAGATTTGAAAAACTAGATCTTAATCTTTTAGTAGCACTTGATGCTTTACTGAAACATAAAAATGTTTCTCTGGCAGCTAAAGAGTTACACCTTACACAACCAGCATTAAGTAGCGCGCTTACTCGACTTAGGGATTATTTTAGTGACGAGCTTTTAGTCATAAACTCAGGCAAAAAAACATTTTTGACAGAAAAAGCTAACTCACTTGAAAACCCTGTTCGTGAAGTTTTATTACAAATAAAAAACTCCATTACTACCGAAATAGCCTTCAACCCAGCAACATCAAAACGACATTTCAACATTGTCGCTGCAGATGCAACATTATTAACTTTTCTTTCGACACCTTTAGCTGCCATTAGCAAATTGGCCCCAGGCTTAACGTTCGATATTTTTAATCTTGACGTAAAAACTTTTGAAATGTTAGAAACAGGCGAAACTGATTTATTTTTTATAATTGATAATTTCACCAGACCTGATCATCCGTCAAAAAAAATCTATCAAGATGACTATTGTGTAATCTGCTGCGCAGAATCAGCTTATAGCAAGGCTATTTCCCATGAGGAATACCTGAAAGCAAATCATGCTGTAGTCTTTTTCGGTGATATTAGCCAGCAAGGTTACAATGAAATTTATTTAGACTCTGAAGGAATAAAAATAAATATCACCTTGCGTCTTCCGAACTATTCGACTTTACCTAAATGCATTATTGACTCTGATCGAATTGCAACAGTACCAAAAAAACTAGCAAAAGAATGGAAAAAAAGTTACCCGATAAATATTCTTCCGGTACCGATTGAAATGCCTGTTATGACTGTATCTATGCAGTGGCATCGTTCACGAGAATCAGACACAGCATTAGCATGGCTGATCGAACTATTTGAAAAGCATGCTACATATACGAGCTGACTTACCCAGCTTAATAAGCTAATGCCTATCAACTGCACTTATAGACCGCATAAATATAATTCATAGCTTTTTCATAAAATACAGTAGTAGTTACAAGACCTAGATAATAGAATTTGGTCCTTCTATTTAGCTCCTTCCCACATCCATACTCATACACTGAATAAGAAATGAAAAAATTTATTTACTATTTTTTACTTGCCACTGTTACGGGCACTTATAGCCTCGCTGCTTATAGTCAAACCTCAGTTTCTAATAATTTAGAATCGATTAATCGTCAATTAATTACCGAGACTAGAAGTGCTAATTTAAGCTTTGTACAAAACCTTATTGCTCAAGGCGCCGATATCAACGCGTCGGAAGTTGATGGTTCTACAGCGCTATTGTGGGCTACTTATCAACAAAATTTAGAAATGGTGAGTGTTCTTCTTAATGCTGGCGCTAATCCAAACCTAAGTAACCGGTATGGAATTAGCCCTCTCCTTCAATCCAGCCGGACTGGTGATGGTGACGCGGCCATGGCTTTACTTAACGCAGGGGCCGATCCTTTCAGAACGCGCGCTAATCTTGAAACACCATTAATGGCCGCAGCAAGTACGGGATTATATGAGGTTGTAGAAAGATTGCTTGAATTTGGCGCTGATGTGAATGCAACAGAGCCGTTCCAGAACCAGACTGCCCTGATGTGGAGTGCTGAAGCAGGCCATACCGAAATTGTGGAATCCTTGATAGCTGCAGGCGCAGAAATTGATGTACTTACCAGAACCTATGAAGAGCTGACTCTGCATAGATCTGAGTCTGGACGCCAATGGGTTGGCTTTTCTCAGGGTGGTATGACAGCAGTTATGTATGCAACTCGCGAAGGGCATACTGACACCGTACGTCTGCTTGCTGAAGCTGGGGCTGATATTAGCCATGCTAATCCCGATGGCGTCACCGCTTTAATGCTTGCCGTCATCAATGACCGTCTTGATACTGCTGCAACCCTGATCAATTATGGGGCCAATCCAAATGACGGTTCAATGTATGAGTTGATTCAACTACATGATGCAACTCTGAGTGCTGTTGTCTCGGGCGATAGTACTCGCCCCCGACGTTTCTATGAAAATGAAACTAGTCCTACTGAATTACTTGCTTTAATGATTGATGCTGGTGGAGATCCAAATTATGTTTCTGCACATAGTCTTCATGCGGATAGCATGGCTAATACCTATGTAGTAGACAACTCCGCTTACAAAACGGCACTGGGAAATAAAGATATAGCGATGCTTAACGTTTTGCTGGAAAGCGGCCGGGTAGATGCAAACTTTATTGGTGAAGGGGAATCTTTACCTTTAAACATAATAATGGCTGGCGCTGGTAGAGGCGGTTTTATTTTTTTTGCAGGCTTTGGTCAAACGTCAGTGAAACGTTATCCAAGCCAGCGAGGGGTTAATGGCAGTATTGAGTTATTACTGGAGTATGGCGCAGATGTTACAGCCGCTTCACCTGTGGGAGACACGCCCCTGCATATTGCAGCTCAGACCAATGCAGTAGATATGATCCACAGGTTTCATAATTTAGGAGCCGATCTGAATCTAGATAATGCTGCCGGTTTTACGCCGCTTGATGCCGCAATGGGCGAAAGAGCCCCAAACCCCGGAGGTCGCGGTGGCTTCGGCGGATTTCGCGGGGGCCCTCGCCCTCAGCCTGAAGCAATAACAGTGCTGCGAGAACTTATGAATTTACCCACATTACCCACACCCGATAGCATTTCTCCAGAAGTGAACCTTAGTAGTAACGGCTAAAAAACTCCCAACATAACCATTAAAAATTATTGAACAAAGGCTCATGTAGCATGATGGCAATCACTAAAAACAAATGTCTGGCTTCTATAAAACACACACTTTTTCCAGCTATCGCTGGGATATTCTTGCTCGGTTTTTCAAGTCTGGCATCTTCACAAGTTGCGCCCACTGAAACCACAGCAGAGCAATATCAGAAACATTATGCCCTCATCGATGAATACTGWGTAAGTTGTCATAATTTTATCGATTATAAACCTGCAGGCCGACCTCTGTTTCTTGATGATATGTTTCTTGAAGATCTGGAAAGAGACTTGGTAAGTTGGGAAAGAGTTGTGCGCCGCTTAAGTAATGAGCAAATGCCCCCTCAAGGGCAACCACATCCAAACCCTGAAGAATTATCTGAGTTTAGGGATTGGCTGGTTGCATCACTTAACACGCTTGGGGAACAGAGAAATAACCCTGGTGAATTTATATTGCGTCGCTTAAACCGCACAGAGTATGCAAATGCCGTGCGTGATATTTTTGGCGTCGAGTTTGAAGTAGCACAATATCTTCCAGCCGATGGCTCCGATGCCGGTTTCGACAACGTTGCCTCTGCACTGGCTATCAGTCCTGCATTAATGGATCGATACTTAAGTACAGCCATGCAATTAAGCACAATGATAGTGGGCGACCCGGAAGTAGAAACTACCGAAGCCAACTTTTCTCTTCGACTCGATTACAACCAAAATCAGCAAGTTGAAGGCTTACCTTTGGGCACGCGTGGTGGCACTGTTGTTCACTATAACTTCCCTGCCGATGGAACCTATCGCCTATCAGCGGCACTTTTCCGCACCGTTGATAACACTGATCGTGGCCTGGAAGGGCAAAATCAACCTCATACCTTTCAAATCTTAATTGATGGGGAGGTCGTTCATACGGCTGAAATTGGTGGCCCGGAAGCGCACAACTGGTCGATGCGTAATATGACAGAGGCTCGAGAAGATGCTGCTAGTCGTATGACAACAGAAATATTCGTAACAGCCGGCCCACATGATATTGGCTTTACTTTTATTGATCGCCCCGATCACTATCAAGATATTTTCACACCATCGATTCGCTCTACTCAGGATATCCACGTTTCTTCAGGATTCCCTTCTTTAACCACAGCATCAATCGCTGGCCCATTCAATATCACCGGGGTAAGCGACAATACTCTGCGGGATCGTTTATTTATCTGCGAACCTACAGCTGCAACGACACAAGCCTGTGCAAATGAAATTCTGGGTAGGGTTGCACGCCTTGCGTTTCGTGGCACGGCTACTGAAGCTGACATGGATTCCATTATGAGCTTCTTCACCGTTGGTGAAGAAAACGGAGGATTTGATGCCGGCATTCGCGCAGCTATCCCTCGCATACTGACAAGCACCTCCTTCTTGTTTCGTACAGAGATTGATCCAGAAGACATGAGCCCTGGAACAACCCATCTAATTAGCGAATTAGAACTGGCCTCCCGTTTGTCATTCTTTTTGTGGAGCAGTGTTCCAGATGATGAATTGCTGACGCTTGCTGAACAAGGTGTACTGCGTAACCCTGAAGTGTTGGAACAGCAAGTCCGCCGCATGATTGTCGATAAGCGTTCCAAGGCTTTGACCACAAATTTCCCTGACCAATGGCTCGCACTGCGGAATTTGAATAACGTAAAACCAGATTTAATTGCCTACCCTGATTGGGGATATAACTTGCAGGTAGCAGTACAAGAAGAAACTCGCTTACTGTTCGATAGCCTTATTCGTCAAGACAGCAGTGTGTTGCAATTACTTTCCGCAGACTATACTTTTTTAAATGAGCGCCTGGCCCTACATTATGGTGTGGAAGGAATTTATGGCGATGCATACCGTCGGGTACAGCTTGACGATATTAATCGACATGGCCTTCTCGGACAGGCCAGCATACTTTCCCTTACCTCGATTGCTACCCGAACCTCACCTGTCCTAAGAGGAAAATGGGTGCTTTCAAATTTAATTGGCACACCGGCTTTACCTCCACCAGAGGACTTAGATACAAGTCTCGCGCAACAACCAGGAGAAGCGCCTAAAACAGTGCGACAGAGACTTGAGCAGCATCGTGCAGACCCGGTCTGTAATTCCTGTCATCGAAACCTTGATCCGGTTGGTTTCGCTCTAGAAAATTTCAATGCAGTAGGTATATGGAGAGAAATTGACTCTTCTTCCGGTGGTACTGTCGATGCTAAAGGCGTACTTGCAAATGGCACGCCAGTCGAAAGCCCATTTGACTTGAGCCAGGCCATATTAAGCCGACCTGACGTTTTTGTAGGCTTAGTCACTGAAAAACTGATGACTTATGCGCTGGGCAGAGCTATTGGTGCTTCTGACATGCCCATGGTTAGGGACGTTGTTCAAACAGCTGCAGAAAACGATTACCGCTTCATGTCTTTAATTTTAGCGCTTGTAGAAAGTCCCGCCTTCCAGTTAAGGCAAAAACCTGAGACTTCAGCAGAAACGCTTGCTCAAGCGAATACCCACATAGAAAACTAACGTGAAAAAATAAAACGGGAAACTGAAATATGTTTATTACTAAAAAACGCCTTTCACGGCGCAAATTCTTGGCTGGTGCGGGAACTTCAATAGCGCTGCCTTTGCTAGATGCGATGGTTCCAGCATTTGCCCAATCACAATCGCTATCTCCAGGTTTAAGATTTTGTGGCGTTTATTTCCCCAATGGCGCTTTGCCAGAAGTCTGGCATCCCTCTGATACAGGTAGTGAGTTCACTTTCACTGATCCAATGAAGCCACTAGAACCATTCCGAGACCAATTGTTAACGGTCAGTGGACTACGTCATTCAGGCACACCTGGCCCTCATTTAGGTGCTGTCGCTGGCTGGTTGAACGGTGTTGGTGCTAACGCACCGCAAGGGGAAAACATTCTGTCTGAAAAGACCCTTGATCAATATATTGTCGATAAATATGCCGGCGATACGCCGCTGCAATCTATCGAGCTCGGCACAGAGGATATGGGAACGTCCATTGGTGCCTGTGATGGCTTTTCATGTGTGTATTTCAATAGTATGTCATGGCGGACCGATAACCAACCTTTGCCGATCGAAATTAATCCACGTTTAACCTTTGAACGCATGTTTGGAGAAACTGGCACAACACAGCAACGTTTGGAACGCTTGCGTTATAAAGGCAGCTTACTCGATGCCATCGTCGGAGATATTCGTTTATTAAATAAAAAGATAGGTGCCCAGGACACACAGACCTTATCGAATTACCTTGAAAATGTTCGAGAAGTGGAAGCTCGCCTACAACGCATCATGGTTAGAAGTGAAGACTTAGATATTGAAGTACCCGCCGCCCCGTCAGGAATTCCACAATCTTTTGAAGAGCACATGACCCTTACTTACGATCTCATGCACCTGGCATATCAGGGCGATATCAGCCGAGTGCTCACTTTCATGACCGGCCATGAAGCCAGCAATAGAGGCTATCCTTTCATTGGTGTTTCCGAGTCACATCATTCTTGTTCCCATCATAGTAATAGCGCATTTATGAAAGATAAATACATGTCAATTGTTGCATGGCACACGGAGCAATTTGCCAATTTTGTTCAAAGACTGAAAGATACGCCAGATGGTGATGGGTCTTTGTTAGACCATACTCTCATGTATTATGGAAGTGGGATGGGTAACGGTAATCAACATGACCAAAATAACCCACCAACTATTGTTTTAGGTGGTGCTAGTGGTCGTATGCAAGGTAAATCTGGACATATAGCTGTTGCGCCTGAAACCCCTACAGCCAATATCCTGATGACCCTGGCTGATATTGCAGGATTAGATGTCGAAAAAATTGGACCCAGTACGGGGAAAGTTACTATTTAATTTGATTACGCCGAGAGCTACTGAAGCTCCGGCTTGTGCCAGAATTAACCTGGTTAAATCGCTGCAGCCTTTACGCAGGGCTTAGCACAGTCATTAACACTACGGCGCCAGTCTTTGAATGCTCCAACTAGTATCTTCTTGCAAACTATATTCAAAGCGATCATGTAGGCGATTCTCACCACCTTGCCAAAATTCAATCATGTCTGGCACGACTCTAATACCGCCCCAAAAATCAGGCAAAGGGATTTCACCTTTGGAAAATTTTTCTTTCATATGCTCCACTTGAGTCAGCAAGACTTGTTTAGATGATAAGGGACGACTTTGCTCAGAGGCCCAGGCGGCCAATTGACTTTCGCGTGGTCGGCTTAAAAAATATTTCAGCGACTCTTTAGTAGAAATTTTATGCGCCTGCCCTTGGATTTTTACCTGACGGTCAATATCATTCCAAGGGAAATGCAAACTCACTTTGGCATTAGCGGCTATTTCTTTAGCTTTACGGCTACCAAAATTAGTATAGAAAACGAAGCCTAAGTCATCCAGATGCTTTAGTAAGACTATGCGTTGGGAAGGCTGTCCAGCGTCATTGACTGTCGCAACAACCATTGCCGTCGGATCATGAATTTGGAGATCTATGGCTTGTTGTAACCAACGCTCAAATTGGTTGATTGGATCAGCTAATAGATTCTCACTATTCAGTCCGCCAAACAAATATTCACGCCTGAGATTTTCCAGATCCATTAAAAATCCACTTGCACATCAAATTCAAAAATTCGATTAGAACGAAGGCCAGAAGCAAAATCAAAATAGCCGCTGCCATGTTTTTTACCTGCGGCCCAGCCCCCCACATATTTGGCGCCATCAGCCCAGCGATATGTTCCCTGCCCGGTGAAAATATCATTACGAAAATTACCCGAGTAATTTTCAGTGTTATTAATCAGCCAGCTTTCTGTATTACGATCTTCCACCCAATCCAGTAGCATAAATGTTTGAGTACCCAGACCATTACGGCGGTTATGCTCCCAGTTACCAATATAGATATCATAAATATTACTGCTTCTACTCCAGTTAGCACTATGATTCCACATGATGCCGCGACCCTGCCTTTCACCCCGCACCCAATTGCCTTTATAAATTTCACTCCCTTCCAAATATTCTAAACGTCCACTGCCGTGATATTGACCTTCTAGAAATGCGCCTCGGTAGCGGGTCAGGCCACGTTCAGTTTCTTCAACAAGAATGCCGTAATCAGAAATACAGTCGCCACGCAGGCAGCCAATTTCATCTTCATCTGCCGCATAAGCAGCCCAGGGAAAAATCAGCGGCACTAATAGCGATAATAATAAGAATATACTTTTTTTTAATTTAAACATTTCCTTAACCTGATTTTTGACGAGTTCTAGTTCGTAAGCAGAATTGTACCTTAAGCATGCCAAAAACCGTAACTGGCAAAGCTAGATAACTTACCCTATATTTGCCATTCTTAAAGTTAAATTTCAAGGGGTAGTGATGGGACACAAAGTAGCGTTTATAGGTCTTGGTGTGATGGGATTTCCAATGGCGGGTCATTTAGCTAATGCAGGGCATCAAGTTACTGTGTACAACCGCTCGCCAGAAAAAGCGTCAAGTTGGGCGAACACTTACCCCGGCACTACTGCAGCTACCCCAGCTGCCGCAGTTGAAGGTGCGGACTTTATATTCTCTTGTGTTGGTAATGATGAGGATCTGCGTTCAGTCACTACTGGTGAAGATGGCGCTTTTGCCAATGTTAAGCCCGGTGCCATTTTTATTGATAACACGACTACTTCCGCTGAAATCGCCAGGGAACTGAGCGAGGTAGCCAGTAATTCAGGTTTTATTTTTCTGGATGCACCAGTATCCGGTGGTCAGGCTGGCGCAGAAAACGGCAAACTGACTGTCATGATGGGCGGCGATGAAGCCGCCTTTAATACAGCCAAACCAGTCATTGAAGCCTTTGCTGCCAACGTGCAATTAATTGGCCCCAGTGGCTATGGACAGCTTTGCAAAATGGTTAATCAGCTTTGTATTGCTGGCGTTGTGCAGGGTTTATCCGAAGGCATCCACTTTGCCAAAAGAGCCGAGCTTGATATAGAAAAAGTTATTTCTGTCATAAGCAAAGGCGCTGCACAATCCTGGCAAATGGAGAATCGCTACAAGACGATGACGGCTAATGAATTCGAATTCGGTTTTGCCGTTGACTGGATGCGTAAAGACCTCGGCATTGCCTTACAGGAAGCTGAAAAAAATGGCGCCTCATTACCTGTCACAAAAATTGTTGATGGTTATTACGCACAGATCCAGAAAAATGGCGGCAATCGCTGGGATACTTCGTCATTGCTTACATTACTTGAAGATAAGTAAATTGTAAGAGGAATATTATGAAGCTTTAATGTTCGCTATCTATCCAAAGCGGGCCTTAGCTTGAACCTCCAAAAGAGCAGTTACTTAATAGATCAAAACAATAAAAACTATGGTGGAAGATATGAGCATCAATAAAGTAATAATATTCGCAGCTTTAATCACTACTGCCTTAACAGTTTCTATCTCTTCACAAGTAGTGGCTCATCATTCATTCAATTCCGAATTTGAAGCCGATCTAGAGGGTGAAGTTGAAGGCGTTGTTAGAAGAGTGATTTGGGCTAATCCACATATTCATTATTTTGTTGAAATGACTCTGCCCGATGGTTACAGTGAGATTTGGTCCTTAGATCCTCCAGGTAACCTGGCCTCTTACCGTAGAGAAAACTGGACCAGAGAAACTATACAGGCAGGTGATACTGTCCGAGCCACAGGAAATCTTGCCAGAGATGGCGCGAAGAAACTTTACCCTCTATGCATAACATTGGAAAGTGGCAGACGGCTAGGTAGATGTGTGTCTCCAAGCAATGAAACAGAAGTCACTGCTGACCCAAGCATCGACTACACAATCAAAACAAATGACTACGCTGTCGATATTAGTGGCTTCTGGACAAACCGCTATAAGTTTCGGGTAACAGTCGACGACTTCGAACCAAGCCCCATGCCCCATACGCCGGAAAGTGCTGCCATTTATGCCTCAAGACAATATGGTGACGACCCCGCTTTACGCTGCGTACCTCCAGGCTTGCCACGTCTATTCGGTTCGCCTTATCCAATGCAAGTCGTTGATGCAGGTACACACTATCTTGTTGTGGCTTTGCAAGGCAACACTCCGCGGTGGGTTTATATGAACGGTCGTGGCCCTTTAGCAGACCAGCCTCTTAGTTCCATGGGGTTCTCTGAGGGGCACTGGGAAGATCGTACTTTAGTCATTGAAACCACGCATCTATTACCCGCCTGGCTTGATGGCTCAGGCTATGCAATGTCTGGTGGCGACGATACCAGGATTGTTGAAAGATGGACTATTGCCGATGACGGCCTCTCCATCGACCGCACGATGACAATTCATGATGCGCTTTATACCCAGCCGCTAGTCAGAACTCGAGGCTCTCAACGTGCTGATGATGAGGAATTACTGGAAAGCCCGGCTTGTGATTCAACGTCATTTTATAGTGAAATGCTGGAACGAGGTGAGCTTGAAACTTTATTTCAGAATTCGATACAGGAATAATGTTTAGTGCAGCTTGCTCAATATTTTCAATGCACAAATTCTAAAGACCTGCTTGCCAGCAAGTCTACAATTCAATTTATTCATTAAAAGGATTAGAGAATAAAGAATTAGTTAAAAAACTTTGATCAGTCAACGACTCCAGAAAGGCTATAATTTGCTGTCTATCCTGATTGTTTAGGCCAACATTCAGTACGCGCGGATCAGTTGTTGCTCTGGCAATTGGCTCTAAGCCTAGTACTGAAGCATAAAAGTCCATGACATCTTCTAGTGTTTCCAGTTGTCCAAGATGTGTAAACGGAGCTGTTACTTCGACATTGCGCAGAGTCGGCGTTTTAAAAGAAGTCGTATCGACATCATCTTGATCTAAACCAACATCAATACGTTGTGGAAAAATCCCAATACCTCCACCAGCAGCAATACCGGCATCAACAACCATGTTAAATGACGCGCCAGGTTCTGCAAGACCATGGCAGTTGCTACATTCGTTATTATTAGCATTGAATTCATCCATGCCATTCTGAGCCTGTTGGTTCAAATTGTTATTATCAAAAGGTGAATTAAAACTCAGTAAGGTTTTTTCAAATTCGGCAATAGCTTCCTGTAAACGCAGCTGGGTTATGTTGTTGCCTGGGGTGTTTTCAAAAGCATTAATGAAGAGTTGTTCGTAGTATATTGTCTCGCCGAGCTCTACCAGCAAGGCAGGAAAAGTCTCATTCATTTCATTCGCATCTTGAATCGGACCATCCGCCTGATCAATTAAAGGTTCTGCACGTTCATCCCAAAACATTCTGCCGCCAGGATGCAAAGCAACATTGGTTAATTGTGGAGAATTCTTGCCTGTGCGCCCGTTTACACCCTGACTGGTGGTGTTGTTATTTCTGCGATCACTAAATGCAGCTTCTTGCGCATGGCATGTCGCACATGAAACCTCATTGTTGCTAGATAAACGGCTGTCATAAAACAAGACTCGTCCCAAAGTAGCACGTGTATTATTTATTGGGCCGACTATATCCTGCCAGGCCTGCGGCGCCTGTGCGACATATGCGGCAAAATCTTGCACAGTGAGATCGACTTCAGTAACAGCCGATAAATCAGGAATTGTAGTGATTGCGGTTTCAGCGATTGCTATCGTATCCGTCGAATTTGTAGAAGAGGTATCGTCGCCACTGCCTCCACCACAGGCACTAGCTAGTATCAAAACTGATAATACAGCGACTGAATACTTAACTCCCATGGTGCTCCCCTTCAAAATTAAATCACAAGATGAATCTGGGGAGCACTTTAACCTTACATAACTGAATTCAAACTTAATCGATTCAGCTCAATCTGAATCAAAGCTTAACTATTTAGGAAATGCCAAATAATTATCGAACAAAAACTCTTTTCTAATCTAGCTCAATCGATATCTCACCTACACCAACTTCGGCACTGATAGAAAAATCACCTTCACCCATCACTTCACTTTCTGAAGAAACAATAACTCGGGAATTCTCAACTGAATCTGTTCCTCTTATTCTCGTATCGCCAACACCGGCTGAAATTTCTACTGCGGCTACCGTGGCTAAAGGTGCAGTAACGTCAACCTTTCCAATACCCAGGTCAATATCCAGCCTACTGGCACCGATTTCAACATCTATTTCTCCAACGCCCATATTTATTTCTATCGCTGAAACAACAGGCATTTCTATAGTCCAATCGGCTTTCACATCATCATTATCTATTGTCAGAATTAACTTATCACCACGCGTTCTTATTTCCACATCGACATCATCTACATCGACCCTGCGCCTAAAAAAGGCTCTATCTTCACCTTCAATCTCCACTTCAATTCTTAGCTCATCGCCTTCTACTAATCGCAATTCAATGGAGCCAACTGAATTATTTATTTCAATTTCATTGATATCTTCAAGATCAAAACTATGATTTCTACTTACCCTATCTGCGGCATAAGTATTAACCCCATACAGACAACTCATCGTGATTAATATGACTATTATTTTTCTCATAACATTAACCTTCGTCATTTAAATGTACGACTTACCATAAGTCGTATTTACCTGAAAAATAGTTTGCAAGCTCTATGCCATAATTAAATACCCTTATAATACAGCTGGTTATAACTATATGGATTGTTAAACAATCGAATAAAGAGGGGAGGTTTACAGAGCTTTAGTGGTTTTCACCACTAGATGTAGGAGATTAAGGTGTCGGAGAAACACTGACTTTGCAGCTACAGTTCTCTCAACATATACCAGGCAAAAGTCTGCCACAGACGTTTATTTTGCAGGGTTGCCCTGATACCGAATAGCTTATGGAAAAGCGCTTATCAGAGGGCATAAAAAAAGCAGCGCTCCGACTAATAGAGCAACTGCTTTATTAAGTCAAAAAGCTTATTGGGCAAAACAGAAAAACAGCCCATCTCCACCGGTATTTATTAGATTTTGCTGAGTGCAACCTTGACTATTATGCGCAGAATTCCAGTTCGGCCAGTCATGGTGACCGACTCGTGCCGTGCCATCTTCACTACTGCTAGTCCAGTTGTTACAGGTCATATCTTCACCAGGCGGATACGCAGTGCCGTCAGCCTGAGAGCCCGTCAGAACATCATGACGGTTTGGTGAAAACCCTGATCCAGGGATACGATTGCCGGTTGCAGTGAGTGCTGAGGAAGCGCCAACTCGGTGATTGAGACTGTGAAGCTCTTCCACATTGGCAGCAACACGAGCCCCTTGAACATTAAACCATGGGCCCTCACCAATTCGATCTCGTGCATTAACTGCATTCGATCCCTGAGTGCTTAAATAAGCACGGAAAGTACCATCAAGCCCAGCGGCATCTGCCTGACTTTGGCAAATAGCATCTGCACCAGCCAAGCCTCCCAAATCGCCACCATTACCAGAACCGGTAGCCGTTAGGAAAAAGTTTGGTTCCCCGGATGGAGGTTGTGCTACTGTCGCTGCTGAAGCTATTATTCCTGTAAGAGCAAATGCTGCGAAAATTAACGATCTTTTATTCATTGTGACTCCCTATTATTATTTTCATTTATCATTTTTTTGAGCCAGTACTGCATTACTACTAAATCAGGCTGACTCTAGCCTACTTCATACTGAGTTTATATATCAATCCTTTAGAAAGAGCTGAATAAGGTAATTGCTATTTACTTATGTATTCTCTTAACTATCCCCTTAGCTATCCCCATTTAGAACTTTTCGGTAGGTTCTCATCACAACACGTTGCCACCAGAGGATAAAACCAGTAATAAACATGCCTGCTGGAACCAAACTGATCAAGACTAAAGCCCAGTAAGTCCATGCTGCTTCAAAACGCCCAAAATGAAGATCTACCATAAAATCCAGAAAACCAGCCCCCTGGTCGGATCGAATTTCACCTAAGTTCATTATAAAAGCATTAGGTTCCAACTCACCCGAATCTAACATGGCTTGAATTTCCAAATCAGGCATCCCGATTAAACCCATATTAAGAATATTACTTAAGCCTAAAGTATCTGTGACAGTACGAAAAGTATCTGGAATTGCTATCAACATCCCGCTAATGCCCCAGGCAAACATAAAAAACACACACCAAAGCCCAAACACACTGTGAAATTGCCACAGCATCCCACGTGGACTTTTATTACCAAGATAAAGGCCCTGATGCCATTGCGCTTTGCCCCGCCACCAAATAAACAAACCACTCAACATCATGACTAAAAATATAACTGCGCCCCAACCATTAATTTGGCGTCCACCATTTTCAATAAACAAATCATCATGAAAGTTTATAAACCAGCGGTAAACTTTGGCTTGCCAGGGTAGTGAGCTACCCTTATCGACACCTCGATATTGATCAAAGTAGTGGTTAACGGCTACACCATCCTGCCTAAGCACGACAAGAACTGCACGTTCGGGATTAGAAGAAGCGGTAAACATAAATACTTCAGAGTCACTGTAAACTTCTTCAATACGGGCTTCTAATTCATCACCCCGTAAAGGCCCTGCCGAAGTCGGTTCTACATTGCCAGGGACAAAGTAACGATCCAGATCATCTTCAAGCAAGTAGGCAGTGCCACTGACACTAATCATCAAAATGTATAGGCCAAGCACAATGCCTGCCCACAGATGAATTTGAAATAATAGCTTATTAAGTAAGTGGGTCTTGGGAGCCAAGACCCACCTTTGCCAGGTGTTCAAGTGAGCTTATTCAATATCACATAAATTCCGGTTCTTTTTCAAAAATAGTCAGGTTATCTGAATCCAACCAACCATTTTCCTGCCAAACCGCAGCCCTTGCATCCGAATCGCAAACGCCGTCATTTGGACGGACAATAGAACCGTCTTCTTTTTGTACAAAACACATAGCCCCAGCAGGATCTCCTGAGCTCAACGGCAACATAACTACTTTAACTATTTCTCCCGGCTGGAATGTAGTGCCGTTTACCCCTTGCCGCATTGCATGAATCTGGGCGGCGCCTTCAAAACCCCAGGTTTGTGTATTACCGTCCTCATCTTCAACTTCTATATAGAGCCAGGTATGCGGGTTATTGAAAGCCCAGCGTATAACTCGACCTATAACAATTTGTTCTTTAGAAACATCAAACATTGCAAAAGAATGATGTGCAGTAACGCTTTGAGTCATCGCTAAAAAGCTGACAACAATAATAGTTCCAACTGTTAATATTATTTTTTTCATCTCAAGCTCCTTAAAAATTGTAATTTTAAGCTGGTGTTCACTGGCCCATAGGATTTAGGGATTGCCCAGGAATATCTGGGAAGTCAGTAAAGCCTCGCGCATCTTTATACTCGGGATCACCCGGTAAATAGAAAAAAGTTCTACCGGTTTCATCCTGATAAGAGTTACTACTAGTCGCACATTCCCAATTGCGAATACGAGCGCCAAACGCTGCTAATTCAGGACTTGAAGTATGGACATACACTGCAGACTGAGGAACCTGCAATCCGACAGAATCGTAAAAAGTAACCTGAGTGATTAACTGTCGAACACCTTCATCATTAATAACGGCTTCCCAGGATTCAACCAGCTCCAACTGATTACTGGTCAGAGGCATGCCACGAAGGTAATCAGCCGGGTTAACCCATTTAGTCCAGATAATCAGCTTGTTGCCATCCCAGAAACCAATGCTGTCACCCGTAGCAGAATGTTTACCATCAATATTGATATGCTCAGCATCAATATAAACCCTGCGGGTTTCATTCATTAAGTCATTCATCATCCATGTCTGAGCTGGCGTATTGGCAAACTCTTTTACATAAGGCTCCCATAACCAGCGAGCAGTACCAGGGTACTGGCAAGTCGTCAAACGATCATAAAGTTGCTCACCGTATTCTGCAATTTCAGCTCGGCGTTGCCTAAACTGCTCTTCATAGGCCGGTGTTAAAACACCTTCCTTAACTATACCGCCAGGAGACATAGCGACTGCCATTGAGCCATCTTCTAAAAAGATTGCCGGCATACTGTTATAACCCGGGCTCCACAACCCATCCCAAACCGGAATAGTTGCCATGGTATGCTGGGTGCCACCATTGGCCTCTTCCAGTAAATAGTTGTAATGCTCTTCAGATGTAGCGAATTCCTGAGAAGGGTATTCAACTTCAGGATCACCTGGCTTCCTGTCCGTAAGAGTTTCAATTTGAGCAAAACTGCTGGTTTGTAAACCCATAGTCAACAGTAGCGCTAAGCTGCTATTAAAAAAGCGTCGATATATTTTCATTATTATATTCACCCCTTACTTTTTAGTGTTGGAAGAATACCCAGTCTTAAAAATATTGTCTATGTGCACCTAATGCAAAAAATAAGAATTTTAATTATCTATATTAAGGCGTCAGAGTAAAACTGACGTTGCAGCGCAGTTCCAGCAATACACTACACAATAATCTGCCATAGAAGTTTATTTTGTCGAGTTACTCTGACACCGGATAGCTCAGCGCCCCTATTGACCCATATTCGATTTGTGGGTAGTGTAATCGCGTCGTGGCTCTGATCGTAAATGCATATGGACTTTGACGACCGTCGCTCTCAAGTTCTTCGTTTGAACCTTGCAGGTAATCCAATTGAATGGCTTACCTGGCAGGAGGCCACTACCCTCTACGCGCGTGAACTCGTCACCTGGACTCTTGGTGAAACTATCAGAACGGTCTGGGGTGGTACCTCTCGTTTTAGCGGTGAACGTAGCTTTATTGATTTACAAAGTATCATCGCCTGCGCGGGCGATGTGCACCACAATTATTCAAAGAAACCGGCCTTAACTAACAGAATTCTGTTTCGCCGTGATCAGAATTTATGTATGTATTGTGGCAAAGAGTACCTTGATAAAGATTTAAGCTGCGACCACATTATGCCAACATCACGTGGTGGGGAAAATATCTGGATGAATGTTGTGGCCGCTTGTCGGCGTTGCAATCACTTTAAGCAGAACCGCACACCTGAAGAAGCACACATGGAATTATTGGCATTACCTTTTAAACCCAATGCCGCTGAATATCTAGCCTTGATGAATAGCCCCAGGATACGTGCGGACCAAATGGAATTTCTTAAAACACAATTTTCTAAAAAGTGGCGTTTGCAGTAAGGCATTCTTACCCCATCAGACTTATCCCAACAAAAAAAGCTGCACAATTTTAAAGAATTGTTCAGGTTTTGCATTATGTACCCAGTGTCCTGCATTGCTTATGACTTTAACTTTTGCCTTGGGGAATTGAGCCAGAGTTTTATCCGAATATTCTGGTAACAAGTAAGAAGACAGTTCACCTTTTACAAAAAGTGTTTCACCTAGAAATTTCGTATGGCCTTTTTTCCCGCCACCCCCACTTTCCCAGTTTATTAGTTTCGAATAATCTTTCGAGATAATTGGCAAGTTCATACGCCATTGAAATTCACTTTCACTGTTTCTTTGCAAGTTGGTTAATAGAAAATCCCGTATTGCTTTGCTTGGCACATCTTCCCGTAACAATGCATCCACTTGTTTACGGTTTGTTACTGACGCCAGATTAATTTTTAACAAGGCAGTTAATTCTTGATTGGGGCCGCTGTCGTAAATTACCGGAGCAATATCAACGACGACTAATTTATTGACTCGCTCGGGTGAGTTCAGAGCAAGCCGCATGGCTATTTTCCCACCCATGGAATGCCCAATAAAATCCGCATTTGAAATTCCCAGGGCATCCATCATTTGTACGACATCTTCAGCCATCTCCTGGTATGACATACTGTCTGCATGCAGAGACTTTCCGTGATTTCGCACATCAAAGCCATAAACCTTAAAGTTTTCAGCAAAAGCCTTAGCATGCACAGCCCAATTGCCTTGCTGGCCAAATAAGCCATGCAAAATAATTAAAGGCCTGCCTACAGTGGAGTATTGCTTATAAGAAAGTTTCATAAAGCGAATAGTTTAAAAATTCTCTTTGATGTAAGAGATGACATCATCATGATGCGATTTGGTCTTCACTTTTTCCATGATGTATTTCAGTTTTCCGTCTTTTCCAATGATAAAAGTCATGCGATTAATACCCATGTATTCTTTGCCCATAAACTTCTTTAGCCCCCAAACACCATACTTATCAGCCAGGGCGTGGTCTTCATCAGATAACAAGGTGAAATTCAGCCCATCACGCTCTTCAAATTTAGCCAGACGTTTTGTTGCATCGATGCTGACCCCCAATACTTCAACGCCCAACTTTTTCAATACTTTCTCACTATCACGAATACCCTGTGCTTGAACGGTGCACCCAGGTGTCATTGCTTTTGGATAAAAATATAAGACGACAATCTTGCCCTTATAATCACTTAAACTTCTTTTGTTGCCATGTTGATCTTCCAGGGTAAATGCTGGGGCCATATTGCCGATTTTGGGTAATGCCATTTAAAACTCCTTATTTTTCTTACGCTTTAATTCTCGTTTAACTACAGCTCAATTAAAGCTGAATCAATATCAATATTCGGGTAATTCTGAGCAAACAATCGGCGTTCTTCAGCCAGTTCCATCGCATTTCCTGCTTGCGTCAGGCGTTGAATTTCAGCCAGCCAGGTATTAGTATTTTGACGATATCCTGGAAACTGTATCGCCTGACTTAGATCTGCTGTTTCCACCAATTCCAGTAACTCTTCCGAACTTCTAGCTTCCAATTCTTCCGTCTCTCTTACTTCAGCGGTTACTATCACCTCTTCTACCCTTCTCATCGCTGTCTCTGCTTCTACCATGTTGTCATTAGTAGAAAAAGCTGCACCCGTAGCTGTTTCTTCTAGACTTTCTGCAACTTCAATTTGAAATTGAGGTGCAGGTAAGGCTATCCTGTTTGCATTAAGGTCAAGAGCTTCAGCGACAGCGCCGGTATTAATATTGGCATCGGTATCGCTCTGAAGAGCCGCAACTGCATCATCTGCACTCAGCATTTCAGAGACAGGCATATCTAATACAGGGATAGTAAATGCTTCAATCTCGTTCCGAGTCAGTTCAGATTCATTATTTAAAAACAAAGCCCCCGCTAACACCGCCACACAAATACTTGCTGCAACAGAATAGGCTTGAGCCGGAATACGTTTTTGCTTTATTGGTTTATCTGTCACTGCATCACGCGCAGCCCGCAAAATAAATTCATCAAGCGCCACAGAAGACTTTTCATCTTGCAGGCTCTGATACGTGGCAGAAACCTCATCATTGCCCTTTAAATAATCCTGTAATATTTTATCGTCTGAGTCTTTCATAGGTCACCCATGACATTCTCTTTTGTATTTTCATTTCGTAAAGACTGTCTTAATTTTTTTACGGCATAACGTAAACGACTTTTCACAGTTTCCTTACTTTCTCCAACAGTTAACGCTATCTCCTCCAAGCTTAATCCGGCTTCTTCCTTAAGCAGGAAAACTTCACTCTGCTCTTTTGGTAATTTTTTTAGCTGCACCCTTAGCTGCACTCTAAAACACTCAATTTTTTCTTGCCCACTTAAAATAACTTCAGGGTCATTCGCGGCATTGTCTGGAATATTTTCAGCATCAGTTTCTTCATCTGTCTCCGTTTGTGGCTTACGAAAATGATCGACCAAAATATTATGTGCTATGCGATATAACCAGGTCGTAAATTTTGCTTTTAGCTCATAATTTTCACGTGCTTTGATCACTCGGAGCCAGACTTCCTGATAAAGCTCTTCCGCAAGTGCCTGATTACCACACTGCCGTAAAAAAAAACGATAAAGTGGATCTTTATGCTTGCGGTACAATTCTTCAAATGCAGAACTGTCACCTTTGGCATAGGCCTGCATTAACTGACCGTCTTTATCCACTGTTTTTTGAAAGCTTAGCAAGGACACAATCTTACTTAATCTCTTTTTTCTATATTGTTTTTTATACTGCCTAAGAAACGTTACAAACGCCGGTTAATCGAGGCATGTGCAGTAGCTTCCCTAATTTAAAACTAATTTATGGAAAGCGCCTGGGCACTTCTTACTAGCTGAATAAACTCACTACGATAACCAAACTCATCTTCACCCTTTGCACTTTGCGCCAGGCTAATCACTGTATCATAGTCTAATGTGCTGGTTTGATCACTGCCTCTCAGTAGTTGCGCGAGTCCTGCTACGGCCGCAGAGAAACGATAATTGTCTGAGGTACTGGCGATATCTTCCGAAATATCGTCAACCATTAACGCTCGTTGCAATAAAATGCTTTCGTCAGAATCAGGCTCCTTGTAACGCAATTTCAGAAAAGCCAACTCATCTACATTTTCAGCATTCACTGCATTTCCCTGATCATTATCTTGAGCATATCTTAGTGGATCTGTGCTCAAGCTTTCACTGCCAACTAATGCGATCTCATAAATGGCGGTGACTGTATGCCCGGCACCAATTTCTCCAGCATCGACCTGGTCATTATTGAAATCTTCTCGTGCCAGTTCGCGATTTTCGTAACCCACTAAACGATATTCAGCAACCAGGGCTGGATTAAATTCAATTTGAATTTTTACGTCCTTGGCAACCGTTTGCAACGTGGAATGCATTTCGTCAACCAGCACCTTGCGCGCCTCATTAATATTGTCGATATAGGCGTAATTACCATTACCCGTATCCGCCAACTGCTCCATCATATGGTCATTGTAATTTCCGCTGCCGAAACCTAGAGTAGTCAGGCTAATCCCCGACTCTCTCTTCTCTTCGATCAACTCTTTCAAGGCATCAACACCTGACATGCCGACATTAAAATCACCATCCGTAGCGAGTATCACTCGATTGACCCCGTCTTCAATAAAGGCTTGTTCTGCCATGGCATAGGCCAATAGAATCCCGGCTTCACCATTGGTACTGCCGCCGGCTTGCAGGCGATCTAATGCAGCACTGATTTCACGAGTTTCATTGCCTGCCGCTGGCTCCAATACAACACCTGATGCCCCTGCATAAACAACCAGAGCCACACTATCTTCAGCGCTTAATTGGCGACTTAACATTTTTAAAGACGTTTTTAGCAATTCCAGTTTATCGGGACTGTTCATCGAACCAGAAACATCGACCAGAAAAACCAAATTACTATGTAGCTCATCTGCATCCTGTGACTCATTCGCTTTAATGCCTATGTGTAATAAATGTTTGCCTGTATTCCAGGGGCTCACAGAAATTTCAGTCATAAAACTAAAAGGCACACTTGCATCACTTACCGGGTAATCATAAGAAAAATAGTTAATCAGTTCTTCGGCTCTGACAGCATCAGCAGGTGGCAAATAGCCTTGATTAAGCATGCGCCTGACATTGCTATAGGCTCCAGTATCAACATCAATACTAAAAGTAGACACGGCATTTTCTAATACTCGTTGGATGCCACTATCATCAAATGCCGCATAGTTTTCACTGCCTGCCTCAGGCCAGTAGATTGCATCCTGCAACATACTTAGCATAGGTCCAGGCAGCATTGCTGAAGAACTCGCTGCCATTTCAATGGACACATTGCCATCAACTCTTTCAGCCCTCTGCGCAGTAACCACTACTTCTTCGATTTCCCTGCTGTTTCTATTTTCTCCCTCAAGCAGCATTGGGCTATCTGTGGCCGCAGAAATTACACCTGTATTTATCGCATCATCATCCCGACCGGAATGACATGCCGTTAATACAACACCTGCGATTAACACAGACAATAAGGTAGGTTTTACTTTTAGATTTTTCATATCACGCTCCCGCATTCTTCTGTTAATAGGCTAATAAGCCCTGAATAAAAATTAGTTTTCAGGCTTATAAACGCGATTAATCTGAAAAGGGGTTAAATGAATTGAATATTTTTTATTCCAGCAGATTTGCCAGCTCTTCAGGCATAAAGGGTTTACCCTGGGAATTTACGGCAGTGCCTGTAACTTCAGCACTTAATAAGACTTTCTCATCACCCTCTCGAATAATATCCTGGATAAAGAGAAATTTTAAACGAGACTTTCTAGTAAAGCGGGTACGAACAATAAAGGAGTCACCACTTGTTAGTGAACCCTTATAATCCAGTTCAGCCCTTATTACGACAAGATTGATACCTGCTTTTGATAAGGCCGCAAAATCAATTTGTTGTTCTTTTAGAAATACGTGTCGAGCATGTTCCAGATAATTCAGATACACCGAATTATTCACGACCCCTTGCAGGTCACATTCATAGTCCCGCACGCTAAAAGGCAATTCACTGACTTCACTCACTTTACTTCTCCTAAATAACGAATAGCGAAACTGCTTGATTACTTCACTTGATACAAGCCCGTAAGAACCAAGCTTTTCATCACTTATCCACAACTGTGTTCTATTTTCATGCCTGTGGATAAATCTGTGAAGAACTTGCCGTATTTAGCTTTGTCAATATCACAACCCACAATTTCCATAATTTATCTAAAATAAAAAATTATAAAATAGTCATTAATATCAATTGGTTATATTTAGTAAAAATTAAAATTAACGAGTTATTAAAGCTTCTTAATCATTATTATGACGAAATTCCGCTATGTGCATAAAATCATTGAACTTATTTAAAATGTAACTGTTTTGTATATACAAAACGCTAAGGCTTCAAATACCCATGATTTACATATTTAGCTATATTCGGTTTAGTTTTTAACAAGCTTATTCAACTTGATAACCATAAGATTGAATAATCATTTTTACCCTTTCAGATTGCACATAATTCAGAAAATCCATTGCACCCTGATTGCCCTCACCTCGTGCTAACAATACGGCATCTTGTTTTATTGGCTTGTACAGTTCTGGAGGAATCAGCCAAACCGAGCCTTCGGAACTTACTCCATCTTGCATAATTTGTGACAATGCCACGAAACCCAGGTCAGCATTTTCAGAGTCAACAAACTGGAATGCTTGTGTAATGCTCTCTCCCTGCACCCACTTATCTCGCGTGCTTTCTTCTAGCCCCAGGGAAGTGAGCACCTCCAGCGCTGCTATGCCATAAGGTGCCAGCCTTGGATTAGCCATAGACAGTTTATTGAAATTTCCCTGCCGTAAAAGCTCAGCTTGTTCCAGTGGCAAGCCTGGTGATTTTGACCATAACGCCAGTGCACCTATGGCATAGGTAAATCTATTACTTGCCAAAGCGTTCTGAGCGTCTAGCAAGGCCGGCTTTTCCTGGTCAGCAGAAAAAAACACATCAAAGGGGGCACCATTATTTATCTGAGCATAAAACCTGCCGGAAGAGCCATAAGACACCCGAACCTCATGCCCGATTTCCGCCTCAAAAGCGCTGATGATTTCATTCATAGTCGCTCTGAAATTAGATGCCACAGCTATAGTGATAGTTTCTGCCGATACAGGTAAACAATTGAAAGTTAGGAGAAAAACTGTCAGTAGCTTAGCTATTTTTGACACTATGCTACCCACAAGAACACCCAATCACTCTATTAAAAATACTATTTGCGACAAAAACTACCATGTCTGCTAACTTACCAAAATACTATCAAGATTAAATTTTTATCTATCTTTATTAAAGGCATAAGAAAAGTTTGCGCAGGATATGACCCATAGTAATTCTTCAAAAACCCAGCAAAGCTGGCTACGCCATCCCCAACGGTTGCGATTTCGTAAATTTCTATTTCAGATTCATCTATGGAGCGGCATCAGTCTTGGTCTTTATATTTTTTTCATCAGTATTACAGGCAGTGTTCTGGTTTATCGGAATGAACTCTATGTGCTGGCTACTCCCATCCCTGTAATTTCTACAAGCGCAGACTCTGCATTGAACGATGAGCAATTAATTGAAATCGTCAGTCTCGCCAATCCCGGTTATGAAGTAGCGCGCATGAATCGATCTGGTAATCCAGATCGAGCTGTCGAAATTTGGCTTGAGCGGGAAGGCAGCACCAGGAAACGTTTCTTTGACCCTTACAATGGCAAAGATGTTGGTAGTGCCGCAAGAACCGGACAAATGCTCGTGATCACATTAATTGATCTGCACGAAAGTTTTCTCGTCGGGCCAACTGGACGCAAAATTAATGGCCTCGGGGCAATCGCAGTAATTTTAATAGTGCTCACTGGACTTGTGCTCTGGTGGCCCGGTATCAAACGATGGCGACGTAGTCTTAAATTCCAAAGAGGTATTGGCTGGAAGCGACAAATTTGGGATATCCATAGCATGCTCGGCATCTGGAGTTGCCTTTTTATTTTGGTGTTTGCCTTTAGCGGCATTTACCTTTGCTTCCCTGATTTTTTTCATGACCTGGGTGATCGACTACAGCCTATGACAAGTGAAAATGCAGGTTCCAGATTTGTTGATAAAGCCCTTTATTGGCTCGCTTTTTTGCATTTTGGTCGCATCAACGGTATTGGTCTTGTTTGCAGCGGCCCAGGGATCTGTGACCAATCGATCAAAGCAATATGGGCACTGTTTGGTCTCGCCCCTGCAATCATGTTCGCAACAGGTTCAACCATGTGGTGGAATCGAGTACTGCGACGTTGGTTACGAAGAACTCCGCTTAAATAGCAAACCTTCCCATCAAAGTATTTATGGTATAAGTGTCGCTTACAGAAGGCTGTATGAGCATTATTATGAAATTAATTACAATGACTGTTCTGGTATTTATTTTGTGTTCCTGTAGTGCAAACAATAGTACAACTAATAGCTCAACCACTATCTACATGATAAGACATGCAGAAAAGGTTATTGAGAACAATCCTGATCCCAGTTTAACAATGGCCGGATTTACTCGAGCAGAAAATTTAAAAGATGCGTTAAAAGACGCCTCAATAGACGCGATTATCGTAAGTGATCTTCAACGCACGCAATTAACCGCGCAGCCTTTGGCCGACTATCTGAGTTTGCAGTTGATTGTTATTCCCATTCAAGAACTTGGTGTAGAACAGTACATTCAGGGCGTGGTAGATGAAATTAACAATAACTGGTCAGGAATGGAGGTGTTAGTGGTCACGCATAATCCTTTATTTCAACAAATTGGTCAGCGACTCAATGCGCCTGAATTACCTGATATTGATGACGCCACAGGTTACGATCATTTTTTTGTTATTACTAAATCTGATAATTCATCAGTGAAGGCAAAGCTTAGTCATACTCGGTATGGGGCATTTTAAACAATGTATATAGGTAAATGCCTTTGCGGCGAAGTTAACATTAACGTAACCGGAGCCATTACAGATATTATTCACTGTCATTGCTCTCTCTGTCGCAAAAGTAGTGGCACTGCGTATGCGACAAATGGGTTTGTAAATAATTCTGATTTTAAGATTACTTCAGGCGTTGAAAAACTAAGCACTTTTGAATATAAACCTGGTCGAAATCGTTATTTTTGCTCAAACTGTGGTTCACCCGTATATAGCTCCAATGAAAAAGACCCTGGTCGAATAAGAATCCGGTTAGGCATTGTAGATTCTGATATTGATGAAAGACCAATTTCTCACAATTTTGTAAGCTCGAAAGCTAATTGGGAAAACCTTGATGCTAAACTACCTAGGTACGAGTCATTTGAGCCAAGTAGGAAATAGACTTCCCTAACAAGACAATTAATAATGGACGCGGTAAAAGCTACGCCCATTATTGCAAGACCTTATCTGTTTCCATCGAAAGCACCAAAAATAAGAAATTAGCGCATATGAAAAAAATACTTCAAAACCTCTTTTCACCCATTCTCAATTTATTCGAAAATAGTGAAGGAGAATATAGTTATAAAAAGTCCCATAGGACAATTCTTATTATCGTAGGTGTTCTATTTTGGGTTCTATCATTTTTCTCTCTCATGGCAGCTATGGTTACAGCACAGCTTGCAGCAGGTCTTCCTTTTATAATATTTTTCAGTGCTGGTTCAGTTTGCTTAATTGTTGGAGGCTTAGGAAGCAACCACGCTGTCGCAAATTTATGGGGCAATAAATAGAGCTCTATGAGTATTCAGAAAGAATCAAAGAGGTCAGGGTTACTTGATTCAGGATTCGATGAAATGACGACACCCTTAAAGAGATTCTAGCTGCCAATCAACTACTTTGAGCTCCAGGAGCTCTACTTCCAACCAAATGTATTGAGTTTTTATAGACATAAAAAACCCCGCACTAAGCGGGGTTTTTATTTGGTGCCGCCACCAAGAGTCGAACTCGGGACCTACTGATTACAAGTCAGTTGCTCTACCACGGCTGAGCTATAGCGGCTAATTCTGTTGTTTTTTTCAATCTATCGTCACTACAGTCAGTTGCTTCTCTTTATCTACGGCTGAGCTGTAGCGGCTAATTCTGTTGTTTTTTTCAATCTATCGTCACTACAGTCAGTTGCTTCTCTTTATCTACGGCTGAGCTGTAGCGGCGTTAGGGCGCGAATTCTACCAATCTCCATCCTATTGATCAATATTTTAAGGTAGAATTACTGGATTATGATTCAAATTGGCAAGGTGTACTGATGTCTTCCCCTGGTACGACTCCTATCGAAACTACATCCGCCTGGCAGGCACTCAGCAAACATCAGCAACAACTTTCACACAGTAGAATCAGCGATTTTTTCGCCAATGACCCTGAGCGCTTTAAAAATTTCAGTCTGCAAGCACCCGAGCTTCTGTTTGATTATTCAAAACATTTAATAAGTTCAGAAACTATCGACCTCCTGTTAGAACTTGCTACTCAAGCAGGCATAGGTGACGCCATAACGGCAATGTTTAAAGGTGACTTGGTTAACAACACTGAAAAACGCCCTGCTTTACATGTCGCTCTGCGTAGTCCGCACAAAAATACCGCTGAGGAAAAAGAAGTTCACACAACGCTTTCTAAAATTGAATCTTTTGTAGCAAAAATTCAATGTGGAGAATGGACAGGGTTTAGCGGAAAGCCTATTACTGATGTTATCAATATCGGCATCGGCGGATCAGACTTGGGCCCTGCCATGGTGTATGAGGCTTTATCACCCTTCCATTCAAACCAGCTGCGTTGTCATTTTGTCTCTAATGTTGACCCATGCCACCTTGAACAAACACTTACAAATTTGAACCCGGAAACGACGTTATTTGTTATCGCATCGAAAACTTTTACGACACTTGAAACGCTGCAAAATGCGAATGCTGCTAAAATCTGGTTACAGGGTTTCGCATCTGATATCGATTTAACTAAACATTTTGTTGCGGTCTCTTCCAAGAGTGATAAAGCCATTGCCTTTGGTATTGATAAGAATAACATTTTCCCCTTGTGGGACTGGGTAGGTGGCCGTTATTCTCTGTGGTCAGCTATAGGCCTGCCTATAGCCCTTGGCACTAGCATGCAATGTTTTCGTGAATTATTAAGCGGTGCGCATGCAATGGATGAGCATTTCAGAACCAGTCCACTCAATGAAAACATGCCGGTTTTAATGGCACTGTTAAATCTCTGGTATCTGAATTTTTTCCAAGTAGAAACTCAGGCCATTCTGCCTTACATACAAAACCTGCATTTATTTCCTGCTTTCTTACAGCAATTAGATATGGAAAGTTTAGGTAAATCTGTGACTAAAGATGGCGATTTACTTAATGTAAATAGTGGAGGCCTGGTTTGGGGTAGTGCTGGCACTAACGGGCAACACTCTTTTCATCAGTTATTACATCAGGGCAAACATATAGTGCCAGCTGATTTCATAGCCAGCGCATCTAGTCCAACAAGTCATTCAGAACAGCACCGGCATTTATTGGCAAACTGTTTTGCGCAGAGCCAGGCGCTTATGCAAGGAAAATCTCTCAAAGAAGCTAAAGCGGAGCTGGCTACACTTGGCTATAGTGAAAGTGACATTGCTACTCTGGCTCCACATAAAGTTATAAGCGGCAATAAACCCAGTAGTACTATTATGATGCAAGCACTAACAGCCTCTGCTCTAGGCGCTCTAATAGCCTCTTATGAACACAAAGTGTATGTGCAAAGTGTGGTTCTCGGTATCAATGCTTTTGATCAGTGGGGAGTTGAGCTAGGGAAACAACTGAGTGCTGAATTATTTCAAGCCATCAGCAGTGATGAAAAGTGCGCCAGCTTTGATGCTTCGACCAACGCTCTGATTAATTATTCTAAACCTAGAATAAAAGAAAAGAATAAAAGAATAAAAGAATAAAAGAATAAAAGAATAAAAGAATAAAAGAATAAAAGAATAAAAGAATAAAAAATGTTATGAGAAAAACCAATACGAAGAAGTTTTTCTTCGTATTGGCAAGCCAATAATTTCCAACTGTTTTAGAAGGTATAGACTAGACTAATACTCGTCTGCGTATCCGTTTTTTCAATGCCTACTGGCACATCAGAGTTATTTCTATATTGGAAAGCAATCTTGGTTGAAATGCGATCTATGATGTTGGATTCAAGACCAATTTCAAATGTTGTAATAGTTCGCTCATCACCGATATCAAAGGTGAGTGATTGCGTTAAGGCTGAGGTTTCACTAATCGCCCAGTCATATTCCTCGCCCAGCGTTATAACCGCTTCACCTTCTGACCCGGTGGTTTTTGCATCATTCTGGCGATAACCGATACCGACAAACCCTTGTAAATCAACACCATTTCCTCGCATAAAATATTGACCATAACCAGTTGATACTATCGCCTGGTAATCAAAACCACTAAACCGGTCATCCGTATAAGACCCTTGAACATAGAGATATTTATCTTCATCCATTAATGCATAATCAGACTTATTACCGATAAAGTATCGTTCAGCTTTTCCAGTGCCGTCTTCACGAGATGATAAGGCATTAAATTCAAAATTATGAGTCCATTTTTCATCAAAATAAGTCAACAAAAACTCGGTGTTTAATGTGGTTATCTTGGTGTTACCTGAAGTGCCTACATAGCCTACAGAAGCGCTTGCATCGTAAGGCCTTTCCTCTGAGTCTTGTGCGAAAGTTGTAAGGCTTAAAACTAAAGATAGAAAAAATACTAATCCTGTATTTAATTTTTTTATCATGGTTTGTCCAGTGTAGTTTAAAAGCGCGCATTCTAGCCCTTCTTTAAAGATAAATCATGTGCAAGCAGCAAAAATGAGACCTAGTATGTATAAGAGTGTGTATAATTTACTGCTTCTTCAAGATTTAATTCACAGCAACACTGTCGAGATTAGCTAATGACTTTAGCAACACGGATGTCCCGATTGGGGACAGAATCAGCCTTTAAAATTCTTGCTAAGGCAAAAGCACTTGAAGCCGCTGGCCACGACATTATTAATTTAGGTATAGGGGCGCCTGATTTCAGGACCCCAGAAAATATCATCACAGCCGGTAAGAAAGCCCTCGATGATGGCTTTCATTTTTACACCCCCGCCAAGGGCATTCCTGAACTACGTGAAGCAGTAGTTAATGACATTCAAAAATATCGTGGCGTCACTGTTGATAAAGAAAATGTGATGATTGTTCCGGGTGGGAAACCTACCATGTTTTTTGCCATATCCATGTTCGGAGAAGCTGGTGCAGAAATTATGTATCCAAACCCTGGCTTCCCAATTTACGAATCCATGATTGAATTCAGCGGCGCAAAGGCAGTGCCTATTGAGCTTTTAGAGTCCAATGGTTTCGGCTTTGATCCAGATCGGGTACTTGCCCAGATAAATGAAAAAACCCGGCTTATTATTTTAAATACGCCGGCTAACCCAACTGGTGGCGTGCTTGAAAGGGATGCAATTGATCGCTTTGTTGCTGGTTTGGAAAAACACCCTAATGTTTTTTTATTAGCAGACGAAATTTATGCTCGCTTGCTATATGACGGCCTTGAGCACGTTAGTTTTCTGGAATATGAATCCATTCGTGATCGAACTATTCTTTTAGATGGCTGGAGTAAAACGTATTCCATGACGGGATGGCGTCTTGGTTATGGCGTTTGGCCAGCTGCTTTAATAGATCATGCTGAACGCCTGCAAATTAACAGCAATTCATGCCCGTCTGCACCTGTGCAAGTCGCGGGGATTGAGGCCTTAACGGGCCCGCAAGATGCTGTAGATATGATGCTTCGTACTTTTGACGAAAGACGCAAACTCATCGTCAAACTGTTAAACGAGGTGCCTGGCTTTTCCTGCATTGAACCTAAAGGCGCATTTTATGCATTCCCGAATATCACAGGAACCGGTATAAAATCTAAAGAACTTGAAGAACTTTTACTGGATGAAATAGGTGTCGCAACGGTATCTGGCACCAGTTTTGGTCATTTAGGTGAGGGTTACATCCGCTTTAGTTACGCAAGCAGTACTGAGAATATAGAAACAGCCCTTAAACGCATTAAAGATTTTATGGCTAATAGAATTAGCGGTTAAATATCATCAAAACAATTTTTAAAAGTTGTTATGGGAAAATTATCAAAGCAGTCTTTTAAACTAGGTGTCGTAGAAGGTTTTTTCGGCTTATCCTGGTCCTGGGATGCCAGAACCGCTTATGCGGACAAGCTTAGCCATTATGGGTTTAATACCTACCTTTATGCGCCTAAAAGCGACCGCTTATTACGCCAGGATTGGCACTTAGATTTTCCACAAGCGCATCTGGAAAAATTAAAAGCACTGGCGCTTGTCTATCAAAATAAAAATCTTGGCTTTGGCATTGGCTTGAGTCCATTTGAGTTATACAGGAATTTCAACACTAAAAATAAAAACCTGCTTAAGGCTAAGCTAGAACAAATTAACACTATTAATCCGTCCATTCTGTGTATTTTATTTGACGATATGCAAGGTGATCTTGCTTCACTAGCAGAGCAACAAGTTGAAATTACACACTYCATTATTCAACATAGTCAGGCCTCCCACTTTATTTTTTGCCCAACATATTACACTGATGACCCTTTATTAATTACCCACTTTGGTGGCATGCCTGCGAATTATCTTGAAGATATCGGGGCTTTACTTGATTCTTCGATAGATATTTTCTGGACTGGACCTAAAGTTTTTTCTGAGACTTATCCAGCACAACATTTACAAGAAGTGGCAGAAAAGCTGAGAAGAAAGCCTTTGATCTGGGATAACTACCCGGTTAATGACGCTAAGCGGTTGACTGAATTTTTACATCTTGAACCTTTTCCTAATCAAGCAAAGGTCTTGCAGGAATTCACTTCTGGTCACTTAGCTAACCCAATGAACCAGGCTTACCTTTCCCAATTACCTTTATTTTCACTGGGCCAACATTATCAAGGTAAGTCAGCTAATGATTTACTCAAGCAAGCCTGTGACATTCTCTGCCCTGCTCCTTTATCATCATTAATACAAGAACACGCCAGCTTTTTTCAACAGCAAGGCCTTGCGGCTATGAACAATAAAGATAAGCACGCATATATAGATAAATATTTACCTTATGCTGACAACCCTATGGCTAAGGAAATTATCGACTGGCTTAATGGTATCTATACATTCGATCCTGCCTGTCTGACTTGATTAGGTTTGCAAGTGGCCTTACCGTTTATCTGAGGGCAGATTGAAACTAGAGGGGCAATAAGCTTGATTTATGCCCTGGAAGCCCCATATTTGTGACCATGTAAGAATCTCAGCAAAGCTGCTCCTAACTTAAGTTTCTACACTGACTATAATTTCTACACCAACATATACAGGAAATAATATGGCTGCCTCTACCGACTCTCTTTTTACATCTTTCCAAAGCGCTAATCTGGCTTTAAAAAACCGCCTGGTAATGGCTCCTATGACGCGAAACCACAGCCCTGACGGTACGCCTGGACAAGATGTCGTCGATTACTACCAACGTCGAGCTGAAGGTGAAGTAGGCTTAATTATTACGGAAGGCACGACTATAGATCATCCAGTTGCCAGTAATGACGTGAACATCCCTTTTTTTCACGGTGATGCAGCACTTGCTGGCTGGGCGAAGGTTGTCGAAGCCGTACACACAGCTGGTGGTAAAATTTGTCCTCAGTTATGGCATATGGGCGCCCAACGTGAAAACGGCACAGGGCCTAACCCTGAGTTAAAGTCAGTTGGTCCTTCTGGCTTAAGCGTTACAGGCGAGCAAACAGCCGAAGCAATGACACAACAAGATATTGATGATGTGATTGGCGCTTTTGTAAAGGCGGCTGTCAGCGCTAAAGCACTTAATTTTGATGGTATAGAGTTACATGGTGCACACGGCTACCTGCTAGACCAGTTTTTCTGGGAAAAGCAAAATAAACGTGATGATAAATATGCGGGCTCTATTACTGCACGCACCCGTTTTGCGGTAGAAATAGTGGAAGCCATTCGACATGAGGTCGGCGCTGACTTTCCTATCATATTGCGGTTCTCACAATTTAAAATCCCCGCTTATGACGCAAAAATTGCAGAAACGCCTCAAGCACTTGAAGAATTCCTCAGCCCATTAGTTGACGCAGGTGTCGATATTTTTCATGCCAGTACACGACGCTTCTGGGAAGCGGAATTTTCAAATTCTGAACTGACTCTTGCTGGCTGGACCAAAAAATTAAGTGGTAAGCCAACTATTGCAGTAGGTAGTGTTGGTCTTGATGTTGATTTCATGTCTAGTTTTGGTGGGGCAGAGTCGAAAATTACTGGCCTTGATAATTTACTCACTCGACTGGATCAAGAAGAGTTTGATTTGATCGCGGTCGGTAGAGCGTTGATTGGCGACCCAGATTGGGGCAGAAAAATTCATCAGGATAGCGAAGACTCAATTGCTGTTTTCCAACCTGAAAATTTACAGACTTTAATTTAGAATTTAGGCTGGGAACAGAAAGTCTACCCTTAGACACTATTCAGCTTATATTCATGCTAACTTACTCATAATCCTTACGTACTTAAGTATCTTTTAAATATCTAAGAAGATAAGAGGAGCAGCACCATGAAGAAATTAAGTGTAATCATCGCTTGTCTGACTTTTGGTTTGCTGAGCTTAAATGTTCAAGCACACGGTTTCCAACATAATCGATTTGGAAGTTATGTAGGGATAGGCTTTTCAAATTCTTTTTTCTTTCCGTCATATTCTCCGTACTACTATCCGCCTACTAGTCTGATAGGTGGAATTTCGTATCGTAACTATAATCGTAACTACAATAGTCGTGTTGGCCTGCAAAACCGAACACATAGTGGGAGAATTAGCGGACGAAATAATGGGCGATTTTCAACAAACCGGATCTATCATAACGGATTCCAGAATGAGTACAGAAGCGGATACAGTAATGAATTCACAAACGCTTCCAGAAGTAGACGAGACCGCGTACGTGTAAGTAACAACTACCGTTCTGATGGGTATAGGCGCTACGGCAGTTCTTGTATTGAAGGTTATTATGATCGCTATGGAAATTACGCAGAAAGAAGCTTGCCGGCGTCAGCATGCAGGCGCTAAGTAGATTTTAGGTGGATTTCAGGCTCACTCGTAAAGAAGCACCACCCAGTGCGCTACTTTCTACTTTCAATTCTCCTCCATAGGAGCTGATAATATCCAATACTACAGCCAGACCGATACCCTGCCCTGATTCACGAGTATCGGCTCTTGCTCCGCGCTCCAGTACCCAGTGGCGATCTTGTTCAGCGATACCTGCTCCATCATCTTCAATTACTATTTGTACACTTTTATTCGTATCAAGAATTTGAATTTTCACCTGCTGATGGCAATATTTATAAGCATTATCCAGCAGATTACCCAAGAGCTCAGTAAGGTCACTTGCTTCACCATAAAATGTTGCTTGTGCACTAACAGAGACTTCCAGCTTAACTTTTTTATCTAAATAAACCTTATCCAATGCTGCGCATATTTTTTTAACTACCGGATTGATTGATACCGGTGTTATCAGCATCTTACTTTGACCAGATTTTGTCGCGCGATTAAGCTGATATGAAACGATTTGATTCATTCGATCAACTTGCTCTGAAACATCCAGCATATCTTTTTTATCCAGCTTTCGATCTTGCTGCACAACACCCGAAATAACGGCTAAAGGTGTTTTTAAACTGTGGGCTAAATCACCCAGTGTAGTCCGATACCGGCTTTGCCTTTGTCGCTCACTTTGAATAAGCATATTCATATTATGGCTCAAATTATGCAGTTCACTCGGGTAGTCCTCCCCTAGCTGTTCTTTATTACCGGCTTCAATTTCAGCCAGATCTTGTGCCAAACGTTTTAAGGGCATCATTCCCCAGCGCAACAATGCAAATTGCGCTAAAGATAGAAATACAGCTAAGCCTCCCAGCCACAGCCAGAGATTGGACTGGAATTCATTTATTTCAGCAGCAGTCGGAGCAACTGACTCCATCACAACAAAACTAAACTCCTGCTCCAGACCCGACCAATAAGTGCCATAGCTGGCAAAGGACATTGGCCCCTGCTCTTCCGTCTGGGTGCTGCCATAGGCCATTTGTCCAGGTGTAATATTTTGTGCAGTCACATATAAATCCATAGGATCCATATTAACGGCTGACGGGCTACGCCAAACCTCATTAGCATACTGATCAAAAATAAAGGCATACAAACCAGAATCAATTTGAGAAAAACGTGCCTCTTCTAGATCTGGCACAAAAAAGGTGGCATCTGTATCAGGTTCTGCAACACCAAGAACGGCATAAATTTGCAGTTGTAAGCGCTCTTCCACAGAGGCGGCGATACTTTCCTGAAAAGCCCGGTTCAGAACCAGGCCGGTCAGTCCTAAAAACAACATCAGCAGAATGCCGAAAGCCAGCACAAGGCGTTGCTGCAAGGAATACTTTGTTTGAGGGTTAGTTTGGCGGGACATTAAAACGATAACCTTGACCACGCACGGTATCGATTGGTTTTAACGATTCTTCAGGATCAAGCTTTTGTCGAAGTCTGCGCACAAATACTTCCAGTACATTACTGTCACGATCATAATCCTGCTCATAAAGGTGTTCTGTTAACTCCATCTTGGAGACCACTTGACCAGGATGCAGCATCAGATATTCCAGCACTTTATATTCATAGGCAGTCAACTCTACAAGATTGTCTGAAACCGTTAACTTCTTAGCGGCGGTATCCAGACTTAAATAAGAAAAATCCAGGCTTGGTTTGGCAAAGCCGGCGGCTCTTCTGAGCAAAGCATTTAAGCGCGCTTTTATTTCTTCTATTTGATAAGGTTTAACGACGTAATCATCGGCACCGGCATCCAGGCCTTCAACTTTATCCGTCCAGTTATCACGAGCAGTCAGTATTAGTATTGGAAAAACTCTACCTCCAGCCCTAATCGCCTTAATAAGGTCTATACCATTCATTTTGGGCAGACCTAAATCAATGATTGCGGCATCATAAGAAAATTCATTCGCCTGGAATAAGCCCAACTCGCCATCTTGCACGCTGTCTACAATATAGTCATTATCTTCCAATGCTTTAACTAATTGAGCTCTTAATAGATCTTCATCTTCTACTAATAACAGACGCATGCTAATACCTTGGCCATCTATATAAAGAGAGCGTTACTTAGATTCAATCTGGAAAGCGGCTGACTTCGCCCGTACGGCCATCAACAAAAACATTGAATACCGTACCATTTTGATCAATACGTACTCGCCAATTACTGCCATCCATACGTACACTTAAAACTCTGCCCTGAAAACTGCCGCGGGCAAGATTTAATGCCTGTTGTCTGGAAATTGACATCGAAGGATCGAGTGTAGGTGGGGCTAAACTATTGCCAGGGCCTGGCTGACCAGGAGGCTGGGGTTGGGCACCATCAGGTCCGCCCCGTGGAGCCTGAGCGACTGCTAGAGGTGAAAACACTAAAGCAGCCATTACCAATATTGTTAATATCTTATTTGCCACGGAGCCATCACTTAAGCAAGATTAAAGTACAGGTTCTATATTTACTCTGATCCTTATAGTAGCACCTGGATCACGTTGAGTACGAACGGTATATTCCCGGTTATTGTAGCTATAAAGAACATCATAACCAACCAGCCTGTCTTCTAGATAGCTTTCATAAACGGTTTCACAGCGTTCTACCGTCTCGTAACGAACCTCGCGTGATCTATTCGAATAACTGATATCCCGCGCAACAGATGCGCCCAAAATTGCGCCAACAACAGTACCGACACGGCGATTACTCTTATTATGTCCAACTGCATTGCCAATTGCGCCCCCAATAACCGCTCCCAATATATTTGGTGTACGTGAGCGGTATTGAGAGCGACTTCCCCGAACGACCTCTTCTTCTAACCAACATTCCTGCCTTGGCGTTGATGTTTCCATCATACGATAAATAGCTGTGCTCTGAAGAACATCAGCTTCATAATAGCTAGTAGAGCCATAAGTTACAGACGCCAATCCAGCCCCCAATAAAGCCGTTAAAATACCTGTTCTAATATTATTTAATACCTTCATGGCTATCCCCTTTTCATTAGTAAAAAAATCAGCAATTTCTTTTATTCCCTGAAAGATTAACAAGGTCAATATTAACAACGGCTTAACACCTTAAAATTTCGATAAAAATGAGACCCGGGTCAAAGTTAATTCATTGTATTGCTTGAAAAATGCAGGGATAATAATTTTGACCTGCTGTTCAGTAAAGCGCTTAAAGTGCTAAATAGTGCACTAATGCTTCACATAACAGCGACCATAAAAATGAGAACTGAAGATGGACGTAATCTCAATTCTAGTGCTAATGTTAGCCGGTCATTTCGTAGGGGATTTTGTTCTACAACCCGGCCCTATGAGTTCCGGCAAAAACCGACATAAAACTCGCGAACAATTCGACGATGGTTTTCCACAGTGGTATTACTGGCTATCGGCACATGCTTCTACTCATGGCCTGATTGTTTACTTCTGCACCGGGAGTATTATTTTTCTAGTCGCCGAATTTATAAGCCATTGGTTAATTGATTATGTTAAATGCGACAAGGTTATCAACCTGCATCAAGATCAAGCCCTACACATTCTCTCCAAAGTTGCTTATGCTTTGGTTATCTTTTTTATAGGAATGCCCGCTTAATACATTCACCATTGAAGACCTGTTGATATGTCTGAAAAATTTCCTGAACTGAGTGCGTCTTTAATTACTTTTATTGAAAAACAACATGTATTTTTTGTTGGTACGGCTCGTGCCACCGGAACAGTTAACCTTTCGCCAAAAGGGATGGGCTCCTTAAAAATTCTAAACTCAAAGCAGCTGGTTTGGCTTAATTACACTGGCAGTGGCAATGAATCAGCGGCACATATTCTCGAGAATTCTCGCATGACAATCATGCTGTGTTCTTTTGAACGTAAACCGCTGATTTTGCGCTTGTATGGTAAAGCTCAAGCGCTACATCCCAGGGATGAATCCTGGCAAGAATATTTGAAACTGTTTCCAGAAACCTCAGGTGCCAGACAGTTATTCACCATGGACATCGAATTAGTACAGACATCCTGTGGCTTCGCGGTGCCTTATTACGAGTTTAAAGAGGAACGTAAAGCGCTTGTGCTTTGGTCGAAGCAAACAGGCGACGATGGCATCGAAGCCTACTGGGAAGAAAAAAACCAACAATCTATTGATGGTTTCCCTACCGATATTTTAGAGAGCTCACCTAAAGATTAATCCTTTCGTGGATAGAGGTTATACAAAGTATCTCCCACCTGTAACCTCCCAGTTTTCATTTCAAAATTGTCCGCTTCCCTATGCCTGTGGCATAAGCTGTAATCGTATCGCCAACTTGTATCATATCCTCAGAAAGCCCTGCACGACGAGTACGTGAAGGCGGGCTTAATAATAAATTCCAACGCTGACCATCAACTTCAACGGTCATTCTGTCATGAGGATTTGCGAAGCGAATTTCTAACACAGTAGCGGTAAGCGTAAAGTCTTCATTGCCATACCATGACCAGCCATGATGAGAGAGCGCTTGATTGGCCAACAAGCAAAGACCGGCTATTGAAAAATTTTTAAATACGTGAGTTTTAATAGTGTCATTTTGTTCTCCTTCTAATTATGTGTAGCAACACAATAAGTAACAGGCCAACAACTACTTATATTAATTTACAATTTTAATTCTCATTCAGCACCTTCCATCATTTTTTTAATCACCGGAGAGATGATCAGCATAACAACTGCAACACCCATTGCTATATATCCAACCTGAGTATAAACACTAATGTAATTTGCTTTAGCAGCAACAACATCAGTAAGTTGACCTCCTATGGTTTCTGCGCCAGTGGTTGATGCAATCGCACCAGCCAAATAATTGGATAAACCACTATAAAGAAACCATGCTCCCATGGTCATACCAACCACCCTAGGTGGCGCCAGTTTAGTCACTACCGATAAACCAACTGGAGATACCATGAGTTCTCCCATAGTGTGAATCCAGTAAATCAGGAAAATAAAGTAGACTGCTGTTAGACCCGAACTGCCCGACACCTTCATACCAGCCACTAAAGCCAGAAAACCCAACCCTGCCATAAAAACACCTAATGCGAATTTAACCGGGCTCGAGGGATTAACATTATGCTTAGCCAGTTTAATCCACAACATCGCCATTAATGGCGCGAACAAAATGATAAACATGGCATTTAAAGACTGAAATACCGGTGCAGGTACAGTGAATCCCAGCATGGTTCGATCAACTAAACTGCCTGTAAATAAATTCAAGGAAGTGCCCGCCTGTTCAAATAAGGCCCAAAATGGGATCTGTGCAAGAATGATATAAATAGCGGCCAACATTCGATTTCTTTCAGTTTTATCGCAAGCAAAGAAGGCATAGGACAGCATAAACACAAAGATAATGATGCCTAAAAAACCCACGTATGCATCATCAATCAGATGAGCATTCATCACCATAATCATCGATACCGCAATAATGCCTAATCCAGTTAAATAACACATCATTTCAACATTCAGTGGACCCAGCACCTTTTCCTTCAGTTTCTCAATACTCGGCGGTTCTGCTTTACCTTCTAACCAACTTTGATATTTTAAAAATACGGTGAGTCCAAACAGCATGCCAATGCCTGCAAGACCAAAACCATATTTCCAGCCATAGGTAATCCCCAGGTATCCACACAGAATTGATGCCAAGAAGGCACCCAAGTTGATCCCCATATAAAAAATGGTAAAACCTGAATCACGGCGTGTGTCACCAAAGCCATAAAGGGCACCCACGACCGATGAAATATTGGCTTTAAGGAAGCCTACACCAGCAATAATCAACGCCAAAGACAGATATAAACCATTCACATAAAGCGTTTCAGTTTCCGTGCGCCGACTGTAGTCAGTAACAGCTATTGCAGCAGGCAAGCCAACATTAGCGGGATCAGCTATTAACATCTGAGTAGCGCCAGCGTTAAATGAAATCAGGGAAACACCCTGCTCAGAAGTAATGATTTGATTGCCATCGCCACCTCTGGCATCAAGCCCAACCTCATAATCGGTGCCGTTATACGTCAAAATCTCTCTAGAACCATTACCTTCAAAGGCCATACCAAAGTGACCTATAACAAGCAGTATTGCCCCGAAAGTAACTGCCTTCCTTGAACCCAGATACTTGTCTGCCAAGGTACCCCCAATAATAGTCATGACGTAGACCAGGGCGGTATAGGCACCATAAATAATGGAAGAACGCTCCTGACTAAATAAGAAGTGTTCCGTTAGATAAAATATCAATAAGCCACGCATACCGTAATATGAAAAGCGCTCCCACATTTCGGTAAAAAACAGAATTAGCAAACCACGAGGATGCCCAAAGAGTGTTTTACCTGAAGCTGACGTCCCGGGTACCTCAGTCGAATTTGCCACTTCGGTCATATAATTCCTACTTTATTGATTTGGATTCAATGCAGAATAAAGACGCCTTCGCATAAAATCAACATATGTTATGAATGATTCTGAGTCACCCAGCAAGCCAGAGTATTTTCACATCCAGCTTGAATATTCAGATTCGGAAGATCGGGAAAATCCAGATAAACCTTTAAAGCGTAAAAGATGCATCTCAAATTATTCGAAACTCATATAAAAAATAAATTATTCATCTCTATTTAGAGCAAGGTGAAATTTATACTGTTGACTCAAGCGGCAAGGAAGTTAATTAGCACCTCGCCAACGAAAAAAACATCAGACTAATTACACTAGATTGAAACTTCCAATTGAGAAAGGCTTAAACCAGAGATTGCCTGTCTAAAAGTTAACTATTTTTTAAAATGGAGTTATTTTTCTTAATAGAAAGTCCGAAGTGGATTAAGTCTCTACAGAATCATATACTCAGCGCTGTCTCAGCCCTACAGTAATACTGAACTTACAGCACACCTTACCTGGAATTATCGATGTCTTTATTGTTCGACAATCTTAATTTTCCTGATTTTGACAACTTCTTAAGTAAAACCCGTAAGTATTCATACCCTTCTAACAAATTAATATTTAACGAAGGCGAGGTTTCAGAAACACTCTATTTCATTCTAAGTGGTTCAATAAGTGTGGTATTAACCGATGACAATAACCGGGAAATCATTATTGCCTACCTTAGCCAAGGTGACTTTTTTGGTGAAATGAGCTTGTTTGATATAAACATGAACAGAAGTACCAGTGTACGTACTAAAGAAAATACCGTGCTTGCTGAGATAAATTATGAGAATTTCAAAAAATATGCAGACGAGTACCCTCAAATTCTTTACGTACTAGGCAAGCAAATGGCACAGCGTTTGCGCAATACGACGCAAAAAGTTGCCGATTTATCTTTTCTGGATGCTACTGGTCGGATTGCTAGTGCTCTACTGAATTTAAGCAAAGATCCTAGCGCTATTACACACCCCGACGGTATGCAAATCAGAATTACCCGACAAGATTTAGGGAAAATCTCTAACTGTTCACGTGAAATGGCCGGTCGAATTTTAAAAGATATGCAAAATCAAGGCTTGGTAAAAGTCTCGGGAAAAACTATCGTTATCTTTGGAACGCGTTAAATTCAGGTCAAAAAAAAGCCGCTTGATAAGCGGCTTTTTAGTCTGGATTTGAGCGCTCTTATTTTTCTTTTGTTTCTTCAGAGCTTTCTTCTTCTGTAGGTTCCTCTGCTTCTAGAACTTCTTTTGCAGGCTCCTCTACTTTTTCAACTTTTTTTACAGCCACTTCATTAGAAGAATCAATATCTTCATCATCAAAATCTGCAACAGGACGATCAACCAGCTCAACATAAGCCATAGGTGCTTTATCACCTGTGCGCAAACCACACTTTATAACCCGCAAATAACCACCAGGGCGTGCCTGATAACGTGGGCCTAATTCTGAAAATAATTTACCTACAGTAGCTTTATCTTGTACACGGCTAAAAGCCAAACGTCGATTAGCCACACTGTCTTCTTTAGCCAATGTAATCAAAGGCTCGGCATAAGACCTTAATTCTTTAGCCTTAGCCAGAGTTGTTCTAATAATTTCGTGCTCAACAAGAGACGAAGTCATATTACGGAACATGGCCTTACGATGACTGCTGTTTCTGTTAAGTTGACGTCCTGAATGACGATGACGCATGACTATTATTCCTAATTAAATCTAATTTTTTTCAAAGCTCTTACTATTATTGAAGAGCGTTATGAGCGACCGTAAGACAAGGCGAAAATGAAATCTTAGAGGGAGCTTACTGTTTTAGTAAGTGACCGATTAAATTTTACTTTCAACGCCTTATTGCCAAACGCAATAGCTCCTATACCTTCTTAAGCGGCTCTCTCATCACCTTGCAGGCTAGATGGCGGCCAATTTTCAAGACGTAAACCTAGAGAAAGTCCTCTCGAAGCAAGTACATCTTTAATCTCTGTTAGTGATTTCTTACCGAGATTTGGTGTTTTCAACAGCTCTACTTCAGTACGCTGAATCAGATCACCAATGTAATAAATATTTTCTGCTTTTAAACAGTTTGCTGAACGAACAGTAAGCTCTAAATCATCAACCGGACGCAACAATATAGGATCGATTTTATCTTCAAGCTCTTCAGGCTCATTAACAACGTCACTTTGTAAATCAACAAACACGCTAAGCTGGTGCTGCAAAATAGTCGCTGCTTGACGGATAGCTTCTTCAGCATCCATTGTACCGTTGGTTTCCAACTCAAGAATGAGCTTATCCAAATCAGTACGTTGTTCTACACGTGCATTTTCAACGGTATAGATCACTTGATTGACTGGCGTATAAGATGCATCTAATAGTAATTTACCAACCGAACGAGTCTCATCTTCATCATTTAGGCGAGCTTCGGCTGAAACATAACCTCGACCAGAACCTATTTTAATGCGCATGTTAATAGCACCATTTTCATTCAGGTTACAAATCAAGTGATCAGGGTCTACAATTTCCACATCATGATCTACGGTAATATCTGCAGCAGTTACTGCTCCTTTACCTGATTTACTCAAGCTTAGGACAACTTCAGTCTGGGTATTCAAAGCAATTGCCAGACCTTTCAGATTAAGGATGATTTCAATAACATCCTCTTGTACGCCTTCGAGGGTACTGTATTCATGAACCACGCCATCAATCTCAACTTCTTCAACCGCAAAACCAGGCATTGAAGAAAGTAAAATCCTTCTCAGAGCGTTACCTAAAGTATGACCAAACCCTCTCTCCAGTGGCTCCAAAACCACTTTGGAACGGTACTTATCTAATTCCTCTACCTGGATTACTTGAGGGGTCAGAAAGTTTGCTAGGGAAATCTGCATGTAATTCCTCTTTTATTTGGCTTAGTTAATAGTAAATTAAATTTTCTGTCTTGCTTCAGTTACTGTCTTAAGTAAGCTGCTATTCTTAGCTTTAAGGCTTATTTAGAGTACAACTCTACAATCAAGCTCTCATTAATTTCAGCTGGCAACTCACTACGTTCAGGCTTTTGTTTAAATTGGCCTTCCAGCTTACTGACATTAACATCAATCCATTCAGACGGTGCGCGAGTAGCTGCTAAATCCAGCGCAGATTTAATACGTAATTGTTCTTTGGCTTTTTCACGCACTGAAACCACATCACCTTCCTGTACCTGGTAGGAAGCAATGTTAACGACGTCACCATTAACCAGTATGGATTTATGTGAGACTAATTGTCTCGATTCGGAACGAGTTGAACCAAAACCTATACGATATACAACATTATCCAGTCGACTTTCTAAAAGTTGCAGCAGGTTTTCACCCGTAGCACCTTGCAATCGTGCAGCTTCTTTATAGTAAGCACGAAACTGTTTCTCTAAAACACCATACATACGGCGAACTTTTTGTTTCTCACGCAGCTGCACACCGTAATCAGAAAGGCGAGTACGACGTTGACCATGCTGGCCAGGTATCGTTTCAGCTTTACATTTATCCTCTAAAGAACGCACACCACTTTTAAGAAAAAGATCGGTACCTTCTCTTCTGGATAATTTACATTTTGGGCCTATATAGCGGGCCATAAGTTCTTCTCCTGTCTACTTTATCTGGTTGCTTATACGCGACGTCTTTTAGGAGGTCGGCAACCATTATGAGGAATCGGGGTAACGTCAGTGATGTTACTTACTTTAAGGCCACAGGCATTTAATGCACGAACTGCAGATTCGCGCCCTGGACCAGGGCCATTTACCCTAACATCCACATTTTTCAAACTATACAATTCAACAGCTGTCTTACCGGCTCTCTCTGCTGCAACCTGTGCCGCAAATGGCGTACTTTTTCTTGAGCCACGAAAACCAGATCCACCAGAAGTTGCCCAACTCAAGGCATTTCCCTGACGATCAGTAATCGTAATAATAGTGTTGTTAAAAGAGGCATGAATATGAGCAACACCGTCAGAAACGGATGTTCTTGCTTTTTTACGCCCTTGTGCTGCAGGTTTAGCCATTAACTTAGTACCTTTATTAAATCCTGTTAATTGCGAATTGGTTTACGCGGCCCTTTACGGGTTCTGGCGTTGGTTTTAGTACGCTGTCCATTCACCGGCAAACCGCGACGATGACGTATTCCACGATAAGTCCCTAAATCCATCAAACGTTTGATGTTCATTGAGATTTCACGGCGTAAATCACCCTCAACATTCAGTTTGGTTACTTCACTACGCAGAGAATCCAGTGATTCTTCGCTTAAATCACTGACTTTAGTTTCCGGCGCAATGCCAGTAGTGTCACAAAGCTGCTTAGCAGTTGTCGCACCAATGCCATAAACATAGCTCAGTGAAATCACTACGTGCTTATTATCTGGTATGTTGACTCCGGCAATACGGGCCATATTTCTACTCCAATTCTCTCTTAATCTTCGTTATTTTTTACAAATAAAATCAAACACTTAATGCTAATTCTCTACAGGTTACCGTGTTAAAAAGCGCGGTAGCTTATACCCTGTACCCATCAAAATCAACCCTGGCGCTGCTTATGGCGAGGCTCTTTACAAATTACCCGCACAGTGCCATTGCGTCTAACAACTTTACAATTCCTACACATCTTTTTTACTGACGCTCTAACTTTCATGGTTCTACTCCTGAATTTCTCTCAGACTCTAGCGTTTAAACGAGCCAATATTGGATTTATTCATCAAAGATTCGTATTGATGTGACATCAAATGCGACTGCACCTGCGCCATGAAATCCATACATACCACTACCACAATTAATAATGATGTGCCGCCCAGCTGAAACGGGACATTGGCAGAGGTTTGTAAAAACTGTGGCATCAAACATATTAATGTAATGTAGGCAGCTCCAAACATAGTAAGACGCGTCATAACACTATCAACATAATTTGCAGTCTGTTCGCCTGGACGTATACCTGGAATAAATGCACCAGAACGCTTTAAATTTTCTGCAATTTCCTTTGGATTAAATACCAAGGATGTATAAAAGAAACAGAAGGTCACAATCAAAACTGTAAACAATAAAATATTTAGCGGTTGCCCTGGGCCGAGTACAAGAGCTATATCAGCTAAAAACTCGTAACCATCTCTGTTACCAAACCAAGTTCCCAGTGATTGCGGGAACAGCAAAAATGAGCTGGCAAAAATTGCTGGGATCACACCCGCCATATTAACTTTCAAAGGCAAATGACTCGACTGCCCCTGATACATCTTACGTCCCTGTTGTCGAGGCGCATAATTAACAGTAATACGACGTTGGCCTCTTTCAACAAATACAACACAAGCAATGACTACTGCAGCAAGTACAGCAACTACAAACAAGGCCAAAGGTTGTATTTGACCCTCTGCAGCCTGCTCTAACGCCTGACCAATCGCAGCAGGTAAACTGGCAACAATACCGGCGAAAATTAACAAAGAAATACCGTTGCCAACACCACGCTCAGTAATTTGTTCACCTAACCACATCAGGAACATCGCACCAGTAATCAAAGACACTATCGCCGTAAAGTAAAAACTAAAATTAGGATCAAAGGAAATCGGCGCCAGTAGACCGGTAGTTATAGCGACTGCTTGCACACTGGCAAACAACAAAGCACCGTAGCGAGTGTATTTACTGATTTTACGACGCCCAGATTCACCTTCTTTCTTCAACTGTTCAAGCGAAGGTGTAGTTGCCGTTAATAGCTGCATAATAATAGAAGCAGTAATGTATGGCATGATACCAAGCGCCATGATACTCATACGTTCAATGGCACCACCAGAAAACATATTAAAGAGTCCCAGGAAGGTTCCCTGATTCTGGTTAAATAAAGCTTGTAGTTGATCAGGATTAATTCCTGGCACAGGGATATGCGTACCAATACGGTACACAACTATTGCAAGCAGCACGAAAAGCAATCTGCCTTTAAGTTCTGCCAGACCGTCGCCCTTACCTGCTTGCATTCCTGCTTGTGCTACGCCTTTCTTAGCCATTTTTTAGTTCTTACTCTTCTATCTTTCCACCAGCAGCTTCAATAGCAGCTCTGGCACCTTTCGTTACACGTAAACCCTTCAAGTTAACCGCTTTAGTTACATCACCAGACAACATCACTTTCACCCGTTTAATATTACGGTTAATAATGTCTGCTTTTTCCAATGCGGCAATATCAATCACATCGGCATCCACTTTGTTGAGCTCTGATGTGCGGACTTCAGCTGTTACCATACCAATTCGCGAAGTAAAACCGAATTTAGGCAAGCGCTTTTGCAAAGGCATTTGACCGCCTTCAAAACCTGGTTTCACAGTACCGCCTGAACGTGACTTTTGACCTTTATGACCACGGCCAGCAGTCTTACCAAAGCCGCTACCAATACCACGGCCTACTCGTTTCTTAGGACTACTAGCGCCAGGTACATTACTTATTGTATTTAATCTCATTACTGCTCTCCCTCCACCTGCACCAGGTGACGGATTTTATTAATCATGCCACGTACGGAAGCCGTATCTTCTAATTCGACCTGGTGACGAATACGGCGCAAGCCAAGACCTGTTACACAAGCCCTGTGCTTCGGTAAAGCCCCAATAGGGCTTTTAACTAAAGTCACTTTTATTGTTTTTGCTGCCATCACTTCTTACCCGTAACTTAAATATTGTGTCGCTCAACTACTCTACTGTTCAAATCTAGCTATTTATTCTTAGCCAATGATCTCTTCAATTTTCTTGCCACGTTTTGCCGCTATCTCTTCAGGCGCACGCATATGTTGCAAGCCCTTAAAAGTAGCTCGAACAACATTAACTGGATTAGTAGAGCCATAACATTTGGCCAGTACATTGTGTACACCCGCAAGTTCAAGAATTGCACGCATTGCACCACCGGCGATAACACCAGTACCTTCAGATGCTGGTTGCATATATATATTCGAAGCACCGTGACGAGCCTTAACAGGATATTGCAGTGTGCCACCATCCAGTTTTACGGAAATCATATTACGTCGAGCTGCTTCCATAGCTTTTTGAATGGCTAAAGGCACTTCACGCGCTTTACCACGACCGAAACCAACACGGCCATTACCATCACCAACTGCAGTTAGGGCAGTAAAACCGAATATACGACCCCCTTTAACTACTTTAGCAACACGGTTAACCTGGATTAACTTTTCCTGTAAACCTTCATCGTTTTTATTTTTTTCGTTTCTATATGCCATATCTTAAAACTCCAATCCGCCTTCACGCGCTGCATCAGCCAATGCTTTAACTCTGCCATGGTACTGATACCCACTGCGGTCAAAAGCCACCTTTGTAACACCAGCAGTTTTTGCTTTTTCAGCTATCTGTTTGCCAATTTCAATAGCAGACTCAACATTCCCAGTTTTCTTAGCTCCCAAAGAAGTAGCGGTCGCCAGAATCAAATTGTCTGGAGAAATAATCTGCGCATAAATATGCCGTGGGCTACGATATATCGTTAACCTGTTAACGCGTAATTCGCTGATCTTGGCTCGTGTTCTTTTTGCTCGACGCAAACGCGATTTTTTCTTGTCCTTCATTGCTCTTCTATTGCCTCAATATTAGCTCTAAGCTACTCTTATTTCTTCTTAGCTTCTTTACGGTAGACATGTTCATCGTTGTAACGAATACCTTTACCTTTGTAAGGTTCCGGCGGTCTAAATTTTCTAATTTCAGCGGCTACCTGACCAACCAGTTGTTTGTCAGCACCTTTAATAATAATTTCTGTCTGGCTTGGGGTTTCTGCAGTCACACCGTCAGGCAAACTATAATCAATCGGGTGAGAATAACCGACTATCAGGTTTAATATATTTCCTTGAACCTTGGCACGATATCCAACACCAATCAAAGTAAGTTTTTTCTCAAAACCCTGGCTCACGCCTATAACCATATTGTTAACAAGAGAACGAAAAGTCCCAGCTAGAGCAACAGCGCTTTTTTCATTACTTTTAGCTTTTAACTTCAACTGATTATCTTCATTAACAATATCAATCTTCTCATGCAAACTGAGTTCAAGTGCGCCCTGACTACCTTTAATGGAAATCAAACCATTAGCTATATTGGCTTCTACACCGCTAGGTAACTCTACTGGGCTGTTCGCTATTCTGGACATAAACTTGCTCTATTAAATCTTTAAAATTAAAAAACGGTGCAAAGAACTTCGCCGCCAATACCGGCCTGGCTAGCAGCCTTACCTGTCATCACGCCCTGATTGGTTGACACTATTGCTACACCCAAACCAGCTCGCACCTCTGGCAAATTCTCATTTGCAACATACTGACGCAAGCCCGGTCGGCTACCTCTGTGTAATTCTTCAATAACAGCTTTGCCTTCAAAATATTTCAAATCCACTGTTACTACAGGCTTCACCAGATCATCACTTACCTGATAACCATTGATATAACCTTCTTGTTTCAGTACGTCCAGAATTGCCAGCTTAATTTTCGAAGCAGGACAATCAACGCTTACTTTTTGTACTAACTGGGCATTTCTGACTCTGGTCAGAAGATCCGCTATTGGGTCAGACATACTCATCTATTCATATCTCCTGCTATCGCCTAACCAACTACCAGCTGGCCTTGGTTAAACCTGGCACATCGCCGCGCATTGCRGCTTCACGTAATTTATTTCTACACAGTTTAAATTTTCTAAATACACCATGTGGACGCCCGGTAATCTGACAGCGACGCATTTGTCGAACAGGACTGGAATCACGTGGTAATTTTTGTAGTTTAATCTGAGCTTCCCATTTCTCGTCATCAGAAGCAGTCGTGCTGCTAATGATTACCTTCAGGGCAGTGCGTTTTTCAGCGTAACGAGCAACGAGCTTGCTACGTTTATCCTCTCTTGCGATCATTGATGTTTTAGCCATTTTTAAACTATCCTCTGCTTTTTATCGCTTATGCTTGAGCTTCTTCAGCAGCCATCTCGCCACCTTTAAGTGGAAACTGCATTGCTCGTAGTAAGGCTCTGCCTTCATCGTCAGTTCTGGCCGTGGTAGTAATCGTAATATCCAGACCTCTTAATGTATCAATTTTGTCGTAATCAACTTCGGGGAAAATGATTTGCTCAGTAACACCTAGTGCATAATTACCACGACCATCAAACGACTTCTGATTCAAACCTCGGAAATCACGAATACGTGGAATTGCAATACTGACCAGGCGATCTAAAAATTCATACATGCGCACACCACGCAATGTAACCTTTATACCAACAGGCCAACCCTCGCGAACTTTAAAACCCGCAACAGATTTACGCGCATTTCTCACGATAGGTTTTTGTCCGCTGATCTTAGTTAGATCACTCAAAGCATGTTCCAGTACTTTTTTATCACCAAAGTCACCATTACCCATATTAAGTACCACTTTAGTAATCTTTGGTACTTGCATAGGGTTTTTATAGGCGAACTGTTTAGTCAGTTCTGGCACTACTTCGTTTTTATATATTTCTCTTAATCGAGCCATTTCTTTATCTCACTTACCCTGCTATTTGTTAATCAACCAGCGAGCTGTCTGATTTAAAAATACGAACTTTCGTGCCGTCTTCTTCAACTTTAAAAGCAACACGATCCGCTTTTTCTGATTTTGGATTAAATATGGCAACATTAGAAATCTGAATGCCAGCTTCTTTTTCAACAATTCCACCCTGTTGACCGATATTAGGATTTGGGCGCGTATGGCGCTTTATCATATTTATCCCAGAGACAATTAAACGACCATTATTTAACACGCGCGTAATCTTGCCACGCTTGCCTTTATCGCGGCCAGTAATAACGACCACTTCATCATCTCTTTTCAGCTTTTGCATTAACCTGTTCTCAACCTCTAAACTCGTATTACCTAACTGTTAATTCTTATAATTCTTGCTATAGAACTTCTGGTGCGAGAGAGATGATTTTCATGAATTTCTCATTTCGCAACTCGCGCGTTACCGGACCAAATACACGAGTACCAATTGGCGCATCCTGTGCATTCAATAAAATTGCCGCGTTATCATCAAATTTAATCAGTGATCCATCCTGCCGACGCACTCCGCTTCTTGTGCGTACTACTAAAGCTGTTAATACCTGGCCTTTTTTTACTTTTCCTCTTGGAATAGCTTCTTTCACTGTAACTTTTATGACGTCGCCAATTCTGGCATAACGCCTATGAGAGCCGCCCAACACTTTGATGCACATGACACGCCTTGCACCACTGTTATCTGCTACATCTAAATAAGACTGTGTTTGTATCATCTAACTTCTCCGCGCCTCTCGATCCTGCTTATTAAACTTGTACTGCTTTTTCATCAATGGAAACCAATGCCCAAGTTTTCATTTTAGAAATTGGCCGCACTTCTTTTATCGTTACTTTATCGCCTGGCATGCATGTATTACTTTCATCATGCGCATGCAACTTGGAAGACTTGGTAACATATTTCCCGTAAACAGGATGTTTCACACGTCTTTCTACCAACACGGTAACTGTTTTGTCCATTTTGTTACTGACAACCCTACCGGTAGCTGTTCGAGCTCGTTTTTCTTCTGTCTGTTTTTCTTCTGACATAGCTTCTGACATCTCTTAAGAACCCGCTTTTTCAGTAAGCAGAGTTTTAACTCTGGCAATATCTTTTCTTACCACAGGCAGCAAATGAGTCTGGTTCAACTGACCAGTAGATTTTTGCATTCTGTGATTGAACTGATCACGCAATAAGCCAAGTAAAATTTCATTAAGCTCATCAACAGATTTATCTCTCAGCTCTGTCGTATCCAAACCGGCCATTACATCACCACCCTTTTAGCAAATTTAGTTGCAAACGGTAATTTTGCCGCTGCTAGAGCAAATGCCTCTAAAGCTAATTCTTCGCTCACACCTTCAATTTCAAATAACACTTTTCCGGGTTGAATCTGGGCTACCCAGTATTCAACATTACCTTTACCTTTACCCTGACGAACCTCTAAAGGCTTCTTGGTAATTGGCTTATCTGGAAATACTCGTATCCAGATTTTTCCGCCACGTTTCACATGACGGGTTAAGGCGCGACGTGCCGACTCAATCTGGCGAGCTGTTAAACGACCACGGCCAATTGCCTTCAGACCATATTCGCCAAAACTTACTGAGCTACCGCGATGTGCAAGACCACGATTACGGCCTTTCATCTGCTTGCGGAATTTTGTTCGCTTCGGTTGTAACATCTCTACCTCTTACTCAATTCTTGTCTTACTTGCTCTCTGCCGCAGCAGCTTCTTCAGCAAAGCTAAAAACTTCACCTTTAAATATCCAAACCTTTACGCCGATAATGCCATAGGTAGTCAGCGCTTCACTGGTAGCATAATCAATGTCTGCACGTAAGGTATGTAATGGAACACGACCTTCGTGATAGCGTTCTGAACGAGCAATTTCAGCTCCGCCTAAACGCCCACTAACCTGAACCTTGATACCTTCTGCACCCTGACGCATAGCATTTTGCATCACTCGTTTCATTGCTCGACGAAACATTACACGGCGTTCTAATTGCTGAGCAACATTGTCGGCTACTAACTGCGCATCTAAATCTGGTTTACGAATCTCTTCAATATTAATGTGTACCGGCACGCCCATCTTCGCGGTTAATTCAGCACGTAGTTTTTCTACATCTTCGCCTTTTTTACCAATCACAATGCCGGGGCGGGCAGTATAAATGGTCACTCTGGCTGTTTGAGCGGGACGTTCAATTTCAATACGAGAAACAGAGGCTGCTGCCAGCTTCTTTCTCACCAGGTCACGAACTTCCATATCCTGTAACAGGTGATCCGCATAATCTTTACCGCTGGCATACCAGACTGAAGTATGTTTTTTAACGATACCGAGTCTTATACCTGTTGGGTGTACTTTCTGCCCCATGTTTGCCCCTTCTTCTCTCTAGTTAATCTAGTTAGCGCTATCGTCTGCGACTTTAACAGTGATATGACAGTAGCGTTTCAATATTCGATCTGCCCGGCCTTTAGCGCGTGGGCGAATTCTTTTCAAGGTTGTACCTTCATCAACAAAAATAGTACTGACACGCAGCTCATCGATATCAAGCCCTTCATTGTGCTCAGCATTGGCTATTGCGGAATCCAATACTTTTTTAATAATCTCCGCCCCTTTTTTAGGGCTAAAGTTTAATATCTCCAGCGCGGCTTCAACACCAAGACCACGAATCTGGTCTGCTACCAGTCGCGCTTTTTGTGCTGAAAGGTTTGCACCTTTAAGTTTCGCTGTTACTTCCATTATCTTCTAAGCCTCAAAAACTGTAATAAACTCTATTTAGCTTTCTTATCTGATGTGTGTCCACGATAGGTACGTGTTCCCACAAACTCACCTAATTTATGCCCCACCATATCTTCAGAAATCAAAATGGGGACATGCTGGCGACCATTATGAACAGCAATCGTTAAACCCAACATTTCAGGAGAAACCATGGAACGTCTAGACCAGGTTTTAATTGGTCTTCTGTCATTTTTATCAGCGGCAACTTGTACTTTCTTCAATAAATGAAGATCAATAAAAGGCCCTTTCTTTAGCGATCTTGGCACTGTTCTACCTACCCTTATCTATGAGCGTTTCTGCGACGAACAATCATGTTATTCGTACGCTTGTTAGTTCTAGTTTTATAACCTTTTGTTGGCGTACCCCAAGGTGAAACAGGATGACGTCCACCAGAAGTTCTTCCCTCACCACCACCGTGCGGATGATCTACCGGGTTCATAGCAACACCACGAACAGTTGGCCGAACACCACGCCAGCGCTTGGCACCAGCTTTACCTAATGAGCGTAAACTATGCTCACCATTTGATACTTCACCTAACACAGCCCGGCAATCAGACAAAACTTTACGCATTTCACCTGAGCGTAACCGCAAGGTGGCATACTGCCCTTCTCTAGCAACCAACTGTACTGATGTGCCCGCACTACGAGCTATTTGAGCACCTTTACCAGGCTTCAGTTCAACACAGTGCACGGTGCTACCAACAGGAATATCACGTAATGCCAAGCAATTTCCTGGCTTCATTGGCGCTGCAGGGCCTGAAACAACCTCATCACCCGCGCCAACTTTAGCCGGAGCAATAATGTAACGGCGCTCACCATCGGCATACAATAGCAGCGCGATATTGGCAGTACGATTAGGATCATATTCAAGACGTTCAATTACAGCCGGAATACCATCTTTGTTACGTTTGAAATCGATAATGCGATATTTTTGTTTATGACCACCACCAATGTGACGCGTTGTAATACGTCCGGCATTATTACGCCCACCAGTCTTTGACTTTTTCTCAACCAATGGCGCATAAGGCTGACCTTTATGCAGGTCAGGATTTACAACCTTAACGACAAAGCGGCGGCCTGGCGAAGTAGGTTTACACTTTACAACTGGCATATTCTTCTCCTACCCCTTAACCCAGCTCAGCAAAATCAATTTCTTGACCCTGCTCTAATCTAATATAGGCTTTCTTCCAATTTGCACGACTGCGAATTTTCCCGCGTGCCGATCTTTTGGTTTTACCTTTAACATTCAAAACTTGCACATCTTTCACCTGCACATCAAACAAGCTCTCTACAGCCTGTTTAATTTCAGACTTAGTGGCATCGTTAGCAACTTTGAAAGTTACTTGATTATTCTCTTCAGAAATAATCGACGTTTTTTCTGAAATATGCGGACCAAGAATTATGGTTAGTATGCGTTCCTGATTCATGCCAGCATCCCCTCTACTTTCTTCAGTGCCGGCACTGTCATCAGCACTTTATCAAAACCAATTAGACTTACAGGATCTACTGCGGCGGCATCACGCACATCTACTTTGTATAGATTGCGGGATGCTAAATATAAGTTCTTATCTACTTCTTCACTGACAATTAGCACATCTTTCAAATCAAACTCAGAAAGTTTTTGCACAAGACCTTTAGTCTTATGATCTTCAAGAGTGAAATCGTCTACGATTAGAAGTCTTTCTTGGCGGATTAATTCGGAGAGAATGCAGCGAAGTGCGCCGCGGTACATTTTCTTATTAATTTTCTTAGAGTGATCTTGAGGCCTTGCAGCAAAAGTGACACCACCAGAGCGCCAAATTGGGCTACTCGCGGTTCCTGCACGGGCTCGGCCGGTGCCTTTCTGACGCCATGGCTTTTTACCGCCACCGCTCACTTCTGCCCGGGTCTTTTGCTTAACAGAACCCTGGCGAGCACCTGCCATATAGGTCACTACTACCTGATGCACGAGACTCTCGTTAAACTCTTTAGCGAAGCTCTCATCAGAGACTGAAACTTTTTTGCCCGTCTTCTTACCAGGCGCTGCAATATTAATATCCATTGCTTACCCCTTTGAAGACTGGTTTGTAGAATGAGTTTTGACTGCTGGAGAAACGATCACATCAGACCCCGTTGCTCCAGGCACTGCTCCTTTAATCATAAGCAGGTTGTTCTCAACATCAACTTTAATAACCTCGAGGCCCTGGGTTGTAGATCTAACACTGCCCATATGGCCGGCCATTTTCTTGCCTTTCCATACTCTACCTGGTGTTTGGCATTGACCAATCGAACCTGGCGCTCTGTGCGAAAGAGAGTTGCCATGTGTAGCATCCTGCATCTGGAAGTTATAACGTTTGATAACACCCTGAAAGCCTTTGCCTTTAGAAGTACCAGTCACATCTACCATTTGACCTGCTGCAAATTTCTCCACAGTAAGTTCAGAACCCGTTATGATTTCCTGCTCAGAAAGCTCTGCCGCTTCTGCGCGAAACTCCCAAAGGCCGCGACCGGCATCGACACCTGCTTTTGAAAAATGGCCGGCTTCTGATTTTGAGACATGCGAAGCCTTGACCAAACCCGCAGTAACCTGAATAGCACTATAGCCATCAGCTTCTACAGTTTTTACCTGAGTTACTCGGTTGGGAAGCACTTCCACAACTGTTACGGGTATAGAGGACCCTGCCTCGGTGAAAATGCGTGTCATACCGCTTTTTCGACCGATTAAACCAATCGACATTATATTAACCTCATCGTGTATGGGGCTTTAACCCACTATGGCTGCTTACGCATTACACCATGTTATGTTTGCATCCCTTATACTTACTAAGCACGGGCGGGATAACTATTTGTTGTATTTAAAGTGCCAGCTAAGAGATAACAGACACTTACTACTTAAAACTTTTATCCTAGACTAATCTGCACTTCAACACCGGCAGCCAAATCTAGCTTCATCAAAGCATCAACGGTTTTTTCCGTTGGCTCTACAATATCCAGGAGACGCTTATGCGTTCTAATTTCATACTGGTCACGTGCATCTTTATTAACATGTGGCGAAATTAGTATAGTAAAACGCTCTTTACGAGTCGGCAAAGGAATAGGACCCCTTACTTGAGCTCCAGTACGTTTTACAGTTTCCACTATTTCCAGAGTAGACTTGTCGATAAGCCCATGATCAAAGGCTTTAAGCCGAATTCTGATTCGCTGGTTCTGCATGCGACCAACATCTCCTGTTTATTGTTAAAGAACTATTTCATGCGGGGGGGAGAGGCAAACTACATCCTTTTCCACCGCGAAAAAAGAGCGCAAATTGTAAGGATGCGGTATGGCACTGTCAAGCACTGAATGCTGTTGAAAGCGAATATTTTCAGGCTATAGGGGGATTTCAGCTAAAAACAACTCACAAGTCCATAATTTCGTTGAAAAGATCACTTAAACTTTGTTCCCGCATACCTGGAATCAACGGGACAGCAATATTGATAATAGTATCTGGGCTAGGGATTATATCAATAGCATGCTCGATATCAGCGATGGTCATTGTTGAAGCATTCTCGCCTAACAGACGGTTTACTGTTGCAACCGTATGGATAGCACCAAACATAATACCAATCGCTTCAACCGAGCCATCATTTAGCTCTATAACTAAAGCGCCTCCAGAGCTGGAACCCGTCGAATCGCAATTTGTATAAAGAGAATGGCCTGAACCCAGAATTGCTCTTGCTGTGGGCTGCCAGATAGAACAATTATCTGAAATTTGAATCCGGGCTTCGCCCTGGTCTGGAATCAGATTACCACCATAGAATTTGATTTCGCCAAGCCCTGCTTGAAGCAAGTTATGCAATTCTTGATAGGTTCTATTGCTCAATGGAATTGCGTTACTGGTAATACCTGTAGCAGAAGCCAAGATACTTACACCCCAGTCATTCTTAATGTAAACAGCAGGGTTTGTCTGGGCAAGGTCTCCTGTAACATTGTTATCAAGAGCAAACAGTTGCTCAGAACCATAGGGTCTAAATAGACACCCAGAATGATACTCATTATCGCTGGCATCTCGAAAACTATGCCCAGATGCAATCAGTAAATAATGCTCACTATCTTGTCCGAGATCCAGAAAAAATCCCGTGCTGACTTTTTGCCTTCCCGTCTTCGCATCATTACAAAATATTTTGCCAGTGGCATTAATCGTGTTTTGTTCCAAAACAGTTAAGGGGTCACGCCTGTTGATCCCGTCATAGGTGAAATTAGCCCCATTGAGCAATTCCGCTGTTGACAGCAGGCAAAGCAAACAGCTCAATTGCAGAAGTTTCTTACTTAACATCAGCCTAATCTTTTCCGGGTCTTAGTTGTTAGTATTTTTTGCATAATCTAAGAGGGGCTCCACGAAGCCCTTTTATATTAATCCAAATAGAAGTTGGCTACATCCCTATAGCTATAAATTATCATTATTTTTTGAGCTAGCTTCTTTGCTACTAATATTTAGTAAAATATTCCATCATTACGGAGCAGAAAGGGCTTAAGCAATACACTTATCAAGTGCTAAACTTAATGAATTAAAAARAATTAATGTTGAACAACGCACCAAAATTGGTATGCTTGCTCGACTGAAAATCAAGTGTTTCCTAAAGAGGAGTTTCTACAAGTGAATAAAAAAACATCGTACCCCCTGATATTAGGCGGGCTCATAACGATGGGCTTATCTTATAGCGTATTAGCTCAACCAGGCCCGCTCCCGGAAAACCCTGGGCATTACACAACTGAACAAGCAGATCGAGGAGAAGCTCTTTATGCAGGAACTTGTGTAGTTTGTCATGGTGAAAATCTGAATGATGGTGAATTTGGCGCGCCTCTAAAAGGCTCTTCTTTTTCAATACGCTGGGCAGGAATCAACATGGAAGCTTTCTTCGATGCAACCAGAGAAATGCCTCCAGGCCAAGCAAACAGCTTAAGCAGGCAACAATATACTGACCTCATGGCTTATATTCTTCAGGAAAATGACGTCACAGCAAGTGAAGATTCATTACCTACAGATTCTTCCATGCTAGCTACTTTATTTGTACCAGGAAACTCTCAAAATTCTGCTCAAGCAGTTAGAAGAAGCGGTGGACCAGCCGGTGGTTTTGCACCAGGCGTCGTGATACCTGAATGGGAATCAGCACCTAACCCTTTAGAAAGCATCTCTAATGTGACAGAAAGTTTATTGGCAACCCCCCCAGCAGAATCTTGGCTAAACTGGCGAGGCACCTATGATGCAATGGGGTACAGCCCACTGGATCAAATCAACAAGGATAATGTTAGCGATCTTCGAGTCGCCTGGTCACTAGCCCTTCCTCCTGGCCCCAATGAAGCAACACCCTTGATTCATGAAGGCGTTATGTTTGTGCATAGCTTTGGTGATAACGTCATGGCTTTAAATGCAGTTACAGGCGATGAGCTTTGGCATTATCGCCATGAATTGGCTGAAGATGCCCGCCCCAGCGTGAAACGAAACATTGCTATCTACGGCGACAAAGTCTATGCGGGCACATCTGACGGAAAAGTTATTGCGCTGGATATGCGCACTGGCGCACTGGCCTGGGAGACTGACATCGGCGGTGCAATCACTGGCGGCCCAATGGTTGCAAAGGGAGTCGTTATGCAAGGCACCTTAATGACTAGACAGCCTAACATCACCCCTGGAGGCGGCTTCATCCAGGCTCTGGATGCAGAAACCGGTGAAAAGATCTGGCGGTTTAATTCAATTCCAGAACCCGATGAATTGGGTGGTAATAGCTGGAATGGCGTGCCTTATGATGAAAGGAATGGTGGTTCATTCTGGACAACTGGCTCTTATGACCCTGAAAACAACCTGGCTTATTTTGCACCTTCACCAACTTATGACACCGCTCAAACGGTAAACCCGGTGAATCAGCCTGGTATTACAAACGACGCTTTGTTCACCAACTCAACTCTTGCCTTGAGGCCTGAAACAGGTGAGTTAGTCTGGTATTTCCAGCACATGAACAACGACCAGTTTGATGCGGATTGGATTTTTGAGCGCATCATTACGGATATGGATATAGATGGCAGAAATAGACGAATCTCTATGACAGCAGGTAAACAGGGATTTTATGACATCAATGATGCTGAAACCGGTGAATATCTACTATCCTACGATATGGGGCTACAAAACTTCATTCTTGGTGTTGACCCTGAGACAGACCGAAAAATCATCGACATGTCACTCTATCCTGATGGTGAGCGTAAAATGATTTGCCCTCATGCTGGTGGAGGTCGCAGTTGGCTTCCTGGTGCTTACAATCCGGTAACTCAGATGATGTATGTCCCTGCTGTGGAAGTTTGTATGGATCTTATGCCTACTGGCGACGGTCTAGGTTCAGGCGCTCTTTCTGCTGGCTATAACTGGATGCTTCGACCACGCCCAGAGAGTGACGGACTATACGGTCATGTCCAGGCGATTAATGTAAGTGAAAATATGAGCCAGGCTTGGACCGAACGTCAACGTGCTCCTCAGACTACTGGCGTACTAGCGACTGCAGGCGGTCTTGTTTTTGCTGGAGCTCTGGATCGTAAGCTCACTGCTTATGATGACCAAACCGGTGAGCCGCTATGGGATACTGTACTCTCTGATGTACCTAATACCAATCCAATAACTTTCGCAGTAGATGGTAAGCAGTATATAGCGATTGTGGTTGGTTATGGGGGTGCTCAAACTGCATCCTATGGGCGATTAGTACCTGAAATCACTCTACCAGCTGCACCAAGCTCTTCTGTATGGGTTTTTGAACTGCCCTAACAAGGAGAAACAACGCTGTAACAAAAAGCCCTCTTCTGAGGGCTTTTTTTATTATGCAGGGTTCTGAACAGCAATAACAAACGCTCAACCTGAGCTCCTTTCAATTCTTTTCACGGCAAACTTATTAAGCTATCAGAGTAAAGCTTGAAACTCACATTCAGTGCAGTTAAGCATAACTATTAAAAGATCCAAGCTTAGCTTAAATTTTTTAATTTACTCTGACGCCGTTTCTATTTTTTTGCAGGCAAAAAAAAGCCCTCAGCTGAGGGCTTTTTACACATAAAAATAAATCAACCTTTTACGATGGTCTCAGCTACGTTAGCTGGAACTTCAGCGTACTTGGTAAATTCCATCGTATAAGTCGCTCGACCCTGAGTGGCTGATCGCAAATCAGTAGAATAACCAAACATTTCCGCAAGTGGCACTTCAGCATTGATTACTTTACCCATAGAAGTATCTTCCATGCCCTGCACGATACCACGACGACGGTTCAGGTCACCCATGACATCACCCATGTAGTCTTCTGGAGTAACAACTTCGACCTGCATAACGGGTTCAAGCAAGACAGCATTAGCTTCAAGCGCTCCTCTTTTCAGAGCCATAGAACCTGCGATCTTGAACGCCATTTCTGAAGAGTCAACATCATGGAAAGAACCATCATAAAGCGTTACTTTCATGGCAAGCAAAGGATAGCCAGCCAAGCACCCATTTTTCATCTGTTCCTGCACGCCTTTATCGACTGCTGGAATGTATTCTCTAGGAATCGTACCACCGACAATTTCATTGACGAATTCGTATTCAGAATCAGCTGGCAATGGTTCCAGTTTAAGCCAAACATGACCATACTGACCACGCCCACCCGATTGCTTAACGTGTTTACCTTCCACTTCCACAATTTTACGAATGGTTTCACGGTAGGAAACTTGAGGCTTTCCAATATTAGCTTCAACGCTGAATTCACGACGCATCCTGTCAACCAATACATCCAAGTGCAGCTCGCCCATCCCTGAAATAATGGTTTGACCTGTTTCTTCATCTGTTTCCACACGAAAAGAGGGGTCTTCCTGTGCCAGCTTACCTAAAGCAATACCCATTTTTTCCTGGTCAGCTTTGGTTTTCGGCTCAACAGCAACAGAAATAACGGGGTCTGGGAAATCCATTTTTTCCAGGGTGATCTTCTCATTCAGATCACACAATGTTTCTCCTGTAGTAACATCTTTCAGGCCAATGGCCGCGGCAATATCACCAGCCCGCACTTCTTTAATTTCTTCACGGGTATTAGCGTGCATTTGCACCATACGCCCAACCCGTTCTTTTTTATGTTTAAGGGGGTTATATACAGTATCCCCTGATTTCAGCGTACCTGAGTAAACACGGAAAAAAGTCAAGGTACCGACAAAAGGGTCTGTTGCAATCTTGAAAGCCAGAGCAGCAAAAGGTGCATCATCATCAGCTTCACGGATAGCCATGGTTTCATCGTCATCCAACACACCTTCAATCGCTTTCACTTCTACGGGCGAAGGCATGTAGTCAATGACAGCATCCAGCATCGCCTGAACACCTTTGTTTTTAAAAGCTGAACCACACAAAGTAGGCACAATTTCGTTGGCAAGTGTTCTAATACGCAGTCCCTGCATAATTTCTTCTTCTGTCAAGGCAATCCCTTCCAGATACTTTTCCATTAACTCTTCAGTTGCTTCAGCCGCTGCTTCCACCATTTTTTCATGCCACTTCTCACATTCTTCCTGCAGATCGGCAGGAATATCGGCATATTCAAAGGTCGTCCCCTGATCCTCTTCATTCCAGATGATTGCTTTCATCTTGACCAGATCAATAACCCCTTTAAACGTTTCTTCGGCACCAATGGGCAACTGAATTGGCACAGAGTTCGCGTTCAGACGATCTTTCATCTGATCCACGACCATAAGAAAATCAGCACCAGCACGATCCATTTTATTGACAAAAACAATACGCGGCACTTCATAACGGTTGGCCTGACGCCAGACAGTTTCCGTTTGTGGTTGAACACCTGAGCTACCACAAAGAACAACTACAGCACCATCAAGCACACGCAGGGAACGCTCTACTTCAATGGTGAAGTCAACGTGACCCGGTGTATCAATGATATTAACCCGATAATCATCGTACTGTTTGTCCATGCCGCTCCAGAAACAGGTAGTAGCAGCAGACGTAATAGTAATACCACGTTCCTGCTCTTGCTCCATCCAGTCCATTACTGCGGCACCATCATGTACCTCACCAATTTTGTGAGAAATACCGGTATAAAAAAGTACACGTTCTGTTGTTGTGGTTTTACCCGCATCAACGTGGGCAACAATACCTATATTACGATAGCGGTCAATTGGCGTCTTTCTGGCCACAATTCATTCCTCAAAAAATTAATAATTTAAATTAAATTAGACACACGCTTTTAAAAAGCATGTGTTTAAAAACGATAGTGTGAGAAAGCCTTATTGGCTTCAGCCATACGATGTACATCTTCACGTTTTTTCACGGCACTGCCGCGGCCTTGTGAAGCATCCATAATTTCACCTGCAAGACGCAATGCCATAGACTTCTCACCTCGTTTGCGTGAATGCTCAACTAACCAACGCATGGCTAATGCATGTCGACGCTCAGGTCGTACTTCTACAGGCACCTGATAAGTAGCACCACCGACACGACGGGATTTCACTTCGACCAGGGGGGCAATATTGTCTAACGCTGTTTCAAAGGCTTCAAGTGCTTCGGTTTCTGCTTTTTCAGCAACCACATCCAGGGCACCATAAACAATTTTCTCAGCAACAGACTTCTTGCCATCAACCATGACATGGTTCATGAACTTGGCAAGTATTTTATTGCCGAATTTTGGATCAGGTAAAATTTCGCGCTTGGCGACAACTCGTCTTCTAGGCATGCTTTCCTCTCTTCAGGATTTTCCGAGATACTGAAAATTCAGACTCGGCCTTACTGTTTAATTCAAAGGGGTCAGAGTAAAAATAGCTTTAATATCAATCAAAAATTCTAATAAATATTCGCTATTTTTACTCTGACCCCAATTTAATCTTACTCTGACCCCAATTTTACAATTTAATCTTTAATCTAATTAATCAAGATTTAGGTCGTTTAGTGCCGTATTTGGAGCGACCTTGTTTGCGGTCAGCAACACCCGATGTATCCAGGCTGCCTCGGACAGTGTGATAACGTACACCCGGTAAATCTTTTACCCTGCCGCCACGAATCAGAACCACGGAATGTTCCTGTAAATTGTGCCCTTCTCCACCGATGTAAGAAGTTACTTCATAGCCATTGGTGAGGCGTACACGGCAAACTTTTCGCAGTGCAGAATTCGGTTTTTTAGGCGTAGTGGTATAAACACGCGTACACACTCCCCTGCGTTGTGGACAACCCTGTAGGGCTGGCACACCACTTTTCTCAATTTTACTTCGTCTAGGCTTTCTAACCAGTTGGTTAACGGTTGCCATTCATAACTCCACTCATTAATTTTCTTTGATTCTTACAAAGAGGCGCGATTTTAAAGAGCTGCACCTCTATAGTCAACTGTCGTTACACAAAATCAGCTACTCAGTTTTTTTAGCTACAGTGGGCATCAATCTGCGGCTCGTTCGCTTTCGCTCCTCACCCACAGATTGACATCCACTTTATAACTTGCTGATTACTCTCTAGAAGCCGATTCAACCTCAGACTTCAAGGCTTCACTCAACGCTGCTTCAACGTCACTCGCTGAGACACCGCTTGATTCCTGCGCAGCATTGCGCTTGGCTTCGGCACGCAGGCGTCTTGTTTCGTGATAAGTCAGACCCGTACCCGCTGGGATCAAACGCCCCACTACGACGTTTTCTTTCAAACCATGCAAGAAGTCTTGTTTACCTGTGACCGCTGCTTCCGTCAGTACTCGGGTAGTTTCCTGGAAAGAAGCCGCCGAGATGAAAGACTCTGTTGCCAGAGATGCTTTGGTTATACCTAAGAGCACACGTTCAAATTTAGCCGGCTGCTTGTCTTCTTCTCTCAGCCTGGCATTCTCTGTTCTGACTCTAATATATTCAACCTGTTCACCTTTAATGAAAGAAGAATCTCCCATATCAGTGATTTCAGCTTTACGCAGCATCTGGCGAACAATAACTTCAATGTGTTTGTCGTTTATACGTACACCTTGCAAGCGATAAACATCCTGCACTTCATTAACAATATAATTTGCCAATGCTTCAACGCCTTTTAGACGTAGAATGTCATGAGGAGTTGGTGGGCCATCGGAAACAATCTCACCTTTTTCAATAAACTCACCTTCAAACACGGTCATTTGGCGCCATTTTGGAATCAGCACTTCATAATGATCACTGCCATCAGTCGGTGTAATCACAAGACGACGTTTACCTTTGGTTTCCTTACCAAAACTGACCGTACCAGATATTTCTGCAAGAATGGCCGGCTCTTTCGGTTTGCGCGCTTCAAATAAGTCAGCCACTCGTGGCAAACCACCCGTAATATCACGTGTTTTTGAACCCTCTTGAGGAATACGTGCAATAACATCACCGATGTTGACCTTAGCGCCATCTTCTACACCAACAATAGCTTTCATAGGCAGGAAGTAATGTGCAGGAACTGTAGTACCGGGTAAGTTAAGTTCCTTACCTTTACTGTCGAACAAAGTAATAGCAGGACGTAAATCCTTACCGGCAGAAGGTCGTTCGGCCGTGTCTATCACCGAAATACTGGACAAACCAGTGATCTCATCAGTCTGATGCGTCACACTCAAGCCTTCTTCCATGCCATCAAATTTCACCTTACCGGCAACTTCAACAACAATTGGATGAGTATGTGGATCCCAGGTAGCAACTACCTGACCAATTTCCACATCTGATTTATCTTCACCTTTAATAATAGCGCCATAAGGTAATTTGTAGCGTTCACGCTCACGACCATGAGTATCATTAATAAACAATTCACCAGAACGCGAGACTACTACTAGCTCACCACTCACTTTTTTCACAGTTTTCATATTGTGTAAGTGAATAGTACCCGTCGTTTTCACTTGTACACTGTCGGCAGCGGTAGCTCTAGAAGCTGCACCCCCAATATGGAATGTACGCATGGTTAACTGGGTACCCGGCTCACCGATAGATTGAGCAGCAACAACACCTACGGCTTCACCTATGTTGGCAAGATGACCACGACCCAAATCACGACCATAGCAAAGTCGGCAAATACCTTGATCAGCTACGCAAGTGATAGCAGAACGTACGATTATTTGATCAATACTATTAGTTTCCAAGGTGTCGATCATGTTCTCGTCAATCAGAGTGCCAGCTGCAAGAACAGTGTCACCCTCACCGTTAAGTACATCCTGAGCCACTACACGACCCAAAACACGCTCACCCAATGGCGCAATTATGTCGCCACCTTCAATCACAGGCGTCATGATTAATCCGGTCTCAGTGCCACAATCCGCTTCTTTGATAACCAGATCTTGAGAAATATCAACCAAACGACGCGTTAAGTAACCCGAGTTGGCTGTTTTCAATGCTGTGTCAGCCAAACCTTTACGCGCTCCATGGGTAGAAATAAAGTACTGTAGAATATTCAACCCTTCTCGGAAATTTGCCGTAATTGGCGTCTCAATAATCGAGCCATCCGGCTTGGCCATCAAACCACGCATACCAGCCAACTGACGAATCTGTGCGGGGGATCCMCTGGCACCAGAGTCAGCATAGATATACACCGAGTTAAATGATTCCTGTTCTTCTTCTTCACCGTCTCGATTAATAACCATCTCTGTAGAGAGGCCATCCATCATGGCTTTAGCTACCTGATCATTAGCACGCGACCAGATATCAATCACTTTATTATATTTCTCCCCCTGAGTTACCAGGCCGGAAGAAAACTGTGATTCAATTTCTGCCACTTCAGCTTCGGCTTTTTCAATCAACACTGCCTTATCGTCAGGGATTACAAAATCATTGATGCCAATTGATGCCCCTGAATAAGTAGAATATTTATATCCCATGTACATCAACTGGTCAGCAAAAATAACGGTTTCTTTCAAACCGACATTTCGATAGCAGGTATTAATAATATTAGAAATCTGCTTCTTCGCCATTTTTTGATTGACCAGTGAAAATGGTAATCCTTCTGGTACGATATCAAAAAACAGCACTCGCCCAACTGTGGTTTCTACAATTGATGTTGTTTCTGTACGCTCACCATCTTCACCAAACAACACTTCTTTAATGCGAACCTTAACACGCGCCTGTAAATGTACATTTTTGGAGCTATAAGCCTTCAACACTTCATTAGAGTCAGCAAAGATCATTCCCTCACCCTTAGCGTTAACACGTGAGCGAGTCATATAATAAAGGCCAAGTACCACATCTTGTGATGGCACAATAATCGGTTCTCCAGAAGCCGGAGACAAGATATTATTGGTAGACATCATCAAGGTTCGCGCTTCTAATTGAGCTTCAAGTGTCAGAGGAATATGTACCGCCATCTGATCACCATCAAAGTCAGCGTTATACGCGGTACAAACCAATGGGTGTAACTGAATCGCCTTACCTTCAATTAAGACGGGTTCAAAAGCCTGAATACCTAATCTATGCAAAGTTGGCGCTCTGTTTAACAAGATTGGGTGCTCACGGATAACATCAGCAAGAATATCCCAAACATCAGCGGTTTCTTTTTCTACCATTTTCTTGGCAGCTTTAATTGTTGTCGCCGCACCACGCAGAATCAATTTACCCAGAATAAAAGGCTTGAATAGTTCTAAAGCCATTTTCTTTGGCAAACCAGCCTGGTGTAATTTCAGGGTAGGCCCAACTACGATTACTGAACGGCCTGAATAATCCACACGTTTACCCAGTAAGTTTTGACGGAAACGCCCCTGCTTACCTTTAATCATGTCTGCCAGCGATTTCAATGGACGTTTGTTTGATCCAGTAATTGCGCGTCCGCGGCGACCGTTATCCAGCAGAGCATCAACAGATTCCTGCAACATGCGTTTTTCATTACGCACGATGATGTCTGGCGCATTTAAATCAAGCAAACGTTTTAATCGGTTATTACGGTTAATCACTCGTCGATACAAATCATTCAGATCTGAAGTCGCAAAACGACCGCCATCCAATGGTACTAGAGGACGCAAATCGGGTGGCAATATTGGCAATACAGATAAAACCATCCACTCCGGTTTATTTCCGGAATTGATAAACCCATCCAATAACTTCAAGCGTTTGGACATTTTTTTCAGTTTGGTTTCACTGTTGGTATTTGGTATTTCTTCACGCAGAGCCGTGGCTTCATCATTAATATCTATATCTGTCATCAGGTCCTGGATAGCCTCGGCACCCATTTTCGCCTGAAAATCATCACCGAACTCTTCCAGTGCATCGTAGTATTGCTCATCATTTAAAAGCTGGCCACGTTCCAGTGTCGTCATACCTGGCTCAGTCACCACGAAAGATTCAAAATACAAAATACGTTCGATATCGCGCAAAGTCATATCCAGCAGCAAGCCAATACGTGATGGCAAGGATTTCAGGAACCAGATATGCGCGACCGGACTAGCTAGTTCAACATGCCCCATACGTTCACGACGCACTTTAGAAAGCGCAACTTCTACGCCACATTTTTCGCAAATAACGCCTCTATGTTTCAAGCGCTTGTATTTACCACACAAACATTCATAGTCTTTTACTGGGCCAAAGATTTTGGCACAGAACAAGCCTTCTCTCTCCGGCTTGAAAGTACGGTAATTAATGGTCTCGGGTTTTTTTACTTCCCCGAACGACCAGGAACGAATCAATTGTGGCGATGCCAAACCAATTCGAATCGAATCAAAGTCTCTAACTTGTGATTGTGACTTTAATAAACCTAATAGGTCTCTCATTCTCGTCCTCCACCTGCTGTTACTCTACTGTAACCAGTCAGGAAAAAATTGGTTTTAGTTGCTGCTTTCAAGATCCATGTCGATGCCTAAAGATCGAATCTCTTTAACCAGTACGTTAAAGGACTCAGGCATGCCAGGGTCCATACGATGATCGCCATCAACAATGTTTTTATACATCTTGGTACGACCAGCTACATCATCCGATTTCACTGTTAGCATTTCCTGCAAGGTATAGGCAGCACCGTATGCTTCAAGCGCCCATACTTCCATCTCACCAAAACGCTGACCACCAAACTGTGCTTTACCACCCAGCGGCTGCTGAGTAACAAGGGAATAAGATCCAGTCGATCTTGCATGCATTTTATCATCAACAAGATGGTTCAGTTTCAGCATATACATAATGCCAACTGTCACTTTACGATCAAATTGATCACCTGTGCGTCCGTCATAAAGTGTAATTTGACCATCTTCACTCATGTCTGCAAGTTTAAGCATTTCCTTGATTTCAGTTTCACTGGCACCATCAAACACGGTAGTTGCCATTGGCACACCATCTTTAAGGTTATTAGCCAGTTCCATAATTTCGGCATCGTTTAAACTAGACAAATCTTCCTGACGTATGGCATTACCGATGCCGTTGTAGATATTATCCAACAGCTTTCTGATATCAGCAATTTTTCGTTGCTCTTGTACCATCCTATCGATTTTCTCACCCAAACCTTTGGCTGCGGCACCTAAATGCGTTTCCAGAACCTGGCCCACATTCATACGTGAGGGGACACCCAAGGGATTCAATACGATATCAATCGGGTTACCTTTCTCGTCATAAGGCATATCTTCAACTGGCATAATGACAGAAATAACACCTTTATTACCGTGGCGACCAGCCATTTTGTCACCGGGTTGAATACGACGTTTAATGGCCAGATACACTTTAACGATTTTTAAAACACCTGGCGCAAGATTATCGCCCTGAGTCAGTTTACGTTTCTTATCGTCAAAGCGTTCATCTAACTCTTCACGTCGCTCTTTTAATTGCACAGCTGCGTTTTCTAATTGCTCGCTAAGTTTGTCATCGACCAAGCGCAGCTTAAACCATTCATCAGGAATAAGATCATCAAGATATTCCGCACTCAGTGTGTCACCTTTTTTCAGTTTAGGTCCACCAGAGACTTTTTTACCAGCTAATGCCTTACGTAAACGCTGAAATGTAGCTTGTTCAACAATCCGATACTCGTCTGCAATATCTTTACGGACTTTAGCCAGCTGCTCCTCTTCAATTTCAAGAGCACGCTTATCTTTTTCTAGCCCATCACGTGTAAATATCTGCACGTCAATTATTGTGCCTTTTACTGAGCTTGGCACACGCAATGAGGTATCTTTCACATCTGACGCTTTTTCGCCAAAAATCGCGCGTAATAGTTTTTCTTCTGGGGTTAATTGAGTCTCACCTTTTGGCGTAACCTTGCCTACCAGAATATCACCAGCATTTACTTCTGCGCCGATATAAACCACACCTGATTCATCTAAGCGGCCCAAGGCACCCTCCCCAACGTTCGGGATATCAGCCGTAACCTCTTCAGAACCCAACTTGGTATCACGAGCGATACAGGTCAATTCCTGAATATGAATAGAAGTAAAACGATCTTCTTTTACGACACGTTCAGAGATCAAAATGGAATCTTCAAAGTTATAGCCATTCCAGGGCATAAACGCGATGCGCATATTTTGACCCAAAGCCAATTCACCCATATCAATGGATGGACCATCGGCAAGAATATCACCAGTTGCTATGGTATCTCCAACTTTCACTAATGGGCGTTGGTTAATACAGGTGTTCTGGTTAGAACGGGTATATTTAGTTAAATTATAGATATCAACCCCGGCTTCGCCTGCCACAGTTTCTTTATCATGCACTCTCACAATAATGCGGGCAGCATCAACGCTGTCGATGACCCCCCCGCGATTGGACACTACACATACGCCAGAATCACGTGCCACGTATCTTTCCATTCCAGTTCCTACCAATGGCTTTTGCGCTATCAAGGTAGGTACAGCTTGGCGTTGCATATTCGAACCCATCAAGGCTCGGTTAGCATCATCGTGCTCAAGGAAAGGAATCAATGATGCAGCAACCGACACAACCTGTTGCGGGCTCACATCCATGAAATCAACCTGGTCATTACTAACAAGCGTAAATTCATTCTGGTGACGTACTGACACCATATCTTCAACAAATTTACTTTTCTTATTTAACGGAGAACTTGCCTGCGCAATTGCATAGTTACTCTCTTCGATAGCAGATAAATAAACAATTTCATCTGTCACGACACCGTTAACTACTTTTCTTGCAGGACTTTCCAAGAAGCCATATTTATTTGTTTGCGCATAAGTCGCCAGCGAGTTAATCAAACCAATATTCGGGCCCTCTGGTGTTTCAATTGGGCAAACACGACCATAGTGAGTCGGGTGCACATCACGCACTTCAAAACCGGCGCGTTCACGCGTCAAGCCTCCAGGCCCCAGGGCCGAAATACGACGTTTATGGGTGACTTCAGACAAAGGATTATTTTGATCCATAAACTGCGACAACTGACTGGATCCAAAGAACTCTTTAATCGCAGCCGCTACAGGTTTAGCATTTATCATGTCCTGTGGCATTAGGCCTTCGCTGTCTGCCATGGACAAGCGCTCTTTTACTGCACGCTCAACACGGACTAAGCCAACTCGGAACTGATTCTCAGCCATTTCTCCAACAGAACGAATTCGACGATTACCTAAATGGTCAATATCATCCACTGTACCGTAACCATTTCGAATGTTAACCAGAGTCTTGATAACATCAACAATGTCTTCTTTACTAAGGATGCCGGAACCTTCAGATTCCTCCCTACCAAGGCGACGGTTAAACTTCATACGGCCAACAACTGACAGATCATAACGATCTTCTGAGAAAAACAAGTTAGAAAACAGATTCTCTGCTGATTCCTTTGTTGGAGGCTCACCCGGACGCATCATGCGGTAAATTTCTACCAGCGCCTCAAACCTGTTGCCAGTTGAATCAGCCCTCAAGGTATCTGAAATAAAAGAACCACAATCTAGATCATTGGTGTAAATGGTTTCAAACTCTTTGGTGCCTGCATTGACTAAGACCTCCAATACTTCTTCAGTGATTTCGGTATTACATGGCACCAAGATCTCACCGGTGTCTGTATCAATAATATCCGTTGCCAATGCGTTACCCAGCAGGAATTCTGCAGGTACATCTAATTTACTCAGTTTAGCTTTCTCAATTTCACGAATATGACGCGCCGTAATCCTTGAGCCCTCAGGAACAATGACAGTGCGTTTGTTTTTAATATCAAAATTCAGTACCACACCACGCAAGCGTGAAGGCACCAATTCAATTGATAGGGCGCCATCTTTACCCATAAAATATTTATTATTGTCATAGAACATTTCCAGAATGTCCTGAGCACTATAATCTAACGCTTTTAACAATATAGATGCCGGTAGTTTTCTTCTGCGGTCAATCCTCACAAAAACCAGATCTTTCGGATCAAACTCAACATCTAACCAGGAACCACGGTAAGGAATAATACGTGCTGAATATAGAAGTTTTCCTGAACTATGAGTCTTACCTTTATCATGATCAAAAAATACACCAGGAGACCGATGCAACTGAGAAACCACTACACGCTCGGTACCGTTGATAACAAAAGTACCACTGTCTGTCATCAGAGGAATTTCACCCATGTAGACTTCTTGCTCTTTAATATCTTTAATAACTTTGGCAGTTGATTCTTTCTCGTAAATAATCAAACGAACTTTAACGCGTAAAGAAACGGCATAAGTCGCTCCACGCAACATACACTCACTGACATCAAACTCAGGCTTACCAAGGCGGTAACTTACATATTCCAGCAAAGCCTTACCGGAATAAGAGACTATTGGAAATACTGATTTAAAGGCTGCATGTAAGCCTTGCTCCAGACGATCCTCGGGTGGAGTAGTCGTTTGGGTGAATTGTTTGTATGAATTAATCTGGATAGCCAGAAGATAAGGTATATCCATAACACTTTGCAGTTTGCTAAAGCCTTTACGAATACGTTTTTTCTCAGTATATGAATATGCCATCAGTGGTCCCTAATCAGCGAATTTTCTGAATCTTGCTACTTTTAAGCTTTGCCTAAGCTCTTCTAACTCTAGGCCCTTCTAAAAAAAGTAACCCCAGCATTTTCTATAGCACTTTTTAATACACTAACTAATAAATCCGTTAATACACTATAAAAGCGCATAAAAGATAAAAGCCCATTGCATTTACAAAGGGCTTCTACCTCTTAAATCAACTTAAGCAGCTGATTTATTTAAGCTCGACTGTCGCACCAGCTTCTTCAAGCTGCTTTTTGAAGTCTTCCGCTTCAGTCTTGCTTACACCTTCTTTGATTGAAGATGGTGCACCATCAACCAAATCTTTAGCTTCTTTAAGGCCAAGTCCAGTAATAGCACGTACTGCTTTAATGACACCAACTTTCTTGTCACCAATAGCTGTAAGCACTACATCAAACTCGTCTTTTTCAGCTTCAGCAGCAGCTTCACCACCACCAGCTGGAGCGGCTACTGCAACTGCAGCAGCAGCAGAAACACCAAATTTTTCTTCCATAGCTGAGACTAGTTCGACCACATCCATGACCGACAGTTCAGCAATACCTTCTAAAATTTCTTCTTTAGATAGAGACATAAGACTCTCCTTTTCAATTTTTGAATTAATTTAAACAACTATTATTGGTTGTTATGTGTTTTTTACGCGTTAAGCTGCTTCCTGTTTCTGGTCACGAACAGCCGCTACAACACGAGTCGCCTTAGTAGGCACCTCGTTCACGGTTCTTGCCAGTTTGGTCACTGGTGCCAGTATCACGCTCATTAAGGTCGCGATAGCCTGATCGTAAGTAGGCAGTTTCGCCAAAATATCGATCTGGTCTGCAGACAACAGCTTTCCACCAACAGCAAGGGCTTTAACATCAAAATCATCATTTCCTTTGGAAAAATCTTTAAGCACGCGCGCAGCGGCACCTGGATCTTCCTGAGAAAAGGCTAAAATTGTAGGGCCTACCAACGCTTCATTCAGGCACTCATACTCAGTACCTTCAATAGCGCGTTTTAACAAAGTATTTCTGACAACTCTCAGATACACATTGTTTTCACGTGCTGTTTTTCTTAGCTCAGTAAGCTCACTAACAGTCACTCCCCGATAATCGGCAAGCACTGCTGATAAAGCACCCCTAGCAGCTGCATTGACTTCGGCAACAATTTGTTGCTTATCTTCAAGTCGAATAGCCACTTTTAATACTCCTTAGTTATGCTCTGCTCTATAAGCAAAACAAGCTCTTATTCGGTGAATAGTCCAATAAATTGCATTGAACCGGGTTTCACCATCTGCGCAGGACATTAAGCTGATAGACATCACTTCGACACCCATCAACACCTGCGGTCTTTAATGGTCTTGCCTTCCTGAGAAGGCAACACCCCAAAGTCTTTATGAAGCTTCTGAGTAGTTACTCAAAAGCTCCTAATTCTTTTCTTTCTAGCGACTAAAATTCCAGAGAAGACTGATCTATCTGGATGCCCGGGCCCATGGTTGAAGACAAAACAATCTTCTTCACGTAGACGCCTTTAGCAGAAGCCGGTTTGGCTTTCTTCAGATCAGCCAACAACGCTTCCAAATTACCCTTAACAGCATTAGCATCAAAATCTGCCTTGCCGATACCACCATGAACAATACCGTTTTTATCCGTTCGATAACGGATTTGCCCAGATTTGGCATTTTTAACAGCACCTTCAACATCAGGTGTTACAGTTCCTACTTTAGGATTAGGCATCAAGCCTTTAGGCCCAAGGATCGTGCCTAATTGACCAACAACTCGCATAGCATCCGGGCTGGCAATCACCACATCAAAATTAAGATCGCCACCTTTAATACTTTCTGCCAGATCTTCAAAACCGACAATATCTGCACCCGCAGCTTTAGCTTTGTCTGCATTCTCGCCCTGAGCAAAAACAGCGACTCGTATATTCTTACCTGTACCATGCGGTAGATTAGTTGCGCCCCTGACAGCCTGGTCAGACTTGCGCGCATCAATACCTAGATTAATACTGACATCTATAGATTCTTTAAATTTGGACGTGGAAAACTCAGCTATTAAAGCAACGGCCTCATCAATGGAGTAAGCCTTACCTTCTTCCAGCTTTTCAGCAATCAATTTCGCTTTTTTAGTTAATTTAGCCATTACTTAACCCCCTCAGTTTCAATACCTGCACTTCTGGCACTGCCTGCAAGAGTCCGCACTGCAGCATCCATGTCAGCAGCTGTCAGATCAGGCATCTTCAAGGTTGCTATTTCTTCGAGCTGCGCCCGAGTCACTTTACCCACTTTCTCAGTATTAGGACGCCCGCTGCCTTTCTTCAGTCCAGCGGCTTTTTGCAATAACACCGCAGCTGGTGGGGTTTTAGTGATAAACGTGAAACTTCTGTCAGCATAGACAGTAATCACGACTGGAGTCGGTAGGCCCGGCTCAAGGCTTTGAGTTTCGGCATTAAATGCCTTACAGAAATCCATGATGTTGACACCATGCTGCCCAAGAGCTGGGCCAACAGGTGGACTTGGGTTGGCTTTGCCTGCGGCAACCTGTAGTTTGATATAAGCTAATACTTTTTTAGCCATTATAATTACTCCTTTGGGTCACTGCCTTTCGACTACCCTGGCGCCTTAACTAGTAAGACGACTTTTTATTTAAGAAACTTTTTTCAAGAAAAAGTTTCCACCAAATTCTTATTTAAGCACTTTCTCGTTAGCGTTATGAACTAGCCCAATCGACTAAATCAGCTAACCTTTCTCAACCTGAGAAAATTCCAGCTCTACAGGAGTTGAACGACCAAAAATCAGCACCGCAACTCTTACGCGGCTTTTCTCATAATTCACTTCTTCTACCGTACCTGTGAAGTCGTTAAATGGCCCATCAGTAACTCTCACCATTTCACCAGGCTCGTAGATTGTCTTATGAGTAGGTTTATCAACCGACTCTTCAAGACGACTCACAATTTCATCCACTTCACGCTGAGTAATTGGTGCAGGCTTATCTGCTTTACCGCCAATAAAACCCATAACCCGCGGCGTATCTTTTACCAAGTGCCAGGTTATATCATTTAACTCCATATTTATTAGCACGTAGCCTGGAAAAAATTTACGTTCACTTTTCCGTTTTTGACCACCACGCATCTCCAGCACTTCTTCTGTTGGCACAAGCACTTCACCAAACATTTCCGGACTACCGGATAAGGCAATTCTTTCTTCCAGCGCTAGCTTTACTTTGCGCTCATAACCTGAATAAGCATGAATTACATACCAACGCTTATCATTTTCAGAAGCTGACATTCTTATTTTTTCCTAACCAATAATAAACGTGATCAACCAACTCAACAGGGAGTCCAGCGCCCAAAGAATTAAAGCCACAACCAAGACAACAACAACAACAATGAGCGTTGTTTGAGTAGTCTCGGCTCGAGTTGGCCACACCACTTTTCGAATTTCAGTTTTAGCTTCCAGACACAAAATGACAAAAGCCTTACCCTTCATGGTGAGTGTTGCTAACCGACCAGTCACACCTGCCAGCACTAGCAAGCCTATAACCCGATACAAGGTGGATTCTGCAGCAAAATAGCTATTGCCATAAACGCCCGCTCCTACCAGAAGCAGTACAATTATCCAAAGCACAAGATCCAAACTACCTTCCTTGCCACCCTGGTTCTTTAGCTTTACTGCTTTACCAACCTTATCGTTCATTTCACCGACTTTAACTTTTCATTTAATGGCAGGCCAGGAGGGAATCGAACCCCCAACCTGCGGTTTTGGAGACCGCTGCTCTGCCAATTGAGCTACTGGCCTATTACTAAAACATCAACATTTTCGCCTTATTTCATAAGACAATCTAGGCCGAGATGACTGCACGCAATAATCTCGGCTTAATTTAAAAAGCTATTTATGCGATGATTTTTGCGACGACACCAGCCCCAACCGTACGACCGCCTTCACGAACAGCAAAACGCTGACCTTCTTCCATCGCGATAGGAGCAAGCAGTTCGACTACCATCTTCACATTATCACCAGGCATAACCATTTCTACACCCTCTGGCAACTCACACGCGCCAGTTACATCAGTGGTTTCAAAATAGAATTGAGGGCGATAACCTTTAAAGAAAGGTGTATGACGCCCGCCTTCATCCTTAGATAAAACATAAACCTCAGCTTCAAATTTGGTATGCGGCGTAATCGAACCTGGTTTGGCAAGCACCTGACCACGCTCAACATCTTCACGCTTAGTACCACGCAAAAGGATACCCACGTTTTCACCGGCACGACCTTCATCCAGCAATTTCCGAAACATCTCTACACCTGTACAGGTAGTAGTCTGAGTATCTCTGATACCCACAATTTCGATTTCCTCACCAATTTTAACAAGTCCACGAGCAATACGGCCTGTTACGACAGTACCACGACCTGAAATAGAGAATACATCTTCAATTGGCATCAGAAATGGCTTTTCAATATCACGGACAGGATCAGGAATATACTCGTCCAGAGTCTCAACCAGCTTCTGTACAGCAGGCATACCAATATCAGAAGTATCACCTTCCAATGCTTTCAGCGCCGAACCAATAATGATTGGCGTATCATCACCAGGGAATTCATATTGATCCAAAAGTTCGCGAATTTCCATCTCTACCAACTCAAGTAATTCGTCATCATCAACCATATCGGCTTTATTCATAAAGACAACGATATAAGGAACACCAACTTGACGAGCTAACAGGATATGCTCACGCGTTTGCGGCATAGGGCCATCAGCGGCTGAACAAACCAGAATCGCACCGTCCATCTGTGCAGCACCTGTAATCATGTTTTTAACATAGTCCGCATGACCCGGGCAGTCTACGTGAGCATAATGACGATTAGGAGAATCGTACTCTACGTGAGAAGTCGAAATAGTAATACCACGCTCTTTTTCTTCTGGCGCATTATCAATACCATCAAAGGCGATTGCCTCACCAGTACCCCATACCTCAGAACAAACACGTGTTAACGCAGCTGTCAGTGTGGTTTTACCATGGTCAACGTGACCAATTGTGCCCACATTGACGTGGACCTTGTTACGTTCAAATTTTTCCTTTGCCATCGAAATGCCTCCGACTTTTAATGATAACTATTTATTATTAATTTAATCTTGCGTTCTTAAAACCTATGTCCAAAAGAGCCTAAGAGAAATGGTGCTCACACCCAGAGTCGAACTGGGGACCTCATCATTACCAATGATGCGCTCTACCACCTGAGCTATGCGAGCTCTCTCAAAGATCTACTCACATCATCCTTTCGACTTTGCTCAACTTCAACACTTAGCCCAAGTAACCAAAACTCGACTCTGGAGCGGGTAGCGGGAATCGAACCCGCATGATCAGCTTGGAAGGCTGGAGTTCTACCATTAAACTATACCCGCTTTATCTCCGCGCCAAATCTGCGAAAGATCGTAAAATCCACCCGCAAAACCAACTTCCATCGTGCCTTGATAAGGCTCGCATACAAAAAACAGAGGACCAGAAACTATTAACTAAACGTTATTACATCCCTGGTCCACTGCTCTCTGATTTTCACCCTACGGCTAAGCCCCGTCAGGATTATCCAGAAACCCTCAATCTGACTGGTGGAGGGGGGTGGATTTGAACCACCGAAGCTTACGCGTCAGATTTACAGTCTGATCCCTTTGACCACTCGGGAACCCCTCCAAAAAGAACATCAGACAAGTTTTTTCCTGGCTCTCTTTTACACAGAGGCGGCATTCTATGGGAATTAATCCTCAGGTGCAATGATTTCACAGAGATTTTCTGATTGTTTTAAGCTTGGCCAGGTATTAAGCAAAGTCTGCCACAAGGCCTCTAGTTCTGAGCTTGTAGCAGAATTTATTACAATCCAAAACTCAGTATTGCTACGAACAGTTTCCTGGATATTAGTAGCATAGCCTTCTGATGCAAGCTCCTCTTGTAAATTGAAAGCCAAAGCTTGCAATGAAAACACGCCTAAAGATATGCCCCGAGAAAGATCTCCATCCGTAATAAGAAAGCTATCTATACCGTTTTCTAGCAAGTTTGCCAGCGTTTGCCTGGCCGCAGCATCAGAGGTGAAAGGCGGCATATAAACTCGATATTCAGATTCTATTTGCTCCTGTAATTCAACTGTAGCTTGTAAGCCTTGTAGTCTTAACTCAGAAACCAAAGCATTACTTACAGCAACATTTTCAAAATCGCCAATAGCAAAACAGGCAGGATTTGATCTATCATTTTCGACCTCAATAGAGGGCGGGATGAATACTTCTTCTGGTATAACTTTAGATGCCAAATCTTCTGCATTCAAAATTTCAGTATCAAGCGCCTCAGCAGCAACTTCTTCCGTGGCATTTTCTGCAATCTGCACATCTGAGAGCTCACTTAATAAAACTAGACTTTCAGGCGCCTGTTGAACAGGCTCTCGAATGATAAGGACATCTGAATTATCCGAACCGGGCAAAAAACCCAAAGTCCAGGACAGATAAAGCAGGTTCAAAAGCACTAAACAAATCGCAAAATTTCTCATCTTTCTTTAACACTGAGCCCCGAGTAAGCGCAGGCAATTTCCAAACCATCCATCACCAGCTCTGGTTTAACTTCATGTTGCCATTTAATAAAGGAAGATAAAGCCGCCGCGTCGCCACCACACAAATACCAGCAAAGATCAGCCCCCCTTTCTCTATGAACCTTTTCCAGCATTCCCAATGCCATATTTAAGATACCGTGATCTATAGCCTCTGCTGTATTTTTACCAGGCTCAATGTTGCCAGTCGACTCGGGTTGGTATTTTAAATTCGCAGTATGCTCGCCCAAACTACGCTGCATAAGTTGCAACCCCGGAACTATAAAGCCCCCTTCATGCTGACCCTCAGCATTTATCAAATCTATCGTAATGGCGCTCCCGCAATCCACTATGCAAACTGCTGATTGAGCAGAACGATAAGCAGACAACATTGCCAGCCAACGATCCACACCCAGTGCTTCAAAATTTTGGTAGGCATTTTTTAATCCAGCCAGTTCTGCACTGACACGCGCATAATTAACATTTATTGAAAAATGTTTTTTACAAAAAAGGGATAGAGAATCTGCGAAGCCTTCGCCTCTCACATTGGATGTTCTTACTACTTTTATATTCTCTTTTTTTAACTCATGTAGCTGTTGGCATAAAGCTTCTGGCAATTCACTTTCAAGCGCCGGGGAAAATACAAAACCTGAAGTAATTCCCCACTTTTGCTGGTTTGTATATTCCAACAGACGCCATTTAATACGGGTATTGCCAGCATCTATTTCAAGTATTTTCATTAACCTTAATTTCCCTGCTCTTTTTTTCCTTGAGTTTGCTTTCCTTGCTTTTGATTTCCCTGGACCAGCCTCGGTGACAATTCACCACCGTGAAAAATTTCTATTCCCTTTTCTGTTTGTAATAATAGTGCGCCCTGGTTATTTACGCCCATTACTTTACCTAAAATTCCAGTAGACTGATTACTATGCGTTTTTAATTCCACTTCCTTGTCTCGCAGGGCATCATTTTCATCCCATTCAGTTTTGAAAGCTGTAAAACCATTATTTTCAAATTCATCGACCATTTTGATAATTTCAACAATTAATTCTGCCGCAAGTTTATTTCTGTCAGGCACCTTCCCTGAGATAGTTTTTATATCTACCCATGCTTGGTCGACATTTACCATCGCATCAGGATTAGCATTGATATTTAAACCCAAGCCAATTATCACTTGAGATAAACCCGTCGGATCACCTGAAATTTCTAATAATATACCGGCTAGTTTTCTACCCTGCCAGAGGATGTCATTAGGCCACTTTATTCCTAAACCATGAATCTGATTTCGCGCTAGAACTCTAGTCACCGCCAATGCGATGACCAGACTCAAACCTTCAAGTTCGCTAATACCAGTATTGAATTCACGCGCAAGAGTAAAATAAAGATTATGTCCGTAAGGGCTGATCCAAGGCCTACCTCTTCTACCTTTCCCAGCAGTTTGTTGCTCAGCCAGACATACAAATACTTTGTTGCCACCCAGCGCTAATTTCCCACTTTGTGAAAGTTCCATAACATAAGATGAAGTTGAATCAATGCTTTGAAATATATGTATATCTTGAATTTGATCTCTTGTCTTAGACGAAATGTGCTGAATAATGGTTTCTTGTTCAAATAAATTAAGTGGTTCAATTAACTTATAACCCTTACCTTTAACAGAATGTAATTCAAGACCCAATTCCTGAATCCTGGAAATCATTTTCCAAATAGACGTTCGACTGACATTGAGTGAACTTGCAAGTTTTTCACCAGAATGGAACTTACCATCAGCAAGAAGTTTGAGTAATTCAAAATGCATATTTTTTTGTAGATAAAAATCTGGGAAGCCGAAGCTTCCCAATTTTGATTGTCTGTCTCAGTTTAGAAATTTAAGCCTGGTTATAAAAGCAAGTTGTGGCTCGCTCGCTTACGCACCTCACCCACAACCTGTTTTCCTTCTACCGTTCCTGAATATCTAAAACTGAGACACTATTTTATGCCCAAGGTTAAAGATCATACCCTTTTTCATCATGCAGAATGAGATCAAGGCCAGAAGTTTCATCCTCTTCAGCAACGCGGAAACCCATTATAGCCGTAACAACTTTTACAATAATAAAAGTAAGCAACGCTGTGTAAACAACAGTACTTATTATTCCAACGAACTGAACACCAACTTGAGAGCCCATTGTCATGCCCTCGTTATAACCTTGACCACTAAAAACACCTAATCCAGCCGACGCAAATATTCCGGCAAAAAATGTTCCCAATATGCCGCCAACACCATGCACGGGGAAAACATCAAGTGAGTCATCAATTTTTAATTTTTGTTTAATGTATTGAGTGGCAAAGAAACAAACAACGCCAGCACATAAACCAATAATTAGTGCACCACCCGGGCCAACAAATCCAGATGCTGGAGTGATGGTTCCCAGGCCAGCAACCATTCCAGTGACGATACCTAATACCGAAGGCTTGCCGAATTTTATTTTTTCCATCAACATCCAAGCAATAGAACCTGCCGCCGCTGAAATATGAGTAACTAACATTGCCATACCTGCATCACCATTAGCTGCCAGAGCACTACCGCCATTGAAACCAAACCAGCCTACCCAGAGCATACCCGCACCAATAACAGTCATCGTCATGTTGTGAGGTGGCATTGGGGTCTTACCAAAACCACTTCTTGGTCCTATAGAAAGGGCACAAACCAGTGCCGCTACTCCAGCAGTGATATGCACAACCGTTCCTCCGGCAAAATCCAGCAAGCCCATAGCACCAAGCCAGCCGCCACCCCAAACCCAATGAGTAATGGGAACATAAACCAGAAGCAACCAAAGGACACTAAATAACATGACGGATCCGAATTTCACTCTTTCAGCAAAACTGCCAAAAATTAATGCAGGGGTAATTATGGCAAAGGTCATTTGAAATAAGGCAAATACAGATTCAGGAATAGTGCCGGAAACCGTTTCCTCCTGAATACCTGCAAACATCAGATTACTAAAATCACCTATAAAAGCATTGCCCTCACCAAAAGCGAGACTGTATCCACAGACCAACCACACAATTGATGCAACACAGGTAATTGCAAAACATTGCATTAACACCGAAAGAACATTTTTCACCCGAACAAGCYCACCATAGAAAAGCGACAAGCCAGGGATTGTCATAAACAGAACCAAGGCTGTAGATGTCATAACCCRGGCAGTATCTGCGCCATCAACTTCCTGAGCAAAGCTAATGCCCGGCAATAACAWAAGACCCAGTATCAATAAGCCTGGATTAAAGATATTCCTCATTATTTTCCCCTTCAGAAACTTTTTATTCTAATTCAATGGATAAGCAGTTTAGCTTTGCAGCAATGTAGCTAAATTAAAACCAAGCATTGCTACGAAAATCTAAAGTAGAGCATAAAGTAAAGACTGATCTAAAAACAAGAGTTTTGACTCTTTCATTACTCTGCAAATGAGCCCTGCAGAAACCAATACAGCGCTCTATAAATCTTAGACCTATCATAAAGAAAATCTTTAAAAGAGCATTACTTAGAAAAACGCACCAAAGATGTGCGGAACTATACGCATGTTCAACATATAAACGCCAAAAAAATCATACCTTATTGTTATATATAGATATTTTAATGTTGGCATAGCGATTGCAATTTCTCTTGTGCAGCTTTCAGGAGCTAATAATTAACACCTTGTTACTCAGCAGCCGAACTATCAATCAAGAAATAGCGGCTAAAACTAAATGCAGGAGAATCTAATGAAAATGATTAACGCGATTATTAAGCCATTCAAGCTTGATGACGTCAGGGAAGCGCTATCAGAAATAGGCGTTCAAGGAATCACGGTTACAGAGGTGAAAGGCTTTGGTCGTCAAAAAGGGCACACAGAGCTTTATCGTGGTGCAGAGTATGTCGTGGACTTTCTACCTAAATTAAAAATTGAGGTAGCTGTCACCGACTCCACACTGGATCAAACCATTGAAACCATCACTAAAGCGGCCAATACAGGCAAAATCGGCGATGGCAAAATCTTTGTCTCTGATATTGCCCAGGCCATTCGTATCCGAACCGGTGAATCCGGTGACGAAGCTATTTAAGCATTTGGACTCACAGTTATACCAAGCTTTTAGGAGGGCTTAGTATGGAAAGCAACTTAAATTTTATTTTTGAACTGCAGTACGCCATGGATACCTTTTATTTCCTGGTGACTGGAGCATTAGTTATGTGGATGGCCGCCGGCTTTGCAATGTTAGAAGCAGGCCTGGTTCGCTCTAAAAACACCACAGAAATTCTTGCGAAAAACATCTCCCTGTTTGCAGTAGCTTGTACCATGTACATGGTTTGCGGTTATGCCATTATGTATGATGGTGGCGTTTTCCTTAGCGGTATCACTACTGTTGCGGAAATGGATGATGCTGCTATCGCTGCTGTACTTGCTTCATCTACTGAAGCTGGTTTTAGCGACATGAGCGACTATTCAGGCGCATCCGACTTCTTTTTCCAGGTTGTATTCGTTGCCACAGCTATGTCCATTGTATCGGGTGCAGTTGCAGAGCGGATGAAACTCTGGGCATTCCTTGCATTTGCAGTGGTGATGACTGGCTTGATCTACCCAATGGAAGGTAGCTGGACTTGGGGTGGGTTTTCTGTTTTCGGTTTGTTTGAACTAAATCCAGAACTTGCAGATGGGCAGAGCGCTCCTTGGTACTCTGGCTACAGCGATTACGCAGGTTCAGGTATTGTACATTTAGCAGGCGCTGCAGCAGCTCTTGCCGGTGTACTCCTGTTAGGACCACGTAAAGGAAAATATGCTGCGGATGGTTCAATTAGACCAATCCCGGGTGCCAATATGCCATTGGCGACTTTAGGTACCTTCATTTTATGGATGGGCTGGTTTGGTTTTAACGGTGGCTCTACTTTGAAACTGGGTGGTATCGGCGTAGCCAATGAAGTAGCCAATGTGTTTTTGAACACTAATGCTGCCGCAGCAGGTGGTTTAATTGGCGCTTTGATAGTTGCACGCATTTTGTTCGGCAAAGCTGATTTGACCATGATCTTAAATGGCGCTTTGGCTGGACTGGTTGCAATTACCGCTGACCCTGCATCACCAGGCCCACTAGCTTCTACTATTGTAGGCATGATCGGCGGTGTCATTGTTGTCTTTAGCATCATTACTTTTGACAAACTAAAAATTGATGACCCAGTCGGGGCGCTATCAGTCCATGGCGTAGTGGGTATCTTCGGTGTCATGGCAGTATGTGTCACCGGCGGCGCTAGCATCACTGGTCAGTTAATTGGCCTGCTCACAATCTTTGTTTGGGTATTTGGTGTTAGCTTCATTGTCTGGTTCATACTCAAAATGTTCATGGGTATCCGTGTATCGGAAGAGGAAGAAGCCGAAGGTGTTGATATAGCAGAGTGTGGTGTAGAAGCCTACCCTGAGTTTGTTAACTAAACTTCTCTCTAACTCTTGATAGAAAACAAAAACGCCACTCTTTGAGTGGCGTTTTTTTTGATCGAGAAAATTTAATAAGTAATACCTTGTCTTAATATTAGGTATTAATTAATCTTGTTCCATAATTTCTTCCAGGCTTTCACTGAACCGCGTCGCTTCTTCTCCTTCAACACCGTCCTCAACACTCAGATCACGACTGATCAAATAATCAAAACGGCTCGCAGACAATTCATTTGCGCTTTCACTGTCCCGGATAATAGTTGGCCGGATAAACACCATAAGCACTCCTCGATCATCCCCATTACTTGTAGAACGAAATAAGGGGCCTATCAAGGGCATGCTGCCAAGGAAGGGAACTCTGGATTCGGTATCGTCATATTGATCATCCATTAAACCACCCAGAATTAAAAACTCACCATCTTCAACCAAAACATTGGTTGTAATTTCCCGCTCCGCCGTAACAACATCCGCCGTTCCCAGCTGCGCAGCTGTCGCTAACAAACTCGATGATTTCTGTTGAATGCTAAGGCGCACCAAGGAGCCTTCACTCACTTGTGGGGTCACTGTTAACTCAATGCCTACTGTTTCTCGATCTATGGTCTGGAAAGGATTGCTTGCACTGTTATTGCTCGATGTAAAACTACCTGTAATAAAAGGTACTTCAGTACCAACCGATATATAACCTTCCTCATTATCCAGCGTCACAATTGATGGCGTCGACAATACCCGCGTGCGGGTATCAGTTTGTAATGCCTGAATCAATAAGCCAAAGCCCCTGCCTTCATTAGCATCAAAATTACCCCCTCCAATCAAAGCTCCCTGTACACTGCCAAGAGCACCTGCGGCAGCATCCGAATTGAAGTCAACGTCGCCACTACCTACTCCGATTATAGTTGCCAGCAAATTATCAAATTGAGTCAGATAGCCCCCTGCCCGCTGATCGGCATAAATTAATTGCGCACTAAGCCTTTGTGCCTGATCCTGGGATATTTCAGCAATCACGGCTTCAATAAGCACCTGTGGTTTACGAATATCCAGCTGTGCAATGACTTCCAGTATTTCACGCAGTACGCTAGGAGGTGCAGCGATAACCAAGGCATTATTCGATTCATCGACCTCTACCCGATAACTGCCCTGGCTTGTACTACCTTCTCCATCACTTTCACCCGCTGACATCAAAAAAGTTTCCGACTGCATTATGCTATCTAATATAGGTTTTAAATTTATCGCTTTGGCATAATTCAGATTAATGACCTCTACCCCTGATTCACGCTCGTTAGGAATATCTAAAACTCGCAACATATTTCTAAAAGAAGCTCGTAATGTGCTAGGGCCAGAAATTATGATTCGATTATTAAGTGTATCTTCAACAATCGACAGGCCCTGTTCCTGAATCTGTTGCAATTCTTCTACGATATAAACCGCTTCCCCAGCCGAGATATATTCCAGATTGATGACTTCGATTTCGGCTTCGGAAGGCTGATCCATTATTTCGATCATACGAACGACTTCTTCAACATTAGAACGGATATCTGAAACCACCAGATAATTACTTTCTGCAAAAGCCTGAACTCTGGCATTCGTGCTAATCACTTGCCTTATAACAGGAGCAAGCCCTTGTGCATCAACATATTCCACTTTTATCAAGCGGGTTTCAATTTCATTATCCCCACCGCCCATCACACCAAAAGCCTGATTAAAAGGCACAATACGAACAATGGCGCCATCTTCAACCGCCTGAAAACCCTGTACTTGAAGCGCTGATAAAAATGCCTGGTAGAGCATATCGGCATCAATAGTATTAGGCGCAATAATAGTGACATTGCCTCGGACTCGTGGATCAACGACAAAAGATTTGCCGGTAATTTCAGCCACACTTTCTATCAAGGTATTAATATCGGCATCACGAAAATTTATGCTAGCTTGTTCCTGCGCTAAAGAAAAAGCGGAATAAGTAAGCGTTACACCCAGCACCCATATTTTAAAAAAGTTTTGCTTCATTTCTTACACCAACTATTGCATCAACTCACTGGTTAAATTAGGTAAAATTCTTGCGGATAAACTAAAAGCATTTACATATATCGTTGTTTCCTGCCCATCGCGCATGACAGTCACTGGCAAAGTTGTTTCTGTACTATAGCTCATCCATTGAGCCGGGTTAGACATCAATTCATCAATCGACATTGATCCAACCTGCATCACGATATCTCCATCCTGTAATTCACTAAGAGACAGCATTTCTTCTGAAATGCCACCCAATTGAATGCCTGTGGCAGAATTTTCTAGCTGTACAGGTAAAGCATCGAACATATTCGCCAACGAAAAACCGCCTTGTAATACCGCTGTACTACTGGCAGCTGCATTTTGTTGATTGCTCAGTTGTATGGGCATATCCTCTAGTTTTCGCATTGTAATCTGCACTTGTCGACCACGCTCATTCAGAATAACTCGAGATGTGCTAACACTCACCAGTTCCACGCCCCGTTGCAGTTCGTCACCAATTGCAAAAACTTTTTCCTGTTGACCATTAATCCTGATTGTCGCCGTTGCTAAACCCTGCGCCTTCAAAACACCCAGTAACTCTGCATTTATACTTGCTTCAGCCAGTTGCTCTTCAGCTTCATTCTGCACACGTAAGTCTTGTTCACTGCCTTCAGTATTTTGCCCAAACCAGCGCCAACTTAAATTTTCATTGGGTAATACTGCTGCCTGCACTAACTGAATCCCAACTTGCTCATTTTGTTGGGTTTTAAACAAATACGACCAAAACATCAAAAGTGCCAATACTAGACAACATAATGAGAACGTAACATTTAAACCTAAACGTAGAGTATTAGCCTTCATGGATGAACTCCACTTGGCCAGAGTACAAAGACTCTGATTCTGATTTTTCAATTTGAACATGCGCCAGAGTAAAGCCCTGACATGCACTTTGATGAATAAAGCGCAGAACACTATTGCCGTCATTACTCTCTATACGCATTGAATAAACGGCTTCATTATTTGTTAAATTCTCTGTGAAACTTTCGAGAACTAACTGATTTCTACTGGCAATTAATTCAAGTAAATCCGAATTTTCTAATGCTAAAATTTGATTTCCCCGGCAGTCATTTATCAACTGTTCTGCCAAGATAGCTTGTTCCTGCATCCATTCTCTTTCTTCAAGGAGTGTTACCCTATTCTGAATGAGCAAAGACCGAGTCGTCCATAAAGCATCAAACAGTAAATAACCCGCCGTCACTAGGACGAGAATACTGCCAGCCACAATAGTCATTTTTTCCCGATCTTGTAAATTTGACCAAGCCTGAAAAAGTTTGCCACTCATCGACCGTACTCCTGGTTCAATGTTAACCTTAAAGTATTCTCATTCCCTGTATTAATTTGTTTTTCATATCCCTCAAAAGTCCACTGGCTAACCACACTTGCAGCCGTTTTCGGCAAAATTAACTCTAAGCTGTTATTAGCCCAGGTCAAACTCTGCAAATCACAGTTACATGCTGACATGGCTCTATCCAATACTGTTAACGCTTGCATAGCGTCACTTTGCAGACTTTCGCGTTGTCTGAAACGATTGGAAATATAAGACTCAAGTGTTGCTCTAATATCACGAGATCGTATCGTAAGCCCTGAAAATAAACTGTAAAACTCAGAACGATTTTGCTCACTTAAATAAACGACTTCCTCTTGTAGGCGATTATTTTCTTTATTCAAAGTAACAAAACTCAAGATGAGCGCCAGTACAAACAATGCCGCTGTTTTTAACCACGGATTTACAGTATTAGAACTTGGTGCAAGAGCAAAATCACCTTTCAATAAATTAGTACTTCCAGGGAAGCTGACATTTTGCCAATCAATACGTTGATGTAAGATTTCTACCTTGTCCTTTAACTCTTCAGGTAAGTCATCTTCGGGCATACTTATCGATAAACTGAGTGGACCTTCTGATTGCTGTAGTACATTAGCCAGCATATGCCAAGCTAAATCAGGTGGCGCTGAAAAACCTTCAAATTCACCAGAACGTACTAAGACATGTTCTGATTTTTGCCCAATACTAATTAAACCTGAATGCCAGGGTAAGGCTAAATAATCTGGAATGAATTTATAGTTTAGAAGTCCTATCTCTTCTACACCATTTTTCCATTCCCTAATTTGATCTTTAGCTACCACCAAGACACTGAGTTTATCTTTACTTTTACCTACAATTACAAAATGCATACTTTCAGGGGGCTGCAAAATTTTATCTTCCAGCATCCAGGGCACCAACTCAGGCCATTTTCGTTTCGGGGCTGAGGGCACAGGCACTTGATGCACTACAAGTCGATTTGATGGCACCCAGATGCAAGGCTCATTAGTTGAAACTAAGGTCTGAGAAAATTCTGTTATGTCATCAAAATGGCTATTCATTAGCTTGATTCCAAATGCTCACAAAAACCTGTTGGTATAGTTGCAGCATTCTCCTGATCATTACCCAGTCGTCCAACAATAGCTGGCACCATTGTTATGGTTCTTGAGATGATCACAGGCTCACTTCTATCATAACGGCCTAATACGCTATCGATTCTTAATTGTGATTCACCCAAGGTGACTTCTAGTTGAAGCTGGAAATAGTCTGTCGTAATTCCCACGAAACCATTTGGCCATAGTGCTGAAACTTTCTGTTGATCCATATTTAAAGCGCCACTCAAACCCTCACGAAAATCACTCAGACTATAGAAGGGCCTTTGTCTTAATACGAAGTCTGCAAATGCCTGAGGAAATTCACCCCCCATCGCCAACAATATCTGCTCTGGTGCCGTATTGATATTAATACTGGTTGCCTTGGGTAAGGCTGAAATCCATGGTTTCAACAACCTTACAGTGCTTGCTCCATAACCGCGCATAATAGCTAATTCCTCGACATCGGTTAACGCAGAATTAGCGACCATAACAAGCTCCCTGTTAGATTCGTAGTTTTGCTGTTCTGCCCCCCACTCACTAACGGCATCATCATCACTGTCTACCCAATCAATAATCGTCGCCACTGAGGCCTCATTGAAAGGTAGATCGCTGGCACGTAGTAACGCTAACCAAACCCTGACTAAACCATTTGCCTCATTTGCCATTTCAGCATTGAGCTTTTCTCCATCATAAGTTGAAAAGGAGTTTACATTCACCCTTCCTTGTAAATCTTGTATACAGCCTCTTAGGAACCCTCCTTCTACCGGCAATACCGGCACCGCTATAGCCCAATTTTCCTGCAGGCTATCCACTTCCCTGTCATCCTGATCAGAAGATAATAATTGTCGCGCCCAGCTTTCTGCACTTAACGCCAGTAAGAGAGCCTGATCACCATGCAAATTTTTGGTTAACCTAGCCACATCAAGCTGGTGAGCATAAAAAATATTGCCTAAGGTTAATACAATAGCCAACATAAAAATGAGTGCTGCAAGTAACGCCACCCCAACTTGTTTTTTCTGATGGCATCCTTTAACCATTATTTTCCACGCCTGGAAGCAGACGGCTACTTATAGTGCCGTCTTCCAGGAAGATGCTAACTTCCACCATAAGCGGTAAGCTCAAAAGATTATCTTCAAAACCGACATCTATTGGCGGCCAATCTAGCGAGTAATAGCCAAGTGCTGTTAAATTATTAAAATCAACACTACTGACTTCATCTAACAATAACCGCTGTTGCCCATCGGAATCTCTTGTTGAAACAAATGCTGGCCAGACTGTTCGCAACAAGTGCCCTTCATCATCCAGGCTATATTGAATTCTTGTTAGACCCGTTGGATTTGATTCCAGTAACGCCCCACCACCACGGGTAAAACTTAATAGTATGTCGCTATTGCTGGTCTGGTAAGCGGCTTCAATTCCGCCAAAACCATCGGCATATTGCCTGGCTCGTAGATGTAATAAGTCATTTGAAATAATTTGCCAGGTTAATTGCAACTGCTGTTCATCTTCCAAGGCTTCCCGACTACGTTGATTAGCCCCCAGCACAGATTCAATTGCCTGGTAGGCCATAACCGACATCACTGCCAGTAAAAACAAGGAGACTATTGTTTCCAGTAAAGTGAAGCCATGCGAATTTTTAAATCTCATGGGTTCACACCACCGTCTTCGTTGTCGGCTCTACCCGGCCCACTCTGCGCATTTAATAGATACATTGTTAAAGTGCTTTCAATATCACTCCCATCAGCAGAACTCACGCGACTTTGGTATCGAAAAAGATCTCTTCCCATTGCCGGAGCCACTTCTAATTGCCAATCCCAGTTTTGTCCGCCCTGCTCTTCACGACCATTAAGTTCAATATTTATATTTTGTGTCACTGAAATCCACCCTCTGGATTTTTGATAGTTATTCAGCAATTGATTCCAGGCAACTTGATTACCATAAAAACGTTCTCTCATCATGAGACGTTCGTCGGCATATTGTGAAACCAGAAAGAGCACACTACCTAATACCCATGACAGAATCGTCATAGCAATAACAACTTCTATTAAAGTGAAACCATGCTGTGTGCAGATTTTTTTCATTAGAGGCTGCGCTCAATAGTAAGACTGAATCCGCTTTCCTCTTGGTGATAAATAAACTTCGGAGAATAATTATCGAAAGCCAGACTCAAATTAGCATCAGGTTCAATATAACCATCAGGATGCATAACAATATCTGGCAGCAGAGCACTACTGCTTCTATTACTACTATTATTGCTTTGAGTAATGGTTCTCCCCTCGCTCTCATTACTTTCAATAAGTGACAGCCTGACATCCTCATCAAAATAAAATGGTTCCGGCATAGTAACTTCATACCAAGCATAATTATAAAAAACCACGGCCTGGAAAGCTTGAGCATTAGCCGTAACTCCGTAAGCAGACCCTTCAAGCATGGCTAAATCAGAAAGTTGTTCAAGCCAGACTAAAAAGTCCTCTGCTTGGCTGGAATAACGTCTATCACTCGCCTGATTTAAAGCAAAAAAGCTCAACCCTGCCATAGTCGCAATAATAAATACCACCACCATTATTTCTATAAGGGTAAAGCCTTGCTGTTTTGGATTTAACATCACAGTATTTATTTTTTATTGTATGTTCCAGTTACCCCAATCTTGATCAGCGCCTTCCCCATTCTCTTGTTGGTCTGCACCCAGGCTAAAGACATCAAAATCTCTGCCATGAGTGCTAGGATAAGCATAAAGATACGTTTGCCCCCAGGGATCCAGTGGCATCGATTCCAGGTATGGGCCATTCCATCTATCTTCGGCTCCCGTAGGTACATTTATTAATGCACTAAGTGCCTGGCCTTGTGTTGGATAACGATAATTGTCCAGTCGATAAAACTTAAGCGCACTTTCTATAGCGCGAATATCTTGTGCTACTCTGGTTTTTTCTGCCTGTTGTACCTTTTTAAAAAGTGTTGGGCCAATCATTGCACCCAGCAAAGCAATAACCGCAACAACAACCATAATTTCAATCAAGGTAAAACCTTTATGAGTTTTCTGTATCTTATTCATTTCTCTCTCCAGCTAACCAGCTAAATCATATTATTCATATCCATTATTGGCAGCATGACAGCCGCAACAATAGATAGAATGACCATTCCCATAATTATTATAAGAACGGGATTAAAGATTTTTAAAAAAATTTCTACCGCATTTTTTAAACGCAAAGAATAATAATCCGCAACTCTTAACAGCATTTGATCTAACTGACTGGATGCTTCACCACTGCCAACCATGTGATTCAAAAAACCACTGCCTACCTCATTTTCTGTTAGTGCTTTCTGTAGGCTGCTGCCCTGGCGCATACTTTCTGTTACTGCTTCCATTTTACTTCTTAGAAATAAGTTATTCATTGTTGCCGATGAAATCTTCAAGGCCGCCAAAGCCGGCACACCACTAGCCAGTAAAATACCTAAGCTACGAGACCAGTCTGCAATATTCGACATGCGCAACCATGAACCAAAGCCTGGAAGACCTAATAAGAAAGCATGCCATCGCATCTTCCGTTGGGGGTTTTTTAAAGCTTGTTTTGCCAGTATCAAGCCTAAAACTGCCAATAAAAACAAATACAAACCGTAACTTTGGGTGAACTCACTCAAACTAATAATAATTTTTGTAATAAATGGCAGTTCACGATTTGAGGAAGCAAAAACCACCGTAATTTTTGGCACTACCCATAACATCATTATGGTCACTACGACTAGTGATGTCGCTATGAGCGTCAACGGGTAAATGAGTGCTCGCGATACGGTTTTCCGGTTCTCCATATTAGTTTCTAGTTCGTCGGCCATACGCATAAGGATTTCATGCAAATGACCACTTTCCTCACCAACACCAACACCAGCAATAACACTATCAGGAATTTTATAGGGACATCGCCTCAACGCATCTGAAAAACTTCTACCTTCAAGAATCTCACTGCGCCAACTTTGCATGATTCTTGCTTGCTTGACAGTTTCAGCCTGCTCAATCGTCATTTTCATGGCTTCTTCAACAGGAAGGCCTGATTGAACCAGGATTGCTAACTGCCTCAGTAGTAGAGACAAATCAAAGATACTAAGGCGATTAGCCTTTTGCCGAAAACCTTTGCCAAGTTTTTTTTCAGACAGGCTTATCTCACTAACACCTAAAGGCAATAATTTTTTCTCTTTAAGCAGGCGCCTTGCTTGTCGATCAGAGTCAGCTTCAATTATACCACTGACCTGTTTACCGGTTACGTTGTATGCAGAATAATCAAATGCTGGCATATCATTGACCTAAAGGGAGGTTACTCTTAGCACTTCTTCAATTGTCGTTGTGCCAAGCTTTACTTGTTCTAAACCGGCTTCTTTTATACTGGGTGTTTTTCTGCGAACTGCCGCCTCTAATACAATTTCTCCAGCGTTTTCATGAATAAGGCTCTGCAGTTCCGTATCAATTTCGACCAGCTCGAATAAAGCCTGTCGCCCATCAAAACCAGTATTATTACATTGTTCGCAACCGACAGCCTGATAGATGCTAGTACCTTGCTCCATACCAAGCAGCTTACTTTGATACTCATCACAGGCTTTTTCTTCCCGACAATGCTGACAGAGTTTACGTAACAAACGCTGCGCCACTATTCCTCTTATTGTCGACGCCAGTAAAAAACTATCAATGCCAATATCCTGTAAACGCGTGATTGCCCCTGAGGCGGTATTTGTATGCAAAGTAGACAACACTAAATGGCCTGTTAAACTCGCCTGGGTAGCAATTTCAGCCGTTTCTTTATCTCTGATCTCACCAATTAAAATGACATCTGGATCCTGCCTCAAGATCGCACGCAGGCCTTTCGCAAAAGTCATTCCTGCACGGATATTGATCTGGGTTTGACTGATACCCGGCAAATCATATTCCACCGGATCTTCTATGGTCATGATATTGCGTTCCTGGCGATTCATTTGCTGTAAGGCAGCATATAAGGTTGTAGTTTTGCCAGAACCGGTAGGCCCTGTTACCAGAATAATGCCGTGGGGGCGTTGAATCAACTTTTCCAATCTGGCTTTGGTTTCAGCAGGCATGCCTAGATCTTCAGTTTGCATTTTACCGGCGTCCCTATCCAGCAACCGCATTACTACTCGCTCACCATAACTCGAAGGCATGGTCGAAACACGTAAATCAATACTGCGCCCGCCCAGTTTAACCGCCATACGCCCATCCTGTGGTAGACGCTTTTCAGCTATATCCAAACGCGACATAACTTTTATTCGAGAAATAAGTAAAGGCGCTATTTGAACCGAAGGGTTTAACACCGTTCGTAACACCCCATCCAGACGAAATCTCACCACAGCTTGTTTCTCATATGGCTCAATATGGACATCTGAAGCATGTTCCTTCAGCGCTTCTGCCAGGATAGAGTTAAGAAGGCGAATTATTGGGGCATCATTCTCTGAATCGAGTAAATCGACAGACTCTTCTAGTGCTGCAGCAGCTTCTTCAAGGTCTACAAAATCTTTAATGCCCGCCATCACCACTTCTGATGAAGACTGCTGGTTTTGGTAAAGATCACTCAACAGCTTATCAAAGAGCTCATCATTAACTTCTACCAGGGATAAATTCACATTATTGCAACGCGAAATCTCACTAATAACCCAATTTTCAATAGTGGAGGTATGCAAAATCTCAGCTTGATCAGGTCGCACAAGCACCCTGTTTAGACGAGCAAATTCATAGGGAAGAAGAGCCAATGGGCTAGAGTTGTCTATCATCACGAAATCTTAGATAAGGCTTATTATCAGGTTTATAGTATTTGATCACAGTTTACTGCTAAATAGGGAAACATCAATAAATGTGGGGGCTTATGTAGCCACTATTAAGCTCAGATTTAGGTAACAAGCCATAAACAAAGACCCCATGAATAGCGGGGCCTTTGTGTTCCAAGCTATAAAGCAGCTTTTAATAGCGCCATCTCAGATCAATTCTAAAAGTAGTTCCAGCTTTTTGGTTAAACACTTCTACTCCCTGTCTTTCAACTATCACTTCTTCATCCAGAAGGTTTTGAGCCCTTACGCGAAGAGTAAAATTATCAGTAGGGAAGAAGAAATAACTTAAATCTAAAGAATGAAAAGGTTGCTCGAAGGCATCAGGTGCTGAGTTTCGGCCCGCATAGAATAACCTTTCACCATTTACATTATAGACCAGGCTGGATGAGTGCCTACCAGATGCGGAATCCCAACCTAATTGCAGATTCAAAGCATCGGAAGCGCCTGCTAATTCACGCACAGGATTAGTTGGAGCATCGGCATTTGGCCCCACGACTAATTCTGAATCCAGAAGGGTAAGGTTACCTTGAATAAAAAAACCTTGTAAAACGTCGGCTACATCCCACAAGTCTTTGAGAAATTCAATTTCAAGCCCAATAATTTCAGCACTTTCTGCATTCTGAACCTCTGTGGCAACGGCTTCTTCAAAAGCCGCCGCTTCAAAGAAATCAATCGGATTATCCAGGTCTTTGTAAAATAATGAGACAGTAAAGTTATCTCCATTATCAAAGAACCACTCAACTCTGGCATCATAGTTTTTTACCATAGCCGGTCTCACATTGGCGTTGCCACTAACGATAGCTCCCGTTATCGGATCAAAATAACTTGAAGGTGTAATTTCACGTAAATCTGGACGAACCAGTGTTTCGCTATAACCAAGACGAAGCTGGAAAGTTTCAGCCCAGAAATAAGGTTTCATGTAAGTGAGTGACAATGCAGGATAGTAATCATCTTCAACAAACAATGAATCCTGAATTGCCGTTGAATCACAGCTTATCTGGCAACCGTTATATTCCAGAGGGTCCCATGGAATACCTAGCTGCTTGTAATCTTCCCAACGTACTCCGACTGCCACACGCCATGTTTCATTCAAGATATAATCTAACTCTCCATAAATTGCAGAATTATCAACGGCTGCCAAATAACTTTCACCATTACTACTGACGACATCAAAGACAAAGCCATTAGCACTATTTTGTATATTGCTGTTTGAAAAAATAGTGGATGGCAGGCCAGATAATCCTGCAGCAATAGTTGAGTCTGGCGTTCCCATTGCAAATTCAAGTTGGCGATAATCTCTAACTTTACGGGTATATTCATAGCCTCCGCTGAGTTCTAACACAGAATTGTCTAAATAGATTGGCAACATAGCGCTAATCCCTGAGCTCTCAACTTCATCTTTAAGGTCAGTAAAACGAAAGTTAGCAGTATTCGTGCCCGATCGTAGACTTTGAGAGAGTACGTTACCAGCGCTATCAACAGTAGTCTGGTAAGTCACCCGGGATTCATTCGGTAGTGTGGTCTCTGCTGTTGAGTCTGAGAAATACCAATCAACTTCCAAATCAGATAGCCAAGTCAGCCCCCTAAAATTAAAAAGATCTCGTGTCGTTGCACCTAAATGATGGGAGCCACGAATCTGGTTGACCGTTAATTCACGCTCTTCATAGCGTGTGCCATAATTGCGGAATCCGGCACCATTATCAAAATCTCTACTTGATGTATAAAAATCTCGAATAAAAGCATCATCATCTGTGTTTCTCAAAAGCAACGAAGTGGTTTCGATAGTATGCTCGTCATACCAGGTCCACCCTAGATTAAGATTGCCTGTCATATTAATATTTTGCGTCGTTTCATTGGTCTCACTAAATTCATTAAAAGGACGCCCAACTGATCTGTTGACTCTCTCTTTGCTCAGGGTGGTTTTGCCATAAGCCCCAGCAACCAGGAAGCCTAATTCCATCCCATTATCGAAAAAATAGTTATTTCCAATATTGGCATCTAGATTGACATTAGGGTCATAAGATCTTTCAGCAACATCTACATTGCGGTTAATTAACAATGCAAGATCTCGATTTACTGCCTGAGCACCGGCGAATGGTGTGAAAGCAGAAGCTGGTTCAGTTGCATTAATTACTGATAGCAAATTAGATGGAGAGAGAGAACCACTATATATATTCAACGTATTTTGTAGGATCGGTGAAAGACCACGAGTCCCATCATCAGCCCCTAACCAATCATCCCCTCCGCCACTATAACCCAGCGCACTGCCTGTAGACTCAGTGTTATAAGTGGAGCCAACATTAAAAGAGTAGGTTAATCCATCGGGAATACTTGTCGTTCTGATATCTATCAACCCACCACTGAATGAAGCAGGCATGTCTACGCTATAGCCTTTTTGTACTGCAATAGATCTAACAATTTGGGTAGGAAATATATCTAATGGGATTACATTTCTAGTTAAATCTGGAGACGGTATTTGCGCACCATTCAATAAAGAGGTTGAATAACGCTCACCAAGACCTCGAATAAATACATATTTATCATCTATCAATGTAACACCAGGCACACGACGTAGAGCTGATGCAACGTTTGAATCACCTATACGTGTARTTGCAGTCGTATCGATAAAATCTGCTACTACGGCACTCTGTTCTCGCTCCATCATTATTTCTTCTGCTGAAGATTGGAGGCGACCAACTACCATCACTTCTTGGATAGTAGTTGGTGCAACTTGCTCTTCCTGCGCCTGTAACTGATGGGTTAGCAAAGTATTAAATATTAATACTGATACTGATACTGATACTGTAACGCTCAATAATTTTCTCTTCATTGCCATTACTGAAACCTTTATGCTGTTGGGCTGAGTTTTAAATTTTGAGGTGCTCTGACTGACTTAGAGCACCTCAAACTATTCATCGCTATTTATTTTGAATCTCGGTTCTGTTGATTCACTATTCGAACCATAGAGCCTGAGCCCTGCTACCCGCGTGAATGCCGTAAGTCCAGCCAGCTGTCCAGTCATCCGCCCTTATTACAGCACCAATGAAAGTTTCTCCAGCCGCTGGTGTCGGTACTGTTTCACCCGTAATTGTCATGCCCGCTGGCAGCACTGAATAAAAATTATCCAATATAATCAATGCTGGGTTTGAAGTAGCTGTCGGATCTTCACCCGCTTCAGCGCTTTGATAGGTAGCATTATCGAAAGCCGGAGTATCTAGCCACGTTAATGTAGATGAACCTCCACCAAGATCACCATCAATTAGATCCTGGCAAGCTAATATCGTATTGGTGATTTCAAGGTCACCAGCAAGAGCCGCTGGACCACCTTCATCATCAATCCTTAAGCACCAGTTGAAATCATCATCACCCAGTTTTTCATCACCACTATAAGCAGTGGTTACAATTGAGTTTCGTATAACAGGAAAGTGGCCTTCCCGAATTCTTATACCCGCACCTGGATCATGAGTACCGACTTCATTAGCAGAAACGATACAAGTCATATTTATAATTGTCGCTTCTGAGTTCAAACCACGTGCAATCAGATCAGCAACTGCACCGGCAGTAGCAGATACATCTGAGTAGCTGCCTATACCATCAGACTCGACACAACGATTACCATCTGTTTCAGACTGAATAACCAAAGCATTGGTAATAGTGCCTCGATAGCCTTCATCAATATCAATTGAATCATCTCTGACATAAAGAGCGATGTAGTTATCTATATCTACTGCACCACCAAAAAACTCAATACCATCATCATAAACACTGTAAATTTCTAAAAACTCTACAGTAGTGCCTGACCCAACAGCATTAAAAGCAATGCCATTCAATTCATTACCCGGTGCTACTTCAGCACCTGTGTGTTTAACAATAACGTAGCGCATAGTGCCTGAGCTATCCGCATCATTGTTACCACCATAATTAGTTTCACCAGCAGAAGCTTGACCTTCAGCCACCACATGACACTCACTGGCTGGAGCCAGGTCAACACCCCGTGTGCCCGTATAAGCACACTTGTTAGTGACGCCAAAACCATTGATTACCATACCACCCCATACTTGAACATCTTCAGGGCCTACCACACCAAAAACTGCATCACGCTCACCAGTGATCGTAATAGGGGCTGCTGCCGTACCATTAGCAATAATTTGAGAACCTCGATTGATAACCATAAAGTCATTATTAGACTCAAACGCCAAGGTAGAACCCGCACCTATAGATACTGTAGGGCCATCACCACCCTGGGTGATCCCAGCAGCCACCAAATCAGCATTAGTATTGTAATTTTGACCAACAACGAGACTGCCAGCAAAAACATGTATGCCATCATTGGGTAGATCCTGGAAAGTCACATCAACAGTTAAAGGGTTACTGATATCGACAAAGCTGCTGTCGTACTGGCAATTATTACCACTTAAAGTACCCTGAAAAGTAGTACCTCCAGTTGTATAGGCTGCACAAACTGAACTACCAGCGCTAGCACCGCCAGTGGTGCCGCCAGTTGTATTTGATGTAACTGAAGGGGCAATGTTGATATCGCCTCCACCACAAGCCACCAATGCTGTAGCCAATACATTTGCAGTAATTAATTTCTTGAAGGACATTCTTATCTCCCGATAGCGTGATTAATAATAAACACGCATAAACTAACGGGAATAGATGTCAATTAAGTTAATGTTATATGACAGTTAGCTTAATTTTATATGACAAAGATATGACACTTTAAAAACCTGGATCATATAAATATGACAGTATGATGACACTTGCATAAAAGGTTGTTGACAATTACTATTTTGTATATACATAATGCATGCACTTGATAGTTGTTTGTATTCTTGAAAGATTACGATAACTCTACGGCTATCAAATTTCGCAAGATAACGAGGACAGCAAGATGAAAAAACTAGGACTTATATTACTACTTAGCGTTTCAGCCTTAACGGCAAACTTATCCATGGCTGAAAATGTTGTACCTATACTTGATGTAGCCCCTGAGTACCCTCAGTCTGCCTTACGCAGAGAGACTACTGGTTATGTAGTGGTACGCTTCGATGTAAATGAGAACGGCAAGGCTAAGAATTTTTCTATTGTAGAAGCCAGCCCAGAGCATATTTTCAATAGCGCAGTTAGAACCGCAGTTATGCGTTCTACTTTTGGATTAGTGGATGGGTCTTCTTCAGCAAGTGTTGAAAGAACTTATCACTTTGATCACAGTTCTGATACCAACGTAACCAACCGGTTTAATTTTATGGAAGAAGCACCACAATTAGTTTCAAACTAGTTGTCGCGCTACATTTAAGCTTTTTCATAATTGGTAGGCTCAAAAATACCTAAATTCTAATCATCTTCATGCTGCTTTAAAAATTTGCGTATGAAATGACGAACTTCCCTGGCGGCACTGGTATCAAGATCATCACAAAGATCAATAAAAGCATCTTTTTCCTCTTTATTAAGACGAATAATCAACTGACTATTTTTTTTCTTTTTTTCTTTAGCCATAATTAGTTCCAGGCAAACCCATAAACAATAGCGAGAAGTATATACATTCAATATCTCTTAGCCAAGTAGATTTATCTATTGTCTACGCACGGGAAAGAACAAATAAATTCTGCACCCTCCCCTAAACGGCTATTTATTTCAAGATTTCCATCATATCGCCCTAGCACATGCTTAACTATCGCTAAACCAAGGCCACTACCCCCTACGTTTGAATTTCGACTACTGTCCGTGCGATAAAAACGCTCTGTTAATCTCGGAATGGCATCAGCACTGATGCCAATGCCATTATCTTTTACAGATATTTTTACAGATATACCATCATCTATAACACGGACATTAATATTTGCTCCATCAGGATTATGGTTTACTGCATTAAAAAGTAAGTTCCCAATCGCACTATGCAAATCAGATTCTTGAGCCATCAAATAGATGTCAGCAGGGCAATCTAAAGTAAAGTTATATTGCTCCTCACTCATTATTTTTGCTTCATCTATTAATGAGCCCAGTAAAGGGAATAATTTAATTCTGGTTTTTTCAATAATATCTGACTGAGACTCTAATTTAGAAAGCACAATTAAATCATCAGCCAAGTCTTGCATGCGAATGACTTGTTCAGACATTTGTTCACAAGCCTTTTGTACCTGTGGATTATCAATGATAATGCCATCTGTCAGTGTTTCCAGATAACCCCGTAAAACAGTTATTGGTGTACGCAGCTCATGAGAAACATTGCCGACAAATTCTTTACGCAAGCGTTCTGCATTTTTCAAAGGAGTAATATCTGATACAACCAGGGCAATATCACCATCACCAAAACGTGAAGCTGTAAACATCAACCATTTTGCAGGATTTACTTTAGATGGTAATTCAACTCTGCCAGCTAATTTTTTTTGTGAGAGAAAATTAATTAGTTTAGGTTCTCGGATTAAACTGGTCAGTAAATGCCCTCGATCTGAAGCCTGAAAACCAAGCTGTATTTTAGCGGTAGAATTCCACCAAGATAAACTTAAGTCTTTTTTTAAAACTACAATTCCTTCATCAATTGCATGTGTAAGCTGAGAGGTACGCTTAACAGCCAGCCTCATACGTTTTACAGATTTAATTTGCTGTTGTCTTCTTTGTGCAAGAGTATTAAACAGCTCATGCCAAAAACCTATTAATTTGGGGGGCGGTTTTTTCATCCCCCTATCAACCCAGATAAAAAATGTCCAGGCAGATCTAAGATGCCAAAGAAAATAGATAATCAACAAGGTTAAAATGCAAAGACTGGATTGACCTGATAACCATGAGCAAAACAGAGCTACAAGGAGACCTATACTAAAAATCTTTAGCTCAAACTTAATACCACCCAACAAAACTAAACCCTATTTTTAAGAAAAGTGCCATTAACGCTCATCGGAAGAGATAGAACTAGTAGAAAACCACTAAATATCAATTAATTGAGTTGAAAAACGATAGCCGGCACCTCTGACTGTTTGCACGTATTTATCGTGCCCCTTTTTAGCAATTGCCTTTCTTAAGCGTCTAATATSCACATCAACCGTCCGCTCATCAATATATACATTACCACCCCAAACAAAATTCAAAATTTGATCACGTGTATAAACACGCTCTTGATGAGTCAGAAAAAATTCTAAAAGTCGATATTCGGTTGGACCTAAATTTATAATTTTTTTATCTATACTGACACGGTGTCCAATGGGGTCAAATATCAAACCTTCAATTTCTATTGGATCATTAGGGTTTTCCCTTTCACTGCGCCTCAAAACAGCCTTAACCCTGGAAACTAATTCTCTGGGTGAGAAGGGTTTTATTAGATAGTCGTCAGCACCAGTTTCAAGACCGGCTATAGTGTCATCTTCTTCGGTTTTTGCTGTTAACATAATTATTGGCAACTTCTCAGTTAATTCATTCTTTTTCAGTCGCCTCAACAACTCAAGCCCTGAAGTACCTGGCATCATCCAATCCAACAAGACCAAGTCAGGTTTTTGGTCGATAATTATAGTGTATGCTTCCTGCGCATTTTCAGCTTGCGTTACGGAATAGCCACCGGCTTCAAGCGCCATGGTTAACATGTCACGAATAGGCATTTCATCATCAACAACAAGAATATTCTGATTAGGCAAACTAAATTCCTTCTTCAGCAAAACTGCAATATTACACATTAAATATTACAATAAAATAAAGAAGCTTAAATAGGGTAATTAATTAAACAATTAAAGTTTTTGCAAGGCAAAAGAAAAGCCCGCTATACCAAAGGTATAGCGGGCTTTTGTATTTTACTAGCAGTAACTAATTTTAGGCTTTAGTAATGTTAATACGCCCAGTACTAAAGTTCAGCTCATCATGATGGATACCATAAACATCCAAGATGCTTAACATCAAGTTCGCATTTGGAGTTGAGTCACCATTCTCAGCGATCACATCAGTATGATGCCCACTAAGAAGTTGACCAGCACCGCCACCAATAATGACGTTAGACAATGGATCTTTACTATGTACGTTACCATCGCCCATACCAGCACCGTAATAAATGACAGTATTGTCTAGAATGCTTCCATTAACATCTTCAATATCTGCTAATTTAGAAACGAAGTAATCAGACAGTAGTTTTGAATGATACGTGTTAATTAATGCATGCAAGGCCTGTCTTTCTGGGTTATAGCCATGATGCGATACACCATGATGCTGTTCAGGTACACCAATCTGAGGATAAGTACGCTGATTCAATTCACGAGAAAGCATCATGCTTGCAACACGAGTAGTATCAGTTTGGAAAGCCAGAGCCATCAACTCAAACTGAATACGAACATGATCATCATATAATTCTGGAATCTCAACTGGCGCAGCTGCCAAATTAGAACCTTGCTCTCTCATACGACCTTCAAGATTACCAATACGACGCTCAACTTCACGAACATTTTCCAGGAAGTCATTAATGCGTTGTTGGTCACGAATACCAAGTCTGCTTTCCATACTAGCAGCAGCAACCATGATTGAATCCAGCAAGCTCTTATCAGTTTGAGCACGTAACAAACGCTCTTCTGTAGTAGCACCATACCCAAACATACGTTCGAAAACGACACGAGGATTAATTTCCATGGGTAGAGGCTTAGTCGCTTCAGCCCAAGAAATTGTGTTGATGTAGCCACAACTGCTGGTTCCATCACAGGCGCCAATCATTGCACCAGCATCCTCAATAGCCAACTCTAAAGAAGGCAATGGAGTCTCTTGGCCGATGTGATTTGCGATCATTTGGTCAATTGTTTGACCTGCTTCCACATCAGCACCAGAAGTATCTTTGGCGACTGCACCACTCATCCACGTACAACTCGAAGTAGCATGACCTGAACCCGTAGTATTAGCAGTATTCAGCTTCATATTGCTGAAAACCTGCATCTGATCACGGAAAGGCTCAAGAGGCTTCAGAATTTGAGTCATCTCATAATCTGAACCTTCAGTTGTAGGAACATACTCATCAAGTATCACGCCATGAGGAGTATAAACAGAAGCAAACCTAAGCTGTGGTTCAGCTGAGTTTTGTGCACTTGCGGCTGGAATCATTGCTTCCAGCATTGGTAATCCCATGGCAACACCAGCGCCTTTTAAAACTGTACGTCTTGGTAGTGATTTCTTGGTGATGAACATTATCAAACCCCCATTACGAGTAATCTTGTTTAAAATTTATCTTGTTTTATGTTTGTATTCCTTTACATCTGGCTCCGATTATTACTAAACATTGATAGAACTGCAACAAAAATCGACTTTAGCCAGTGAGATTCATGTTATTTACACAATCATTAGAAAACCTTGCGTTACCGCTAATTTATACATACATATCAATAAGTTATAAAATTCAACAAAGCCCTGAATTTCCAAAAAAAAGAGCATCCTAGCTAGTTTTTTAAATAATAGGTTTTTAGCTAATTCAAGCCCTGTTATGTGGCCTTTCATAGTCTATATCTGGCCCAACAGGAACTACCTGTGTCGGATTAATCATGTCGTGGCTATAATAATAGTGCACTTTAATATGCCTAAAACTAACCGTTTCCTTCACTCCCGGCACCTGGTATAGCTCCCGAACATAGTTAGATATATTAGGGTAATCCTCAATACGCCTTTTATTGGTTTTAAAATGTCCATAATAGACACAATCAAATCGAATCAGGGTTGTAAAAAGACGCCAATCTGCTTCGGTTATTTGATTTCCAGCAAGATAGGGCTGTCGAGCTAATATATCCTCAACTTGATCCATGGCAGCAAAGAGATTTTCGTAGTGCTTTTCGTATACATCTTGCTTGGTGGCAAAACCACATTTGTATACCCCGTTATTAATGTTGTGATAAACCAGCTCATTAATTTCATCAATAGCGCCTTGCAAAGGTTCAGGGTAATAATCAGCCTCATCATCAGTAAAAGCACTGAATGCGGTATTCAACATCCGGATAATTTCTGAAGATTCATTATTAACGATGCAATTATTCTTTTTATCCCATAGCACCGGTACTGTTACTCGGCCCGAGTAATCAGCTTGATCGGCAGTATAAACCTGATACATATAATCGATATCAGGGATTGGGCTACCTTCATAACCAAATTTAAGACTTTCTTGCTCACTAATAATCCAGCCATGCTCCAGCATTTCAGCTTCTACAACAGTCACACCAATAATATTTTCAAGTTTTTTCAACGCCCGAAATATTAATGTACGATGCGCCCAAGGACAGGCAAGCGAAACGAATAAATGGTAACGGTCTGCTTCTGCTGGAAAATTCTCATCGCCAATCTGATTTCTAAATTGTGCGTCTTTACGAATAAATTCCCCACCAGAAGAATCAGTATCATACCAATCTGTACTCCATTGCCCTTTTACTAATAAACCCATATTTACCCTCAATAAGTTATCGACGCTTCAATATATGATTAAAGCCTCTAATTGAATTAGTTTGTGATTATTTACGTTTTATCGACATTGAAAGCTGGCAGCATCATTAGTGCTTCCGCTACCAGTATAAACAGCTACTTGTGGATATGCACAAAGAGGTCGCGTGCCCTGAACTACACCACCATCTATATGTGCAGCATCAATTCGATTAGGTGCCTCGCTAGATTCACGCCACTCATCAATGGCTTGCAGTTTGCTCCAGGTATCAAAACCAGGGCCACCTGCACAGTGATTCACTCCCGACATCATAAAAAGACGCACGGCCTCTTCAGAGTTTGAGCCAACAGTCGCCCCTACCGCATTGAAGTAGTTGATTGTATTAAAGGGTGAAATCAAGGGATCGCTCCAACCATGATAAAGCAGCAACTTGCCCCCATGATTAATAAATTCGCTTATATCCGGGTCTATAGCCTGCATACCAAGTGCATTGACCCGTTCATCTAACACACTCAAGTCACGCGAATAATCAAGGCCCATAAAATCCCATTCAGTATCCTGATTAACGACAAAAGCTTGCATGTCATTTGAATAACCAAAGGGTTCTCGATTAACCATTGCCGTCCATGCAAGTTCACTACCTTTGGCAAAACCAGGATAAATCACTTCGCCAGTACCAGGATTAACGGCTCCCTGATATATCTTACGAAGAGCGTCAACTTCAAGAACACTTAGTCCTTCAATGCTGGAAGGATCGGCCATACATATCGCAGGGTTTTCTATTAAGCCATCTTCTAATCCATCCAGACCATCACATGATTCTAAAACATGACTGTTTAATGCGGCAAAATCATCTGCCGTTAAGTCGAGACCTGGTGTGTCATTTACGATGCGGCTATTCCAAAGCTGCTGCATAGTCATACGAATTGTTGAGTTGGCTGGCGCCCCTGCAACAATGCCATCAAAATCATTAGGGTAACGTTGAGCAGCAGTCAAAGCTTGTCTTCCACCGGTTGAACAGCCATTGAAATAGGTGAATCGTGGAGTGATGGAATAGTAGTCTGTAACTAACGATTTAGCCGCAATGGTCATTTCATGAATAGCGCGATAGGCAAAATCTGTTAGAAGCACGCTATCAAGCAAAAACTCAGGGCTATTACCCTCATGGCCAGTATCAGTACTGACAGCAGCAAACCCTTCTGCAATCGCCCCAGCAAGAGCATTATGACTAATCCTACCAGCTAGCCCGCCATTACCGACCGCAACCAGTTTGTTATTCCAGTTCTGGGTAGGCATCCATACTTCAATTTGAATATTTGAATCTTCGACTGGAGACAAGACAGCACTGATTCTACAAAAAGCCTGTAGATCGACATAAGCAGCCCCTCCTCTGCCAGAGGGCGAGGTGAAACTGCCTGCTGCAAAAAATTCAGCGCTAGAAATAGTCCCGCCAGCCAGTGTTTGGGCAGCTAGCACTTCACAGGCTAAAGCTTGCCCCTGAGCCAGGGTCAATGATGAGAAAAATAAACCTGAAATTAAGCAGCCAGCATTTATAATAGTTTTTAACACAGCTCACTCTCCCACCAGCATCCCAAAACGAAGCAGCAGTCTGAATAAGCAAAAACTAAAAGTCAATTTATAGTTAGCCGCTACCAGGCCAATACCAGCCACTGCACAACAATGATTATCCCTAGAATAGTTGAAATAACTTGCCAAAAGCGCAGTGGATTTCTTTCCATCAGAGGAGCATTCTGGTGGGAAGAGAGTAAGTTTCTGTTTGGTTTTTGCAGATCATGTAATAACTCTGACAAAGACTGATAGCGTAAGGATGGCCTTGCTGCACAGGCTTTTTTTATAGCCAGATCAACCCATAAGGGGATATCTTGACGACCTTCAAGTAGGGAGCGGTATTGCCAGCGGTCATAACTATCTACCTTATGCTGGCTTGAGCGAATAGCTTTATACGGTAAGTATCCACTTAACATCTCAAAAATTATTACCCCCAGAGAAAAAATATCTGACCTACCCCCGCCAGAATCTCCAATCACATATTCTGGCGCAATATAATCTACCGTCCCTACCAGCGTTTTTTCCAATAAAGGTGAACTAATTTCCTGCAATCCATTAACCTGAACGGTACCAAAATCAATTAACTTAACGTGACCACCCTCCGTCAACATAATGTTTTCCGGTTTCAAATCTCGGTGCAACATCCCCATACGTTGGAATGCTCTCAAGCCTACGATTATCTGTTTGACCAGGTCACGGACAAGGTTAAGTGAAGGCTCTTTATTATCGTACATCCATTGCCGTAAGGTCTGACCAGAAACATATTCACAAATATGGTAAAGAAATTTACTCTCAGACGAATAATCATAAATTTTCATGATCGCAGGGTTATTAACTCTTTTCCCAACCCAGCTTTCACGTACAAACCCTTCAAGATATTCCGGGTCTTCAGCAAAGTTTTGCGAAGGAATTTTTATAGCGAATTTTTCTTTAAAGCGGGGGTGATTAGCAAGGTAAATATGACTCCTGGCGCCACTGTATATTACTTTTTCTATCGTAAAATCATCTAGTTTCATTCCCGGCTCTAATACCGGAGGAATAACCAGCTTTGTTAGCTTCCTATGCGCTTCATTGATATCTTCATAAGGCAATTCCAAAATTTTAACCAGTACACAGCTCAAGTTATCTTTGCTGCCTGCCTGACTAGCAGCTTCAACAATTTCTTTTGCAACCTGCTCCAGTTTATAATTTTGGCCGGCTATTGAAGGAACCCCACCGTCCTGGCAAAGCGGCTCCAAAAAAGCCTGCAACTTATCCAGCTCAAGCATGTCATGCACACCATCCGTACTCAACATCAGCACATCACCTACACGTAAATTCTTTTGAAAATAATCAACCTGCATATGATTATCCATACCCAGTGCACGCGTTAAAATAGAACTGCCATTATTTTGGACCAAACTATGGTCACGCGTCAGTTGAATCAACTCCTGAGGGCGGCATCGATAAACACGGCTATCTCCAATATGCAAAACATGCATGCTGGTTGATTTGAATATGACTGAGCTGAACGTGGTAACCAGGCCATTCTGTCTGGTGAGACTGACTTGCCCCCGGTGAAAAAGCCATGAATTTAAAGAAGAGAGAACACGTGACGCAGACGTTCTAACATCCCAGGTATCGGGTGTAGATAAATAATCTTCTATAAAGGTGGTGACACTGGTCTGACTCGCTTCTGATGCATTATCGCTACAACTCACCCCATCTGCGATACAAACGACTGCTCCTTTAATATTGCTGACATGTTTAACTGGCATCAACGCTGCAAAAGCATCTTCATTCTGGGGCTTCATACCAGCCTCAGAGCAACCTCCAAATGCAATTTTCAGGGCTTTGATCTTGTGAGTTTCTGCTGTCACTATTCTTTACATAATTATTTTTTAATTGAACTTTCAATTGAATCTTTAATTGATGAGCTGCCAATGAAGAAAGCCTGCATTAAAAACAACCTTTAGCACTACACACTAAAAACATTCTTACGCTACATCAATTAATTCAACTGAGCCATCTTCATTTATCTCAGCAATTTGCCCTTTAGGTTCTTCCATAAACAATAAAGTCACAAAGCCCAAAACCGCCGTCGCTGAAATCACCATAAAAAACACGGAATAATCAACGAAGCTTAATACCAGCAAATAAACAACTGCCCCAACGTTACCATAAGCACCTGTCATACCAGCAATCTGCCCCGTTAAGCGTCTCTTAATTAGAGGGACTGTTGCAAAAACCGCTCCCTCGCCTGATTGCACAAAGAAAGAGCAAGCCATCACAACAATGACAGCCGACCAAACTGACCAAGAGCTATCTACCTGGCTCACGAGTAAATAACCCACCGCCAAACCTGCTGTTAAAATTAACAAGGTCGGTTTACGCCCAAATTTATCTGAAATCCAACCGCCGCCTGGGCGTGACATTAGGTTCATAAACGCATAACTGGAAGCGATCATTCCCGCATGAATGGGACTCATATCAAATGTCGTAGCAAAGAATAAAGGCAGTATAGAAACCACCGCCAACTCAGACCCAAAGGTCGCGAAATACAAAATATTTAAAACCGCTACCTGCTTGAATTTATATCGATGCAATTCAGGGACAGGGGTATGAAAAATTTCTTTATTAGCCTGCCAGACATGATAACAATCAAAAATATAGGTAAGGACTAAAACCACATAAATGATATTGGCGAATGAATAACTGATCAATTCGAAGCCAGAAGATAAACGCCATGTTAATAAAGCCATGCAAATATACATGGGTAATTTCATCAACAATAAAAGGTATAAATCACCCACACTGGTCACTTCCATAGCACCAAGATTTTTAGGTTTAAAATATGTGGCTCCTTTAGGTGTATCCCGCACCGAGGCATAAAATATAAAGCCAAAAATAAAACTGATTAGCCCGGTCAATGCAATTGCATAGCGCCAACCATTTTCGCCGCCAAACCACAATGCAAGAGCTGGCAAAGTAAATGCTGCGGCTGCCGATCCAAAATTTCCCCAACCGCCATAAATGCCTTCAGCAGTACCCAGCTCATTGGCAGGAAACCATTCACTGACCAGGCGAATGCCAACTACAAATCCCGCACCAATAAAGCCAACAAAAAAACGTGCAATCACAGCCTGAGAAAATGTCTCTGCCAGCGCAAAGGCAAAACAAGGAAGAGCGCCTACAATTAATAAAGCAGAATAAACCAGACGTGGCCCATATTTATCAGTCAACATGCCAATGATAACTCTGGCAGGGACAGCAATGGCGACATTAACGGTTACTAGAACAACTATTTCCTGCGGGCTTACGCCTAAACTTAAAGCAATAGCCTGCAATAAAGGAGCGGCATTAAACCAAACTAAAAAGGTGATGAAAAAGGCCATCCAGCTTAAATGCAACGTCTTCATCTTGCCTGTAAAGGCAAAGAGGTTAAATCTTTCTTCCGACATTTTTTCTCCTGATTTTAAGCTACTGTTTGATCAGTGCTTTTTAAGCATTACCTCGCCATCTTGCAAAGTAACTGCATAAGTTGAAACACACATATTTTCATCTTCAAGGCATGCACCTGTCTCCAGACAAAAATGTTGTTTATATAACGGAGAAGCCACGACAGTTTTGTCGCCAATGGAACCAATAATGCCTCGGCTTAATACATTAGCTTCACCGATAGGATCAAAATTGGAAATGGCATAAAGTTTGCCCTTTTTACTTTCATGAAAAATTGCAATCTGTTGCTCGCCAAACAAAACGCAAATGCCAGAACCTGACACCAAGTCCTCCTCCTGACAGACAGTTACCCACTCATTACTCATGCTTTACCTTCAGATATTTAATAATGCTATGCGTTCGTCTTTTGTCGCTGGCCGGTGTTGCCCACGTTCTTCTACATAAACCAAATTCGAATCTTCGGTTGAAGAGTTTACAAAAGACTTGAAGCGTTTTACTTTTTGCGGATTTTCAATGGTGGTTTTCCATTCACACTGATAAGTAGCAATAACCGTCTGCATTTCTGCTTCCAACTCGTTAGCTATCTTTAAACTATCGTCTATGACCACCTGTTTAAGATAGTCCAAACCACCTTCAAGATTTTCCAACCAAACAGATGTGCGTTGTAGACGATCAGCTGTTCGGCAATAAAACATTAACAAGCGATCTACGTATTTAATTAATGTCTCACGGTCTAAATCAGCGGCAAATAAATCAGCATGCCGAGGGCGCATGCCGCCGTTACCACAGACATATAAATTCCAACCATTTTCTGTCGCGATAATGCCGACATCTTTGGATTGAGCCTCGGCACATTCCCGCGTGCAACCAGAAACTGCAAATTTCAATTTATGTGGAGAACGTAAGCCTTTATAACGTTCTTCAATATCAATGGCGAACCCCACACTGTCATCAACGCCATATCGACACCAGCTATTACCAACACAAGATTTAACGGTTCTCACCGACTTACCGTAGGCATGTCCGGTTTCAAAACCAGCATCGATTAATTTCTTCCAAATCAGAGGCAACTCATCGACTCTGGCGCCAAACAAATCCACCCGTTGACCACCAGTGATTTTTGTATAAAGCCCGAATTCTTTCGCAACTTCGCCCAGTACAATTAATTTCTCTGGCGTGATTTCCCCACCGGCAATCCTAGGCACTACTGAATAAGTGCCATCTTTTTGCATATTGCCAAGAAAAGTATCATTGGTATCCTGTAGACCAACATGCGCGTCTTCCAATACATAGTCATTCCAGAAAGTTGCCAAAATAGAGCCCACTGTCGGTTTACAAACATCACAGCCCAAACCTTGCCCATGCGTTTCTAATAACTCAGAAAAAGTATGAATTTTTTTGATCCGAACAATATCTGCTAGTTCCTGACGAGAATAAGCAAAGTGCTCACAGAGATTATTGTTAACCTCGACACCTAGTTTAATCAGCTCGGCATCCATGACCTGCTTTACTAACACAGCACAGCCACCACAGCCTGTTGACGCTTTGGTTTCTGTTTTTAGTGCTCCCATTGTCGTCGCACCGTTTTGAACAGCTTCACTGATTGCGCCTTTGCTGACGTCATAACAGGAACATATTTGTGCGGTATCTGGTAGAGCATCAACACCAATACTGACGCCGCCACCTGCAATACCTGGTAAAATCATGGACTGTGGATTTTCTGGTAATTCGATATCATTGAGTGCCAGTTGTAATAGATTGCCGTAGTCTTCTGCATCGCCAACCAACACAGCGCCCAATAAGGTTTTGCCGTCTTCAGATACCACCAGACTTTTATAGACGCCTGCAAAATCATCGTTATAGCTGTAAACTTTTGCGCCATCGGTACGAGCAATTGAATCCCCAATACTGGCAACATCAACGCCAAGCAATTTGAGCTTGGTACTCATATCGGCGCCAGTAAAAGTTTTATCACCCCCACTTATTTGTGAAGCAACAACTTTAGCCATTTGATAACCCGGTGCTACCAAGCCGAAAACTTGTCCACGCCAAACCGCACATTCGCCGATCGCATAAATATTCTTCTCAGACGTTTTACAGGTATCGCCAATGGCAATACCGCCGCGATGACCCAGGCCAATTTCACATTTTTTTGCTAACTCATCTTGTGGTCGAATGCCAGCGGAAAAAACAATCATGTCTGTTTCCAGGTGGGAGCCATCCGCAAAAATCATGCGATAGCGACATTCCTCACCTTCAACAATTTCAGTAGTGTTCTTACCGGTATGAACAGTTACACCAATATTTTCAATTTTATTTCTTAATGATTTAGCGCCACCATCATCCAATTGAACGGCCATCAAGCGTGGCGAAAATTCAACCACATGTGTTTTCAGGCCTATGCCTTGTAGAGCATTAGCAGCTTCCAGACCCAGCAACCCACCACCCACAACAACACCAACCTTGCTGTCATCGCCAGACACCTTAATTAGCCCCAAATCATCAATGGTGCGGTAAACATGACAATGTTCTTTATCATTACCTGGAATGGGCGGCACAAAAGGATAAGAACCCGTTGCCATAACTAATTTGTCATAAGGAAAAACTTGACCACTTTCAGTGACAACGGTTTTTCCTGACTTATCAATATCGACGACTTTGTCGCCTAGAACAAATTTAACGCCTTTATCGCGATAATAATCACGCGTAGTTAGCGCCAGATCAGCAGCAGTAGAACCGGTAAAATAAGCACTTAAATGAACTCTGTCATAAGCCAAACGGGTTTCTTCTGAAAACGTCATGATTTCAAATTCGTTAGAATTTTCGAGTTCTAACATATTCTCAATGAACTGATGCCCAACCATCCCGTTCCCAATCACTATTACTTTAATCTTTTGCATATCGCCTGTTCGCTTCCTGAGACTGCTTACTCTTCTTCAGGTAGGACTTAGCAAGTTAAATGCCAACCTTGGGAAATAATAATAATTTTAAGAATAAATATTTTTTAATACAGTTTTTCACAGGAGTATTAATTTTTGCACCACATTGCATCTTTATTTTATTTTTTTGTAACAAATTAGTGCAGTTACCTTTAAGTAAGTATTAATACATTTTTTAGCGCATAAATTTACGCACCAATTTAAATCTCTTTACTTAATTCTTGTAACAATTGAGTGCGTTTTTTTTAAAATATTTTTAATTTTCATTTAATTTATAAAAATATTAAAAATATTTTTATAAGCTATTCGTTTTTTCATATTGGCTTAATTATTGCTACTGACACAGTCAGTGTTAATTAAATTTATTAGGTGCAGGTAAATCCAACATGTTTTTTGGACGCAAAAATAGAAAGCCCATTGTTATTCCACCAAAGCCGGTAAAAGAATGGAAATATTCAACCTGTAATTATTGTTCAACTGGCTGCACCATTGAATTAGGTCTGGATGCAACAGGAAAAGTGATCACCAGCCGTGGTCATGCCGGCGCTGATGTTAATCGCGGCAAGCTTTGTATTAAAGGTTTACAAGAACATGAATTGTTTAATTCAGCAGGCCGCGGTTTAGATCCCTTAATGCGCCAACGCCCTCAAGATGATTTTCAAAAAGTTAATTGGACGCAAGCATTAGATTACAGCGCTGAAAAAATTCAGGCTATTCAGCAACAGTATGGGCGTGATGCTTTTGCTGTTGTCTCTACGGGTCAGTTGATGACTGAAGAATTTTACACATTGGGTAAGCTCACACGCGGTTGCATCGGCACCAACAATTACGATGGTAATACGACTCTTTGTATGGCCTCTGCTGTATCAGGCTACAAACGTACTTTCGGGCTTGATGGCCCACCGGGTTGCTATGACGACTTTGAACACACCGACTGCCTGATGGCCTTTGGTTCTAACCTACCCGAACAGCACCCGGTTATTTACTGGCGTTTAAAAGAAGCGCGCGAAACAAGAAAATTCCCTCTGATCGTGGTGGACCCTCGTGTCACCATGTTCGCCCAGTTTGCCGATATTCACCTACCTATTACACCCGGTACAGACTGCGTATTAATTAATTCAATGCTACATGTTATTTTCAAGGAAGGCCTAGAAGACAGAGCCTACCTGGAAGCAAATACCAATGGCCTAGCAGAGCTGGAAGAGCTGGTTAAACAATATGACCCAATCACTGCTCAACATATTTGCGGCATTGATGAAGACACGATTCGTCAGGTTGCACGACTTTATGCCAAAGCTAATACAGCTATGTCGATCTGGACCATGGGCATCAACCAAAGCACCCACGGCTCTGACGGTGTTTGTAATATCAACAACCTAAACTTATGTACTGGCAATATTGGCAAACCTGGCGGCACCAGTCTGTCCATTACAGGTCAATGTAACGCTATGGGCACACGTGAATGGTCTTCCTGCTCTGGTCTACCTGGCTATCGTTATCTTGAGAATGAAAAAGATAGAGAAGATGTCGCAAAATTTTGGGGCATTGATGAGGAATTTTTCCCAAAACAACGTGGTATGGCGCAAACCGATATTTTTCCTGCGATAGAAAACGGCGATATAAAAGGCATGTGGTTAGTCGCAACCAACCCGATGACATCCATGGCTAATACCGCTCGTATTAGAAAAATGTTAGAAAAACTTGATCTATTAATTGTTCAAGACTGCTATGAAGATGTAGAAACCAATCAATATGCCCATGTTTATTTCCCGGCTTCAGTCTGGGCAGAAAAACAAGGTTGCCACACCAATACTGAACGCCGAGTTAACCTGACACGCTCGGCGCTTGCTCCGCCGGGCAATGCAAAATCCGACTTCTGGATTTTCAATCAGATGGCCAAACGCTTCCCTAATGGGAAGCTCATTAATTTCCCAGATGAAACCGAAGCCGTGTTTGATGAAATGAAAGCACTCTCCAAAGGCAAAGACCGAACCCTGGACATTTCAGGCATGACTTATGACAAGATAGAAGCCGCAAAAGGCATCCAATGGCCCTATCGTGAAGGCACCGAAGGCTTAAAAGGCGAAGCACGTTTATATAGCGATGGTAAATTTCCCACCACCAACGGCAAAGCCAATTTAATTGCCATCAATTTCATCGATAATAATGAACGTCCTAATGAGCAATACCCTTTCTGGCTTAACAGCGGTCGTCTGGTAGAACATTTTCACACGCGCACCCGTACTGGAAAAATTGCCAATGGTAATAAATTCAGTCCCACGCCTTTTATGGAAATGAATCCAGATGCCGCAGAAAAACTCGGCATAAAACATCAACACTATGTGCGGCTGGTATCACGCCGAGGCGATGCTGTGGTGATGGTACAACTAACCCAGCGTGTTCCGCCTAATATGGTCTTCGTTCCCTTCCATTTTCATGACTGTGTGAATCGTCTCACCCTGGGTTTATTAGACCCTTATTCAAGACAACCGGCCTTTAAACAGTGTGCAGTACAAATAGAACATGTTGATCAGCTTGAAGCTGCTCAACTCAACAAAGAACGTCGGCGTTTTTAGGAAGTAACGCAAACTATGTCAAACGATACTGTACAAATCTGGGAAACACGTACCGAAGAACAGCCTTATGCTTTTTTGTCTGACAAAGAAAGCAAAGACAGTAACCGCTATGGTCAAAAGATTAATCTACGTGAGATTAATCCTGACTGGGAAGAAGGCCAGTCCATGCACATTAATGGCAACCCAGAAGTTGGAGAAAACCCTAACCGCAATAAACAACATGGTTTCTTTTTTACTGCCGACAACTGTATTGGCTGCCATGCCTGTGAAGCGGCCTGTAGTGAAAAAAATGAAAACCCCGGACATATCGCCTTCCGTTCAGTGGGTTATGTAGAAGGGGGTTCTTTTCCAAATTACCAGCGCATGAATATCAGCATGGCCTGCAACCACTGTGACGACCCGGTTTGCCTCAAAGGCTGCCCGACCAATGCCTATACCAAACACACCGAATACGGTGCCGTTCTGCAAGACCCTGAAACCTGTTTTGGTTGTGGCTATTGCACCTGGGTTTGCCCCTATAACGCACCACAACTTGACCCCATAAAGGGCGAGGTAAGTAAATGCAATATGTGCGTCGATAGACTGGAAGTCGGTTTAAAACCTTCCTGTGTTTCAGCCTGCCTGGGCAATGCTTTAGATTTTGGCGTTATTGAAAATATTCCGGAAAATCGTGAAGAAGCACTGACCACTATTCCAGGATTTCCTGACCCTAGCATCACCCACCCTAATATTCGCTTTCAACAAACTAAAGGTATGCCGGAAGAAGTCTCCCGAACAGACTCCAGCCCGGTAAAATATCACCGTAATGAAAAAGGCGAATATAAACCACAGGTTGACCAAAAAAATGGCTTGACCAAATACTGGAATCTGGGACGCTTGAGCTCAAGAGAAAACCCCTTGGTTTTATTTACCCTACTCTCACAAATGTCTATTGGCGCTTTTGCCATAAGCTTGATTGCCAGTTTGACCGGCATCAGCAGTTTTGAAACTTTCCGCAACAGTAATTTTTACGCACCCTTTGCCATTACCACTTTACTGCTGATCGGTTTTGGCATGTTTATGTCGACGACTCATTTAGGCAAACCCATGCGCTTTTACCGTGGCTTTAATAATCTGAGATATTCGCCCGTGTGCCGAGAAGGGCTGGGTATCGCTATATTTATGGCCATGCTCGCATTCCATATACTCTTTTCATTACCCGCTGACAGTACTTTTCAATATATTTTCCAAGCTATATTTTCGACAGAAATCACCAGCCTGATTGCTGTCGATAGCGCTCAGAGGATAGCCTCAACATTCGGCTGCCTTGCCCTGCTTGGCGGTGCCAGCGCACTGTACTATATGTATCGTTGCTACCGTATCAAAGCCCGCCCCTTCTGGAACCATTGGCAAGCAGCCACAGACTTTGGTGGTAACGCCCTCACCTTAGGAGCGCTGCTTACATCCGCCTTTATCCTCACGTTTTATGTCAGCAGCGGACAAGCGTTTAATACAGCACTTTCCTTGCTTGGCGGTGTTCTCGTTTTAGGACTGGCTCTGCAAGGCATAGGCCTGAAAGCCCATGCCCGTGATATGAATGGCAAAGAACATGAAGGCGCTGTTTCCCACTATATCCAATTAAGCACTTTTGGTAAGACCTATTTATTTCGAAACCTTCTACTAGGTTCAAGTCTGTTAGCAGGAATCGTACTGCTATTAACCGGCACAGGTCAGTTAAGCAGTTTGTTTATCTGGGCCGGCTTGGGGCTAGCTGTTTTATGTAGCAGCCTGATAGGACGCGCACTCTTCTATGTGCTGGTCGTTCCCACCACTATGCCAGGTGCATTCTTCTGGAAGAATAAAGGCTTTGAAGAGCATGCCAGAGATATAGGTTTAGCAAACATGCCACAAGCAGGCATCGTCACGGACAAGCATTAACCTGATATAACTTGATTTGTTTACTAGGCTAAACTAGAGTTGTAATAACATTAGTTATAACAACCAAGGAAGCAGCTATGCTGAAAGTGAAAGTGACCTCAATTGGAAACTCTATGGGGATATTGCTACCTAAAGAAGCACTCAACAAGATGAAAGCCTCAAAAGGAGATACCCTTTATCTAGTAGAAGGTGCCGAAGGCTACACCATAACGCCTTATCAACAGGACTTCGAAACTCAAGTAGGTACCGCTGAAAAGATTATGAAGCGCTATAGAAATACGCTACGTGAACTTGCCAAATGAAAGAACCCACCTGGGTTTTAGCCGACGTTGCTCTGGCTGTTCATTCGTTAGTGCTAGCAGAACATGGGGGTGAAAGCGGCATACGAGATTCGGCATTACTAAGCTCTGCACTTACACGACCCAAGCAAAAATTTAACTATGAACCTGATATTTCAATTTTTGAGTTAGCTGCTAGCTATAGTTTTGGCTTAGCCAAGAACCATCCTTTTATAGACGGGAATAAAAGGGTGGCTTTTACAGTAGGCGTATTATTTCTAGAGCTCAATGAATATCTTTTAAAAGCATCTGAACCAGAAGCAGTAATTACTTTTGAAAGCCTGACGGAAGGCAAAATTACCGAAACAGAACTCGCTCAATGGTTTACCTTAAATTCAGATCCAGCGTAATGTCTATTTTCCATTACCGTTTTTTCAAAAAATATAAAATATATTTATTACCTCACCTTGTCCTGACACTGTCTCGTATGTGTCGTTGTTCTGTCTAGACAGCTTAATGTACTCTTTTCGCTAAATATTTTGGAAGAAAGTTATATGTCACAAATTAAAACTTTAAGAGAAGACCGAGGATGGTCTCAAGATCATTTATCTCAGGTTAGCGGAATATTTAGAAGAATATTTAGGGTCAGAGTAAAAACTCCTATTAACAGCCAGAAGAACACATGAAGAAAATTATTTTTATTTTAGTTACGCTCTCTGCTTCACTAAACAGCCTTGCTATAGAGTTATACACGGAGTTTCCAACTACTATAAATCCCAATGAGAGATATGTTTTTTATTCTCATGGTTTAATCGTTGAGGGTGACAATCCTAGACCAGAACATCCAGAATATGGTATTTACGAATTTGCTGAAATAAAGTCTGCTCTTTTCGAAGGCGGTGGGTTTAACCTTATTGCACATCATAGGTTGGTAAATACAGATATTGACTCTTATGCTGAAACTTTGGAAGGCTGGGTGCAGCGTCTTTTAGACGCTGGTGTGCAACCTTCAAGAGTTACATTAATAGGTTTCTCACGCGGAAGCCACCTCACGGCATTCGCATCTAATAAATTAAATGAGACAGGCATCAATACAGCACTTTTAGCATCCTGTATGGAAGGTGACATCCCTTTTGGACCACAATTAAATTTGGGAGACCATCTTCTCTCAATTTACGAAACTTCAGATACAATGGGTACTTGTGCAACACTAGAAAGCCATAGCAGTAACTTAAGCTCGTTTAAAGAAATCGCTATTTCTACGGGTTTAACCCATGGTGCATTTTTCCAACCCCTACCTGAATGGGTTGAACCTTTAAAAGAGTGGCTTCGTGAAACAAACCGCTAACAAGCGCCGTTAAATGTGTGGCCTATAACTGCAGAACTCACAACAAACTGCCCGCCGTTTATGACGGGCATTAGGAGAATAAATTAATGCCACATTTTGTAATGGACTGTTCTGAAACCGTCTTTGAATCCCATAACGAAGATTTTATTATCGAACAAGTTCACCTTGCAGCAAACTCAACAGGGCTGTTCAACGAAAACGATATTAAAGTTAGACTAAACCCCTTCCAGAAATATTCTGTAGGTAATAAACGTGAGGATTTCATCCATATTTTCGTTTATATAATGCAGGGGCGAACAACAGAACAAAAAGCAAAAATATCGCACACTGTGGTCACAAAACTTGCGGCTTTATTCCCAGATATACCAAATATAGCGGTTAATATTAATGATTTTGAAAAGGCTACTTATTGCAGTCGTGCCATGTTGTAGTGCAATGCATTACTAACAAGGCATTTCGACGCGGGTATCAGAGTAAACATGAAGGGTTTAACTTTACTCTGACTGCTTTTGACATCCTTCGATAAGCACTCATTTTTTAAAAAGAAAAACTAACGGTCAACCAAACTTTTTCAGTATCAACGGCAAAACCATCACTGCTATAACTGGCAAACTTCACTGCACCACTAACTGTCGAATTAAAGGTATAACTTGCCTGTATATCAATCTCGCTGCCATAAGATATTCCGCCTTCTTCAGCACTGAAATCATGATAAGTACTTATTAAAGTAATACCTTGGAGAGTTCCTGATAAAGTTAAATAGGCGTCTTCTATGCCAGCTGCCGGGGTGTTAAGAAAAACATCTGCCCAGCCCTGAAAAGCATGCAGAGTAGCTAAGGGCGTCTTAAACGCCGCCACATTATTATCGCTACCTAAAAGCTCATACCCAACTAAGGCACGAACTGGCCCAAAAGATTTAGCCGCAGAAAATGACAAGAACTCAGTATCGTAATTAATCGGGTTGTTAGCGTAATCACTTTGCTGAGCCAGGGCAGCATTGATAGCAAACCCTTTGATAGTTCCGCTATAAGAAAGCCCGTAGGTCATTGAAGACAGCGCAGCGGCATTCTCAATATCAAGGGCATAAACGTAAGCGCTAACATCACCCCAGCCCTGCTTAAGCGTTCCTAATAAAACATTGCCTTCGGTATCAAATTCAGTGGTTTGTATGCTTACTGTTTTGCCACCAAAAACACGATGCACTTTATCTAAATAGCTGTAGTTAACATCGAGCAGGCCGGATGTGTACTTGTAAGTCACGGCATCGTAAGTTTGTTCATTCTGGCGCCAGCCTACACCCCCAACAAAGCGTTGATTGGCATGATTAATTCGCTGCCTACCAAGACTGAAACTATGCCCAGTTGCCGGTGAAAAAGTGATAGATGCCTGATTAAGCTCTGTTCCTGTAGGGTCTGCCACTACTGAATAAAGCCCCCGATAATCATTCAGGGCCAAAGAATCATACCTCTTCGAACCAACAGCTGTGACATTATCCACCTCAACTAACAAACCCCAGCCAGCGAGGGGAGTCGCCCTCAAGGTTAATCTTGATCTTAAGGTTGAAGCGGTAGCATCACTTAATGAATTCTCCTGGTTTACACCCTCCATTCGATAGCGAAATGAAAGGCTATAATCAAACCCGGGGATCACTTCACCAATCTGTTCTTTAATTGATTGCGCCTGAGCAACAGTACTTACATTAATTAATACACCTGCCGTTAGTAAACAAGTGAACATAAAATTCTTCATTACTTTCTCCTAAAAATAAAAAGGCCGCTTTTAATACAGAAGCAGGCCCCATTGTTTTTTAAAAGATGAAATTCTTTAATTTCGAAAGGTGCTATGCGACAAACTTCTATATAGCTACCTATACAATTTTTGTGCCAAAGAGTTTGTTTATTTTATCGAGCCTTAAAACACCTTAGAAACAGGATGTAAATTAAAAAAATCCATTCTTAGCTGAATAGTCTAGCTAATACTTCGCACTAAAAATAAACTTTCAATAATACTTTGAACTAAAAATGTGCAATTCTAGGGAGGTATGGGGAGAGGGAATAAAAATAAATATTTTTATTCGTTTATCAAAGAAATTACTTCTTTCAATGTCATTTTCTTATGCATGCTTTTTTTTCTAGAGTTTCTTACTGCTTTCAGTTTACTAAATGCATTAAAAAATGCTTTTACATTCTTTTTATCAAATAAAATTAATTCCCCCAATAATTGCATTAATGTAAATGGAAGAGTTGAGAAGATGAGGCGCGCATTAGAAAAGTGTGTCCATTCCAGGAAATAACGATTCCGTCTTTGCGTGCTTTTAATTAAATCTGATTTGAAATGATCTTCAATAGTACCTTTATCAGCATGAATAACTTCAGCATCTGGGCAAAAATAAGAAGACCAGCCTTGATACCATGCCCTAAGGCCTAAATCGAAATCTTCATAGTAAAAAGGCTGATATAAGTCACTAAACCCAGCAAGATTTTCGAACATCGCTTTGCGCAACATCACTGACCCACCTGAACAATACAGCGTTAAATAGCCCTCTTTCTTTTGCTTCATACCAGGTAAAGATGAGATATCCCAGGGGATTAATTTCAATCTTCCATGTGAGAATTGAGAGCGTGTCCAGGAGCTTTGATTAACTTCGTGATCCTGATTAAGAATTAATGGGTTAACCGCAAAGGTATCTTGTCGTTCAAAATATTTTTCAAGCTTATTTAAACAGTTTGCTACTGGCTGGACATCTGAATTTAATAAAAACACCAGTTCATAATTTGCGGCAGCCACACCAGAATGAATACCTGCGGCAAAGCCTTTATTCGTTTTATGTTGAACCAGTTTAACGGTGGGAAATTTTTCTTGAAGAATCTTTACACTGTTATCAGTCGATGCGTCATCAACAATAATTATTTCACAATCACTATGGAAGTTTTTACTTTCACTTATAACGGAGGGAAGATTTTCTTGTAGAAGCTTTTCACCATTATAATTAGGAATAATTATTGAGCATTTCAACGTCATTGCAAAAACCCAAAAATATTATACTTAATCACTAACAATACTGTTATTTGGCTGCTTGGTCGCTTCATAATGCAGCAACTCTAATTTCTGGATAATACTAGAAAAATCTTCTTCACTGACTTCCGTAAGCCCAACACTTGCTATTGCTTCTTCTGTGTTACTTCCAATAAAAAATACATGCTCAGAAATTTTATTACAAATCCTTTCAGCAACTAATCGTGCTCTTTCTTTAGCGGTATATGGCAGCAGTATTAAAAACACTTCTCGATCCCATAAAGCAGGAATATCCGGCTCTCTTAATTCTTCCTGAATTATCGTAGCGACATCTTTAAACATCAGCTCACCTGCTTCTTGACCATATTGGTTATTAACTCTGGCATAGGAATTAATACTGATGAGCATCATACTGAACTTGAAGCCATAGCGTTTATAGCGCTTATATTCTGTATTTAATAATTTTTCTATTAAGTTTCTGTTAGCCAGGCCTGTGGTTTGGTCAGCAAATGTAAGTTGCTCCAGGTCTTCATATATAAACAAGAGTTCTCTTTCAGACAAATATTTATAATAAGAATAAAAAGTCGCTAAAAAAGCAGTAATGACATAAACCGTTGCAACCCTGCTTATAAATACAAATTCATATAGTTCTCTGTTGAAACCAAAAGCTGATGCCCCATATATAAATACTGTCAATACTGCAAGAGCCAGAATATAAGCTCCTCCTATTGCAAAGCCTTGCAAAAAAACTGCCACCAGCGGGTAAACCATATAAAAAACTGGCCCGGAACCTTCAGTCCCTCCCGTGTAAAAAAGGTAGATACAAAGCGTTCCCATTAAAGCAGCAATGAGATGTTGCGCTAAAAAATAGCGACGACTAATCCAAATAGCACAGTAAAAAAAAGCTGTTGTGAAAGCAAAACCAAAAATGACCTTAGCGTAAACACCTTCTTCCCTGACTAAAGCGGCAAAACCAAATAGAATCAGAAAAATAACTGCAACTGCACAATAAATACCACAAAACACAAACGCAGCGTATTCAGTGTTTTTTATTCTTGATTGCAATCTCGCTGACACACCCTCGGGCACCGACCATAGCGGCTCATCTGAATTAAATTTGAAGGGTTTATTTATCATTGAGGTAGTTAGTTCAAAAAATAAAGCATTCCAGTTGCGACTTAAGACCTTTGCCACCCAGGTTCTGGGTCAACCTTGTCTAAATTGTCCTTTTTACACAAAGCATTCGGCAAACTTACTATAAAAACAGACGCAAGGCTTTAATTATCTACAATATTGAATAAAACCAAGACCTGAGCTACTAACCCTTTAGCTTGGTTTTTTTAGCCTGATTTTAGTATGCTCCGCCTAATTCGATGATCGGCTTGCTAATGTCCTGTTAGGTATTATCGTTGATAACAATGATTCTAAATTTTGTAATGTTGGGCTGTTATTCAAAGCATTCTCTTCTATCGGATCTGCCTGTAATTGAAGGTGCGCAAAAATTTGCCGCCCTGCATATGGCGCCGGAGAAAAATAATCGCCTATGTCCTTTGAAGCCGGAAAAATTTTAAGCCTTACTGAAGCTTTCACATTCCCCCCAATCGCTTTAATCTCCCCGGCTGCTTCGTCCACAGCAACAACAATGTCACAATGTGTTCGAGCACCTTCTCCAAGATGCCCCCTACGCTGCTCTAAATTACTGTATTCAGGCCTTGAGCCTCTGCACAGTAAATCACCTGGATTTATTTCAGCCTCACCAACATCAAAGGCAATATACGCAGCACTGCTACCAATACCATCTCGAGCCAGGATTGCTTGATCAATGTAGGTATGGTGAGCAATTGCGCGCGAAAATTCGTTCATTTCGCCCAAACCACTTTCACAGGCAACCCAGGAAACAAAAGCAGCAGACCAAAAATCACGCCACCTTGCGCCTAGCCCATCACGTTGCCAGTTTTGATTCTGCTTAGCCAAAATCCAGCTACTATCTGGCGCTGCCGACCAGTAACCCGCTATAGAATCGGCTACCCGAGCCGCTTCTTCAAAGCCAGGTCTGGAATACCGGCGACGTCCATTAGCATCCCGAGGTGATAATTCGGATTCATTAATGCTAGTCATATCTTCCACACTAAGACCAAAATAAGCCCACTCCTGAACGGCTATATCTACCATCCGACGCCTAACCTCAGCTCTAGGCAGAGAACTGCAACTACGATCAACAATCTGCATCTCACCCGGTTCACCACTCACTCGTGAAGAAGGTGGGTTTACAGCTAATACTTCCGCAGGTAAACGCTCATACGCAGTTAACTGTTGAGCCTGAATTTGTATACTTAAGGGTAAAAACAGTAAGAAAGAAATAGATAATTTAAGATTATTTTTCAACGAGGCTCTCGGATTATTCTTTAAATGAAAAGCATAATCGCCCTGCTCACTAAAATCTAGTGAAGTCAGCTATAGAGTGGTTTTTAGATTATAAATCTCAGTTTAAAAGATTGAACTAACGACATTGTTCATGCGTCTGTAAATAGGCAGTGTTTCTATCTGACGGTTAAGTTCATTGGAAATCTGTAAGTTGCCATTCCTGTCCCTGGTTAACAGAACCTCCTTAAGGGTTCTATCAGCATAATAGGCCGAACGATACTCAAGGCTAAATTGAATGACCGCTTCATTGGCTGTTTCCTGCAATACTTCAAAATCTGACATTCTTAGCTCTATGTAAGAAGGTCGCCTTATTTTCGTGATACGGTCTTGCTCCCACAAACCAGGGCTCAGAAAGTTATACGTGCTGAAATTATCCTGATAATAATTAAAGTAAGCATCTACATCTTGATTCTGCCATGTAGTCAGCCAGTTATTCACAAAATTAAACATCTGTTGCTGCCTGTTGCTTAAGTTACCAGCAACCTGCCCCGGTGACATGCCTATAACAGGTACGCTTTGTGTGCTCCCTACAGATGGTACAAGGTAGACATCTAATTGATCATCCACTTGAGCACTAGCGACACGGTTAACTGCCCGCCTTTCCACCTGAATATTCTCTTCAAAGATAATTTTCCACTCCCCTTGGGAGTCTCTTACCAAACCAAGCTCTTTAAGGGTGCTATCAGCATATGTCGATGACTGGTAAGCCATACGCAAAGTAAGCATAGTGCTATCAGCGTTGCGGCTTAAAACAGTGTATTCATCATAACTAATGTTAATTGATGTCGGCCGGAGGATATTTCGTTGCCGATTATTTTTCCAGGTCGTACTGGATGAGAATGAAACAGGCTCAAAATTCTCATGATAACTGCTGAAATAAGCGGTCACATCCTGCTCTTGCCATGCTTGTAACCATTGTTCAATAACCCGTTGCACGTCATCTGTTGCGGTGACCTGGAAAGAGTCTACAACCTCTGAGATATTTTCAGACTCAACTTCTATCTCAGGCACTTCTTCAATTTGCACGACAGTTTCAGGTATTGAAACTTGTTCCGGCTCAGGGGCTTCTTCAGGCGCCACTATTGCCAACTCTTCAGCAGATTCTACAATAATTTCATCAACTGGCGCATCTACTTGCTCTATTATTTGGTCAATTTCTTCTGCTAGAACGGGCTCTACAGCAATCTCAATTACTGGCTCTTCAACTACCGGCTCAATGTCATCATTAAAATAAGATACTGTAGTCGGAATAATATCGTCTGGGATGAAGACATAGGTTGAGTAGCCTAAGAAAACAACTACCGCAACACCCGCAGCTACAACTGAAGGCCCAATTGGCCATTTCCAACGACCAAATATCTGCCTCTTTGTCTCTTCGTCAACAAAAGGATCCACAAACTCATGAGTAAGGGTTTTAGTTGTTTTAGTGACAAATTCTTTCTGTTTTTTCTTTTTTACATAAAGTTTTGAATCATCCTTATCCAGAATTTCAGGGATCATCTCAGGTATATCCCCTGGCAAACCTTCCGAAATCTCAAGCAGTTGACTGATATTTTCTTCAGTTAACTGGGCATCCATCTTGATCTCTTGCAAATAGGCTTTGCAAAACTCAGCCAGTTGCTCTCGGTTCATTGGCTCGAGGGTATAGCTCACCAACAAATCTTTAATTAAGGCCGACGCACCATTACTAAGCTTTTTATCCATTTCATCAGTACCGCTAAGCACAATACTGACAAGCCCCTGATCATTCAGGTGGATATGTCGAAAAGAAGTAAGCTCAGTTAAAAGATCAGAGCTCAGCTTTTCTACATCATCAAAAATAAGCACCAATTTTTGCTCATCAAACGACTTTTTAATGATATGTGCAGTTAATGCCTGAATAAATGAATCTTGATCCCCTCCAGCTTTAGGGCCTAATTTTAATTTTCTCTGAATCGCAGCCTGTACCGCAGCATAATTTTCTGGCGCATCGGGAAAATGTACAAATTCGATTTTTTCTGTTTTTAATTCTTGCAGTAATTCAATACACATTGCGGTCTTACCAGTACCTGTTTTACCGGTAAGTTTGACGATCCCATTACTGATTGAGAGGACAAAAGTCAGCCCTCCCAATATCTCCGTATAGGGTTCAACATTAATATATAAATCATTCTTTAGTGCCATGGCGGCAACCTTAAATTAAAATCATCATAAAAATCAATGATTTTTTACACTTATTTTAGGTAATTTATTAAATATACGTCGCAAGTGGTTAAATATATTTTCCTTATTTAGTGTAAATGTGCAAGTAGTGACACATTTATTACCAACCAATCGGCTCTAGAAAACATTCTTTCAAGTATTGTTATTGTTAAYTTTATACAATTAAATCAAATAGTTATTTTATTAGCCCTATTAATAGAGAGTGTAGTAATTAACCATGAGAAAAACGCTACAAAAAACCTTCTCCCAATCAGATGTAAACATTTTGTCTGAAAAAACCTGTTATTCAGGCTTTCTGAAAATTAAACAATTTCAACTTAAATGCCGTTTATTTCAGGGCGGCTGGAGTGAGGTTTTTACTCGTGAACTAGTGCTACGAACGCCTGGAGTAGGTGTTCTGCTCTATGATTCAAAGCTGGATAAACTGCTAATGATTGAGCAATTCAGAATCGGCTGTCTGCAAGATGACCAAAATGGCCCCTGGGCCTTGGAACTTGTTGCAGGCTTGATAGAAGATGGCGAAGGCAGCGCTGATGTCGCCAGAAGAGAAGCCGAAGAAGAAGCTGGCATTACGCTTAATCGACTCATATCAGTATGCGAATACTATAATAGCCCTGGCGCCAGTTCTGAAAAACTCAGTATCTACTGTGCACTAATTGATCTGTCTAACATTGAGGAGGGTATTTTTGGGCTAGCCAGTGAAGCTGAAAATATCCGCAGCATTATCATTGATAGAAGCACTGCTGAAGCCGCTGTTCAAAGTGGTCAAATCAACAATGCTATGAGCATCATTGCAATACAGTGGCTTGCCTTAAATTTACATGAGTTACAGCACGATCAGTAAATTGCCAATTTCAGTCATAAAGGCCTGAACCTCATTTAAGAAGTTTCAGGCCCTAACAATGACTCATTATTAGAAGAAGAAGAAGAAGTAACCTTTAAAGTAAAGCCACCTTCTTACTACATCACCTGGAATTTATCAGCATTAATCCACATATGCACAGCTATACTGGCCGCATAGCCAAGCGCAATAGCCCAGGTCCATTTAAGATGTTCGAAAAATGTATAAATCCCACGCGCCTGCCCCATTACAGCAACACCCGCAGCGGAGCCAATTGACAGCATGGACCCACCAACACCAGCTGTCAGCGTAACCAGCAGCCACTGTCCTTCGTTCATCACCGGGCCCATCTCCAGTACCGCAAACATTACCGGAATATTGTCTACAATGGCCGAAGCGACACCGACCAGAATATTGGCATTGGTATCTCCAAGCCCTCCATAGACCAGTTCCGAACCCATAGCCAGGTAACCAAAGGCACCAAGACCACCGACACACATGATAATGCCGTAGAAAAACATCAGGGTATCCCACTCCGCTTTTTCCAGGTTTCGATACATATCATAGGGCTGGTGATTAGCCTCTTCCAAAGTCAAACCTGGGCCATCATCGACACCGGCATATTCATGACCTTCGTTATTAGGTTCTCCTCGCTTTTGCAGGTAATAACCAAATATTTTCAGTAAGCCAAGCCCTGTCATCATGCCCAGTACTGGTGGCATACCAAGCAAATTATGTGACAACACCGCCATAACAATAGTTAAGATAAACAAAGCAACCACAACCAACGCGCCATGTTCCAGTTTCGCCGTTTCATTCATTGATTCAGGCTGAATATTAGGAACGCTCCAACTCATAATTGTGGCCGGTATTATCCAGTTCACAATGGCCGGCAGTACCAAAGCAAAAAACTGTTGAAAGTCTAATGCGCCGTATTGCCAAACCATCAGGGTCGTAATGTCGCCAAAAGGACTAAAAGCCCCTCCTGCATTTGCCGCTACGACAATATTTATGCAAGCAATAGCCGCAAACTTAGGCTTATCAGGCGCAACTGTAAGTATCACGGTAGACAACAGTAAAGCGGTCGTCAGGTTATCTGCCAACGGGGAAATACAAAAAGCCAGCAAACCTGTTATCCAGAATATTTTTCGCAGACCGAAGCCCTGAGAAACAAGCCAGACTCGCAACAGGTTGAAAATACCTCTTTCCTCCATAGTATTTATATAGGTCATGGCTGCCAGCAAGAATAAAAATAACTCAGAAAATTCCAGCAGATTATGACCAAACATTTCTTCAAGCTGCTCGGTGTCTCCAATCTGAGAATAAGCTATAGCAACCAGAAACCAGATGATCCCCGCCGCTACCATCACCGGTTTGGATTTTCGTAGATGAATCGTTTCCTCGCAGATGACCAGCGCATAGGCAAAAACAAAAATGATGATTGAAGCAATGCCCGCCCAACTTTTGGTCAGGTCAATGTCCATTGCCTCACTAGCCGAATATCCCAGCAAGGGTAAAAACAATAAAAACAGCAACGCCACTGGTTTTAGCATCGAATGATTTACAAATTTTTGTATAGCCATATTTCCTCTTATTTTTTTGGAACAGCGTAAAACAAAACGGATTAATCAATGTTAATCCGTTTCTTTCAGGTTCAATTAGTTATTACGTCAGACTGATGAATTTAGTTAACTTGATTAGGCAAGTTTTAAATTGTCTTATAATCTAAATTGTCTTATAGATGGGGTGGAGTGCCCATTTTTTCCTGTCGTGAATGCAGTGTAAATTTTAATAACAAATAGCAATGGCATTCAGTCTAGCAACAAACTTTCAAGATTTAAATAAAAACCGGCGTAAATAGATTCCACTCACAGCAGTGGTAAAAAATTCTGATTTAATTATTAAAGCTCAATTAAAAGCTCTGCGGCATAAAGCATCTGCCTGTCATTATCTTTAGCAGTCCAGTTTAATAAAGTTTCCAGGCTGGGTTCTAACATACCCTGAAATTTCACGACATTATTCACTGTAATGGTAATGACTTGAGTAAAATCGATAACTTCGGGTGACAGTAATAAACGAAACGAGGCAACCCTATCACTGATAGCCTGGATATTGTTCCCCTCTCTTACTAAATTCACTCGCCCAGCCTCTTCCATAGCAAGCACAGTAGAGCCATCAGATGGGTCAACTCCCACTTCAAATAAAGGAATCGGGCTTTCTTTCTCAAAGTCTAGCTCTTCTATGATGAGCCAATGAGAGCGTATGTTACTCCCTTCTACAGCTTTCCAACTAATTGAAGCAGGGTTTGGATCCCGAGGGTGTGCGGCAACAAAGGTCTCAAAATTATCACGCCATTCTGGCCACCAGCGGGTATTGTGTTCACCATCCGGTAAGGGGTGATAATCAATATCAATGCCTTTGTTTTGCAAATATGTAATAAAAGGTGTGACGCGTGAAGTTGGATATAAACGATCTCTGCCTCCATTAATGGCATACCACGATTTGCCTAATAGGTTATGCAGATAAGAAGTACCATCTGCTATTGTTGGACTCCCTAACACCATCGTATAACCAATAAATGAATAAAATGCAGCAAAGCGTGTGTTTTCATGCATGGCGACATACCAGGCACCCGTCCCACCGTCAGATATTCCTCCAAGCACTACTTTATTTTCATTGACGTTATATTCACGCTTAACTCGATCTAGAATCTCACGAATGTTTTCAACCTGGCTAACAGCCCACCAGGCAGAATCCATCCAGGCATAGGGCATAACATAAATTTGCTCTACACCTTCTAATCGAGTCCGCCCTCGACCTCGGCCACTAGGTTCATTGTTAGTTCTGCCGCCTATACCTCCGTGCAACTCAAACCTGACTTGATACTGCTTCGATGGATCATAATTTTCAGGCACATTTAAATGATAAAAATATTCAGTTCCATTTGCCGCTTCATAAGAGCGCAAGACAACACCGGTATCTGCCGCATCATATACTTTGCCAGTTTGCAGCTTTTGATAGGCGTCAGAAAAACTAATGCCGCTTTGCAGAATATCGGCAATACTTAACTCTGCTTCTTCTGCACTAGCTGAATTCCAAAACTCATTAAACACAAAATCAGTATCAGACTGCTGCGCACTTAGATGCGTACTTATAATAAAGGTAATAAATACTAAAAATGTTTTCTCTATATTTTTTTTATTTTTCATACTTTTTTTTATTTTTCATACTTAGGCCTTATTGAAATTTTTTCTTATTGCTTAATTTGCACCTTGGCTACTCTTTACTACCCTCTGCTTACGCTCAACATCTCATTGCCGCCCTTTTGAAACTCATAATTCACTTTCTTAACAGTAACAGCGTAACCCTGATTTTCTAGCTCCTTTATCAAGGGGTTTACATAATCTGATTTATTCACATCCAAGGTCAGCAAAGGAAAAATTCTAACTTCACCTGCAATTCTTAACATTTCCAAAACCGACTTAAGATGAAATTCATAAGAAAATAAATCCGAATATAAAAACAAAAAATGTGAACACAAAGCCAACGAAAATTGATCGTCTTTAAAATGTAGATTCGGTAATTCACCACTAACATAACGCCCGTCTTGTAAACCTTGCTCAAAATCTGCAACAAATTTTGTTGTGACATTTATTCTTGTATTTTTAAGTGCTTGTGGATTCTCATGATAACTCCAAACCCAGCTATTCGGACTGGCTTCTATTTGCTCGAAAATATTATCCACCACTTGATGGAATTTATTTTCAATTTCATCTGCGCTAAAAATATAGACGGGATCTACAGACAAATATTTTTTCCCTAGTTCTTTTAGTTCGGCATTCACACTGGCGGGACCATCTCCCACCCCAACAATATTCTTGTCAAAATCGAGATCAGAAAGATCAAACATCTTTTTGTATTCATCCAATGAACGACCTAATGGCACTACATTCTCTAGTTTCATAGTCACGTTATATTTCAGGATTAGCAATCCTGCCTTTTAATTCCACTAACAGAAGTTTAGCGCCCCAAAGCTGACTTAACACAATGACAAACGCGCCAAGGAAAAAACAAAGTCTCGCATAGAATGCTACGTTATCCATACTATTTGTCATGTTAAGCACATTCCACCAATCATGAGTCGTATCTATACCTGTAATTAAGGGCAAATAACGTGTTGGTGCATCAGCAATATAAGGTGAAACATCTATAAAATTCTGCCCGCTCCACCACAACATTAACGACGCTGCAAAGTTATCTCGCTTCCACACCATAAAGTAAGCCAAGGGAGCTAAAGGCATCAGGATTTGAAAGAAGCTACCACCCATGAACATCCAGAGTGTACCGAAAGGCCTGAAGAATATATGGCCATATTCAYGAAAAGGTAAATTGACGTAATGCAAAAAAGAGTCACCGATATACGCCCAATCAATACCGTGGAGAATAAAACTCCAACCCCAGATAAAAAACCAGACAAACAGAACACTATGTCCCCAGAAAGCACTTTCATCACGATCGCTTGGCATGAAGAAGATATAATAATAAAGACGTTTAAACAGAGGCTCTTTCAATTCAACTGTCAATCCATCCACATCAGACCCTTCTTGGTCTACCCGCCATTTTGCATAAGCAATACCGCAGGCAGAGCAAACTCCCTCCAACGCATCACTGTCATGTTCCTGTGTCTCATATTGGCATTTAGGACAAATCATATCGGGTAGTATAAAACACTGTAGTTAATGGTGGCAGAGTCACTCTAAAAATAATTTTTTGTGGCAGGCTCTTGCGCAATGTATCAGTGGAAATACAGCTGTAAAGTCAGTTTTATTCTGATGAGGTCACTATTTCTGTTTTAATTGCCAAATGGAAGATTTGTTTCCCCAAAGTAATCAGCAAGCAATTTCACTCACTCAACACCTGGGGAGTTTGACTTGTTACCCAGGCTGGTTAAGCCCCTCCGAAAGCCGCCAATATTTTCAGCTTTTTTATAAGGAGTTAGCTTGGAAAACTGAAACCTTGTTAATGGCCGGTAAAAAAATGCAATCACCAAGACTCGTCGCCTGGTATGGTGATGAAGGAGAAATATATCGTTACTCCGGCACCCGCTACAAAGCCTTACCCTGGCACCCTGCCCTGCATAAAATTAAAGAGAAACTGAACAGTGAGTTTAGCGCGCCAATTAACAGCGTGCTGACTAATCTATACCGTAATGGTAAAGATTCCGTTGGATGGCATGCTGATTCAGAAATAGAGCTAGGCAAACAACCTATAATATTTTCCTTATCATTAGGTGCTTCACGTTATTTTGATTATCGCCTTCAAGGCAAGAGTGAAAGCAAACAGCGTATTGAGTTACACGCAGGGACACTACTAATTATGCAGGGAAATTTTCAACAGTATTGGCAGCATCAGGTGCCTAAACAATTAAAGATTACTGAACCGCGGATAAATCTGACCTTCCGCTATATAAATAAAGCGAATAAACAGAACAAATAAAAGGTGAACAGAATGGAGATTACCAGTTCAAAACTGGTGGGTCTGGGTGGATTTGAACCACCGACCTCACCCTTATCAGGGGTGCGCTCTAACCAACTGAGCTACAGACCCAAACTATTACGTCTGGAAACTTTAAACCAGGCCGGAGACCGACCTCACCCTACTCTTCATCCTTGAGCGGGGGCGCGCTCTAACCAACTGAGCTACAGACCCAAACTATTACGTCTGGAAATTTTAAACCAGGCCGGAGACCGACCTCACCCTACTCTTTCTTTCACCTTCAGACTTTAAAGGTTTGAAGCCAAATTACGGGAACGCGCATTATACAGAGTCAGCGTTCTCAGACAAGAGTTTGTATTATTAGGCCTTATAAAGCAGATGAAATAACTTCTTACCACGCTTCAAAAGAAAATATTGCCCGAATAAGGCGGTGTTCCAGTCCAGTTCAGCTGCATTATCTGACGCTTTTGCACCATTAACGCTTACAGCGCCATTGCCGATAAATTCACGCGCCATTTTGTTTGATGAGGCTAGTTCACTATCGACTAAAGCCTGCACAAGAGGCAGTGATGCACTTGAGGAAGCAGAAGTCGGCATACCATCCTGTTTTAGTTGCTCGAAGTCACTTTCTGTTAGCTCAAAAATATCACCGCTAAACAAGGCCTCGCTTATCCTTTCCGCTGCTTCAAGTCCTGCTTCTCCATGCACCAGGTGCGTTACTTCCCTTGCTAATATACTTTGTGCTTCTGGTCTACCTTGAGCATTTTTATCTTTTTCTTCAATAGCATCAATTTCAGCCACATCCAGAAAAGTGAAATATTTCAGGAAGTTATAAACATCAGCATCCGCCGTGTTAATCCAAAACTGGTAAAAGGCATAACAAGAAGTTCGTGCCGAATCGATCCAGATAGTGCCCTCTTCTGTTTTACCAAACTTGCCACCATCGGCTTTGGTAATCAAAGGTAAGGTAAGGCCATAAACCTGGTTTTTATTAAGGCGACGTGTCAGGTCTATACCAGCGGTAATATTCCCCCACTGATCGTTGCCACCTAATTGCACCGTACAATCATACATTTCATTTAATTTTGCAAAATCATAGGATTGTAGAATTGAGTAAGCAAACTCAGTAAACGATATCCCTTCCCCTTCCCGCTCAATACGCTGCTTTACACTCTCTTTCTGCATCATGGCATTGACAGAAAAATGCTTGCCAATATCACGCAGGAAGGAGATAAGATCCAAATTTTGCGTCCAGTCCAGATTGTTCACGACTAAAGCAGAATTATCACCGCAATCAAAATCAATAAACTTTTCAAGCTGTTGCTTGATACTGTCTGTCCAGGCTTGCGTCACTTCAGCGGAATTCAACTTACGCTCATTAGATTTAAAGCTGGGATCTCCAACCATTCCGGTAGCCCCACCGGCTACGGCTATTGGCTTATGACCTGCCAGTTGGAAGCGCTTGAGTGCCAGCAAAGGCACCAAACTGCCAATATGCAGGCTATCTGCTGTCGGATCAAAACCGCAATAGACAATACGGCTGCCTGATAACAAATGGTTTTCCAGCCCGTCTTCACCCGCAGTCTGGGCTAATAGCCCGCGATTTCTGAGTTCTTCGACGATATTGAGATTTATGTTTGTCATAACGATCTTAAAAAATAAAAGCGGCAACTTTACAAGATAGCTCTGTAATTACAAGGCCTAATTCCATTTAAGCTTGAAATCCCCGCCTTCACAACGATAGTTTTTGAAATAAGTGCTTGGCAGATCAATTCAACCAATATAAAATCCTTTGGGTTTCCAGCAGCTTAGCTTATATATTGAATAAGATACTCTAAGATTAAAATGACAGGATTAAAATGAATCTTATTGATTTTACTAAACAGTTATTCCACAAGCTGATAACAAATGACCTGCCTTACAGACATCGCAATGCCTGTTTAGGGCTAGTGCTTACTCTTCTTATTTTACTTTTAGTTCCAGATTCTGAATCAATCGTCTCAGAGCCTCAAACCCCTAATCAAATTCTAACCATCAATGATTCCGCTTTCTCTACGTCAACTTTCGACCCGCTAAATATCATTCAAGATCCAAATTTAGCTTATGCAGATGTAACAAGACGAAATGAAGCAACTATTAATGAAGCAACTATTGAAGCTGAACAAAACCTTGCGCAGGAGCCCAGAACAATTACAGAAGTTCGCCCTGGCGATAACTTATCCTTGATCTTCGACCGCCTTGGTCTCACGCCACAAGATGTTTATCGTGTTTCCAACAGTGCTGGTGATGCCAGCATTTTAACCCGCCTCTATCCTGGTTATAGTTTGGCCTTTGATAWTAATGATGCGGAAAATTTAAACGAACTCGAAGTCATTATCAGTCCACTGGAAAGTTATTACTTCACGCTAAACGAAGAAAATAATTTTGATATTGCACACGTCGAACGCGACCCACAACTCATTCCGACTTATAAAGAAGCCACTATCAATGATTCACTATTCCTGGCGGCACAACGCGGTGGTATTTCTGCAGCCATCACCATGGAAATAGCCGGTATTTTTGGCGGCGTCATTGATTTTATGTTGGATACTCGGGTTGGCGATAATTTTAATGTGTTATATGACGAGCGTCATTTAGATGGTGAATATATTGGGAACGGTTCCATTCAGGTAGCGCAGTTTACTAACCAAGGGGACAACTATACCGCCATTCGTTATGTTAATTTAAATGGCGAAGTTGATTACTATAACCCCCAGGGTGAAAGTATGCGTAAAGCATTTATCAGAAACCCTGTTGATTTCACGCGTATCAGTTCCAACTTTACACTCTCCAGGCGTCATCCAATTCTAAATACCATTCGCGCACATAAGGGTACCGATTATGCAGCGCCAAGTGGCACGCCTGTTGTTGCTGCTGGAGATGGGCGCGTAACCTGGGCATCACGCAATGGCTCGTTTGGAAACCTGGTAGTCGTTCAACACGGAGAACGATTTGAAACCAAGTACGCTCACTTGTCTTCTTATGCGCGTGGCGTTCGCGTTGGTTCACGTGTGAAACAAGGTGACATTATTGGCTATGTTGGTATGACTGGCGGCGCTACTGGCCCCCACTTACACTATGAATTTATAATTGATGGGGCTCACAGAAACCCTCGCACCGTACACGACCAATTACCCAAGGGCGAATCTGTTGCGGCAGAAGAAATGGATCGATTTCTACAACAATCCCAAATTTTAATGACTCAACTGAATGCCATAACCTCAGCGCCCACTCTCGCTCAAAATATTCTTTTTGTTAACACGCCTCCTGCTAACTAGAGGATGAGTTCCGAACTCTATATAGGTCTGATGTCCGGCACCAGCATGGATGCTGTAGATTGTGTCCTCGCAGATTTATCCGACGCCTTAAACGTTATCGACTTTATCAATGTTGATATTCCAGCAAGGCTGAAAAAAGACATACTAGACCTTTGCCTCGAAAGTGGCGATAACCAAATAAAGAAACTTGGTGAGACCGATGTCGCTCTTGGAAAACTTTTTGCCAGCGCTGCCATTTCCATACTGGAAAAAAACCAATTAAACGCAGAGCAAATTCAAGCCATCGGTTCACATGGACAGACTATTCGCCATCAGCCACCGGGGCAATCTGACAACCCTTTCACCATCCAAATTGGTGATCCAAATACCATTGCGGCACTTACTGGTATCACGACTGTTGCCGATTTCAGAAGAAAAGATATGGCTTTGGGTGGGCAAGGCGCACCTTTATTACCGGCATTTCATCAGCGTGTTCTTAAAAGCACTCAAACTGACCGAATTATTTTAAATATTGGTGGCATGGCAAATATTACCTTACTGCGTAAAGAGGATAATCAGATTACCGGATTTGATACTGGCCCAGGCAATATCCTTTTAGATATCTGGATTCAAGAGAATTTAAATCAAAGTTTTGATAACAACGGCGACTGGGCTGCCAGCGGAAAGCCAAATGCTGAACTCCTGGAGTTCATGCTTAATGACCCTTACTTTTCAAGCCCTCCACCCAAAAGCACAGGCCGTGAATATTTTAATAATAGCTGGATAGCTAATGTGCTTAGCGCTTACGCAAAAGAAATCTCGCCACAAGATGTACAAGCTACGTTACTTGAACTAGCAGCAATAAGTATTGCGCAAGCAATTAAGAACTTGATAGGAGCGGGTGACGTAATAGTTTGTGGTGGCGGCGTTAAAAACAAACAGTTAATGCATTGCCTTGAAACTCAACTTGATTCATTTAACGTCTCCAGCAGCAATGCTTATGGTATCGACAGTGATGCACTAGAAGCTTTCGCATTCGCCTGGTTTGCCAAACAAACAATAAATAGAGAAAGCATAGACTTCACTAATATCACAGGCTCTTCCCGACCAGTAATATTGGGCGGCATTTACTCTCCCTGATTAAATAGAAATACCTCACTCTAGAAAATTGAGTGCTATAACTTTCAATATACGATTTTTAATAAAAAAACACCCATGAAAGACTGTAACCTATGTGGAAAATGCTGTATTAAATATGGCGATGGTGGTCTCTCCGCCACGCCGGAAGAAATCGAGATGTGGGAAGTTTTCCAGCCTCAGATCTATAAATATGTACGTGATGGGAAAATCTGGAATAATCCAGAAACAGGTGAGAAATTAAAACAGTGTCCATTTTTAAAAAGCATGGTAATTCCCAACAAAAACAACTCATCTCACCAGAAAAAATATACTTGCGACATTTACCTCGACCGCCCAGAAGACTGTCGGCATTACCCAACCAGCATTTCAGAAATGATAAGAGATAAATGCGAAATGATTGAAACAGTTGATTTGGAAAACCCAAAACAAGCTCAAATAAAATTAGATATTCTCATGAGCGACAGTCGTCCACCTTTGCGTTAGCACTCAATTGAGCCACTCACTGGTTATTGGAAATGCTATCTCACTATCTGGCAAGTCTAAATATTTTACCCCTTCAATTAACTGAACTTTTGCATGTAGAGCATATTCAGAAAAAACAGGTACAAACTCCTCAGAATAAAATGTGTACCATCACTTCCAACTAACACTAACATCCAGCTTTTATTATTGAGCAGGTTCTATGCAAAATTTCGCGGAGGAAAAGATTCATTTAAACGGTAAGAATACATGAAATTAATTCACTAACTATTTCCAGTAATAGCTTATGTGTTTATCAACCTTTAGTTCAGGCTCTTCCATACTCTTATCAGTCACCTAACCGCCTGGGTCTGCGGCTGTTCAGTTGATTGATAAAATCAGGCAAGGCTGTACGCAGCACTGAATGCTCCAGATACTGTCCGGCCAGATCCTTACGGCCACGTGCACGTAAACCTGCGTAAACATGTAACTCAAATTGTACTTGCAACTTGTCTGAAGCCTCTGGCAGACCGAGGGCCTGCAATAAAAAAACCACTGTTTCAGCGGTTGAGTATCGTTCCTCTTCTTGCTTGCCTCTCAACCAGTAACGGCTCGGGCCATGCATGGGCAGGCTTACAAAATCTCCCCGAGTGCTCAGGTCATTAGACATGCCCCTGGCCTCATTCCAGTATCCATCCAGCAGTAAGAACTGTATAGCACTGAGGTCAGTGCGCTTGGGAAGAGGTTTCCCATCCGGGTGTAATATCAGCAATTCACGACCAGCAATCGCGGTTAGCTGAGTGTCATGAGATGCAGTTTGATTCCAAACGATTTGCCTTGCGCCCTTAATCACACGCTTGATCAGGTTACCGGTACTGCTGGGACGATTTAATTCGCGAGGGTGACTTAACAAGTCAATTTGCAAAGGAGTATGGATAATTTCAGCCGCCGGACAAATGCACCAGCGCGGCGGAAGCTTGCAGCCCGTGCAACGGAGTAGAGGTTTCAGAATAACGCTTCGCATTGATCAAAACTTTCTTATAGTAATCTACTGTATCAATTTATTCTGACGACTTTTTTTCTTGAATTCGCCCATGGATCATTATCTTTTTCAGTACTGCGGCTTGAGGATGGTGAAGCCTCATCCCTGTATGTTTTTTGTGTTTTTCGGTCAGAGTTAGCTGGTTTTATTTTTCGCTGTTCAGCATAGTTTTTATCCTGATTCGAACGATGCCCGGATTTGTTGCCTCGTGCGGCCGCTTTGAGAACACGTTTAGCCCGTAAGCGTTCAGCATCTTCCAGGCTCAGTATGGCAGGTTCGCCAGGTTTTTGATCATCAGGGACAACCCTCTCTCTGGGCGGCAATTCAAACTGTTCAGTAGAGGCTCTGGGTAGGTTTTTAAATTCATAGAGGTAGAATGCCTCCACTCTTTCGCGCGCCCAATCCGTTTTCTTGAGAAACTTTACACTGGAAACAATACTAGGATTGGTCTTGAAGCAGTTGATGTTCAGATACGCAAAAAGAATCCCAAAGTCATAATGATCGATAATTTCAACCAGTAGGTTTTTTAGAGAAAGGCCATGCAACGGGTTGTTAAAATAATTGATTTCATCAGGCATTTGAATATCCAGCATGTGGTGGTGTGAATAGGCTGAAATGGAAGGCGAGTTTCTGGCTTGCGTGTATAAACGCATGCCTGACATCGATAAAGGTAAAACCTAGTTCTGCCAATTATGACTAAAATTCACCTATAGATCAGCCAAATGAAGAATTAGTATTTATATAAATGGGGAACTTGAAACCATAACGCCCAAAGCAGGTGAACGAAAACGTCCGACTTCCTTTTTTATTATGTGTTGCAGCCTAAAATTAGAAATCGAGACAATGACATTCTAACACTAGTCATTATTATCAATAGTAGTATCTACATTGTCAGCTAATGGGGCTTGATCCTCTTTAGAATCTTTAGTCATTTTGTTTAGTCGCTTTTCTTCCTTTTTCTTCTTTTTTGCAATTTCTTTCTGCTTCTTTGCGAATGAGTAATTAGGTTTTGCCATTAGAATTCTCTTACGTAAGTTTGGATATAAATGATATGTGTATTAATAATATAACGCCACACTCTGTAGGGACATCGCTTGATGATAAAGGCACAATATTCCAACCCTACTTAACTACTTAAGTCATGACTCCTGGACGATATGGCTTCTTTTCTCGATTGATATGTTGCACTTTCTTCTGATTCGAAAGCTTAACCTTTTTGGCGATTAGTCCTCGCTTATCTGAGTGACACTCAAACTCAACTGTGGCACCAACTTTCAAAAACTGACAATTAACAAGGTCAGCTTTGCGTACCATTATGTCTGCACCGCCCCCGTTATCCAGAAAACCAGATTGCTTATCTTGGAACCATTTTTTAACTACAGTTTGCAATATTTCACCCCTAATTTAGTAGGCATCATAATCTAGTAGACATCATAATCGCTTTTTACTAAGTAGTATCGCTACTATAGCGATGAGCCGATGCGCTAGTCCAGTAACTCTTTCATACTCTTGTACACATAACAGCATGTTAATGAGGTCTTCGACCTTATAATCATTATTAGAAGGTATACCTTATTAATTTTTTGGTTAATAAAAAGACAGCTAACTTATTGAAAAATATAATAATTATTATTAATTTTAAAAAAGAAGTCGTGAAAAAAGGTATTGTGCTCGTTAATTATTTTTATATCAAATGATTTAGCGTCACGAGCGAAACGAAGTATTCGCGAGCGCAGTAGCTAAATTGAAAACGACATGCCACAACCGCAGGTGGCCGTTGCAAGAGGGTTATTCACAATAAACCTGGACCCTTCAAGCCCTTCCGTATAATCAATTTTCGAACCAACCAGATATTGAAAACTCAAAGGGTCTATCAATAACTCTGCACCCTTATTAGTAATCACCGTATCATCATCATTAACAGCTTCGTCAAAAGAAAACCCATATTGGAAACCTGAACACCCACCACCAGTAACAAATACACGCAGCTTAAGCTTCGGATTGCCTTCTTCAGCAATCAGCGTACTGACTCTTTTTGCCGCATTGTCGGTCAAGGCCATTGCAACGGCATCATGTGTTTGTACTATAGGCATAGCTTATATAAATAGTTTCTATTTAAAGATTTTTTACTAAATGAGAATTATAAAATCGTGGCTATTATGACAATAACCAAGTAATTTAGTCAAGTATTAGTTGGATATTTTAGACGCTTCTACGACAACAGCTTCTATTTCAGAACTTACTGTGGTTTGTTGCATATCTTGCTGTACTTCCTGCTGTATATCGAGTTGCTTAGGTTTAAGTTCAGCAGGCGTTCGATGACAAAGACTACCATTAACCTCTGAGCCCATTACCATTTCAATCAAATGGTAATACACATTACCAACTACTCTTGCCTTGGCCGCCAGCTCAATATGTTCACTTGAATAAATATCACCTTCTACCAGGCCATTAACAATAACTGATGGCGCTTTTATTTCGCCTTGAACCAGTCCACTTTCTCTGATTCTAACTTCAGCAGCAACTTCAGGATCTGCGTAAATATTTCCTCTGATTTTCCCTTCAACTTCCAGGGTACCAGAAAAGTGCAAATCACCATTTATTTCGGTTGATTTTGAAATTAAGGTTGTTACATTTTCGCTAAATTTATTTTTCACAACTTGTCTCTTTAAAACATTTTTAATGTAAGCATTTAATTAACGTTCTTTTAACACTTCGCTAGCGCTCTACGACCCAAACAAAATTTTTCTGTACTGTTTTTGCATTTTCACCTTGAGATACCGCCAGTATCTGGACAGTTTCTGGTATGAAATTTTCAGGAATTATTAGTTCACCTTCAATATTTTGAAAATATCTGAATTGCAATCTAATATCCAATTGACTCTCATCCGATGCAATACTACGTAGTGGAAATGAAACTTCATTGCCTTCTTGCATTCCAAAAATATTGACGTTGGCATAACCACTAATAACATTTTCGTTATTAGTAAGTTGTTTCAATTCAATATGATAACGAATCCGATTTTCCTCTTCGGTAGCACTTAGGTCAAGCTGACCAATTGCCAAGCCAGTCTCATTATTTTCAGGCGACATAATCTGCCGATAAAACAGCACATCTTCTTCCAATTGCGCATTTATTTCTCGCAAGCCAACCATCATATCCTGAACTTCTACCAAGGCTTGTTTGTCTACCAAACTTGCTTGCTCAACATTCACAAAATTCTGTTGCAAAAGTTCCTGTTGCTCTTGTAGCAAATTCACATCAATGCTTAATTGATCGCGTTCAATACGCACAGTGATATTTTCGTTAGTGCCACGAGTATAACCATAATAAATACCCCCTGTAGTCAGAATAACTGTTACAAATAAAGCGCCCAGCGTTAATAATAAGCCCCGCATAGGCCTATGCGGAACTACAACCATTTTTATTTGCTTACTTCCTTTTACTACTGCCATGTCTTACACCATTTTTTTACGGCAATACAGAGACAATATCCAAACCAAGTGATTCATTAAAACCATACATGATATTCATATTTTGCACTGCCTGCCCGGCGGCTCCTTTTACCAAATTATCTTCAACCACCAAGACAACAACTTTGTTACTATCTTCAGGCTGAACGATAGCAAGTCGGCACATATTACTACCTCTCACTGATCTGGTTTCAGGGCTAGTACCTGCTTCCAGGACATCAACAAAAATTTCATCTCGATAAAAATCTTCGTACAAGCTTTGCAAATCAACGCCGTCTGTTGACAAGGATGCATAAAGACTTGCCTGTATGCCTCTAATCATCGGCACTAAATGTGGCATAAAAGTCAGATTAACAGGCTTATCACTTTGCGCATTTAATCCCTGTACAATTTCGGGCTGATGTCTATGTCCATTTATTGCATAGGCTTTAAAGTTCTCACTAACTTCACACAGTAACGTACCCATTCCTGCTTTTCTGCCTGCTCCACTGACACCTGATTTAACATCCGCGATTAAAGAACCAGGATCAACCAGCTTATTTTTCAGCAAAGGAATAAACCCTAACTGTACCGCAGTTGGATAACAACCTGGATTAGCAATAAGCGAAGCAGTTTTAATAAGTTCACGATTCATTTCCGGTAAGCCATAAACAGCCTCTGTTAACAACTCCGGACATGTGTGCTCTATACCATACCAATGCGACCAAAGTTTGGCATCTTTAATTCTAAAGTCAGCAGAAAGATCAATAACTTTCACGCCTTTTGCCAAAAGCTCAGGTACTAATGCCATCGCAGCACCATGAGGAGTCGCAAAAAAGACTAAATCACATTCAGCCAAAAGATCTGGATCTGGATTGCAAAAATTCAACTGTAGATGTTCCCGCAAATTTGGAAATATTGCAGACACAGCTGTGCCTGCTTCCGATCTGGAAGTGACCATTTGAATGGTGACTTCAGGATGTTGAACCAGAATTCTGAGTAGCTCAACCCCGGTATAACCAGTAGCGCCGACAACGCCTACAGTAATCATTATTTATCCTTTAAAAAGGCATTAGTTAAATTCAGGAGCGCATAATAGCAAAACTCACCCCTTACCCACTACTAAAGCTTAATTCAGGCAATATCCTGGCTTTAAATTTACTTTAGATAATGTGTATTGAAGTCATGCTCTTGCCCTCAGGCACCCATTTCCCTTAGCTTAAGTCAGGGTGCGCGAGAACTGCCTGAGGTGCCAAGCAGCGAGTTCCGCAGCGCTGACTTAAGCAGAGGAAAGGTTGAAGGACGGCTAAGGGCAAGAGTATGGCTTCTTCAGCAATTCGTAAATTGCCAGAGAAGTTCAACGACCAATGGCTACAGCTACTTTTTTGTGTGACCGTCCGTTGCCAACCGAGCTTGTACAGGGCTGTACGTTTTTTGGCGTGTCAAAAAAAGAGTAGCCGCATCCATGACCGGGTTTTACTGGGAAAATTCGAAATAATGAGCTACTAATTTCCAAATGCAGATTAGATGGCATTGATGTTATTATTGCCCGCTGATTTTAGGAGCGTAGAACGAAATGGCTTATCTCTGGTTTAAAGCTTTTCACCTCATTGCCATGATTTGTTGGTTTGCTGGTATATTTTATTTACCAAGGCTATATGTCTATCACGCCATGACGGATGACGAAACCAGCCTTGAACGTTTTAAGATTATGGAACGAAAACTCTTCTGGGGCATTATGACCCCTTCTGCAGTCTTAACAATTATCTTTGGCTCCTTACTCTTAAGTACTAATTTCCAACTCTATTGGCAGTCTGGCTGGATGCATGCAAAGCTATGTTGTGTGTTCTTACTCATAATTTTCCATATTATGTGCTGGCGTTATTTAAAAGCCTTCAAAGAAAATCGAAATATACATTCACATAAATTTTACCGTTGGTTCAATGAAGCACCTATTGTTCTATTGATTGCCATTATTATTTTTGTCGTCGTTAAACCTTTTTAGGGAATCTGTATGTCTGAGAGTAAATCCTACTCACGTTCTGAAGCTTTATTTGCGCAAGCACAAAAACACATCCCAGGTGGGGTGAATTCCCCTGTTCGTGCTTTTAAAGGTGTTGGTGGCAACCCTGTGTTCTTTTCCCGTGGTAAAGGCGCTTATGTTTATGATGAAGACAACAATGCTTATGTAGATTATATCGGCGCCTGGGGACCATTAATTCTCGGTCACTGCCATCCAAAGGTCGTAAGTGCTTTAAAAGAACAAATAGAACTTGGTCTGGCTTTTGGCGCACCTACCGAAAAAGAAATCACCATGGCAGATAAAATTTGTGAACTAGTGCCTTCTATTGAAAGCGTTAGACTCGTTAATTCTGGGACAGAAGCCACCATGAGTGCAATCAGGCTCGCACGTGGCGTCACTAAGCGAGATAAGCTTGTTAAATTTGAAGGCTGCTATCACGGACATGTGGATTCCCTTTTAGTTAAGGCCGGTTCAGGGGCATTAACCATGGGCTCACCTGACTCAGCAGGTATTCCTGAAAGCACCGCGCAACAAACTTATATTCTGCCTTACAACGACAGTGAAAAAGTCGAAGAGCTCTTTAAGCAGCATGGTGATGAAATCGCCTGCATTATTGTTGAACCAGTTGCTGGCAATATGAATTGTATTCCTCCCCTGCCAGGCTTTCTGGAAACCTTGCGCAAGGTCACTAGCCAATTTGGCAGTTTACTGATTTTTGATGAAGTCATGACCGGATTCAGAGTCGCTTTAGGTGGCGCACAAAGCATTTATAATATTGACCCCGACCTGACTACTCTGGGCAAAGTGATCGGTGGTGGCATGCCTGTTGGTGCCTTTGGCGGCAAACAACAATACATGGATATGCTCGCGCCTTTAGGCCCTGTTTATCAGGCAGGCACTCTATCGGGCAACCCCTTAGCGGTTACTGCGGGCTTGGTAATGCTTGAAGAAATTTCTCAGCCGGACTTTTACGATAATCTAACTGAACAGACTGCTAAATTATTAACCGGTTTACAAGAGCGTGCTGATGCTGCCGGAATTCCATTCAGCACCAATCAGGTTGGCGCTATGTTCGGTTGCTTCTTTTCAGAAGAATCGGCTATTTCAACTTTCGATCAAGTTATGCAATGCAATCTTGAGCGTTTTAAACAGTATTTTCATAGCATGTTAGATCAAGGAATTTATCTGGCCCCTTCTGCTTTTGAAACAGGATTTTTATCAGCCGCTCATGGCGAAAAAGAAATACAACTGACACTGGATGCGGCCGCTTTGGCATTTTCACAGCTCTCACAATAAAAAACTTTTAAGAACTCATTTAGGAAATATCATGAAAAACTATCATATTTATGCTTTAGGTAATGCCCTCGTCGATAAAGAATTTGAAGTTGAAGATGATTTTTTTCAGCATGAAAGCATTCAAAAAGGTCTTATGACCCTGGTTGATGGTGAATCTCAAAGCATTTTATTAGAACGCCTGATGGAAAAATATGGTTTAAAAAAACGTGCCGGTGGTGGCTCAGCGGCTAATACTTTATACGCCGCCTCACAATTTGGCGCGAACACCTTTTATTCCTGTAAAGTCGCGAATGATGAATTTGGCGATTTTTACCTGAATGAACTGGGTAACCACAACATAGACGTCAACCTGAAAAGCATAAGAAGCGATGATGGTGTTACCGGGAAATGTTTAGTCATGGTAAGCCCAGATGCAGAACGCACCATGCTCTCTTACCTGGGCGTTTCAGAAAATTTAACAAGCGCTGATATCTATAAAGATGCTTTGATCAATTCAAAATATTTATACCTTGAAGGTTATCTGGTGACGTCACCTACTGCACTTGAAGCATGTGTTGAAGCGAAGAAGTTAGCTGAACAACATGGTGTCTTAACCGCAATAACGCTATCTGACCCCGGTATGGTTCAGTTCTTTCGTGGCGGCTTGGAAGCAATGATCGGAGATGGTGTTGATCTACTGTTTGCCAATCAAGTAGAAGCCCTGACCTGGACTGGCGAAGAAACTATCGAAGCGGCTGCTGAAGCTTTAAAAGCTATTGCAAAAACTTTTGTAATAACTTTAGGTTCTGAAGGTGCTTTGTTATTTGATGGCGATAAGACTATTAATATCTCATCTCATGCAGTAACTGCAGTTGATTCTAATGGCGCTGGAGATATGTTTGCCGGCGCTTTTTTATATGGCATATCTATGGATATGGATTTTGAAACTGCTGGCCGCCTAGCCAGTTTGAGCGCCGCAACTATCGTCAGTCAGTTTGGCCCAAGGCTTCCAACAGAGCAACATCAAGATTTATTAAAACAAATACTTTAGTTCGCCAACGAAGCATCAAGCTCTAAGCGACGCTTAAAGAATTCCAGCCTGCGCTGTAAGTTTTCTGTATTTTCAGGGCCTAAGCGCAGTAGTAATTTTTCAACATCACTATAATTTTCTATTTCAGGATTGGCGTAAAGATAATTCAAATTAGGCCGAATGAGCTGTTGAGGTTGAGGTGCAGTCCTGGCATCAAGCACCTTATCGATGGCCAGTATGAACACATCATTAAATTCACTATTGCGCAAGCCTAACTCAGCATAAGCCTGTCGAAACAGTGGCTGCAAGCGCTGATAAAAATCTACTGCTGTTGCCGTACTAACATTTGTCAAACCTGCCACTAAGCTATTAAAGCGTTGATAGGATTGTTCATCTATTAAATAGAAATCACTGCCCAATTCAGTTACTGCCATGCGTTCTTCTGGGTATAGCATAGGTAAATTTTGTTCAGGGAATTCACCACGACTGATATTCTCAACCATGACGACAAACTTTCTGACGAGCTCTTCAGAAACCAGGTGCATTATTAGTGAAGAACCTCCATCCATAACAGTCAGTGCTTCTTTTACAAAGTCATCACTGTTATTCAAACTCGGTAAAATTGGTTCTACCGGCTCAGGTTCAACCAGGGTTTCGACTACCGCGACTATCTCTTCAGCAAACTCAACAAGCTCTTCACTGAGGACATTTAACGCAGGTTCAACTTCTTCAATAACTTCTACTACCGGGGCTGCCGGAACTGTTGGCTCTGGAATCGGGTTTTCCTGTATAGGCTCATTAGAAACAATGACTGTGACAGACTCTTCTTCGCCGCCCGTCAATAGCATAAACAAACCGAACAGCACAATAACGCCGATGGCCAGTGAAAAAATTAATTTATTGTCATTCATAATATTCCAGAAATATTAGTTACTTGCTCGAAAGATATCAGAGTTATTTTTACTGCACTTGTTACTCTGACACTGCACTCGACCATTCTAATCTGCATTTCTGCAATTCAACATAAGGTGGCAGAAAATAGTTTTTCAGACACAAAAAAGCCCGATTTCAAACAGAATATCGGGCTTTTTTATTTAAGAGGTGAAACTTAAGCTAATACTTCAGCTTTTTCCTCTTCAGTAACATCTTTCATGCTCAGACTAACTTTGCCACGATCATCTACTTTAAGCACTTTCACGGCAATGTCTTCGCCTTCAGTTAGATGGTCAGTGACCTTCTCAACCCGCTCTTGAGCAATTTGAGAAATGTGTACCAGGCCGTCTTTACCAGGCAGAATCGTTACAAAGGCACCAAAATCAACAATCTTGGAAACTAAACCTTTATAGATTTTGCCGATTTCAGCTTCGGCTGTAATTTCCTCAACCATCGCTACCGCAGCATCACGTGAAGCAGCATCTTCGCCATAAATGCGAACATTACCATCATCATCGATGTCGACTGACGCACCGGTTTGTTCTGTAATAGAACGAATAGTGACACCACCTTTACCGATCACATCACGAATTTTATCCGGATGCACTTTAATCATACCCATGCTTGGCGCATTCTCAGAAACATTTTCACGTGAAGCTGAAATTACTTTATTCATCTCATCCAGAATATGCATTCTGGCCGTATTAGCCTGCTTCAAAGCAGTTTCCATAATTTCTTCGGTAATACCCTGGATTTTTATATCCATTTGCAAAGCGGTAATACCCGCAGCAGAACCGGCTACTTTAAAGTCCATGTCACCAAGATGATCTTCATCACCCAGGATATCAGTCAATACGGCAAAGCCGTTATCTTCCTTAATCAGACCCATGGCAATACCAGCTACAGGTGCCTTCAAAGGTACACCCGCATCCATCAAGGCTAAACTGGTACCGCAGACTGATGCCATTGAAGAAGAACCGTTAGATTCAGTGATCTCTGATACAACACGAATTGCATAAGGGAAATCTTCCTCTTTAGGTAATACCGCAGCAACACCACGACGAGCCAGACGACCATGGCCAATTTCACGGCGTTTAGGTCCACTCATAAAACCGGTTTCACCCACACTGAAAGGAGGGAAATTATAGTGCAACATGAAAGGATCTTTGATGGTGCCTGTAAGCCCTTCAATCATTTGCGCATCACGAATAGGACCCAGCGTTGCGACAACCAGAGCCTGAGTTTCACCACGCGTAAATAAAGCTGAGCCATGGGTTTTAGGTAAAACACCCGTCTCAACATAGATAGCTCTTACTGTGGTGTTATCACGACCATCGATACGTGGCTGCCCAGCAATAATATTGCTACGTACAATTTTCTTCTCAAGGGACGCAAAAATGTCCTGTACTTCACCCGCGCTTACCGCAGGTTCAGCTTCTTCATTGGCAAATTGCTCAACAGCCTGAGTCTTAAGCTCAGACAGTTTATCCTGACGCTGCATTTTGTCAGAAATAGCATAGGCCTCAGTAATACCCGCACTAAAGGCACCTGAAACAGAATCAATTAGCGTTGTATTTTTCTCTTCGGGAACCCATTCCCAATCTGCTTTGCCTGCTTCAGCTTTCAGCTCTTTTACAGCCTGAACGATTACCTGCATTTCCTGATGGGCAAATAAAACAGCGCCCAGCATTAAATCTTCACTCAATTCTTTAGCTTCTGACTCCACCATTAAAACGGCTGCTTCAGTACCCGCTACCACCATCTCCAAGTCAGAACTTTCGAGCGTCTCATAACTCGGATTCAGAACATAACCTTCTGCTTCCGTGAAACCAACGCGAGCAGCGCCGATAGGGCCTGCAAATGGAATACCTGATATAGCCAGTGCTGCTGATGTTCCAATCATTGCGGCAATATCCGGATCAACATTCTTTTCTGAAGAAATAACAGAACAAACGACCTGCACTTCATTCATGAAGCCTTTAGGGAACAAAGGCCGGATAGGTCTGTCAATAAGGCGGGAAGTTAATGTTTCCTTTTCAGTAGGACGACCTTCACGTTTAAAGAAACCGCCTGGTATTTTACCGGCAGCATACGTTTTTTCTTGATAATTGACAGTCAGCGGGAAGAAAGGCTGCCCTGCTTTAGCCGTTTTTCTACCAACAACGGTGGTTAGCACCACAGTGCCACCAATAGTGACTACAACTGCTCCAGTAGCCTGACGTGCAACTTTACCTGTTTCCATGACAACCGTATCGTTGCCATATTTAAATTCTTTCCTAATCGGATTTAACATATTTTTTTATTCCTAGTTTTTTTATTCCTGGCGTATGAGCCTGGCCGACCCCATGCCGACCAGGTGAGATGGTTGATTAACGACGTAGACCCAGTCTTTTAATCAGCGTGCTATAACGTTCAAGGTTTTTTCGTTTGAGATAATCAAGTAACTTACGACGAGTATTAACCATACGAATCAATCCACGACGGGAATGATGATCATGCTTATGCTCTTTGAAGTGGCYYYGTNAARTKGYKGATAYKWTYRGTTAAWAWTGCMACCTGAACTTCCGGCGAACCTGTGTCACCTTCGGCCAGGGCGAAACCTTGGATGATTTCTGCTTTTTCATCAACAGATAAAGCCATTTTACTCTCCTATGAATATGCTATTAATTGAGTAATATCCTTATTAAAGCCAGGTTAACCATGCATATTAATAGTTAACTGGTTTACTCCTCCGCCACAATTCACAAATGCGACGGGGTGCGCAAGATAGCATAAATCAATCATTGGATACACTTTTTCGCACTTCAAAAGCGTATTTTCAGATTAAACGGATAGTTCTATCGGTCAGAGCTACTGCTAGATGCAGAGTAATTTACAGTCCGCTCACTCCTGTCTGTTAAATCGGGTTTCAACTATACATAGACATAAAACTTTCCCATCGTTATGATTTCAACATCAGTAAAAAAATCGGGTATAGGAAAGGTAATCCAATATGAGCGCACTACAGGTTTTTGACGAAGCTGGGCAAGCATTATCAGAGTCGACCACGGATATCGGCATTATTACTTCTCAGATGGATGAACTTAATATTTTGTTTGAACGCTGGGAAGCGACTGTCGACTTACCTGATGATGCCACTGAAGAAACCATACTAGAAGCTTATAAAGATTCAATTGCCAAGCTAAATAAGGCTTATGGATTTGAACTTGTAGATGTCGCAATATTAAGTCCAGACAATCCTAACAAAGATGAAATACGCCAACAGTTTAACTTTGAGCACACTCATGATGATTTTGAAGTACGTTTTTTTGTTGAAGGTAGCGGTTTGTTTTATTTTCACCTCAATGAGAAAGTCTATCTACTGCTTTGTGAAAAAGGTGATCTGATCAGCGTACCGGCAAAGATTAAGCATTGGTTTGATATGGGGGAAAGCCCGGACTTTAAACTTATTCGTTTCTTTCCTACGGCGGACGGCTGGATTGCTGAAGGATCTGGAAGTGACATTGCTACTCATCTACCTGTAATGGATGCTTTTGCGGCTTAATAAAAGTACACCTGGCTACTAAATTAGTATTAAACCGGCCTAACTTGTTACTTTAGTAAGGATTAGCTAACAGACCTATTTGCATTACAAGGATAGTTTGAATTATCTTTAGGGTTTTCAATACCTTCCAATAACAATAATTATGCTTGAGGTAAACTGATGAAACCTTCCTTAACTGTAAGAGTATTTTTTACTGCTGCTCTATTTATTCTTGCCATGCCTGCTTCTGCGCAATGGCCTTATTATCTGGTTCCAGGCACGCCACTTTTAGCTGACGGTAGCGTTGATCTGGATGCTCCTGCGCCACGCACTGCTGATGGTAACCCAAACTTTTCTGGCACCTGGAATTCTATTCGCCATAACCAAAGCGGTGAACAAGGTAGAAATGTTGGGGAACCTGAGACACCACCTGCTGGTGTACCTCCTTATGCAACTTTTTGGGATCAGGGCTTCGGCTTCGAAAATGGCTTACCTTATCAACCTTGGGCGCTTGAAAAGCGTACTGAGCGCATGGCAAATAATGGTATAGAGAATCCTGACAGTTATTGTCTGCCATTAGGGCATATGCAATTTCACACACATAACCAACCCCGAGAAATTGTTCAGTCACCAGACCGACTGGTTATTATTTATGAAGCCAGTGCTGGTGTCCGTCAGATTTTTACGGATGGACGCTCATTACCTGCTCAAGGCGACCCTCTTCCCACCTGGTATGGCTACTCAGTTGGACATTGGGACGGCGACACCTTAGTAGTAGAAACTAACAATTTCCGCGGGGATGGTTGGCTTGATTTTAATGGTAGCCCGACGACAGATCAGTTAATAACTATTGAACGTTTTAATCGCTCAACATTCGGGAAAATAGAAATAGATGTCACCATTGATGATCCTGGCGCCTACACAGAACTCTTTTCTTTACGGGTTGAGCACAGCATTATGCCTGACGAAAACCTGATCGAATGGGTCTGTGAAAACGAACAATCGACACAATATTTTAATCAATAATTTGGGGAGGGAGTCATGAAAAACAAATTGATACTACTTTTTTCTATTCTTACTGCTTTACTTGGGTCTACTGCATTAAACGCGCATCATAACTTCAGAGCTGAGTTCGATATAGACATGCCTGTCATCGTTACCGGTACAGTAATGCGTCTCGCTTTAACCAACCCTCATGCTCGATTATATGTGGATGTAGTTGATGAAAGTGGAGAAATTACCCACTGGAATTTTGAACTAGCTGCAGCGAGTAGCCTCCTCCGTCGCGGCTGGAGAAGAGATACTCTTGTAGTTGGAAATACCGTCATCGTACATGCAGCTAGAGCACGTAATGCACCTAATGTTGGAAATGTAGAATACGTCACGTTGGTTAATGAGGATGGCAGCGAAGGCTTTTCCTTTGGTTCACCACGGGAATAGGGTGAAGAAAAATAGAATGAAGCGCTGAGTAATTAATAGTGACAGAGTAAGACTTTACTCTGTCGCATGATGATAAAAAGTGAATACTAAAACGGCAGGTTTCGATTTAATACTTCTCCTGCCTGAACGCCAGTTACAACACCATCACTGAATGCAAATTCACCATTTAGAATGACGTACATGATTCCTTCTGGCCTGGCTGTTGGATTTTCAAACGTAGCATGATCAATGATAGTTGTCGGATCAAAAACTGTAATATCAGCAACCATACCGGGTTTTAACAGCCCTCTATCTTCCATTCCGATAGTACTTGCCGGTAAACCCGTCATTTTATAGATCGCATTCTCCAGCGTTAGCGCGCCTTTCTCACGCACATATTCACCCAGAACTTTTGGGAAAGTCCCCCAATAACGCGGATGAATTCTTGCACCCTCTGGCGCTGCGTCACAATCACAGGCAATTGATACCGTTGGATGCTGCATAATTTCGATAAGATCTTCCTCGCTACCAAAGCGTAGAATCACGCCGTTATCAGCTTCTTCAAGTACACGAATAACCGCTTCACCCGGGGAGTCCGTACCAAAATCATTCATAATGTCTGTTAATTCTCGCTGGTTACCCAGCACATAAACCCCAGAAGCACCGCCCCAGCGTAAAGTCATGGCTTCTTCAGCTTCTGTAATAATTCTTGCGCGCAAGTTACTGTCCTGAAAACGTTGTAGCATGGCATCACGCCCACCCGCCTGTGCCCAGCTGGGAATAATCAATGCAGCAAGCCCAGTGGCACCTGCCAGATAAGGATAGAGATCAGCAACTGCACCTTCGGGGTTCGACGTAGCGGCTACTCGCATTGCTTCAAGTATTTCACCTGCTTTGCCTTGTTCCCAGCCTTGAACTTTCATATGAGTAACCAGTGGAATTAAGCCGGAAGCTTCACCAATCGTGACAGTCTCTGTCATTCCTGTAATAGAGCTATAACCACTTTCTGGGGTAAGACGATCATGATTAGCAAAAACTATATTCCACGAAGCAAAGGGCTCAAGTACCTGAATCACCTCTTCGACAGTAGCATAATATCCTGGAACGTAGTCCAGCCCTGCTGACACACCCCAAGCGCCAGCTTCCAGTGCGCTTTGAATAATACTTTGCATTTGATTAATTTGAGCCTGAGTAGGTCTAACATTTTCAGTACCGACAACTTCGCTCCAGACACTATTAAATCCAATAAAGCCACCAACATTCAGGGCAAGGCCATTTTGCATGTATGAGTCAAATTGAGCCGCAATATCAATTGGACTGCTACCATCTGAATTCATAATTTCTGTAGTGACGCCCTGGCTGATCATATTGACCGCAGTAGACAACGCATCACCAACAGCATGACTGTGAATATTGATAAACCCAGGCGCGACTACTAATCCACTTACATTTATTTCCATCAAAGCACTGGTATCACCTAAGTCACCAATGGCGGCTATTTGATCGTCATTAATAGCGATATCTCCTTGATAGGCTGCACCTGAACTGCCATCAATAATAGTCCCGCTGCGCAAGATCAAGTCATAACTCACTGGTTCAGAACAAGCTGAAATAATCAGCACAACAATAAAAAAGAAAGTGATTCTAAAACTAGTAAAGTGGTCATTTAAATTACGCATATGTCTCCTCTTTTCTTTATTTCTCAGTCGTAAATTTCTTAATACTGGAAAAACGGTACTGAGCAAACGGCACTAATAAAATGCTGTTAGGAAAATTTATTTAGCAGCTATGATGCCTATCTCAACATTAAATTCTGGTGATGCCAATCTGGGTGATTCAACACAAGCACGACATGGCGCATTACCACCTTTGGTCCATTCATCCCATACTGCATTCATTTCAGCAAAGTCATCCATACTACAGAGCCAGATTGTAGCGGATAGAACCTTACTTTTATCAGTGCCTGCTTCGGCTAATTTATTATCAATCTCATCAAGAATAGCCTGAGTTTGAACGGCAACACTCTCTCCTCGTGCAGCTAATGCAACTTGACCCGCTAAGTACACTGTATCACCATGAATAACAATCTGACTCATGCGGTCATTAGTTTTTAATCTTTGAATAGTCATTTTTACCTCTTGTATTATCGGCTCTAAAGTTTGAAATTAATTTAAAAATTATTAATGTGGTTTTTTAATTTTTATTTGTCTGATGACTATAAACTTTTATTATCTTATACAAACCAATCGTAAATAAAGGAATCACGAATACGGCCAGGAAAAGATAAGTGAGTAAGACATAACCTTTAGCTATTAAATCAATCAAGCCGATCCTGTCACTGACAAACACCGCAATTATCATCGTAACAACAGCAACTGCAGGACGTAAATAAACCGGCATACGTTGTGATTTTTCTTCATAGGTAACMGCGATACGTTCATTCAARGCATGTAGTAATGCTGTACCCGTTTCTATAAAGGTACCAAATATCACAATTTGGAAAAGTATTTGAAAAAAAGGAATGCCCATTGCTGCAAGAATATAATTAATGGGAACAGCTTCGCTGAGTATTCCCGGATAAAAACCGACCAGTACGCAATAAAAAAGTATACCTGGAAGAATTGCCAACACCCCACCAAGAAGACCACCAATGATAGCTTCCTGGCGAGAATGAATGTGTCTCAGGCAAAACAGGATAGTCGGAATAATAGCCAAGTTATAACTCGCATATTTTATTCCGTCACCCACCCATTCAGAATTTTCAGGTGCAATCGTAAAAGCCACTTCTATATCACCACCAAACTTTCTAAAACCCAGAATTAAAAAAGAGATATAAACCGCATATAACAACAGAGACCAACTTGCGAGAACCTTTTCAATAAGCTTCGTCCCGAAAAAAGTCAGTAAGCCAATAGTTATAATCAGAAACATTGTGCCAATTAATGGTGGCGTATTAATCATGTCAGATAACAGAATCCCGGCAGCTGATCCAATTACCGACAAGATAAGCACAATGGTAATAATATAAACAATCTCATAGAGCACCCACGCCCGCCCCAACAAGTGCCTGAAAAACGTTTTGTAATCCCGGCTCTTGGTCAACCTGGCAAATTCCAGGCTTGTTGCTAAAACCAGTGACCAAACTATGGTTGCAACCAACATGCCATACAGCCCTGCACGCGGCCCATTCGAAAGAAAAAATTCTACAAGCTCTCGACCAGTGGCATAACCTCCAGCAATAACAACAGACTGAAAAATCAAACCGGGAAGAATGATTGCTTTTAAAAATTGTAGATTAAATAATTTCATAACAAAAACTGATACTAATTAAAAACGGCCTAAGCTATAAGGAGAAATATTAATAGCTGAATTCTGGCCGCTAATCAAATCGGCCACTAATTTTCCGCTCCCCATAGCCAGGGACCAACCGAGATGTCCATGGCCTGTATTCAAATAAAAATTTTTAAATGATGTTGCACCAAGGATTGGAACACCATCAGCACTGGTAGGTCTTAATCCTGTCCAAGGACTAATATCCCCTTCATTACTATAACTTTCAGCCGCGGGATACCTGCTAATAACCTGATCAAGAATTAGCTGAACTCTCTGTGCACTGATTTCAGTATCGTAGCCATTCAATTCAGCAGTACCCGCGGCACGCAAACGATTGCCGAGGGGCGTGATCGCAACGTGCGCTTCTTCATCTATCACCGGCATACGTGGCTTGGTTTCCCATCCAGTCATATCCAGTGTGATTGAATAACCCTTTATTGGCTTGATAGGTAATTTAAGTTTTATAGAATTGGCAAGTAATGGACTGTAACTTCCTGCGGCTAGAACATAGGCATCAGCCGTATACGCTCCATTACTGGTTTGAATAGAAGTGATAGCATGACCTGAACTTATTAGCTTTTGTACAGTTACATCGTATTCAAATCGAACATTATTTTTTTTGGCAAGCTCTGTCAGCTCTATACAAAATTGATAAGCATCCCCAGCCTGATCACCTGGGTAATGAACGCCGCCGATCAAATTCTCTCCATTTTCGATTAGCGCTGGTTCTTTTTTAAATATTTCAGCCTGATTTAATACGGTACATTCGACACCAAAACTTTCAAAAAGTGGAATCGATGCAAGTTCTTTTTCCATGTCCTGCTCATTTCCGAGCACTTTCATGCTGCCTAAACTATTGGCAGAGTAATCAAAAGGATGTTGTTTTTGTAGGTCCTGCATACATTGAATATTGTAATTTGCCAGAACAGTGTTCGAATGAAGGTTTGCTTGAAATTTATTTGGCTTAGCATGATTCAGGAAGGAAATTCCCCAGCTTAACAGGGAAGGAATCGCTCTGGGTCGCAATAAAAACGGCGAATTTTCCTTGCCCATCCATTTCAATACTTGCAGTGCGATACCCGGATGATTCCAGGGGCTGGCCTGACTTGGATGCAGAACGCCAGCATTAGCAAAACTTGTTTCCAAAGCAGGTCCTTGCTGACGATCGACAACAAGCACCTCGTGACCTTGCTCAGACAGATAATAAGCTGTAGCGACTCCCATTAAGCCCGAACCAATAATTATAATTTTCATTAGTTCTCAGTTATTAAACAGTTTTGGCATTAACTGGATTATATCGAAACCCTGACCAATAATGTCGCTAACAAGTACAGTTTTATTCTTCAACGAATTCCCGCACAACATCGATCATCAATTCCACACCCTGATTAAACGCTTCAACCGGAATACGTTCATTGTTCCCATGTATATTTGAACCTATACCATCTGGAAATATTGTTGGATTAAAACCATAACTAATGATGCCTAAATCCCGAAAAAAGTGACTATCAGTAAATCCAGTCATGGCTGAGGGAACGATATTTACTGAAGCATACCTTTCTTCAATAACCCTGCTCATCATTCTATAAAGATCAGTATCAGCGCTGGACTCTGCTGGACCAAATAGCATTATTTCTTCAATTTCTATCTGATCATCTGCTATACGATCACGAATACCACTTATAAACTCACCAGCATCCTGGTCGGGTAAAATTCTGCAATCCAGTTCAGCACTCGCTTCAGGCGAAACCACATTGATTTTTTCACTAGCACTTAAGATTGTGATAGAGCAGGTATTACGGATCAACGAATGAAAACCTGGTCTTTCTTCCTGTAACACTCTTAAAAATTCTGGATCTAGTATAGCCTCATCAATATTACTCATAGCAGGCTGCCATTGAGGTGGCATATTCGGGGCCAAACGAGCAAACATTGCTCTTACCGTCGCGGTAATATGCGGCTCAAAAGGTGTTTGCTGGATTCTGTTAAGTGCAGCAATTAAACGCGTAGTGGCTGAAGTTGTTCTTGGTACCGAGCCATGGCCAGGCACATCTGTTGCAATAAGCCTCAACCAGTAAGGTCTTTTTTGGGCAACTTCAATAGCCAACTGAATCTGATCATTCTCCATCAAAGTAGCACCACCACCTTCATTGAGCAGGTAGCCAACACCCTCGAATATTTCAGGTCGATTTTCTATCAACCAACCAGCACCAAAGAAACCACCAGCCTCTTCATCGGCCGTCGCCATAAAAATCACGTCACGATTTAAGGCAATGTTATTTCTATGCAGATACAAAAAGGCTTCCAGATGCATAATACCCAAGGATTTAGTGTCGGAAGTTCCTCTAGCGTATAACATGCCATCACTTATCACGGCTTGCAGAGGGTCCGTATCCCAGTACTCGCGACTCGCTGGAACTACATCTATATGGTGAAGTAAAACTAAAGCGGGTTCATCACCCTCTCCTTCAAGTCGAGCCCAGATATTACCCCGACCAGGCGCAGACTCTACGGCTTCATAATCAATACCCGCTTCCTCAAATATCCTTTGGAAAAAAGTGACACCACGACTTTCATTTCCAGGCGGATTAATCGTATCGATTTCAAGATATTCAATTAAACGCTCCAGAGGAACGTTTTGTGAATAAGCTGTAGAAGCGGTAACTAAAGCAAATGCAATAAATACAAAAGACATAACTTTATTCATGATTGACTACCTTTTATTGAAATTGAAGTCTTAAGCCAGAGCGTTCTCGAACAAATTCAATAAACGACTCCAGGCTCTTTCGGCCTGAGCTTCGTGATATACAGCACTATCTGGCGGGCACCAGCCATGTAATGTGCCTGCATAGACTTCAATCTCAGCCGATATATCTTCTGCTGCAAAGGCTTCTCTGAGAATATTTTTTACTTCCGGATCATTCTCATCATCATTACCTGCAACGCAAATCAACATACTGGCATCCATTTGTGGAATCAGGAGGTGTGGACTATCCGGGGCATCAGTTGCCAATCCACCACCGTGAAAAGTTCCACCTGCCCCCATACGGCTACTAGTGCCGACTGTACGCATGACCATTGGACCACCCATGCAATAGCCTGTAGTGCCCATTTTGCGGCTACTATCAACTGAAGGCTGAGCATCCAGGAATTCGACAAAAACCGCCGCATCAGAAATATCAGTCTGCGCATTAAGTTCAGACCTCATCGCCATTACTGTTTCTCTGACGACAGGATCTTGAAAGCTCGCGCCTTCATCGACTACAGGGGCTCTCGCACTCCGATAAAAAGGATTAGGAACAAGTACAGAATAGCCAGACTGGGCAAGGCGTCGTGCCATCATTTCAAAAGATGGACGCAAACCCAAAATATCAGTCCAGATTAAAACTGCAGGATGTTCACCTGTCGAAGGACGTACAAAAAATGCATCAGCTACACCATCGGGTGTTGTAATATCAATATAGGATTCAGTGATATCTTGTGCATTAGCAACAGGCGGCAACATCATTGCCAGGCCAACACCGGCCGCTGCTTTACCTAATTGTCGACGGCTTAAATCCGATTTAGCGCTTAGAAACTCTTCATTTTCTTTTACTGTTCTTTCATTACACATAGGAAATTTTCTCGCTATTAAGTTATTTTTATTAATTTACAGCCTGTTACTACCAAAATTACACTAGCTTGAGAATAAACTCTATAGTGACGTTGATGTTGCATCTTTTTCTGGGAGAGTTTAAGCGCAAAGTGTAGCGAGAAAATTAGCCAGGGAACCCCTCGAACACTAAGAATTTAACTTATTGAATTAAAAAGGTTTAGCTGTTTTTAAACTTGCTAACGTATGAAAAATTAAGCAAGAAATAAGCGTTTAGGGGCTACCCGGCCATCATCAAGAATCTCGCCGATGCCAATGAAAATATCTTCTTTATACAAACGTACAAGCCCAGAAGTAGGCAGGTTTCGGGCAATAACTGCCTGACCCTGCAATACATATTCGGCTGTGGCGACAGGCAAAATCACCATAGGCAGCTCCTGAATCGCCTGATCAGCAGGGATTAATAATGCGTCTATAGCCGCAAAATCACCTTCCTCCTTACATTTCACCAAAGCTTCGACTGTTATAGCCTGTTCAAGTCTAAATGGCCCCGCCTGGGTACGTCGTAAGGCAGCGACATGCGCCCCAACCCCCAAGCTTTCACCCAGATCATCCGCCAAGGTCCGCRCATAAGTCCCTTTACTACAACGGATATCTAACTCGACAAAAGCGCCCTCGTATGAAATTAAGGCAAGCTCAAATATAGATACGGTACGAACTTTCCTTTCTACCGTTKTACCGGCTCTGGCTAATTTATAAAGTGGCACACCTTGGTGTTTAAGTGCTGAATACATGGAAGGGATTTGTTGAATTTCTCCCCTGAAATTAACCAGGGCTTTTTCTATATCCTCTAAAGAAATATGGCTGCAATCTTTTTCTGCAATAACGTCTCCCTCTGAGTCACCAGTAGCTGTTTTCACACCTAGCTTAATTTTTGTTCTGTAGGCTTTATCAGAATCCAGCAAAAATTGAGATATTTTAGTGGCTTCACCAAAGCAAAGCGGAAGGACGCCAGTGGCGAGAGGGTCAAGACTGCCAGTATGGCCAGCCTTGGCGGCTTGAAACAGTCYTTTTACATTTTGTAGACTTCTATTGGAAGATTCACCTATTGGCTTATCTAAAACAAGAATCCCTGAGAGTTTTCTGCCATGTCGTTTTCTCATACTTTTTCTTTAACGTTGACTAGGTACAGGTAACTCAGTCTTTGTTGTCGCTAGCAATAGCCTCATCAATCAAATCAGATAGAAACCTGCCTCTATTCAAACTGTTATCGTAGCTGAAACTTAGTTTAGGTGTTGTCCGCAAATTTGCGCCTTTTGCTAATAAACTGCGTAAAAATCCTGAGGCTCTGTTTAAAGCTTTCATACTTTCAATAATATCTTCTTCTGAAGTTTTACCTAAAATTGTGACAAAAATTTCAGCGTAGGACAGATCACGGCTTACTTTAGCACCCGTCACCGACACCATACCAACACGCGGGTCTCTGATTTCAGATTGAATCAGCAGAGCAAGCTCTTTTTTTAAGAGATCGACTATTTTTCTATTTCGATTAGAAGGTTTTGGCATGGCGTATTGATATTCTGAATCTTATGTAAATAAAAAAAGCTTATAACTCAGTAAAAACTGAGTATTAATGGTGTCGGAGTACTATTTATTATGAAAAGTGTACGGAGCAATGTTAAGACAAGGTGAAAATTAATGAAGGAGCTTACTTAAGAGTAAGTGACTGAATTAATTTTCACCTTTAACGAAGTATTAACAAGCTCAATAGCTTTTACAAGGTGCGAGCAACTTCCTTGGTTTCAAAAACTTCAATCTTGTCACCAACCCTGACATCTGTGTAATTTTTCACACCAATGCCACATTCCATGCCATTGCGCACTTCATTGGCTTCATCTTTAAAACGACGTAAAGACTCAAGCTCACCTTCATAAATAACAATATCATCACGTAAAACACGGATAGGTTTATTGCGGAAAACCGTTCCTTCAATCACCATGCTGCCAGCAATAGACCCGAATTTTGGTGAATTGAAAATATCACGTACTTCAGCCACGCCCAAAATCTCTTCTTGCAGATCAGGTGATAACAAACCACCAAGCACGGCTTTAACATCATCGATCAGGTTATAAATAATGCTGTAATAACGTAAATCCAGGCCTTCATTTTCAACCAGGGTTTTAGCTGACTTATCAGCGCGCACATTAAAACCAATAATAGACGCATTGGACGGCTGTGCCAGTTGCACATCGCTTTCGGAGATGCCACCGACTCCAGAGGAAATGATATTGACCGATACTTCCTCATTGCCTAAACCAAGTAAGGCTGAGCTTATTGCTTCCAATGATCCCCTCACGTCTGTTTTCAAAACGATATTGACCACTTTGACATCGTCTTTGCCCATGGCGGCAAACATACCCTCCATTTTGGCAATTTGTTGTTTAGCGATTTGATGCTCACGGAATTTTTCACGACGGAATTCTGCGACCTCTCTGGCTTTTCTTTCATCTTCGACAACGAAAAATTCATCACCCGCTTCAGGGGTACCATTTAAACCAAGAACCTCAACCGGGAGTGAGGGACCAGCAGATTTAATCTGTCCGCCCTTTTCATCAGTCAGGGCACGCACTCGACCATATTCATGACCCACCAAAATAATATCTGAATTTTTTAAGGTGCCATTTTGAATGAGTACTGTCGCTACCGGACCACGACCTTTATCCAGTCTTGATTCAATAACCACTCCTTTAGCTGGACAATCAACCACAGCTTTTAATTCAAGAATTTCAGCCTGCAACAGGACAGCTTCCAATAACTCTGGAATGCCTTTTCCTGTATGCGCAGATACCTCAATAAACTGGGTATCACCACCCCAATCTTCTGGCGCTAAGCCTTTAGCCGAAAGCTCACTTTTAATCTTTTCAGAGTCAGCACCTTCTTTATCTATTTTATTAATCGCGACGACGATAGGTACTTCAGAAGCCTGGGCATGTTGAATGGCTTCTTCAGTTTGAGGCTTAACACCATCATCTGCAGCAACCACCAAAATCACAATATCTGTCGCTTGTGCACCACGAGCCCGCATGGCACTAAATGCAGCATGACCTGGGGTATCCAGGAAAGTCAGCATGCCATGCTCAGTTTCAACATGGTATGCACCAATATGTTGAGTGATGCCTCCAGCTTCGCCTTCAGTTACTGAAGATTTCCGAATGTAATCCAGCAATGAAGTCTTACCATGATCCACATGCCCCATTACTGTGATAACGGGAGCACGAGGCAATTCTTCACCTTCATAGCTGACTGATCCGACTAAATCTTCTTCAAGCTTATCATCAGAAACAGGTTTGGCTGTATGCCCCAACTCTTCCACCAACAAGATTGAGGTGTCCTGATCCAACATCAAATTAATCGTCGCCATAACGCCCATATTCATTAGTGTTTTAACTAACTCAGCGCCCTTAACTGACAGTCGTTGAGCAAGCTCAGAAACACTAATAGCTTCGGGGATTTCAATTTCTCTAGCGATAAATTCAGTTGGCATTTCAAATTTATGCTGCTTATGCCCCTGACTTAATTTACGTCCACCACGACGGCGACTTCCACCAACATCTTCGTCACCATCTAAAATAAAGTCATCGGTACGACGAATTTTATTGTATTTTCTATCATCGGCCTGACCTCTATCTTTGCGTCTTGCCTGGGTTTTTTTATTACCACCTTCACCTGCTGAACTACGAAAACTTTCTTTTTTCAGTGTGCCTTTTTTGAAATCTCTTCTCGTTTCAGGTTTACTTTCGGCGGGAGCTACAGAGACAGCAGAAGATCTCGCTGCTGGTGCTCCCTTGGTGTTAACTTTTTCCTGGGTGGTTTTTTCTTTTTTGGCAGCTTCTTTGGCTTCAAGTTCAAGTTGAGCTTTTTCTTCTTCCTGACGTACTTTTTCAGCTTCTAATTGCGCTTCTTGTGCTTCTTCAACACTGCGTTTAACGTATGTCCGTTTCTTTCTTACTTCAACATTGACTGATTTACTGCGCCCTTGATTATCTGAAGACTTAAGCGTTCCAATTGTTTTACGCTTCAAGGTGATGCGTTTTGGACTGGATTCTGTAGGGCTATCGTCACCATGTTTACCTTTAAGTGACATTAATAATTTGCTTCTTTCCTCATTGGAAAGTGAATCACTTGCTTTTGTTTGGGATAAGCCAGCTTCCTTGATCTGCTCAAGTAATCGGTCTTCTTGTACACCAACCAATTTGGCTAGTTCAGCTATGGTTAAATCAGCCATTTAATTCCTCAATAACTCTATCTATTGCGTTACTTTAGTCTTCTGCAAACCAAGGCTCACGGGCAGTCATAATAAGTTTACCCGCACGTTCTTCTTCCATGCCTTCCACTACCATCAATTCATCGATAGATAATTCTGCTAAATCCTCCATAGATTTCACATCTATTTTGGATAAACTCATGGCAAGTTCGTTATCCATGCCTTCCATATTTAACAAATCATCTTGTATCCCGGCACTGCWTAACTCTTCTTCAGACGCAATCGCTTTAGTCAGTAATGCATCTTTTGCACGCGCCCTTAATTCATCAGCAATTTCTTCATCAAAGTCCTGAATATCGGCAATTTCTTCCAGAGGAACGTAGGCAATTTCTTCTAGACTAGCGAAACCTTCTTGTACAAGAATTTCTGCAACATCTTCATCAACATCTAATGCTTGCATGAAGCTAGCAACCGTACTTGAAGATTCCTCTTGTTGTTTTTCAGCAGCCTCCTCTTCACTCATCACATTAATAGTCCAGCCAGATAACTCACTAGAAAGCCTGACATTCTGACCGTTGCGACCAATAGCCTGAGCCAGGTTATCTTCAGCCACAGCAACGTCCATCGTATGAGTTTCTTCATCAACCACAWTAGACGCAACCTGCGCCGGCGCCATCGCATTAATCACCATTTGTGCAGGGTTTTCATCCCACAAAATAATGTCGATTCGCTCATTAGCCAATTCGTTCGAGACTACTTGAACCCGCGAACCACGCATTCCTACACAAGCGCCAACAGGATCAATTCGACCATCATTAGTTTTTACTGACAACTTAGCACGTGAACCTGGATCTCGTGCTGCGGCTTTGATTTCAATAATTTCTTCAGCAATCTCAGGCACTTCAATCTTAAATAATTCTGTCAACATTTCTGGTGCTGTTCTACTTAATAGTAATTGTGGGCCTCGGACTTCTTCTCTAACCTCTACAAGTAAAGCGCGTAGACGATCATTAATTCGAAAGGTTTCACGTGGGATTAAATTCTCTCTTGGCAAAAGACCTTCAGCATTATTTCCCAGCTCAACAATAACGTTATCACGGGTTACTTTTTTCACTGTTCCTGTGACCAGCTCCCCTATTTTATCTGAATATTCGTTAACTACTATTTCACGCTCAGCCTCGCGCACTTTCTGTACGATAACCTGCTTTGCAGTTTGTGCAGCAATACGGCCAAACTCAACGTTATCTACTTTTTCTTTCCACACATCCCCAGCTACAAGCTTAGGATCTTTTTCATGCGCTTCTTCTAAGGTGAATTCTGAGCCTAGCAGTGCCAATTCTTCATCAGAGACAACTTTCCAAACTCGATAAGTTTCATAATCTCCATTTTCTCGATCAATAACGACCTCACATTCAGCCTCTTCATCAACATAGCGTTTCTTGGTAGCAGCAGCTAATGCTGCCTCGATAGCAGAAAAAATAACGTCTCTTGAAACGCCTTTTTCATTAGAAACGACATCTGCCACCATTAATATTTCTTTGTTTTCCATGATCTTGCTACCTTCATACTTGCGATATTACGTTCGCTTTTTCAATTAACTCATAAGGCAATGTAAATTCTTCCTCACCCATGATTAAAACCACTTCATCATTTTTTACAGCTTTTATTTGGCCTGTGAAATTCCTTTGCCCTTCAAACGATTCAGTCAATCTAAGCTTGGCATGATAGCCAGCATATTCCTGGAATTGCTCTAAACTAAACAACATTCTATCCATGCCGGGAGAAGAAACTTCCAGAGTGTATTCACTCTTTATCGTATCTTCCACATCAAGCAAGCTGCTGATTTGTCTGCTTGCCTGCGCACAATCATCTATATCTACACCACCCGTTTTTTCCAGGTAAACCCGCAAAACGCTATGCTTGCCTTGCCCCAGATATTCAACTCCCCAGAGTTGATACCCCATGGCATTAATCACTGGTTCAATCAAAGCAGTCAATACTGAGACTCTACTGGCCATTGTATATACACCTGAAACAGAAATAAAAAATGGGCACAAGGCCCACTTCTAGCATTCTATCTACTAACACCAACTAAAACCCCAAGTAAGGGGGGGTTACTGCTAAATTGGTAGCGGGGGCAGGATTTGAACCTACGACCTTCGGGTTATGAGCCCGACGAGCTGCCAGACTGCTCCACCCCGCAACAAACTATTAAACCTGTCAAACTGTTTTTACTTTAAAAATCCCGAACTGACAGGGTATTTGAGGGCGGTGATTATAAGAACCTACCCTCTGATGGTCAAGAACTGTTTAAGTTCCAAACCAGTTAATATGGTGCCGAAAGCCGGACTTGAACCGGCACGACCGTAAGGCCACTACCCCCTCAAGGTAGCGTGTCTACCAATTCCACCACTTCGGCTCTTATTCTGGTGCGATGGGAATATCGCTACCCGTCTCAATAACTGGGATATCTTCAAGTTCCGGCTGGATTGTATTAAGCGCAGCATTCACTTGGTCGAGGTCATCAATTAAACCACCCCCAAGCACGCTTAAATCAGCAGCTTGTCTGGCAATGACCGCCAGACTGAGACTTGTAACAAAAAAGACTGTTGCAAAAATTGTTGTCGCTTTAGTCAACACATTGCCACTTCCGGAGGAACCAAACAACGTTTGAGAAGCACCACTTCCAAAGGAAGCACCCATCTCAGCCCCCTTCCCTTGTTGCAATAGAACTAACGTAATAACTGCAATCGCCGCTATCACATGTACAATAATGATTATGGATTCCATAATTTTTCCTGTTTTATTCCGTACCTACCCAGCTAAGCCGCTGCGTAAATAGTTAAAAATTCTTCAGCATCCAAAGATGCACCACCCACTAAAGCCCCATCAATATCAGACTGATAAAACAACGCTTCTGCATTATTTGCCTTAACACTACCACCATAAAGAATGGAGATATTTTCGGCTATATTCTGGTCCAATTTAGCCAGAAAAGATCGTATAGCTGCATGAACTTCCTGTGCCTGTTCAGGGCTAGCCGTTAATCCAGTCCCTATCGCCCAGATTGGTTCATAGGCAATAACAGCGTTTGCAAATGCTTCAATGCCAACTTCACTTATTACTGCCTGCAATTGCCCCAGTACAGTTGATTCAGTGAGCCCACTTTCTCTTTGTGCTTGCGTCTCACCAATGCAAAGTATTGGTATGACACTCTGCACTTGAGCTGCTGCAAACTTTTCCGCAATAAATTTATCAGTTTCTGCAAAAATTTCTCTGCGTTCTGAATGCCCGATAATGGCATAAGAACAAGAAAACTCTCTTAACATGGCAAATCCAACTTCACCTGTAAACGCCCCTTCATTCTGGGGATGGGCGTTTTGAGTGCCAATAGCAATGCCTGTCTCTGCTAGCTCTTTTTGTACCTGCCCTAAAAACAGACTAGGCGGACAAATGACCATTTTACTATCTTTAGTAGCACTTGTATTAATGCCATTTTTTAGAGCATTTAGAAGCTGCGTTACTTCCTTTTTATGTCCATGCATTTTCCAGTTTGCTACTACTAGATTTGTTCGCATATTGTCCCAGCTACCTATCGCCGAAAAGGCCGCCAATACTACTTAAGATGAGATTAACTTGCAACTGGAAAGCCGCTTAAAGAAGACCAATAAAGCTTATGGGACACCTACTTGCCTATAAACTTTTACGCTTCAGTGAAATTTCTTAAAATCAGGCTAATTCTCTGGACACTACCTGCGAAAGATCTGTTGCTAATTTATTAACCAAGGTCTCATCTGAGCCTTCAACCATCACTCGAACCATGGGTTCCGTACCAGACGGTCTCAATAAGACTCGCCCTTCCTTACCAAGCGTTAATTCGGCATCTTTCACCGCAGAGTGGATGACTTTATTACCATTTAAGGCCTTAGGGTCTTTTAGTCGGACATTAATCATTGTTTGTGGGAATTTTTCCATCATGGACTTTAAGTCATACAAACTCTTACCCATCTCCTGCATAGCAGCCAACACTTGTAGGGCTGCAACAATTCCATCACCAGTAGTTGTCTTATCCAAACAGATCACATGCCCAGAAGATTCGCCACCAATGAACCATTCTCGATTTTTAAGCTCTTCCATGACATAACGATCGCCTACTGAGCTTCTGCAAAAAGGAATTTTCAGGTCTTGCAAAGCAAGCTCTAAACCTAAATTGCTCATTACCGTTCCCACGACACCTTTATCTTTAGAGGCATTGGCAAGCTTATGCATAGCGATGATGTAAAGTAGCTCATCTCCATCCACAACCTCTCCAGTGTGATCAACCATCTGCACACGATCACCATCACCATCAAAAGCGATACCAAGGTCAGCTCGGTGTTTTAATACTTCATCTGCTAATTGTTGAGGTTTGGTTGAACCGCATTCGTTATTAATATTTAGTCCATTAGGCTTATTACCGATCACTTTTATATCGGCACCTAATTCTTCAAAAACATTTGGCGCAATGTGATAAGTTGCTCCGTTGGCACAATCGAGGACAATTTTCAGACCATTAAACTTTATGCCTCTCTGTACAGTTCCCTTACAGAATTCTATGTAACGGCCGCTGGCATCAATAATACGAGATGCCTTGCCAATTTTATCTGAACTAACTGTTTGCAACTCAGAATCCAATGCATCTTCAATAGCAAACTCAATGTCATCACCAAGCTTAGTGCCTTGAGCTGAAAAAAGCTTTATACCGTTATCTTCATAGCCATTGTGTGAAGCGCTAATAACAATACCTGCCTGAGCCTGGAATGTACTGGTCAGATGTGCAACTGCGGGGGTAGGCATAGGGCCTAATAATTTTATATCCACGCCAGCAGACGTCAGCCCAGCCTCTAGCGCGGACTCAAACATATAACCTGAAATGCGTGTGTCTTTTCCTATCAGTACAGTACTGCCTGACTTTTTTGAAAAAACTTTGCCGATAGCCCAACCTAGCTTTAAGAAAAAATCTGGCGTGACAGGATATTCTCCTACCCGACCTCTAATACCATCAGTTCCAAAATATTTTTTCGTTTTATTCACAATCCAGATTTCCCTATGCTTTTACAACTTTGTATTTCAATACCCTGCATTTCAATACTTAGTTGCTTAAGTCCAATTTTAGTTCATTATTTTTCACTGCTAGATAAACTTTTATAGCATCTACCGTTTCAGCGACGTCATGGGTCCGAATTATATTTACACCTTGCATGAGTCCTATAACTGCTGCAGAGATACCAGCTGCCTGTCTTTGCTTTACACGTTTACCTGTGATTAAACCAAGCATAGCTTTCCGAGATAGCCCTATAAGAAGTGGGAATTTTAACGCTTTAAGCTCGTGAAGTCTGCCAAGCAGATCAAGGTTATGTTCAAGTGTTTTACCAAACCCAAAACCAGGGTCAATAATAATTTGGTTCCTATCTACCCCAGAATTTATACAAGCTGAAATTCGGTCTTCTAAAAATTGTAAGATCTCATCGATAAGGTGAGCATAGCTTGGCGCTTCTTGCATGGTCGCTGGTGTTCCCTGCATATGCATTAGGCATACCGGCAACTTAGTCTTGCTCACTGCTTCAACGGCTCCAGGTCTTTGCAGGGCTCTTACATCATTAATTAATCCTGCACCGGATTTTGCACCTTCCAACATCAGTTCGGGAGAGCTGGTGTCAATTGAAACTATGATGTCGATGTTATTTCGGATTTTTTCAACAAGAGGCAAAACCCGAGCCATTTCTTCTTCAAGACTTATATCTAAGGCACCTGGTTTTGTGGATTCCCCTCCAATGTCTATAAAAGTGGCTCCTGCCTCATACATTACTTCAGCACGCTGTAAAGCTTTATCAATAGACAACTTACCTGAATCAAGTAATAGCTCTCCACCATCTGAAAAAGAGTCAGGTGTTACATTTAAAACACCCATTACTTTGGGAGTTTCCAGATCAACTATTTTTCCGGCGAAATTCATCATTTATCAAGACATTAAAAAAGGAGCTCATTGAGCTCCTTTTAGAATTAAACAAAGTTCAATTTAGTGCTCTCCAGCAGGCCCACCAATAGGCTTTTCAGAAGATGCTTTGCTCTCTTCTTTATTCCCCTCTTTATTTTCTGAGTTCGGAGTGCCTGACTGATAATCATCATCATTCCATGATGCTGGAGTACGCGGTTTTTTTCGTGCCATCAGATCATCAATCTGTCCAATATCAAGTGTTTCATATTCCATTAAGGCATCTTTCATCGCCTCAAGAACATCTCTGTTTTCTTCCAGTATCTCTTTAGCTTTGCCATAGCAGGAATCAATGATGGCACGAACTTCCTCATCAATAGCCTTGGTTGTCTCTGAAGATAAAACTTTAGCGCTTTGACCCGCTGAGCGCCCAAGAAATATTTCTTCTTGTTCATCATCGTATTGAAGAGGGCCTAGTTTATCCGACAAGCCCCACTTCTTAACCATGTTGTGAGCCATCTGTGTAGCACGTTGGATATCATTAGACGCACCTGTTGTGACGCCTTCTTTACCCAGCGTCAATTCCTCAGCTATCCGACCACCATAAAGTGAACAAATTTGACTTAAAAGGCTTTGCTTACTGTGGCTATATCTATCTTCTTCTGGCAAGAACATAGTCACACCTAAGGCTCTTCCCCGCGGAATGATGCTGACTTTGTAGACTGGGTCATGCTCAGGCACCAAGCGACCTACAATAGTATGGCCTGCTTCATGATAAGCCGTATTCATTTTTTCTTTGTCAGACATCACCATGGATTTGCGTTCAGCACCCATCATGATTTTATCTTTCGCCTTTTCAAATTCTTCCATGCTGACTTTTTGCTTACCTGATCTTGCCGCAAACAAAGCGCCTTCATTAACCAGATTGGCAATATCAGCACCCGAAAATCCTGGGGTTGCCCGTGCCAACACTAATGGATCAACGCCATCCGTAATCGGCACCTTGCGCATATGAACCTTGTAAATCTGTTCCCGACCGCGGATATCAGGCAAGCTAACGACAACTTGTCGATCAAAACGGCCAGGACGCAACAAAGCAGGATCCAGTACATCAGGTCGGTTAGTCGCCGCAATAACGATGACACCGTCATTGCCTTCAAAACCATCCATCTCTACTAAAAGCTGATTTAATGTTTGCTCACGCTCGTCATGCCCACCACCTAGACCAGCACCACGATGCCGTCCTACTGCGTCAATCTCATCAATAAAAATAATACAAGGTGATTGCTTTTTGGCCTGCTCAAACATGTCACGTACACGAGAAGCACCCACACCAACAAACATCTCGACAAAATCAGAACCGGAAATAGAGAAAAATGGCACTTTAGCCTCACCAGCAATGGCTTTGGCAAGCAGAGTTTTACCCGTACCTGGCGCTCCAACCATTAAAACGCCGCGTGGAATTCTGCCACCCAGTCGTTGAAATTTATCTGGCTCCCTGAGAAAGTCGACCAATTCTTTAACATCTTCTTTGGCTTCATCAACACCCGCCACATCGGCAAAGGTAATTTTCACCTGGTCTTCACTAAGCATCTTGGCCTTACTTTTCCCAAAAGCCATTGGCCCACCTTTGCCACCCATGCCGCCACCTTGCATTTGGCGCATGAAGAACATGAATACTGCAATAATGATCAGAATAGGGAAACTAGCGACCAAGAGCTGAGTCCAGATGCTTTGACGTTCAGGCTCGGAAATTCTGATATCAACATCATTAGCTAAAAGGTCATCCAGTAATTTATCGTCGCCGAAATAAGGCAGGACCGTATTAAACCTTGTACCGTTATTGCGCACACCAATAATACGGAGGTTACTGATGTTGACTTCAGCCACCTGCGCAGATTGAACCTCTGCAATAAAATCTGAATAGATCAATTCTTCTGTTGTAGCAGGCTGGCTGAAATTATTAAATACAGTAAGCAACACCGCAGCAATAATCATCCAAAGTAATAAATTTTTTGCCATATCATTCAAGAGCTTATACTCCCTCCCTACTCTTTACCCAGTCTACCAACATTTAATTCTGGTAAATTTAGGAAAACTTGGTGAATTTATTTGATTAAAATTACTATAAATATTGTCTTCATTTTGGCATGAAAAGCTGATTTTTCCTACCTTTGTTCATTATTTACGGCCAATTCAAGGCCTTTATACACATTAAAACTAGCGCCTTTTACCCTTCGCTAACAGATAAATTTCTTTAGAACGAGCCCTTGAGGCATCAGGCTTGCGACTGACTACACTCTGGTAGTCAGCTCTGAGCTGTTTCAGCACGCTTTCAAAGCCTTCACCTTGAAAAACTTTCATTAACAGAGAGCCGTCTTTATGTAACTTGTTTTCGGCAAAATCTACTGCCAAATCAACCAAGTGCATGGCTCTAGGCTGATCAATTGCAGACATACCACTTATATTGGGGGCCATGTCAGAAATAACAAGGTCAACATGCCTTTCGCCTAACCTTTTCAGAAGCTCATCCAGGCAACTTGATTCAGTAAAATCGCCTTGAATAAAATCTACACCAGGAATAGCCTCCATCTCAAGAATATCAGTAGCAAGTATCATGCCTCCAGGCATCACCAGCTTGACTGCAACTTGTGACCAGCCTCCAGGTGCAGCGCCCAAATCAACGACTGTCATACCCCTCTTGAGCAACTTATCTTTCTTATTGAGTTCCAATAATTTATAAGCCGCTCTGGAACGGTAACCATCTACTTTTGACTGGCGAACATAGATGTCATCCCTATGCTCCTTAAGCCAGGTTTGGCTGCTTTTACTTTTGTTCTTACTAATTTTCGCCATTGAATTTTTTGGAAATGGTGTCAGAGTGGAAATGGTGTCAGAGTAAAACTCACATCATCCCTACCGTTAAATTAATTCATTAAGTATAAAGTTATAGTCAAAGTTGGTTTTTTAAATTTACTCTGACACCCTCAAATTGGGTAGAATAGATCATTTTCAGGATACTTGTGTATGTCTCTCAATAATAAGCAGCTAAAAAACTTTCGCAGTATAGGCCATAATTTATCACCCATTGTGATTATTGCTAAGGGCCTTAATGCCAACATCAATTCAGAAATTGATCGGGCATTGAATGATCATGAGCTTATAAAACTCAAAGTTCACAGCAATGACAGAGACGCAAAGAAAGCATTGGTCGGAAAGATTTGTAAAGAGCGAAATGCAGAATTGGTACAGTTAATTGGGCATGTTGCATTAATCTATAAAGCGGCTAAAAAACCTAACCCAAAACTCTCAAATATACTGCGCCATAAACAATGATGCCTTTGGCCCATTCCCTAAAATTACAAGTAGAGAGTACAACTAGCGCAACAAACGCACCCTGAACTTTCTTCCCTTTATTTTTCCATCAGCAAGAATCGTCAGTGCCAGCTTTGCTACCTTCTGCTCGATAGCAACGTAAGCGACCTTATCAAACAGTGTGATCTTACCAATCTGCTCACCAGCAATTTCGCCGCTTGCCGTCAACGCACCCAGCAAGTCTCCTGCTCTAACCTTCTCCTTGCGTCCACCATTCACAAACAGGGTGATCATAGGCGGATAAAGTTTTAAGTTTTTCGGAATCTTAAGAGTTGACGTGCTGGCTATCTCAGCGCTCGAGCCCTGATATTCTTCAATGGCTTGCAGCCGCCGTCTTTCCGAATCAGTGAACAGACTCACTGCGAGCCCCTTACTACCTGCCCGAGCTGTGCGCCCGATACGATGAATATGGATTTCCGGATCATGGCTCAATTCAAAATTGATCACAGCAGCCAGTTCCTTCACATCGAGACCTCGCGCAGCCACATCCGTGGCAATCAGAATTGAGCTACTTTTACCCGCAAACTGGGTGAGAACCTGATCACGCTCGAACTGCTCCAGGTCACCATGCAAAGCTAGTACATGTAAGTCATGCTGACGTAATTCTTCCGCCAGTTCCTGACACTGCTGTTTGGTGTTGCAAAACACCAGGCTCGATTTCGGTTGGTAATGTGCAATCACTTTAAACAACATTTCTACCCGCTCGCTCTTTTCCACCTGAAAGAAAATCTGGTCAATATCTGGACTGTGATGACTGGCTTCAACACGGATATCAACCGGATCACGCTGCACGATATCGCTGATTTTTTTGATGCCGTCAGGGTAGGTCGCGGAGAACAGCAAGGTCTGCCTTGAGACCGCTGTCTTCCCGATGATTTGCATAATCTCGTCATGAAACCCCATATCCAGCATACGGTCAGCCTCATCCAAAACCAGCGTCTCTACTGTATTGAGATGCAGGGTTTCCTTTTCAATATGCTTAAGTATGCGCCCTGGTGTTCCCACCACGATGTGCGGGTCACGCCGCAAAGAGGCTAGTTGTGGACCCATTGGTTTACCACCGCAAAGGGTAAGCAGTTTGATATTAGGGATAGTACTGGCGAGCCTGCGAATTTCCGCCGCCACCTGGTCCGCTAGTTCCCGGGTGGGACATAACACTAGCGCCTGGGTGCAATATGCTTGCGCTTCAAGTTTATTAAGCAAACCGATTGCAAAAGCCGCTGTTTTACCACTGCCAGTTCTGGCCTGCGCTATCAGGTCCTTACCACTAAGTAGATGCGGCAGCGTTTGCGCCTGCACTGGTGTCATCGACTCATAGCCGAGCGTGGCTATGCTCGTCAGCAGTTCAGGTCGAAGGGATAAGGTTGAAAATGGAGCGGAGTTCATGGGCTTGCCTGGTGATGATGTGTCGTAAAAAAGTGTCTGTGCGTGGAACAGTGTGAACAGGTGTCAGAGTAAAACTCACATCACCTCTACAGTTAATTTAATTCATGAAGTGTAAATTTATAGCCAACGTTGGTTTTTTAGATTTACTCTGACACCCTTGCCAAGCTATTACTTTTTCTTAAATATGCTGCACTGTTTCAATCTCATATTCAATATCACCGCCGGGCGCCTTTACAACGATTTCATCGCCTTCACTTTTTCCCATCATGGCGCGAGAAATAGGTGAGCCCACTGAAATTTTATTATTTTTCACATCAGCTTCATCTTCGCCCACTATCTGATAAATCACTTTTTTCTCTGTATCCAGGCTATATAAAGCAACCGTAGAACCAAAAATCACCTTTCCAGTATGTGGAATCTTGGATATATCAATAATTTCTGAATCAGCAAGTTTGCCTTTAATTTCGTTAATACGACCTTCGCAAAAACTTTGTTGTTCACGGGCAGCATGGTATTCAGCATTTTCTTTAAGGTCACCATGTTCACGTGCTTCGGCAATCGCCTGAATTATTTTAGGCCGCTTTACAGTCTTTAATTCATTGAGTTCTATTCTCAATGCCTCGGCGCCGCCGGATGTCATGGGTACTTTTCTCATGGTTTCCCTACTTATAGCTACTGGCTATTTTTAACTATTATTTTTTACTGCTCTTTTTAAACTGTTATTTAGTGTATGGAGGCCGTTAAATCTTGCAGGCTATTTACTGAAATATCGCCACCAAATACCAGAGCATCACACACTGCCTTAGCGCTGGCTATTGTTGTTGTGCAATAAACATTGTGGCGCAGGGCTGTACTTCGAATAGTTGCAGAATCGGCAATCGCCTGCTTGCCCTCAGTCGTATTGACGATAAGGTCTATTTCATCATTTTTCAACATATCAACAATATGCGGACGGCCTTCCATGACTTTATTCACTCTTTCAACGGGCAAACCAGCTTCAGCAATCACCTGCGCACTACCCTCAGTAGCAAGTAGTTGAAAACCAAGTTCATGAAAACTTCTGGCAACATCAGCAAGCTCAGCCTTATCTGCATCCCTCACGCTTATAAAAACCTTACCACCTTTTTCTATATTCTGCTCACTCAGGCTTTGTGATTTATAATAGGCTTCTGCAAAAGTTGAGCCTGTCCCCATAACTTCTCCAGTGGATTTCATTTCCGGCCCAAGGATAGGGTCGACACCGGGGAATTTATTGAAAGGAAAAATGGCTTCTTTGACTGAATAAAAATTCGGTATTATTTCTTCAGTAAAACCTAATTCTTTTAAGGTCGCTCCAGCCATACATTTTGCCGCTATTTTCGCCAACGAAGTGCCTATACATTTTGAAACAAAAGGTACTGTCCTGGACGCGCGCGGGTTCACTTCAATGATATACACTTCACCATCCTGATAAGCCAGCTGCGCATTCATCAAACCAACAACACCCAGCTCAATAGCCATTTTAACGCACTGTTCCCGAATAAGATTCTGCACATCCATGGGCAAACTGTAAGGCGGTAACGAACAAGCGGAGTCCCCAGAATGCACACCTGCCTGCTCAATATGCTGCATAATTGAACCAACCACGACTTGCTTACCATCACTCACCACATCAACATCCATTTCTATCGCTGAATTCAGGAAGTAATCCAATAACACCGGACTCTCATTAGACACCTGAACCGCTTCCTTAATATAGCGTTTCAACTCAGCTTCGTTATAAACAATTTCCATTGCCCTGCCACCTAATACATAGGAAGGCCTTACCACCAGCGGATAACCAATTTTTTCGGCTGCCGTCAACGCCTGTTCCAAACTTCTGACGGTAGCATTGGGTGGCTGCTTCAAACCCAGTTTTTGAATCATTTTCTGAAAACGTTCTCGGTCTTCAGCTCTGTCGATGGCATCGGCTGGCGTCCCAATAATGGGCACCCCAAGTTTTTCCAGACTGGTCACCAGTTTCAATGGCGTCTGCCCACCAAACTGAACAATCACACCTTTAGGTTTTTCGATGTGCACTATTTCCAGTACATCTTCCAGCGTAATAGGCTCAAAATAAAGCCGGTCTGAAATATTGTAATCAGTGGATACTGTTTCAGGATTACAGTTAATCATAATCGCTTCGTAACCCATTTCACGCATGGCCAAAGCCGCATGCACACAGCAATAATCGAACTCAATACCCTGACCAATACGGTTTGGCCCACTACCCAGCACAATTATTTTTTCACGATCACTGACATCAGCTTCACACTCTTCTTCATAAGTGGAATACATGTAAGCGGTGGTTGAACGAAATTCTGCGGCACAGGTATCCACACGTTTATAGACCGGTCGAATGTCTAACTCATAGCGCTTATTACGGACTACTTGCTCATCAACATTTAAGATATCCGCAAGTCGCTGATCAGAAAAACCTTTGCGTTTGAGTCTAAAAAGTGACCCTTTTTCTAAACCACTCAGGCCTTTTTCAGCCAAGGCTTTTTCTTCCAGAATAATGTCTTCAATCTGAATTAAAAACCAGCGATCAATAGCCGTATACTTAAACAACTCTTCAACAGTCATGCCTTTACGAAAGGCATCACCGACATAACGAATACGATCACAACCCGCTTCTTTTAATTCACGTAATAAAATATTGTCGGCATCACTGGACTCAACATCATGCACGGGATCAAAACCACTGATGCCTATCTCCAAACCGCGCAAGGCTTTTTGTATGGACTCTTGAAAAGTACGGCCAATCGCCATTACTTCTCCGACAGATTTCATCTGCGTGGTTAAACGGTCTGGTGCTTGTGGAAATTTTTCAAAGGTAAAACGGGGAATCTTGGTGACGACATAATCAATGGTAGGTTCAAAAGAAGCAGGCGTCACACCACCCGTAATCTCATTACGCAATTCATCTAGAGTGAAACCAACGGCCAGTTTAGCCGCCACTCGTGCAATCGGGAATCCCGTCGCTTTTGAAGCCAGCGCGGAGGAACGTGAAACACGAGGGTTCATTTCAATGACGACCAAGCGCCCATCTTCAGGGTTAATGCCAAACTGCACATTGGAGCCACCGGTTTCAACGCCAATCTCACGCAGCACTGCTATGGAGGCATTACGCAGTATTTGATATTCCTTATCCGTAAGCGTCTGCGCAGGCGCAACAGTAATTGAGTCGCCGGTATGAATCCCCATCGGATCAAGATTTTCGATACTACAAACCACAATGCAGTTATCATTTTTATCTCTGACCACTTCCAGCTCATACTCTTTCCAACCGATTAACGATTCATCAATCAATAATTCATTGGTCGGACTAAGATCAAGCCCGCGCTTACAAATCTCTTCAAATTCTTCCTTGTTGTAAGCAATACCACCGCCACTACCTCCCATGGTAAAAGACGGACGGATAATGCAGGGAAAGCCTAGTTCTTTTTGCGCCTCTAACGCATCTTCCATGCTACGTGCCATTTTATGTCTCGGCGTTTCAAGGCCGATAGCAACCATGGCATCATCAAATAACTCTCGATCCTCGGCTTTATCGATGGCATGTTTTTTCGCGCCGATTAACTCCACGCCATACTTTTCCAGCACGCCGTGTTTATCAAGATCTAAGGCGCAATTCAGCGCAGTCTGACCACCCATAGTCGGTAGAATGGCATCGGGTTTTTCTTTGGCGATTATTTTTTCAAGCACCTTCCATTCTATCGGTTCAATATAGGTCGCATCCGCCAAATCCGGATCGGTCATGATGGTTGCAGGATTCGAATTGACCAAGATGATACGGTAGCCTTCTTCTCGCAACGCCTGACAAGCCTGCGCACCAGAATAATCAAACTCACAGGCCTGACCGATAACGATCGGCCCTGCGCCGATGATTAATATGCTGTTGATGTCTGTACGTTTAGGCATTCTTTCTCATTCTTTCCGTTATTTCACTCTAGCACGCATTAATTCAATAAAATGATCAAAAACCGGGGCTATATCATGTGGCCCTGGGCTGGCTTCTGGATGCCCCTGAAAACCAAAAGCGGCTTTATCAGTTCTGTGAATTCCTTGTAGTGAACCATCAAATAATGAATGATGAGTCGCTTCTAGATTGTCTGGCAAGCTTGTTTCATCTACCGCAAAACCATGATTCTGACTGGTAATAAACACACGCCCCTGCGCTTTATCCTGTACGGGATGGTTGGCACCATGATGCCCCAGTTTCATTTGTGCAGTTTGTGCGCCACTGGCTAAGGCAAGTAGCTGATGCCCAAGACAGATACCGAAAACTGGCGTATCGGTTTGCAAAATCTCTTTAATAGCCTGAATAGCATAATCACAAGGTTCTGGATCACCCGGGCCGTTAGAGAGAAATACACCATCTGGGTTCATGCTCAATACTTCACTRGCCGGGGTCTTGGCTGGAACAACTGTTACTTTACAGGCGCGATCTCGAAGCATACGTAAAATATTACGCTTAACACCAAAATCATAGGCCACGATATGATATTCAACCTCTGGAAGATCCCCTGCATACCCCTTCCCAAGTTGCCAACTGCCCTCTGCCCATTCGTAAGAACTTGAGCAAGTCACTTCCTTGGCGAGATCCATTCCTACCAGGCCAGGAAAGTCTTTAGCCGCTTGTAAAGCCGTGGCTTTAGCCGCTTCAATATCTTCGTCAACCACAGCCCCTGCCAGCAGACAACCCTTCATTGCGCCTTTATCCCGCAGAAGCCGAGTCAACCGTCGAGTATCTATATCAGCAATGGCAACAATATTTCGCGCTTGCAGATAATCATCAAGATTTTGTTCATTGCGGAAATTGCTAGCCAGCAAAGGCAGATCACGAATCACCAGGCCAGCAGCCCACACATTAGTGGATTCATCATCTTCTGGAGTGGTGCCGGTATTGCCTATATGCGGGTAGGTCAGGGTAACGATTTGTTTGGCATATGATGGGTCTGTCAGAATTTCCTGATAGCCCGTCATAGCAGTATTGAAAACCACTTCTCCTGCTGACATGCCTTCTGCACCAATAGCTTTACCCTGGAATACTGAACCGTCTTCCAAAACGAGAATTGCTGATGTGTAGGTGCTCGTCGGCAAAATAAACGTCCTCAGCTCATTGCGGGTTAATCAATTTTGTTTGGGAGAGTGTCGCCTGTGACAGGACTGTAAATGCACTTCTAACAAGCCATACAACAATAAAAGTAACATCTAAAAAAAAGCGGAAAGAGCATAAACTCATTCCGCTTTTTATCAAAATTTTTTCAATTTAGGAGCACTCATCTTGAGCGAGTATTCTATAAAAATATGCGTATGTTTGTCCAGAAGAACTGTTTTTTATTCGACTATTTTTACTCTTTTTTTGCCAACTGAACTGGTCGTCAGAGCGACACCTATAAAAATACCCGCTCCACCCAGCAACATACCTGAAGTCACGGACTCACCGAGAAAGATATATCCCCATAATATGCCAAAAACCGGAATCAAATAAGCCACTGAAACAGTATTAGCCACACCAATCTGTTGCAATAAATGAAAGAAAAAAGCCAAGGATAAGGCCGTACAAAATATACCCAAGGCTATTACACTTACCCAGGAGCCCATAGATGGAACGGCCTCTGGCCAGAAAAACACACCAAAAGGCAGCATAAACAAGGCAGCAAATAATTGCGTACCTGCAGTCACTGTCATTGAAGAGAAATTCTGCATATGCAACCGGCTAAAACAACTACCATAGCCATACAGGGTCGCAGCGCATAGCGCCGCCATTACCGGCAGCAATAAAGCCTGAGAATCTCCAGTATCTGGAGACGCTAAAATAAACACGCCAAGAAAGCCTAGCATCAGCCCGGCTATACCAACACTTGTCAGTTTTTCATTGAGCCAATACCAGGCAATGATGGCACTAAACATGGGTACTGTTGCATTCAGTAACGATGTATTACCAGCCGTCAATGACAAGGTGACATAGCTAAACAAGGTAAACGGAATTGCAGTTGTCGCAAGCCCTACCCATAAGAACTTACGCCAGTTCGTCAGTACCAGCCGAGTCTCTTTTCGATGTAGCAATATGGGAAACAACACTATGGCCGAGATCAACAGACGAACCGTAATCAGTGAAATCGGACCAAACTCTGGACTGGCGATGCGCATAAACATAAATGACGCGCCCCACACAGCAGCAAGCATGACTAACTCAAAATAATGTATGCCTTTAATGGCTGCTTACCTCAACTGGGAATTCTATAGACTTAGAATTAACTTAAATTCTTACGATATCTGTCCACACGATTTCACGGTCTTCAGAAAGGTCTCTGATAAAAAAGGCACGGCCTTCTAATTCGAAACTTATCTCTGATTGCATGGGCACACCATCAAATAAGTTAAAGCGTATCGAAAAATAGCCACTCTCAACTTTTGACAGAAAAAATGGAGAAAACGATTCAGTAACACTCACTTGTAACTCTTTTATAAATTCAGCACCAGTATCAAGAATTAAAACCCCCTGAAGTTTTTCATAAACCTTTTCGCGGCCTTCTTCAATTGCTTGAAAACCCAAGTAAAGCAATTCACCTTCTTGCTTTATAAGGTGCACACTTTGAGGGATTATCATCTCCAAAAAACGATCCTGCTCATTGCCCTCTTCTTCGTCTTCTACTGCTCTATTTTGATTGTTTTGCCTGCGAAGAAATGCCCGCTGCCTTCTTTCAGCATGCTTTTGTAATCGTTCTTCTGAAGGCGGCATGCCATTGATGGCCAACAAGGTTTCACTCTGTAAAAAGGGCAAACTTGTATCTCTTCTTATCGTCCGCGATTCCATCTCAACTTTATCGTCTACGGTATAGGTAAATGCCCAAGAGCCATCGTAAATATTTTCTATTTTATAGACATACTCTGTAATCAGGCTCAGGTAGTCAGCGTCTACCTCAACCTGCGCTAGCGCTCCTTGAATGCCAGTTAAAATACCGCACAAAGGTGAGAGTAGAATGAAGGCTAGTACTTTGCCCATTAGATTTTCCCACTCAGGTTTAATCAGATTTTTTAGCAACAGGGCGTGCAGGATCCGCTATCCATTCACTCCATGAACCCACATACAACTTTGGCTCTGCTATACCGGCAAGTCGCATAGCCAGAATATTTTGCGTAGCGCTCACACCAGAGCCGCAGTAGCAGATGACTTCTTGCTGATCTGTGGTTAAAGCCGGAGCAAACTTTTCATACAATTCCGCTGCAGATTTAAACTTGCCATTAGCATCAAGATTAGCGCTCCCCGGAGAACAAAGAGCTCCCGGGATATGGCCTGCAACAGGGTCTATAGGCTCGACTTCCCCATCAAAGCGCTTCTGTTCTCTGGCATCAAGCAAAACTTGCTTGCTCGCATCAATATCTTCAACCTCAATGGTAAGAGTCAGCGCATCAAGCGCAGCATAGTTGAAGCCTGAAACTGGAAGATCTTCGGGAATCTGACTTGAACTTATCTCTGAACTATCTTCTGAACTATCTTCTGAACTATCCTCTGAACCATCCTCCGAACTATCTAACCATGCCTGCCAACCACCATCTAATACTGCCGTGTTGCCATGCCCAATCCAGCGTAACATCCACCACATTCTGGAAGCAAAGGCTCCACCAACATCATCATACACCACCACTTTATGTTGCGGCGTGATGCCCCATTGTTGAACCTGATTTATCCAGTCATTCCTGTCAGGTAAAGGGTGTCTGCCGGTAACGCCGGGAACATGTAGACGACTTAAATGCTTATTTAAATCTGCATAGCGTGCACCCGGAATATGCGCCTCCAGGTATATCAACCGGCCCGCTTCTGGATCTTTTAAATTAGAGCGGCAATCGAACAAGAGGATATTATCCGCTTGCGGTGATTTTTTAAGTTCATTAATACTGATGAGATCATTCATTTATTCATTTGCTCCAGCTTCTTCTAACTGCTTGTGTTCATGGGATTCCAATAAACGTGACGTAATTGTCCCAGCGGTCATAGCGCCACTAACATTCAAGGCGGTCCTCGCCATATCAATTAAGGGCTCGATTGAAATTAACAAGGCGACCAATACAACTGGAAAGCCTAGCGCAGGCAGAACCATAAGAGCGGCAAAAGTAGCCCCACCACCGACACCTGCCACGCCTAACGAACTGATAGTGACTATTGCCACCAACATTACGATAAAACCAAGGCTGGCCGGATCGACACCCATGCTCGGCGCTATCATTACCGCCAACATGGCAGGGTAAATACCGGCACATCCATTCTGCCCAATAGTAGAACCGAAACTGGCGGAGAAATTAGCCACGACGGGAGAATTACCTAATTCATTAATCTGTGTTTCAACATTCAGCGGGATTGTTGCCATCGAACTTCTGGAGGTAAAAGCAAAGGCCAGCACCGGCATGATCTTTTTAAAATAGTCGATAGGATTAACCTTAAACAGAAACAGTAGCCCCCCGTGAATAACAAACATCACCAAGATGGCCAAATAAGAGGCCAAAATGAAACTCAGCAAATCCAGTATGTCGCCGAAATCAGAACTTGCCGCCACATTAAACATTAAGGCCAGAACACCATAGGGCGTCAGCGCAATAACCAGGCGCACCAGTTTCAATACCAAAGTCTGCGATACGTCTATAAAGCCACGAAAAGCAGCGCCCTTTTCTGCATCATCTTTGGTCATTTTTAATCCAGCAATACCAAGAATAATGGAGAAAATGACCACCGCAATAACGGAGGTATCACGTAAGCCTGCAAGATCACTAAAAATATTTTGCGGCAAGAAAGAGCCAATTAAATCCGGAAAACTCATCGTACTTAAGCCGGCCTGACGATCAAGCAAAACCTCTGCCCTGGCTAATTCTCTTGCGCCTTGAATCAAGCCATCAGCACTCAAACCAAAAACAAGACTCACAACAATGCCCACAATTGCCGCTAGCATGGTGGTAAATAGCAACAAGCCAATCACCGATATACTGATTTTTCCCAGATTGGCCAGGTCACTTAATTTAATCACTGCGGCTAAAATAGAAACCAGTATCAGTGGCATTACAATCATTCGCAGCAGACTGACATAAGCAGTGCCAACAACATTACTCCACTCCAGAGTGTCAGAAATGACATCAGGGCTAGACTGATAAAACAATTGCAGCAAAATACCGAAGGCTATTCCCAGCATCAAAGCAGTAAACACTCTCTGCCCCAAGGAAAAACCTTTGCCAGTCATTCCTATCAACACATAAATCAAGCTAGCAAATAACACTAAATTAATCAGCACCATCAGATTCATTGTTTATCCTTTGTTAGTTTGATTGTTTGGCTTAGCCCTGTTGTTTGAAAAAGCCCTATTATTTGGAAAAGCACTGTGCTCACTAATCTGTTGCAGGGCTTTTTGCAGTAAGCTTTTACCTGGCTCCATTCGGTACCAGGTTGAAACCCCAGAAGGGTGAGGCAAAGGAATGACATCAAATTTACAAGCACCCCATTCACTTTTAAAAGTCTGTCCAACCACCTCAACCAGTTTATCAAAGCTCAGGAATTGTTGTATTGCCAATTTTCCTACAGCAATAATCAAGTCAGGCTGTAAAATTTCAAAATCTTTATCCATCCAGGTCTTACAATTATTAATTTCAGTCTGATTCGGAACCCTATCCCCTCCCTTAGGGTTTTTACCTGGATAACAACGACAAACGGCTGTCATGTAGACAGATTCTCTAAATGCTTCTTCGCCTAAATCAGTGTAGTCCTGAAACCAACTAAATAAGGTTTTTCCCGCTGTCCAGGCAAAAGGACGTTGCAGTAGCGGTTCTTTAATACCTGGCGCTTGTCCCACTAATACGACTTTGCTAAGCACAGGGCCGCAACTGATCACGGGTTTATGCATAAGAGGGCACTTATTGCAGTTTTTTACCTCTTCTATATGTTTAAGGAGCAAGCCTTTGGTCATCTCAAATCGCTAATGTTTAAAAAACTCGGTAAGCATACACAAAAACAGAAAAGGTGGTGTATGTTGATTTAACTGACAAGCTTTGATTTCATAGCGTCAGGAGTTTTTTAATTTTGATTCTCAGGAGCTTGTCAGCTTGACTAATAAAATACGCTACGGCGATTACTTTCGCGAAGCTTCTATTGCCCGCAAGATAATCAGCTATAACGACTTGGTGCCTGCTCTGCAATATGACAGCGAGGGCAATGCACTGCCCTACCGTGCCGCCAAAATTCAATTACGGGCTTTTGATGCCTACCGAATTATCAAGCCTTATACGCAGGTACGCATCGTTGAACAGATGAAAGCGGTGCTGCCTTTAGCGCTCTATCTGGTTTTTTTCCAAATTTTAATACTGCGCCAGAGCGTTGAAGAAAGTTCAACCATTGCGGCTGGTCTGGTCGCCGTAATTTTAGGCTTAATGTTATTTATGGAAGGTCTTAAGGTCGGCTTAATGCCTCTGGGCGAAGCCTTAGGCAGCAGCCTACCTGTTAAATCTACCCTGCCTGTTGTCTTATTTATAACCTGCTTACTGGGAATTGGCGTAACCTATGCCGAGCCAGCAATCGGCGCATTAAAAACTGCTGGGCAGATAGTTGATGTTACACAAGCGCCATATTTGTACGCCTTACTTAATGACTGGGCGGAAGTTCTGGTTTTAATTGTTGGACTCGGCGTTGGCTTAGCCGCAGTGCTTGGCACCAGTCGATTTATTTATGGTTGGGGCTTAAAAAAGATGATTTATTTCACCTTAATTCCCGCATTAGGCCTTAGTTTATATATCAGCACGCAAGAAGATCTAAAAACTATTTTAGGCTTGGCCTGGGATTGTGGCGCGGTAACTACTGGCCCTGTTACGGTACCCTTAGTGCTCGCACTTGGCATAGGGATTTCATCTTCTGCCGGTAAAAAATCATCGTCACTGTCTGGCTTCGGGATCGTTACACTCGCGTCTTTATTTCCTATTATCGCGGTGCAACTGCTGGCTCTCTATGTCGCCGCAACCAATGATCCAGAATCCATCATTCAAGCAGCATTAATGAGTACCCAAGCTGTGAATACCGGTTTATTACAGCAAACACCCTGGCTGGAAATTGTTGGTGGTCTTAGAGCAATTGTGCCTTTGGTAATTTTCCTACTACTGGTCTTGACGGTATTTTTGAAAGAGCGCTTACAAAGACCCGGTATTATTTTTTATGGCATCAGCCTTTGTGTCATTGGCATGATTGTTTTCAGTCTCGGTTTAAATTTTGGCTTATCCAAATTAGGCAGCCAATCCGGCGGTTTAGTACCCGCCGCTTTTATGCTGCATGACCAGGTCATGGCATCACCTCTCTATGGCACTTTGTTAGGCTTACTCATCGCGTTTTTGTTTGCATGGATCCTCGGCTTTGGTGCAACTCTGGCCGAACCAGCACTCAATGCGCTGGGCTATACTGTACAAAATCTGACTAACGGTGCATTTCGTAAAAGCACATTAATGTACGCAGTTTCACTAGGCGTGGCGTGTGGAATTTCAGTCGGTGTAGCTAAAATAATATTTAATATTCCCATTATCTTTTTAATTATTCCAGGTTATCTTGTTGCTGTCGTGCTGACGATTTTATCCAGCGAAGAATTTGTCAATATTGCCTGGGACAGTGCTGGTGTCACGACCGGCCCAGTCACAGTACCCTTAGTGCTTGCGATGGGGCTGGGTTTTGGCAGATCAATGGATGCTGTTGAAGGTTTTGGCATACTCGCCATGGCCTCAATTGGCCCGATTATCGCTGTCATGTCTACCGGTCTCTGGATAAACTGGCGCATAAAACGTAGACATCAGGCTGAAGATTCAGCCGACGATATAAAAGCTGAACACCGCCCCGAGGAAGTACTGGCATGAGCAAACGAGAATTAACCGTCCTCACTGATTTATCACTGATTACCTGCATCGTTCAGCGTGGCATTGCTGATGATATAGTCGCCGCTGCACAAGAGGCTGGCTCTCAAGGCGCAACCATATTTTATGCCCGCGGTACGGGAGTCAGAGAAAGGCTAGGCATCGTTGGTTTGGCCGTTGAAGTTGAAAAAGAAGTGATCAACATTATGGTATCTGATTCCCAAAAAGACCGCGTGTTCGAAAAAATCTACCTGGCCGGCAAACTCGATACACCAGGTATGGGATTAATTTATGTGACACCGCTTGAAAAAGCCGCCACTTATATTCCAGAAGAAATTATAGAAAAACTCGCCAGCAAATAATTTAAAAAAACACACATGTCTCTTTTTCAATCCGTCAAATTAATCACCTGCATCTTGCCAAAAGGTATCGCTGTAACGCTCAATGACAAGCTTATGCACGATAAAGGTATTAACACCGGCAATATCAATAATGCCCGAGGCGTAGGCCATATAAACTTCCAGGGAAGTCTTAGAGTAGGCGATGAAGCGGAAAGAGAAATATTCTCAGTGGTTGTGAGGGCAGACCAAGCGGATGAAATTTTTGAATATATTTATGAAAGTGCTGAAATTGATCGTCCTCATGGTGGCATCATTTACCAACAGGCTCTGCATCAAAGCTCCGAATTTGTTTTGCCTGATGTCCCTGAAGAACGTGAACAAGAATGAAAAACTCTTACGTAGATTTTACATACCTGAGCACTCGAGAATAAAAGTTTGAATACTGACGTCACGCTAGAAGCATCGCCACAAACTCTACGCTCTCAACCTGATAAGCGTTTCCCCCTGTTAATCGCGGGCATTATCAGTGCCATCCTGATCATCTACCTGGCCAGCTCTTATGGTTGGCGACAAGCCGCCTTGTTCCTTGTAGGCCTTACTGCAGGACTTGCTCTTTATCATGCCGCCTTTGGATTTACTGCTGCCTGGCGTGAAGTAGCGTTAACCGGTCATAGTGGCGGCTTACGCGCCCAGATGGTAATGCTGGGTATAACAGTACTGATTTTTACACCACTGATTGCTTTGGGTGAATTTGGAGGAATTGGACTGCGTGGCAATGCAGCCCCTATTAATCTCGCCGTGGTTTTTGGTGCATTTGTTTTTGGGCTGGGCATGCAGCTGGGGGGAGGATGCGCGTCAGGCACCCTGTTCACTACCGGTGGCGGTAACGCACGTATGCTAGTGACATTGGCAGCATTCATAATCGGTTCCGTCATTGGCACCTGGCACTGGTCGCAATGGCAAGATGTCCCAGGGTTCGCACCGGTTGTTCTGTCCCAGACCTATGGGGTTATTCCTGCCATCTTAATCAGTCTTGCCTTATTTTCTCTGGTCTGGTTCGCTGCAGCCAGCAATGAGCGGCGCCTACACGGCTCGGTCAAAAGCTATTGGAAGACCGAAACCGGACAATCCTGGCTACGAGGGCCCTGGCCTATAATTGTCGGCGCTCTGGTTCTGGCTGGAATCAATGTAGCCACGTTGTTACTGGCTGGACGCCCCTGGGGAGTAACCTCAGCCTTCGCCCTTTGGGGAGGAAAAATTGCGGGAACAATGAATATTGATGTCGCTGCCTGGGCTTACTGGCAAAGACCCGCTCAAGCGCTTTCTCTGGATCAAAGCATCCTGGCAAATATTACGTCTGTGATGAACATAGGCATAGTGCTTGGCGCACTATTTGCTGCGGGCATGGCCAACAAGTTTGCACCGTCTTTTAAACTACCCCTGCGATCTCTGCTAGCGGCAATAATTGGCGGCTTACTCTTGGGCTATGGCGCCAGGATTGCCTTTGGCTGCAATATTGGAGCCTACTTCAGTGGTATTGGTTCAACCAGCCTGCACGGCTGGTTATGGTTTGTGGCGGCTTTTATCGGAAGCACCTTGGGAACTAGAATCCGGCCCTTTTTTGGCTTGAACTGAAACAAAAAGAGCACGTAGAAAGTAGTGGGAGCAAGTTTTTTTAAAGCCCTAGTACATCCTGCATATTGTACAAACCATTTTCTTTATCCTGCAACCAAAGTGCTGCACGTATTGCACCCGCTGCATAGTTCATGCGAGAACTGGATCTATGGGTTATTTCAATACGCTCACCTTGACTGGCAAACATTATTGTATGATCCCCAATAATATCGCCGGCGCGAATGCTTTCAAAACCAATGGTTTTATCTTGCCGTTCTCCAATTAGACCTTCACGGCCATAGACGGCGAGCTCTGATAAATTTTTACCTAGTACATCAGCAGCAATTTCACCCATGTGTAAAGCCGTGCCTGATGGCGCATCTACTTTATACCGGTGATGCGCTTCAATGATTTCAATATCACTGGAATCACCGAGTACTTTTGTTGCTTGTTCAATTAACTTGAACAGCACATTGACACCCACACTCATATTCGGCGCAAACACGATAGCAATTTTTTCACTGATTTCCTGAATGTGCTGCTTTTCTTCAATAGTGAATCCGGTTGTTCCAATAACCATTTTTTTGCCATAGCGGCTGCACAAATCCAAATGCATTATTGTTGCTTCGGTACCTGTGAAATCAAACAACAAATCAAAATCGTCCATCACTTGTTCAAAGTCATCAACGGTTACCACATGCAGAGGATCAACACCGCCAATCAAACCAACATCTTTGCCCAGGTCAGGGCTATCCTCTATAACTGAAGCCGCACCAATTGATATTTCTGGCGTCTCCGTAATGGCTTGAATAAGAGATTTACCCATGCGGCCATTTGAACCACCGATTGCTACATTCAACATTATGCTTACCCGCTTCTTTGATTTGCTGACTATTCTATTACATGTCCCTCAAATTAGGCACATTTGGATGCTCTTACTGAGGATAAAAAACTAATCTTTAGTCTCTAAGATAATGCTTTGCACTGACTGGTTTCATGAGGTAATTACTCACCAGTCCCACGGCCAGCATCACTGCCATTAAATACATAGTACTGTTATACAAACTAGGCGTTGGGTCGACTGTACCAGCGGGCACAATTTCCATTAAGCGCGCTATCGTCACAGTTTGAGCGGCGACCAGTTGATCCAGTTGTTCCAGTCCTGCACCAAACTGAGCTTGAAAAGCAGCCGGATTTACCTGGCTCGTTAAATCTTCAATTGCTCGAGCTATCGCAGATTCGCGCAAAGATGTAATGGCCAGAGGACCTAATACACCCGCTGTGCTCCAGGCTGTCAGTAAACGACCATGAATGCCGCCAACAAACTTGCTGCCAAATACATCCGCCAGATAAGCAGGGATAGTCGCGAAACCGCCACCATACATAGTAAAAATAATCATGGTTGCACCATAAAATAAAATCAGCCACGTCACCGCCGGATTCACGCTCACTTGTTGCGCAGCAAAAGGCACCGAGCAATAGAGAACAATGCCTAAGGCAAAGAAAATCCAATAGGTATTTTTTCGACCAATATAATCCGATGAACTGGCCCAGATGAATCGGCCCAGCATATTAAACACACTGATCATACTGACATAAGTCGCAGCAAATGCGCCATCGACAATAGTCGGTAAGGTTGTGCCAAATATTTCACCCATCATGGTGCTGGCAACACCCAGCACACCTATTCCAGCAGACACATTCATACAAAGCACTATCCATAACTGATAAAACTGAGGCGTTTTTAATGCTTCATCAATATCAACATTATGAGTAGTCACCATTGAACGTTGTTCAGACTCTTGCGTGGGTGCAATGAATCCTTCCGGTTGCCAGTTTTCAGGTGGCACACGATAAGAAAATGCAGCAATTAACATGACGATGAAATAAAGGACGCCTAACACCAGGAAAGTCTGAGCCGCTCCAACAGAACCAGTGCCCACCACATAGATACCCTCAGGGCCAGCTACCAGCATACTGGCCACATCGTTAGCACCAATAACAACGACTTCCAATTGCTCACCCGCCCTTTCGACAAAACGGCGACCGGCTGCTGTTATCAAATTTACTTGGTCAGATGTGCCTAAATATTCCGGCGCTTCATAAAACAATTGAATAAGGAAACGTTTCAGTGGCGCAGCTATCATCGCACCGCCACCAAAACCCATAATGGCCATACCCGTCGCCATGCCTCTACGATCCGGAAACCAACGAATCAAGGTGCTAACTGGCGAGACATAGCCTAGTCCTAGACCACAGCCACCAATAACGCCATAACCCAGATACAGTAGCCAAAGTTGATGGGTATAAATTCCAGCGGCCCCAATAAGAAAACCACCACCCCAACACACGGCAGCAACGACACCAACCATTCGTGGGCCCACTTTTTCTAGCCAACGACCGGCAAAGGCGGCAGAAAGCCCAAGGGCGACAATTGCAACAGAAAAAATCCAGGTAACATCCCGTAGGCTCCAATCACCCGAAGCGGGTGCCACTACACCAAAAGCTCTGGTTAACGGTAAATTGAAAATGCTCCATGCATACACCGACCCAATACATAAATGTATCGCTATTGAAGCAGGCGGAACTTTCCAGCGGTTAAACCCAGGCTTGGCAATAATGCGTTCTTTAGAGAGTAAGCCAGCCATTTTTACTGCTTCACTCTATTCGCTCTACTGCAAGGGCTTCTAAAAACAAACTTTCATGACGTTCAACTGCAGCCAGGTAACCTTCTGGATCGACAAAAGTATCTGGGCTATAGGCTTGCCCTGGTTGCCATTTGGAATGGAGGCCATATTGACTTGCATGTGCAGCCACCCAAACATCTACTTCCAAGCTTTTTTGATGCGTGAAGGTATGCGCAAAATCAGCAGCGACACCGGGATAAGTTGGATCAACGGCTAATTGCTTGCCAGCATTAACCGAACCCATATTCGCAATTAATACTTTGTATTCACGGCCATTCTCTTGCACCAGCATAAAGTAACTAGAGCTACCTTCAGTATGACCGGGATGATCATGTACGCTAAGACGAATTCCCCCTAATTCAACAACATCATCTTGGTCAATTATTCTGTCTACTTCCAGCGGCTCGAAAGATTGACGTCCACCAAAATGTGCATCACTAAATCCGCCATCTTCAAGTACACGGGCATCATCCCTGGTCGCCCATACCTCAGCGCCAGTGAGCTGTTGTATTTCTGCCATTGCCGCCACATGATCCCAATGGGCTTGTTGGGTTAGCATGATACTCACATCCTCCAAAACAAAGCCTAAAGATTCGATGTTATCTCGAATCTGCTCAGTCGAATCGTCCAGACCTGTATTAATTAAGATATGACCTTCATCCGAAGTAATCAAAAACACACTCAGATCATAAGTGCCAACCGAATAGAGATTGCCAATGACACGATGCCCGGGGAAAGAGCGAGTCCAGTTATCATTTTGTGCTGATAAAACGCTTGTACAAATCATCATGCAACAAATAAACACACTGGCTGTAATCGTTCTTTTCATGCAAGACTCCTGCTTATTTAAACTTTTTTATTCGAGTTTCATTCAAGAATTTTTTAATTTCCACTCCATTCAGGTGAAATATCCAGAGCAGGATTACGATCAAAAAAGTTAAACGGCATCAGTTCAAATTCATGCCAGACACTCGGCATAATCGGAAAGTCTTCGGCTCTAGGAACGTGATGGAAACCCGCGGTATACCAGAGCACAATATCGGTATTTTCAATCGCTCGATTTTGAGCAGTCCATGTCGGCAACCCAAGCCCGAATTCACCCTGATTCACATAATTACCCGCAGCATAACGCTCATCAGCATTATAAGGCGTCACCCACAATTGGTGCTGAGTAAAGGCTGCACGCTGATGCGCGGGGTCACTACTATCCAATAAAGTATAAGCAATACTGTTCAGTGGCCTGAGTACATAACCAGGCGAGTGACCAACAGGCCCACTTGCATTTGGATTGACAACTCTCCAGTTAGTAGGCGTTGCAGGATTGTAATTAATCATCGCTTCCTGCTCGCTAGCAGGCGTTTGTGGTTCGACTACCCAGCCAGTTCGCGGACCTTCGATATCACGAGGCACAAGACGATCAAGCGAAAGCGAGTTATCCATGCCATCAATATCCACATCTAGTCGAATACTGAAAAAATGATCGTGATTCGTGCCAACCAGCCCTGGCGCTACTAAAGTACCAAAGGCAGTATCCGCCTCAGCAGTTGCATCATTCATAGACTGGGTAACTACCCCCTTATAACCGTCGTAACCTGATGCACCTATGCGTGGTCTGATTCGTCCATCCTGGGTAAATACCCAGTCAATAAAATAATCATAGTTACCAATTGCCGCGCCCATTCTCAGGACAAGTTCTACTGAAGGTCGGCCTTCATAACCTGAATCAAATTCGAAATGCCTCCAGGCGGCATCACCGAGATTTCGTTCGAAAATACAAATGGCATTGGGAATAGCCAAAGCAGCGCCCAAGTCATCGGGAATGTTTGCGTCCAGAAAAAGGCTGGTATCAGGACAATCAACGCCTGGCATTAAAGGTGTTACGCTGGCACCGAATCCGTATTCACCAGCATCTAGAAAAGTACGCGTGTACCAATTATTATTTGGATCCATATAAGGCACGAATAGTTCAGAAACTGCACCCTGGTACAGGATTGATCGATCTCTATCGCCATCACGATAAGTGACATCTGAGACGACAAGACCAGAGCGCTTCTCCATGCGGTAGTGAAGTCTCCAGTTGTCCCATTCAATGACATGACCATTCACAGTGAAATTAGCACCATCTGGTTGATAAAGAACTGTTTCCTTAAGCGCCTGCCGATTTGTTGCTGCTACTGATGTAGAAGCCGGCGTTTCAGACAGCGGAATTATGCCCTCATCAACTAACTCAATAACTTGCTGGGTATTCACATCAACAGCAGCCCAAAGTCCCTCAATAGGACGCGTAAATCTGCTGCCTTCGCCTTCTAACGCATAACAAGGTAATTTAATGACACGACGGCCTGCATACACAGGGTTGTTATAATTACCAACCGTCATTGGAGAACAAGCGACTTCGTCAGGCGCTAATCCACGTCTAGCTAATGCCGCTATAAACCCTTCATCCTCCGCCAAAGCCCTAAAGCTATCGATAAAATCTTCAACGATCAAACTAGGTTGCACGCCTTCAATTTCGACCCAGGACAGCACCGATGAATTTGAAAGATCGACAAGCGCCTCGAAGGTTTGGCTGCCCTGTTTCACGATAGCAAAGGCCGAGCGATTAAAGTCTTCTCCAGGCTGCCAGGACCGCACACTTTGTTTTGGTGGATCTTGCAGGTCTAGTGTCGCGAATCTTGAGGCATCATTTATATAGCCTGCAGTTCGTAGAATTGAAGTTGCCTGTGAATACTCATCGGCAGTAAGCGGGTCTAAAGGATGATGCATTGGCGCTATAGACTGGGCAGGGTTCATCGCTTGGCAGCCCATTAATAAAAGCCCCACAAGCGATAAAGCAAGTAGTCTACTTTTACCCAACATGAGTCTGTACCAAGTTCTATCTATGAAAAATTTTGAAAAAGTCGCGATGCTTACCGAAAACCAATTAATATTTGTTGCAGCAATTATTCTGTCCATAAGTCCACCTACTTATTATTTACACTTTTTAGGTTTTCTTAGACTAACTGAGAAGCCGTTAGATTAAAATATTTACATTTATATTCCCAAAACGAATAAAGGTGCCCTACGGCACCTTTATCAGACTTTTACTCATTCAATTTAATCTGCAGCGAAACAATAAAACAGCCCATCACCACCCGTGCTGATTAAAGCTTGCTGGCTACAACCAGCACTGACGTGTGTATCGTTCCAGGATACATTTCCGCCCCAACGATCGCTATGCCCAAGATTGGCACTACCCTCATCACTACTGGTCCAGTTATTACAGGTATGATCTGCTTCATCTGGAAGGAATGCACTACCGCCTTGTGTCGCTCCTGTCAGCATGTCATGGCGACTGGAATCAATAATATTGCCATTTTCATCGACAGCGGTATACGCAGTAAGCGTGTCATTATAAAGATGCAGATCATATAGATCCGCAGCAATTAAAGTGCCGTGAGCGTTGTACCAAGGGCCTGCTCCAATGCGATCTCGAGCGTTGATTAAATCGCCAAAGTTAGATGCATCATTACTAAGGTAAGCTCGCCAATCTCTATTGCCCGCACCTACCGTTGTTGCCAACGCCTGACAATGCGCATCAGCTCCGGCGAGACCACCAAGGTCGCCACCTTGCCCACTGCCAACACTGGTCACAAAAAAGCTCATGCCTTCAAACGCTGAGTTTTGAGCGAAAGCGCCCCCTGACACCGTTAATAATGTTGCTATAGCTAGTGTAAAAATAGTTTTCATCTGGTTTCCTTTAGTTTTTATTTAAATTTTCAATCCCAATAATAAACTCATAACCGCATGCTATGCCAATCTATATTTCGCCATTGATGTCAGCGCTAAGAAAGAGTGTCAAGAAAGGGGCTTAAGAAGCATAACCCCTCAATAAACAGCGGCTACAAAGTAGACATCCGATGACCATAGGGAATGCATTTAATTGACTTGTTATAAGCCAACCTGATGACGTAGTGTTTTTACACAGTATGAATTAAGGCTTTCGCCACTTTTAAGAGATTCTATATTTAAAAGCTCATGAAGCTCTTCACCAACACGAAGATTAAACTTACCAGAGTAATGCTTACCACTCGTTGCTGCTGGCAAGGTAAACCCTTCCTCTTTATAAAGTTGAATCCACTCTTCGACGACTTCACAAAGCTCTGCATACACTTTCTCTTCTTTATCACCATGCACACCGCCAAGGGCTAAGCCTGGAACTCTGCCAATGTAGCATTGGTCTTCATCTGACCATTCGACTATTTTTAAGTACTGATCACGTTTATGCATCTTTAGTTACCTTTTGGAGGACTCCATTAACGTCACGAATTTGGTAATGCTTCGCATCTACACCAGTTTTTCCGCTGATAATTATATTCACACCGCTTTTATGCCTAAATTTCCTATGACTACCTTTACCACCATAGTTGATGAATCCAGCGGACTCTAGTTGGCTAATTAATTCTTTAATTTTAGGTGGCATGCATATATGGTACTGTTGTGGTACTAGATGTCAACATAGACTCATAAACGCCACAAACAGCGGTAATTTTTACGAAGCAATAATTTGTCCAGCAGCGTAGCTGCACACTGATTTTATTTGTTATATACGCTGCTAAGCACTGATAGAACTTTGTAGTGTCTCAGACACCCACTCATTAATGCTTTTCTCTTCACTGGCGGCAGCTGTTGCAATTTTGCTGTGAAGTTTAGGTGGGATTCTAAGGTTAAATTTACCTGAATATTCCTTCTTAGGGGTAATACCATTTTCTTCGCAAACTTCCAGGAAGATTTTAAGAGATTTCTTAAATTCTCTTTTTAACGCCGCAGGGTTAATGCCATAAAAATCGGCACTACCATTTAATCCAAGAATTTCACCTCTAAATTGCTCTAATTCAGGGTCATATTCAATTTTTGCTTTATAGCCGTTTACTTCCATAATATTCATGGAGTCACCTCATTCTCTTCTAACCATTTTCGGATGCTAGAAATAGCTCCTTTATCAGTATTAGGCGAAGGGTGAGGCCTGTGGAATACGCGCACTTCCCCAAACAAAACAACTGCCACCCTAGAGCCCGCTCTTTCGGAAACGTTGGCATCTAATGCTTTAAATAATGATTCGATATCTGCCCAAGAAACATTTCCACTGACAGTGGCGTAAATAAATAAGCCGAATGGTCTTTAGATGCTTTCTTTGCATTTATATATGGTACCACTATCTAGTACCATAGAAAACAGTACCGGCGCGAGCGCGGCGACCGTAGGGAGCGAATTTAATGGCCTTGTTAACTGCTTGTGATTTTAGTAGCCACATGCTCGTTGAAGGCCTCCTCTACTGACTCTAGCTTCCATTGAACAGACTGACGTTTTTTATGCAAAATATTTTTACAGGCCGCCACTATATTTTTAATTAATTCCTCTTTACAACCAGCTGCGCTTTCAAATAACTGAGGCATCGAAAACTCATTGATATCTCTGCTGGTTGTGGAATTGCAAAACTGGCAAGCTGTAACCGTATTTATTACGTCTATCTCTTTAGATAAGGTAGTTTTCTCAGTTTCAGAGTATAGAGGAAAGCTTGCCTCAACCAGTTTACTAATTTGTCTTAGATAACCACCTTGAGACTTTCCTATCAAGTGCTCTACTGTCATTTGACGCCACAAATCAAAATCAATAGGAGTGCCACCGCAACCACATAATTGGCACTGGCCTTTGCAGCGAATATGAACTTCAGCAGAATAACCAAATAAGGATTGGCAATTTTTATAATTATATTTATTCATTTAAAACTCAATGCTATGAACTCATAGGGCTGCTAACGTCGCATTATGGGGCGGCTGAAACGAAATGTCAGCCGTCCCAGCCAGTTTACTGGCGACATGAATGTTTGTTAGAAGCCGGCTGTTAATTCCATCCTGAACGCACCATGAACACCATAAAATAAATCACTTACTTCAGAAAGTGCGCTCTGGAGCTCAGGTATAGCTTCAGAATTAAAATCATATGATTGAGTAATATTATCTTCTGAATCAAGCACAACCATACTTTTTATTAATTCTCCGCTCTCTTTAGATTTCTGTATCGCTTCCAATATATCCATTTCTTGCATTTTAGATTTTTTAGCATCATTCACTGTTGTTGTAGCTTTTGGATATCTAAAGTAAGTACTTTTTGGATCAGTACCACCTATCAGATTAATTAAAGATTTTGTATTTTCTGGTAGGTTCCAATTTGTTTTGTCTGGTAATTTTCCATAAACACTGTGTAAGTGTTTTTCAAAATAGCCATACAAAGCGACAATGTCATGAGTATTATCCATGACATTTCCATTTATCATTATGTAAGATACCTGGCTTTTCTAAAGAGTAACCACAACTAAATGAAATATCGTATTTTTTATGTAATATATAAATAAAAGATTTGAGGAATAATTCAATTGCATGGCGTAGTAAAAAACCTAAAGGCAATGTCCCATCCAATAAAGACTTTTCATTTTCTTTAAGAAGCTTTCCTGCATTATAAAAATTAGTAGCAGTTATTCCCAAACCTCCATCGTAATGGGTCTGTGGTGGAGTAAGCATAAACATCATGAGAATTCTTTGCTCCTAACAGCATGTTAATCAGGTCTTCGACCTCATAATCATTATTAGAAGGTATACCTTATTAATCTTTTTGGTTAAAAACAAGGAAGAACAAGTTATTACTAAGGGTGTCAGAGTAATATTAAGACCATCAGCCTAAGCTCTATAAATACCTGCAAAGCTAGCCTTACCTTTACTTAATTACCTCAAATTACTCTGACACCGTCGGCAAACGCAAAGTTTCCCTGAGCGTAACGAGCGAAGGTCAGGCGAGGCAAATAAGTTGTTTCTTGAAGGAGCTTACTTTTAGTAAGTCACTGAACGAAATAGCTTATTTAACGAAGCATCGCCGATGCTTAATACTTCAGATTTCCTGAACGTCATGAGCGAAGCTAGAACGAGGCAAAAGTAAAAATCAGTGAAGGAGCATACGGGTAGTATGTAACTGAACTTATTTTTACTTTTAACGAAGTACTAGCAAGCGCAATAGTTCAGCTTCCCTGAGCGTAACGAGCGAAGGTCAGGCGAGGCAAATAAGTTGTTTCTTGAAGGAGCTTACTTTTAGTAAGTGACTGAACGAAATAGCTTATTTAACGAAGCATGACCGAGCGCAGTAGCTCAGGTTTTGAGAGCATCGACGAATTTCTTAACTCCGTCGAACCATGAAGTCTTTTTAGGCGACTGCCTGTCTCCCTGGCTCTTTTGAATTTCTTCGAATTCATGCAGCAGTTCTTTTTGGCGCTTAGTCAGATGAATTGGAGTTTCCATCGCAACTCGGCAGAGTAAATCGCCTTTGGCACCGCCACGGACAGGCGTTACACCTTTACCGCGCAGTCGAAATAATTTTCCGGTTTGGGTTTCTGAAGGGATTTTTAATTTAACTTTACCTTCTAGGGTGGGAACTTCCAACTCACCACCAAGCGCAGCATCAGTAAAGCTAATGGGGATTTCACAATATAAATCACGCCCATCTCTTTCAAAAATTTGATGTGCTTTTACATTCATTTGCACAAACAAGTCGCCCGCTGGGCCACCATGCAAACCTGCTTCACCTTCACCGGACAGACGAATTCGATCACCGGTATCAACGCCGGCAGGCACTTTAACTGAAAGGGTTTTATTTTCTTGTACGGCACCACGGCCATGACAACTGTGACAAGGATCTTTTATTGTTTTACCGGCACCCTGACAACGTGGACAGGTTTGCTGAACTGAAAACGGTCCTTGTCGCATTCTGACCTGACCGACGCCACCACAAGTGGCACAGTCTTCTGGCGTGGTTCCTGATTTAGCACCACTACCATCACAGGTTTTACAAGAGATACTGGTGGGAATACGAATTTTGACATTGGAGCCTTTGACTGCATCTTCCAGGTTTAAGTCGAGGGTATAACTTAAATCAGCGCCACGTTGAACATGCGAACGAGAACCCCCGCCGCCTCCGCCAAAGATATCACCAAAGATATCGCCGAAAATATCGCCAAAGCCCTGAGCACCTCCGCCCCCCATTCCTTGAGGGTTTACCCCGTCATGACCAAACTGGTCATAAGCAGCACGCTTTTCACTGTCTGAAAGCACTTCGTAAGCTTCATTAGCTTCTTTAAATCGAGCTTCGGCTTTGTCATTATCCGGATTGCGATCCGGATGGTGTTTCATGGCTACACGTCGATAGGCCTTTTTAAGTTCCTGACCTGAGGCACCTTTTTCAACACCGAGAACTTCGTAATAATCTCTTTTGCTCATAGCCCCTGCTCTAAAACCGAAAAAACTAACGTAGGTAAATACAACCCACGTTAGCTTTCAAAAATCTTTAGGATAGGTATCAGAGTAAGATACTCTGATACCTCTATCACTTACTTTTATAAGCTTAAGTGCTTATTTTTCGTCTTCTTTAACTTCTTCTTTAACTTCTTCGAATTCAGCATCCACTGCCTCATCATCAGAACTACTACTTTCTTCACCGGCGTCAGCATTGGCTGCTTCGCCTGCAGCTTGCGCTTCGGCATACATGCGTTGTGCCAGATCACTGGATGCTTCAGTAAGCTCTTTGGTCTTGGCTTCTATTGCTTCCAGATCATCACCTTTAAGCACTTCTTCCAGAGCAGTAATTGCTGTTTCAATTTTCTCTTTCTCATCCGCTTCAACTTTATCTTCAGCTTCAGTCAGCGTTTTCTGAGTTGCATGCACCAGACCATCTGCTGTGTTCCTGGCCGTAATAAGCGCTTCAAATTTCTTATCTTCTTCAGCATGAGATTCGGCATCATTCACCATTTTATCAATCTCTTCATCCGATAAGCCGCTGGACGCTTTAATCACAATGGATTGCTCTTTTCCAGTTGCTACATCTTTAGCCGAGACATTCAAAATACCGTCAGCATTCAAGTCAAAACTGACTTCAATTTGTGGCATACCACGAGGTGACGGCGGAATATCTGAAAGATCAAAGCGACCTAATGACTTATTTTGAGTCGCTTGTTTACGCTCACCTTGTACAACATGAATAGTCACTGCATTTTGGTTATCCTCAGCCGTCGAGAAAGTCTGTTTCTTACTCACAGGGATAGTCGTATTTTTATCAATCAATGGAGTAGCTACACCACCGAGTGTTTCAATACCCAAAGATAGAGGCGTTACATCCAGCAACAAGACATCCGTAACCTCTCCAGCCAGTACAGCCGCCTGAATTGACGCACCCATTGCTACAGCTTCATCAGGGTTAACATCATGTCTTACTTCTTTACCGAAAAACTCATTAACTTTTTCCTGTACCAGCGGCATACGAGTTTGACCACCAACCAGGATTACATCATCAATTTCAGAGGGTGACAGGTCGGCATCTTTCAAAGCGATTTTTAAAGGAGCGATAGTACGCTCAACGAGATCTTCTACCAGTGACTCCAATTTAGCCCGAGTCAGTTTTACAACCAAATGCTTAGGACCACTAGCATCAGCGGTAATATAAGGTAGATTCACTTCAGTCGATTGTGCCGAAGACAATTCAATTTTAGCTTTCTCAGCGGCTTCTTTAAGGCGCTGCAAGGCCAATGGATCATTGTGTAAATCCATGCCACTGTCTTTCTTGAACTCACCGGCCAGGAACTCAATCAATCGCAGATCGAAGTCTTCACCACCGAGGAATGTATCACCATTAGTCGAAAGCACTTCGAAAGAATGCTCACCGTCAGTCTCAGCAATTTCAATAATTGAAATGTCAAAAGTACCGCCGCCCAAGTCATAAACAGCAATAGTTGAATCGCCACTTTTCTTGTCCATGCCATAGGCAAGCGCAGCCGCCGTTGGCTCATTGATAATACGCTTAACATCAAGACCCGCGATCTTACCGGCATCTTTAGTTGCCTGGCGTTGTGAGTCGTTGAAATATGCGGGGACGGTGACCACTGCTTCTGTCACTGTTTCGCCCAGATAATCTTCGGCTGTCTTTTTCATTTTCATTAAGACTTGCGCGGAAATCTGTGGCGGTGCCATTTTCTCTCCACGTACTTCAACCCAAGCGTCGCCATTATCAGCGGCTACAATTTTATAAGGCACCATTTTGATGTCTTTCTGAACAACATCATCTTTAAATTTACGGCCGATCAAACGTTTGATTGCAAACAAGGTGTTGCTCGGATTGGTGACAGCCTGACGCTTAGCTGGCTGGCCAACAAGAGTCTCGCCATCGTCTGTATAAGCAATAATAGACGGAGTGGTTCGATCACCCTCGGCATTCTCAAGAACTTTGGCCTTGCCACCTTCCATTACTGCCACGCAGGAATTGGTAGTACCTAAGTCTATACCTATAATTTTGCCCATAATCTACTCTCTCCAGTTAATTCATTCGTGCATTCTGGTTATTCCAGCGAATAAAACAGTTATTGCACCTTTATATCTATGCCTCTATATATTGGCCCTTTCCTTTATTTTTCAAGGACTGTTTTACAATGTTCTTTGTTCTTTTTGATCTTCCTCAAGATGTAACCAGCGAAAGCAGGGCCGAGCAAAATAGCGACACAGCACAATTTACATAAAGCATAAGAACTATTTTGAAACCATCACCATTGCCGGCCGGATAACTCTTCCATTCAAACTATAGCCTTTCTGTACAACAGTAATGACTGTATTTGGCTCAACATCCAAGTTTTCCACCATTGATATTGCTTGATGATCCTGTGGGTCGAAGGGTTCTCCTTGTGGATCAATCTGTTCAATTGCAAACTTGCTGAGAACAGCCAGAAATTCCTTACTTGTGAGTTCAATTCCTTCACAAAGCCCTTTTACACTTTCTTCTTCAGGGTCAGCCACCGCTTGTAGGGCACGCTCCATGTTGTCCATCACGCTTAATAACTCGATACTGAATTTTTCCAAGGCATATTTATGCGCCTTTTCAACATCAGCTGCACAGCGACGTTGCATATTTTGAACTTCGGCATGAGCCCTCAACACGGAATCCCGTTGCTCAGCCAAGGCCAAGCTTACGGCTTCGTCGATAGCTGCTTGCAGCTCTGTATCTAAAGCAGCGCCTTGTTCGCCATCAGCATCTGAGGTATTCACTTCCTCTACAGAGTCATTGTTTCCATCAGACTCCTGACTATCTGCCTTTTTTTTGGAAGTTTCCTCGTCAGCCATGCTTTTCTCCGAATAACACTTTTTAGTTGTGATACAAATTGAATAAACGCTATATGGGGTCGAGCTTGATGCTTTCAAGAGACCAGCAAAGAAAAATAAGCATCGAAAGCGAATCCGAATATGTACTACAATTCGAGAAGACTATTTAGGAAGCTTATGCTCAGCCAGCTCACTATCAACAATTACGCCATCGTTGAAAAACTCGACCTCGAACTAAAGTCGGGAATGACGGTTATTACCGGGGAAACCGGGGCTGGAAAATCCATTATGTTAGACGCCTTGGCTCTGACTTTAGGAGACCGTGCGGATAAAGACGTCATCCAACCGGGCCAGGATAAAACAGAAATTTGTGCCAGCTTCGATATTAAAACCAATAAACACGCTCAACATTGGCTTAAAGAACAGGACTATGCTTCCAATCATGCCGCCGATGATGAGTGTATTTTACGCAGAGTAGTCACCGCCGAAGGGCGCTCCAAGGCTTATATTAATGGCAGCCCAGTTACCCTTAATGAGTTAAAACAACTCGGTGAAATGTTGATTGATATCCATAGCCAGCATGAACACCAATCATTGTTAAAAACCAGCACGCACCAACGCTTACTGGATGATTATTGTGGCACTGGTGACCTTGCCCGCAATGTTGCCGATGCAGCACAAGCCTGGTTACAACTGCACAAGACACTTGAAACCTTGGAGAATCAGGCTGAAGAACACAATGCTCGATTTGAATTACAACATTACCAGCTAAAAGAACTGAATGACTTGAATCTTATTGCTGATGAATATCCTACATTGGAAGATGAGCACCAGCAGCTTAATCATGCCGAGAGCATACTGAGCTCCCTACAGTCAGCCATTGATTTGTGTAGAGATAATGATGAGCAAAATATTCAGGCTACCTTGGGCCAGGCCCGGGCGCTATTGGAAGACATGCCCTAYCGTAGCCCTGCAATGGAAACGGCTTTTGAGCTTCTGAGCACAGCGTTAATCCAAGTAGAAGAAGCCAGTGGGGAATTAAGTCAGGCTGCGGATAGTCTGGAGATGAACCCAGCCCGCCTGCTAGAGCTGGATGAACGTTTAACTGCTATTCACCAACTGGCTCGCAAACACAAGATTAAACCGAATGAACTGCCTGCATTCCATCAACAACTGCAAGATGAAATGGGGTCAGCAAGCTCAGCTGATGAGCAAATTGAAAAACTCAAGCAAGCACTAAAAGAAGCAGATGCCGCCTACCGAACCCTTGCCAATGAGCTCAGTAAGAAGCGCGGTAGTGGCGCCCTTAAGTTAGCCAAAGCAATCAATGCGCAACTGAAAAAACTGGATATGGACTCAGCCAGTTTCAGCGTTGCCTTAAACGATGATAAAGCCAACACGCCTAGCGCCAAAGGTAATGAAAAAATCGAATTTTTAGTCAGCACTAACCCAGGCCAAAGTCCGAAGCCCTTAATTAAGATTGCCTCTGGCGGAGAACTTTCTCGAATCAGCCTGGCTATACAAGTTGTCACTGCCCAGACCTCGGCAATACCCTCATTGATCTTCGATGAAGTCGATGCCGGTATTGGCGGCAGCGTTGCCTTGTCGGTTGGCGAACTCCTCAGGCAGCTTGGTGATAAAGGTCAGGTCTTATGCGTTACTCATCAAGCCCAGGTTGCCAGCCAGGGACATCGACATCTCTATGTCAGCAAGCTAGCCGGTAAAAACTCGATAAGTACSCAAGTGAGTGAGCTCAGCGGTGAAGAAAWMGYTMWCKASRYYGSYCRMWWSSKSSRYGSKRWTSSMGMMAWCGMMRRSTYCWYGGMKYMKSYYRSMGAMRYKRTGGCGTCGTAGCTGTTACCTGCAAAAACTAATCTAATCTTTTCAGTTTTACTGAATAGTTAATTGCCTTGTTATGGGTTATTCTGAACAACGCACCAAAACTGGAGGCTAATATGAATACGGCTGAACTAGAGACATTACGTGATGCTGCAATGACACTTCCAGAGCAGGAACGAGCTAAACTGGCAAGTGATTTAGTTGCAAGTTTAGATGGCCCCAATGAGACTGAAGTAGCCCAAGCTTGGGACATTGAAGTATGCAGAAGAATCAATGAAATCGAAAAAGGCGATGCTCACTTATTAGACGTAAGTGAAGTTCTGGCACGAGCACGGGCTAGACTAGAAAACTGATAATGAAAATTAAGGTCAGCAAGGATGCTGCTCAAGAGCTTGAAGAAGCCGCCGAATGGTATGAGAAAGAACAGAGAGGCTTAGGAAGCCGATTGATACTCTCTTTTGAGCATGCCGTTAAGCTACTGGAAGAACCAAACCCTCCTCTGATGCCAGTACAAGGCGAAGCAGCTAAGCTTGGTGCAAAAAAACTTATCTTGCATAGATTTCCCTTCTCAATCATAACCATTGATCTGCACCAGGTGATTATAATCGTTGCACTAGCGCACCACTCAAGAAAGCCAGGCTACTGGAAACCACGACTTGCCCCATAGCAAGCAAGAAGTGACTAAGCAAAGTGAATTTCCAGCTAAAAAAATCAATGAGATAACGTTAATAATTGCGTAACGAGCGAAGGTCAGGCGAGGCAAAAGCGCTATTTCATGAAGGCGCTTACGATTAGTAAGTGACTGAATGAAATAGTGCTTTTAACAAAGCATCACCGAGCGCAGTAGCAATTTACTGACAGTCTTTGCAGAGGCCGTAGATATAGAGTGAGTGATCACTAATGGTATACCCCTTCGATGACGCCTGTTTCTTTTGCTGAGTCTCAATTATCTCATCATAAAACTCTTCAACTTTGCCGCATTTGGTACACACGATGTGGTCATGATGATCTTCTGTCATCATTTCAAACACAGAATGTCCACCTTCAAAATGATGGCGCATCACGAGCCCGGCCGCTTCAAACTGAGTGAGAACCCTGTAGACCGTCGCTAAGCCTACATCTTCATCAGCATCGCGTAAGGCTTTATAGACATCTTCAGCGCTCATATGCCGAGACTCAGAAGCCTCTAAAATCTGCATAATTTTCACACGTGGCAATGTGACTTTAAGCCCAGCATTGCGAAGTTCCTGATTTTCTCCTGGCATTAATTTACACCTTCAAATTGCTTTTATTGTCTTTATTATCGCTAAATTCATCGTTCATTAAGCGATGCATCTATAACATCAACTTTGTTTTCGGTATTATGCCTGTCCACAGAACGAAGTAAAGTTAAGAAAGGTTAAGTCGGTTGAATAAGCTGTTCCTCATAATTACAATTTTAATGCTTAGCGCATGCAGTAATTCCCCGCTAAGCTTTCCTGGTGTCTATCGTCTGGATATTCCTCAAGGCAATCTCATCAGCCAGGATCAGGTTGATCAGTTACGACCCGGTTTGACCAAACGCCAGGTGAATTTCATTTTGGGCACGCCATTAATCCAAGACACCTTCGATCAGGACCGCTGGGATTACATATACAGCTTTCAGCCTGGAGGTGGTGAGCGCGTTCAGGAAAGAATCAGTATTTACTTTGATGACAATGGTTTTATGACACGTTTTGATGGGGACTTTGAACAAACTCCGGAAAATGACCAGTTTGGTGAAATTACTACGGCTCAGTAGAGCGCTTCTTTTTATTAAGCCCTGTTTTAGCTTCTTTAGCCTTTTCTGCGCGAACTTTTTTGGCTGTTTCCTTTCTTTGTGCTCTTTGCAGTCTTGCTTGTTTGGGATCTATCAATAAAGGCCGGTAGATTTCTACCCTATCCTTATGTTCTAAAATATAGTCTTCAGGTAAAGGCAAATGCTTGCCATCTAGGGGCTTGGAAAATATTCCCATGTTGACGTCATTAAGTTTTATTGCGGGATACCTGGATGTCAGACCAGAAGCTAACACGGCGGCTAAAGCTGTAGTGCCTTGTTTAACAGAAAGAGAAATAAGCGTCTGTTTCTCAGGTAGCGCGTAAGCAACTTCCACTTCTATCGATGCAGCAGAAGCAGAAAAGTCGTCACTCTTATCCGTATCATCCATAAAGCTTGTCCGCGCGCTTACAAACGGCATTGACCAGATTCTTACAGGAAGCATTAAAAATATTTTTCAACGCCATATCCAGCAGGCCTGATTTAAATTCAAAATGCATATCCAAGCTGGCCTTGCAGGCATCTTCTGTTAAAGCATTAAAAGTCCAACAGGCATCAAAGTGTTTGAAAGGACCATCGATTAATTCCATCATCATGGTTTCAGGCGGATTTAAAATATTTTTTGTCGTAAATGAATATTTAAAACCGGCTTTACCTAAATCCAAGCGTGCGAACACTTCAGTATCCGTTTTACTGAGTACTTCAGCATTAAGGCAACCATCCATAAATTTCGGATACGACTCAATATCATTGACCAGATCAAACATAGCTTGAGCTGAATAAGGTAATAATGCGTTTTGTTGAATGACCGTCATGTGTTTTGCTAAAAACCGAATAAGTTAAAACCGAAATAAATCTGAGCAACATTATTGGCAAACACCAACAACAGAATCAGCGGGATAAATGTTCCTAGCGACAAAGTGACATACGAAGCCAATAAAGAAGACGAAAAACTTTCATCACCTTTACCAATCTCATTAATAAAGTCACTACGCTTCCAACGATAAGAACAAAATATGCAAACAAGAAACCCTATAAATGGTAATACCGTATCGTAGAAAAGATCATAAATAACATCAAAAAATGATTTATTTTTACCACCATATGTCACCATAGAAGACAGCCCATCTACCATGCCCAACGACATGCTTGCCAATGCAATAAATACACCGGCTACTATTGCCATGATTGCAATTGCCTTGCGCCGGGAATAATTTTTCTCATCAACCATCCAGGCAATCGGTATTTCTGAAATAGAAACCAATGACGTCATTGCGGCAAAAAATACCAACACAAAAAAGAATGTTGCGACAAAGCTTGCCCCGAAATAACCCAATAGCGTCTCCATTTCTAAGAATAGTTGTGGTAGATAGGAAAATATCAGACTCACACTACTCTCTGATAATGTCTGTACATCAACATCTGGATTCATTGCGAATATTGCTGGCAATATTAATAATCCGGCAATGAAGGCAACAGAGGTATCCATAACCGCAACCAGACGCGTAGCACTCACAATTTTTTCTTCACGATTAAAATAAGAGCCATAAGTAATTAAANTGCCCATACCTAAAGACAGAGAAAAGAATGCATGGTTTAGAGCACTGCGCAGTACAGTGCTATCAATTTTACTAAAGTCAGGAATCAGATAATATCTTAAGCCCGCAACGGCGTTATCCAGCGTTAAGACAAATAATACGAGTGCAATCAACATAAGCATCAAAGTTGGCATTAATATTTTTGCCGCTTTTTCAATGCCGCCTTTTACCCCGCCTGCCAGAATCAAAAACACCAGAGCCATCGTCAAAACCAAATAAATAAATAAGTTGGGTGAAGCAACAATTTCACCAAAGGCAGCTGGTTCAGCCAGTTGATCAAGATTTCCGATAGCCGACTGCACCATATACATCATGATCCAGATGGTGATAACTGAATAAAACACCGCAATCATAAATGGCGTAAGGATCGCCAGGCCACCTAAACGCCCCCAGAATTTGCTCTCCCCAGACAAGGCGTAAAAAGCACCGACTGGATTTTTTTTGGCAGCGCGCCCCATAGCAATTTCTGCCACCATCACCGGAAAACAGATTAATGCAACAAACGCGATATAAATCACCAGGAAGGCCCCGCCACCATTTTTTGTGGCAACGACGGGGAAAGCGACCAAATTACCAATTCCTACAGCCGAGCCCGCTGCAGCAAGAATAAATCCGAGTCTTGAGCTGAATTGCCCTCTACGTTCCGACATCTTAACTCTCTTAAATACGTAATTTGGCTGTTTTTATTGTGGCCGAAGTTTACCAGAAAACCGCTGAATAAATAGGTTTTAACCCCGCCTGCCCTTATAATGCGCGCCATGGCCAAGAAACGAAAACACGATGATTCAACAATTGTCGTTAACAAAAAAGCTAGACACGATTATTTCCTTAGTGACTTCCTTGAAGCAGGAATTGCGCTTACAGGTTGGGAAGTGAAAAGTCTACGTGAGAAAAAAATACAGCTAGTCGATTCTCACGTCATTATTAAAAACGGTGAAGCCTGGCTGCTGGGCGCACAGATCGTTCCAATGCCTACCGCCAGCACCCATATCATCGCCGACCCAACCCGCACACGAAAATTACTTTTACACCACAAGGAATTGGCAAAAATATTCTCCAACATCAATCAAAAAGGCTACACCTGCGTATGCAGCAAAATGTACTGGAAAGGCCACCTGGTCAAATGCCAGATTGCGCTGGCCAAAGGTAAACATGAATATGACAAGCGAGCTGTAGAAAAAGAACGTGAATGGAATCTCGATAAACGCCGCGTCATGAGTCATTCAAATCGAAGTTAAAAATGCAAGTCTATGTTACAATCGCCAATCAGTTTTGCTGAGTTATAGTACGACTGATTAAGTACGACTAACTAATAGTACGCCTGAAAGAGCCAGCTTGAAAATCGCTTTAAGTTCCCCCTCCAACACGACTGTACTGACTATTAATTAATACCCACACCGATTGAGGCCAATTTTCGCATTGGTTTCAGTATATTTTTGTTGGAAAAAATTATGAAACAAGTATTCAACCTCTTTGATTTAACTAAAGGGGTCAACATCACTAATGAGGTTTTGTCAGGCTTAACCGTTGCCCTGGCATTAGTTCCTGAAGCTATAGCTTTTGCCTTAATTGCCGGACTCTCCCCACTTACCGGGCTTTACGCTGCATTTACTGTCGGCCTGATCACAGCTGTATTCGGTGGTCGTCCAGGCATGATTTCCGGTGCTACTGGTGCCATTGCTGTGGTTATTGTCAGCCTCGCACAAAGCCATGGTGTGGAATATATTTTTGCAACGGTTGTGCTCGCTGGATTAATGCAGATGAGTGCCGGCTTTTTGAAATTAGGAAAATTTATTCGTCTGGTTCCGCACCCTGTCATGTTTGGTTTTGTAAATGGGCTGGCCATCGTTATTTTCATGTCTCAACTGGATTCCTTCAAAAGTAATGACACATGGATGGCTGGCAACGAGTTATACACCATGCTCATTTTAGTTTTAATCACCATGTTAATTATCTGGAAACTACCTAAATTCACCAAAGCTATACCCGCGCCATTAGCTGCAATACTGGTGGTGGTTGCCATCGTCTTTGCCCTGGGTATAGATACAAAAAGTGTCGGCGATATCAGCTCAATTCAGGGTGGCTTCCCGCCCTTCCATATCCCAGAGATTCCCTTCACTTGGGAAACTTTTATGATCATCCTGCCTTATGCTTTTATCGTGGCCGGCGTAGGACTCATCGAAAGCTTACTGACACTGAACCTGATAGATGAAATCACAGAAACACGCGGCAAGAGCAACAAAGAAGCCGTTGCTCAAGGCCTTGCTAATTGTGTCACAGGTTTCTTTTCCGGCATGGGTGGCTGCGCCATGATTGGACAAAGCTTGATAAATATCTCTTCCGGTGCCCGTACACGACTATCAGGTATTGTTGCTGCATGCATGCTGCTGGTCTTCATTATGTTTGGCGCCAGCTATATTGAAAAAATGCCGATAGCCGCCCTCGCCGGCTTAATGATTATGGTTGCCATTGGCACCTTTGAATGGGCCAGCATTAAAGCACTCGGTAAAATGCCAGCCCGAGATAACATCGTTGGAATTTTAGTAGCAGCCATTACTGTGTTGTTTCATAACCTCGCGCTAGCCGTGCTAATTGGCGTCATTCTCTCAGCCCTGATGTATGCCTGGGAAAATGCTAAACGCATTCGTGCTCGCAAATACACTGATGAAGATGGCACCAAACATTACGAAATATACGGCCCCTTGTTTTTTGGTTCGACCCAGGCCTTTGCTGAAAAATTTGATGTGCAGAATGATCCGAATAACGTCATTATCGATTTCAGGGAAAGTCGTGTTGCGGATATGTCTGGCATAGAAGCCCTGAATAAGATTACAGAAAGATATTCCCGCGCTGGCAAGCAGTTACACCTGCGACATCTAAGCTCGGATTGCCTTAAGCTGCTTAAGGATGCTGAAAAGATTATTGATATCAATATTATTGAAGACCCTACTTATAAAGTAGCGGTAGAAATCTAAATAAGCCAGCTCGAGGCGCCCAATACAAACTATGGTAGAATGTGCGGGTAGTAAATTTTAAGTAAGAAACACATTGGGGGCGCTCTGGATTCGACGCCGGTTATAAAACCCAAGGTGCATGTCGAGAGGGTATAGACTCTCGTAAATAAATCTATGCAACTACTATAGTTGCCAACGACGAAAACTACGCTCTAGCAGCTTAATATAGCAGCTAGCGATTGCCACAGGGATGCCTGTAAACCAGTGTTTAGCAATCGTCATATAGAACAGGATCGCCACGGCGGAGTGCTTGACTCCTAAGGGCTAGAAAGTTTCAAGCTCGCTTCGAACACCCTGCACGTTGGGTCGTGAGAAGTTAACTCAATAAACGATGCTATGCATGTAGAGCCGAAGGTAGAGTACTGACGGACGCGGGTTCAATTCCCGCCGTCTCCACCAATTAAAAAAAGAGCCGAAAGGCTCTTTTTTGTTTACATTAAGGCATCTTTTGAAATCAAGTTACCTGACCCCTTGATTTATAAAAAAACAGGTGAAAGCTGGAGAAATGATCAGCCAGTCAGAAAAAGAGTTTGAACTCCTGCTCTGGAAAAAGCAGGACTAAAATATAGAAACCCTTATCAAACGAGACATACTTATGCTTCCATTTTACTATCATCCGGAAAGAATCCCTTATGGGTAGCCCAACAGATGGGTCATAAAGATTGGGGAATGATAAGAAAGGTTTATGGCCGATGGATAGAAGATAGATAAAACTTATATATTAGAATTTCCAACCTTCTGAATTCATAAAATCTTCTAGATTCATACAATCAATTTCCAGATCCTTACAAATATTAGGAATTTTTGCAGCATTTCTTTTAAATTTTTCTAATGTCACAACAGCACCACCTGACACTGATGCTTTTGCAATAACAAAGGGGTCTGCATTCAGCCCTCCTTTTAATATTTTCTTTTGTTCAATATTCGCTTGAAAATGAGGCCTTGAATATATATTCGCTACAACTCCGGCTTCGCCTGCACTTGGAGTTGTAAAAATATATGAATTATCTTTGGCCCATTCAGAAAGGCTGTCATCTTGATCATTAATTTCTCTTTTAACTTCACGGGTAGATAATATCTTTCCTTCAGCAATTAACAGATCAAATTTCTCCCATAATGTAGGAAAATTACCTCTATAAAATGTTTTAAATAAAACCACAAATGCTGAAGTATCAAATACGTATATCACTGGACAATCCTTTCCTTAGAAACCGTTCCTCAATCCCTTCTATATTTTTAGGTTTAACATTCAAATATTCTGCAAGTTGATTTTTATTAAACCTATTTTGATAGTATTTCTCGAATGCTAATGACAAATAATTCATTCCTAAATATGAAATTTGGGTATTATAGTAATCTCCACCTTTTCCAGCCCCCCTTTTAATTTGGCCATTCCATAGTTCAACAGCACTACTATATTCAATCTGGGTAATGTAATTTTTATCAAGGAATTTTCTAAAGATTACTTCTCTACTAACAGAAAATTTATCAGCCAAAAATTCAGCTGATTCTTTAGTGATTTCAATATTCTCTAATTCTTCATTTAATATCTTATCTGGTACTAAAAACTCCCCTGCAAATCTATTACAAATAATTTCTATTTTTTTACTATTATTTGTAAGCTTATCTACATATTGAGAATCTAAAACATCAATGCCACTTGTATTAAAGATTAAGTGAGCTACTTCATGAAAAACAGTAAATATCTGCCTTGTTTTTGCTGATGAATTATTCACATAAATTATTGGAAATTCATCATCATACAAGCTAAATCCAAAATAATTATCTTCTTTGAAAGCATCTTTAAATGTCGCTACCCCATACTCATTAAGTACCGATCTCCATTTTTCTAATGCTATATCAGCGGTTTTCCATTTAGTTTGTTCTTCTACTGAAACCCCTAAATATTTTCGTAAACCACTAGCTATATTCTCTATTGACGTTTTGACTCCAAACTTCAAGTCTCTAACCAACAGCTGATCTTGTGGATTTTTCCCATCATTAAGTTCAGATAAGCTTATTTGCATCGACCTAGCTTTCCTGAGTAGCAATCTCACTTTACTTGGGATTTTCTCAAAATCATCATGAGATATAGTTCTAAAAGTTTCTTCAATATTTGGGATATTTGGAGGGTCAGGGAAGAAAAAAACAGCAATAGGAATTTTGAATCTATCAGACATTGATTCAAGTTGAGGATAGCTAGGAAGCGACTCACCACTTTCCCATTCATCAATTTTTTTAAAATGCTCTTTTGCTACTTCTAGGGAATATCCAGACTGGTTCCTTGCCCAAGAAACAATAGAGGGATTAATTGGCATTAAATCTTTATGGTTTTCCATAACATCACAACGTAAATCTAGAATCCAACCTGTTTATAGCATCACTCTCAATAGTGAATACATTTAACTAAGATAGTATATTTTTTACTCTTACTTGTCTCCTGATATACCTTCGCCATATAAGCGCCCATCACATCACCCAACCAAAAACACCACAACCCATTGATTTTAATATAAATAATTAGAGATACTCAACACCTAGAAACATAATTATTTTTTAGACAACAGAACTTGCTGCATATATATCACAAGGAAACATACGAATAGGCAATCCGTCTATGAACGAAATTGTCGACAACAGATTTGACCTTCTCATTATCATCAAACATACTAATTCTATAGGCCTTTACAGCATCTGATTTTTTTTAAAAAAACACTTCAGTGTATTAACTTATTGATATTACTATGAATAAAAGAGATTCAAATCCCCCCGCCTCCACCAAATAAAAAATGGGAAATAGGTGTCAGAGTCGTAATTCGTTTGAATTATATTTTGATCAAGTTACTCCGACCCCTTTTATTTCTGTTTGATTGATTTACCTTAATATAAGACACTGAACTTCCCAGTATTCACCACACACTCAGCAAATACCTTCTAAGGTTTCTATCACTACTATCTGTTTTATAAATTTCACTTATCGCTTGATTGAGTAAATCTAAAGCTGACTCATTATTGCCTTTCGAGTGCTCAATGATTGCTCTTCCCAAAACAAAAATACCTTCATTTGGAAAAATGACTGAACCTATCTCTATAATTTGTTGATCTAAAACGCTGGTGTTTTCAACTTGGGATAAAATACGAATTAAATTTTTATAATTGTCTAGTTCATATGGCAATAGGGTGATTGATTTTGAATATAAATCAACTATTTGGCGAGCAGCATCTTCATCTAAGTAATTATCAGACTCGTTAAAGTTCTCTTCAAAAATAAATTCGGCTTGTATTTGATACGTTTTAGAATCTACAGAATTTAATGCTAGAGCATTATTGAGAGCGACTTCTAAAGTTGGTTTATCATCCATAACTGCGGCTATAAAAGCGATAATATCGTATGTGCTTACTTCATTTGGGGCCAAACTAGCTAGAATTGTCGCATGTGCATGGGCTCGTTCAGTGTTACTACCACTTAATGCTAATTTAGCCAAGACAAGTTCCAATTCTGCATCTGTTGAAGGTCCAATATTTGAAGTAAAGTCTGATCTTTCTAGGGTTGCTTGAGCTACTCTGTAAGTTCCATTATCTAGGTAATCTTGAAGCTCAACGTCCATAGATTGAATATCCATACCCAATGCATTTTCGACTGCAGCATTTAATCCAGTAGTTTGAATTTCTGTTAATAAATTATTTAAGGCATCAGGGCTCAGCTGATTATCACCAAATAAAAGATAATGGACCAAAAACCATGACTGCGGATAGTAAGTGTCTACTATATTTAAAGCATTTTCAGCTGATACATTAAAGAATGTTTCAAGGGGCTGAAGCCCTTCAATGAAACGTAAATATGCCACATGCCGGGGGATTCCAGTTCCCCATTTAACTGTGTTGCCATCAATTTCTAATGTTGAGAATACCTCAGCTATTCCCTCAGCAAACCAAAGCGGATAAAGCGAAATCAAAGAACTAGAGTACCAATGAACCGCTTCATGATATGTGACTCGTTGAGCGTCATCTCTCCTAATATTTGCTGGCACTCCTATAATGCTCCAACTTCCTTGATTAGAAAAAAATGCTAGAACATTTTCATTTACCCCTGATTCTGATCTTGTACGATAAGGAGCAAAGTCTCTCTCACTATTAAATAAAACAATATCTAAGGGAGGTAATCGACTTTCGTCTACCTGTATAACCTGTTGTATAACAGTAATAAATATATCGAAATCTTGAGCCCATTCAAAAGTGTCTTGTTCATCTAGTTGAGAAAAAACAGTGAACCTTGGAGTATTTAACTTCGACCAACTGTAGTCGTTGTAATTAACTTGATTTGAGCTGCAACCAGCAACGAGGAGTAATGTAAAAGAAACAGTGAAAAAATTACGCATGGTATTTCAGTCTACTGGTGATATAGATATTTTCAATAATGGCATATTGATGTTATTAAGATAGTTTTAGTTATTTAGAGGATTAGTATTGTTAGAACAAATAAGCATTTGGGTACCATTGCAATAAACATTCGATAAGCTTTACCTGAACGCACGATTGGTCTTGTGTAGATCTTAGCTTATTTTGTACTAAGTATTTATATGCCCACTTTGAGGATAGTAGATATTAGAAACTTTTTTGACGGTGGTTCAGATTAGTTTCAAGTAGGAAATGATTGCCTCATTGAATACAACATCGACATTAACTGAACCGTATTTAATCCTTAAGTTTGTTTTACAAGCCCAAAGATTCTTAAATTCACATGCTGCTGTTTATAATTTATTTAATCTTGGGCGTTGTTTAATATCAGTAAATAATTATCGGTATTTTAGACTGCGCGCCTTTGTATCTTAGGAAAAGGCAACGGCCATATAGATACAATCATTGATGATACTTTTAGATTTGGAACGTTAACTTTCCAATACCGTGTCTGCCTTATAAACCTAGCGTTTTCCAAAATTTTACAGCCCTTCGGTCAACTCTATTCTGGTCCCCCAAGGATCAGTGAAAAATGCAAGACCGAGGCCTGAGTCCAGTTTGCGGTATGGTGTATCAAATTCTATCCCACTTGATTTAAGCTGTTCGCAAAAGTCTTCCAGCCCCACCACCTCGAAACCGATATGATTTAGAGTGCGACCCTCTGTCGGCGCCTGTGAGGTTTCTACCTCAGAGAAATTCAGATTCATACCTGGCAAGTCAGCTGCAGCGTATCGCCAGCGTTGTCCAGGAGTAGCACCGAAATGTTCGACATACCAATTCCTTGCAATCTCAGCCTGCCCCAAGGGCAAATAAAAATGCATGTGGTGAGTGACGATTTCTGACATCAGGGGCAGATTGTGCCTTTCTGCAACCTGATTTTTCTGGCCAGGATCAAGATCAAATCCAATATTGGTTGCAAGTGTGTCATCAAATAGCTCCACTCTCTCCCCACTGGGTGAATGCACAGAAGCTATACCTGGGAACTCCTGGTTATATTCCAGATCAAACCCCCTCTGTGCCATTTCCTCCAAAGACTCCACACGGAAGGCAACATGATTGACCACGGAACCTTCAGTCCCACCTTCAGACTCGCCTTCTGCAATCAGGATGATTAACCCTGGGAAGCTTACACCCACTCGTCCCTCTAGCCCCATGTCGCTGGCACCAAGCCGAAGCCAGAATGACTTTTCGGTTTCTGGTTCTTCCACGATGTAATGAAGATGCCCCATAGATACACCCAAATGATTGGGCATGGCAAGCTGAGCCCATGTTGGAGCCGACAGAATCAGTTCCGTAATAAATAACATTAAAACCAGAAATCGTCGAACTTGCATGTCACCCCCTCCACCCCATCAATCCGGAGATTGATGAATATTTTCGATACTGACAAGTTAACTCGCTATAGTTGATAATTCAACTCATGAAATTATCCAATCGGTTATACAAACGTCACCGCTTCCCTTCTAAAATCACGTTACTCTGCCCCTTTGATATATTCCAATAACTTCTTTCCTGTTACGATTACCATTCGAATAATAGAAGTGGAATCGTATTATGCTCCGAATAACAACCAAACTATTTATCAGTTTATGTATAGCACTATTATGCAATACAGTTTTTTCTCAACCATCTTTACAGTATGTGCCGGAAGATCTTGCAGAGGGGCCCATGCAAATCGAAAGAGTAAAGGAGGGCTTATATCTTATCCGCGGCCCTTTTAGCCTCTGTATGCGTGATGATTGTTTTATAGGTGAAACCGGCCCAGCCCCTGAAGAAGCCAATCGTGAAACTGGTGATATCGCAGTACGAGTTACCGACAGAGGCCTGATTCTTGTGGACAACAAATTCTATGACCAAGTTGATAATGTTCTTGATTTGATACGTTCCATTTCACCTTTACCGATCATGTACGTACTCAATACCCACTATCATTCTGACCATACTCAAGGTAACAGCATTTTTCGATCAGCCGGCCTAGATATTGTCGCTCATAAAAACACCCGATCTAATTTCTTGAATAAGGGGCAAGCAGGTGAACCCAATATCGTCTTTGATCGAGAAGCCTCTATATTTCTCGGAGATGTCGAAGTACGGCTGCTACATGTGGGACGCGGACATACTGATGGTGACAGTATTATTTATTTTCCAGACCTGAGAACTGTGCATGCAGGTGACCTAGTCATGGATGGTATGCCAATTATTGACTATTCTGCTGGCGGCACTGCTATAGAATGGATACAAACAATTGATGCATTACTCGAAATTGATTTTGATACCTTGATTCCTGGGCATGGGCGAATCATGAATAGGGAAGATGTATTAGCTTACAAATACCGTTTTGAGGAAATGAACCGACGCATGCGTGACATAGCTCAACGTGGCGTCCCTATTGATGAAGTTCTTGAAGCGCTGAAACTTGAAGAACTTGGCTGGGAAAATACCGGCAGCACGCCAACTTGGCTTAGTCTTAGTCTGGAGCCATATTATAATGAAATGGCATCGCAATAATTTCCAAAAAATTTAATAAACAACTTTGAAATGGAAAACCCTACATCTCTCTATATAGAGAGATGTAGGAATCATTTTAGAAAATGCAGATTATGACCCTGATTCCTAATTTTGGTTATCAGGAACAAGCCCAGGTTGCCCAGCCCGTGTTGGGGCAAGTGTGCCGTCCCCGTTAATGAAATACCATTCATCCCCTAATTTAAGGTGCCGATTATTTTCTGCACAGGCATATTCTGCCCAGATAATATCTTCGAGTTGACGCTCATAAACCTGGTTAACTATCCAGGGGCCTGTGAGGGCATCATCTATTGTGGTGATGGTATTCTGCATGGTCATATCATCGGTGAGGCGAAGCTCTTCCAACACAAGCGTTTGATCATTAGGGTGCAAGGGAGCAGCCGTTGAATCAAAAGCACGAGGGCCTTTAAGCCCACGTGTTTCTATTGCCAACATATCAAAGATTCCATCACCATCTTCGTCATGCCATTCCCCAATAGAGTAACCGTTAAATGCAGGTAGGATATAACCAGGCCAGTTTCTGCCATCTGTATAAACACGTCGGAATTGTGCGTTCCACTCTGCATAGATATAGGTTATTTCAGGTGTAATAATTATTTCCATGGGATAAACCATTTTCATTATGCGCGGCATTCCCTGTGGTAAACAGCTCGCAGTAGGGTCACCAGCAAGCAGTCCAGCTTCCTGCGCGGCGGTGTAGCCTTCATATATAGCCATATACTCATCGTTTAGGGGAGGAGGTCCAGCCTGCTCATAACCTTCTGAGGGCCAATTCAAACTGCCAGCCGCGCGATGCCACTGACCGTGCCAATCCGGATAAGCCACACTATTATCCATGGCAGCATCTGTTACTTGCTCTGTTATCGGCAGATCACTTGATGCCTGAGGTGAGCAGCCAGCAACAATAACTGCAGCCATAAAAACAAATATCGATTTGGACAATATGCTTTGCATACAGGGAAATTGTAATTTCAAGTTCAGCTCCATATATCTAATACCCTTATTTTTATCTACCGACCTTAGGATCAATCAGAGTACCATCTTCCCAGCTTACTACTCTAAAGCTGCCGCCAGCCTCACCACTATGCAAAGGGTTTACATTTATTATCACTTTATCCCCGGCTTGCAGGCTTTCCGGCGTCCATCCCAGGCGGTAAATAGCACTTGGACTTCGACCTTCTAGCGTCCATTCTGTGGCATCCCCATTTTCACCAATTACATTCAGGATAATGAACGTATGAGGGTTACTGTATTGCCATTCTACAATGGTACCTGCCAGCTCTATGGGGTTATCCGCATCAAACATGGCGAAAGAATGATGTGCGTATCCTGAATTCATTGCCATCGGCATTAAGACTAGAACACAAATTATTTTCTTAAGTAGCTTAGTCATTCAATGACTCCTTAATATCAAGTTTGATATGCCAAATTATTTTTGGTGAATTATAAAATTATTTGGCTACTTGAAAGATTAAAATTTTAAACCCACTGAAATAATTATTAAGTATTCGCATCAATCAATACAACTTCACAATCTGTTAGTGCGTTAATACTAAGGGTTTTGGTTTTAGATACTTCAGCACCATCCCCTTTATTTAAAGTGGTTTTCCCATCAGCATCACGAATTTCGAACCGACCCGCTGAAGCTAAAATATATGCCTGATGCCTTAGCGTGTGTTCAATCACCGAACCTTTGCGTATTTTACCACCGAAAATGCGAGCTTCTTGATGAATAAACAAGGCTTTGTTTTTATCCTCAGGATATCCTGACACCAGCATTGGCAATGCATCTGATACCGCTTTGTTGGGGAATTTTTTACTTTCCCAACGCGGCTTAACATTCATCTTATTAGTTTTAATCCATATCTGATAAAAAGTCAGTGGCTCTTTGCTTTGATTATATTCAGAATGCACAACGCCCTTACCTGCGCTCATCACCTGCACTTCTCCGTTTTTTGTCACGCCTCTATTGCCCTTATTATCTTCATGCGTAATAGCACCAGAACGGACATAACTAATAATTTCCATATTTTTATGCGGATGTGGAGGAAACCCAGCGCCAGATTTAACCCAGTCGTCATTAACAACAAGCAATGAACCAAAGCCCATTCGTTTCGGGTTATAGTAATTCGCAAAACTAAAATGGTGACTGGATTTCAGCCAACCGTGGTTTGCTTTACCTAAACTGCTATAAGGATAAAGTGTAATCATTTTTTATTTTTCTTTTTATTCAGGACGGCCTGGCAATTGTATGGGAGAGTAAAACGTATCTTATTTTCACATCAATAAAAAATGCCGCAGTATAAAATGCTGCATTTATTTCATGAATTAAGTATACAGTTTTTAATGATTGATACTGAAAGTATTTCACGAAGAGGATCTTCGTTTTCCCTTTTTTCTGCACTTCGAAATATCTCTGCTACATGCTAAAGGGCTTAATCAAACATCACTCTGCTTGTGAGGTTAAAAAATAAATGGGCTTTCTATCATCAAGGAATGAGTCCAACTTTTTAATGAGCAACACTTAATTCAAATACCTTCTATAACCAATTCATCAGGGACAACAACTGTTGAGTGATATTTTCTGTCACGAATAACGATCAAATGAGTACGGTTTGTTGAGTTCAATAGACCAATTCGATAGGTTAAGTCATAACGATTATCTATGACATTATGATTAACTGCTACTATGACATCATTCACTTGTATCCCTGCAACTTGAGCCGGGCTTCCCTCTGTAATTGCTGTTACCAGGGCTCCTTTCGGGGTAGCCAGACCTAAACCAACAGCGGCTGACGATGGAACATTTCGAACAGCAACACCTATCCAGCCACGAGATGCATAACCATTACAAATTAGTTGGTCAGTTATATTTTTTACAACTGTTGCGGGTATTGCGAAGGCCACTCCAGATGAACCGCCAGAATCAGATAATAGCCTGGAGTTAATTCCTATGATTTCACCGTTATGATCAACTACTGGCCCGCCAGAATTACCTGGGTTGATTAATAAATTAGTTTGAATAAAAACGATAAAATGCGCATCAATTCCCATAATAGGTAAAGGCCTGTTTACATAGCTGATGATACCTTGAGTAACTGAACCAGATAGAGAGTATGGAGAGCCAAAGCCCAGAATGGACTGCCCAGCTTTAATACTTTCTTCACTTTCGTTAAACACCCCAGCTTGTAAATTTTCAGCCTGGATTTTTAAAACGGCTAAATCAGAGACTCTATCTGACCCAATTAATTCAGCTGCATATTGAAAACCATTGGCTAACGTTACTCTATAGCTTTCCCCGCCCTGGACGATATGCTGATTCGTTACAATATAGCCATCTGCCGTTAACACAACACCAGTTCCGTTATGCACATGCTGATCTCTTAAAATTTGACTCGAGCCTTCTCCCATAAACTCAAAGTCTTCAAAGCCAGTAGGTAAARCTGATGTTTGGACTGGGTGTTCGAAACCGTCTTCAACCACAACTGTAATAGATACAACACTGGGTGTGATATTTTCAACAATACTTGAAAAATCAGGAAGTTGAGGAAATGAATTATTGGAAAATAACAAAACAACATATAAAAGTTGATTAACTTTTATATGTCTAAATAATTTATAGAAATAATTTTTGGCACTTCCCATGTGTCCACCCTAAATTAAGGAAAAATGCCAACTTCTCTCCTTTATACAATATTGAATGACTTTATTACTTTTAAGAAAGCCCGTCAAAATAATATTGAAAATAGCGATGTCAATTCAACATCACTTTTAGTATCTTTTTATTAAATATAGATATAAAAATATTTATATAATCACCAGCCCTGAAAGGAAAATATTTAGCAGGTTAAATTTATGACAAAAGATTTTATATATAAGCAGGAATANTTTTTATAAAACAATGCTTATTATCTTAAAAAATATTTATATTTTTATCTCTATAAACTCATTTCAAAGCATTATATTTACACGCGAAATATTTTATTCGAATACAATATTAATGGCGAGATGAAATTTATAAAAATTAAGTTATTTTGATTTAGATTCAGAAAAATGAAATTGATAAAAATATTTCTACTAAATTTTCTTATTACTAATAATCATAATGAGGTCATCAAGTATAATTCCACCAGCACCCGCCGTTCATGTCGGGTAGTTCTCTATCTTAATTAAGCAACCAACATGCATTGGCCTTTATCTCAATCTGGCAGCTCGAAAACATACAGAGCATTACCTGTATTCGGGTAACGGATTCTTTGCGTCAATATAGAAGGAACTGTCCGAGGACTACCGCCACCCAAACCTGTTGGTACTGCAATATATTGCTTACCATCAACAGCAAAACTTATAGGGAAACCCTGGACAGAAGTACCAAGACGCGACTCCCAAAGTGTTTCTCCAGTTTCAATATCCAGGGCGCGAAAAGTTCTGTCCAGATCACCAACAAAAGCCAGATTGCCCGCCGTTGTTAACACTCCCGTGAGGAATGAAGCTGGCTGTTCATAAGACCAAAGCTCTTCCATCGTCCGCACATTATAAGCCGCCACTTTACCAACATTGCCGTTGCTTCCAGGCATTTCAGACCAGCGCCGATCAGCGCCTAAGCCTCCACCACCGACGATAAATTGAGATTCTCTTCCTCTTATTTCCACGCAGCTTTGGCTAAGGGGCAGCACAATACTTTCAGACCCTGGGTGATAACTCATGGGATGCCAGTTCTTGCCGCCTGCGGTTGAAGGGCAGGCTTGCACCCACTCTCCAATCTTCTGTTCAACAATGTCATTGCGATACTGCGGCCTGCCGGTCTCCGGGTTAAAACTTTCAAATACATTTTGAAACAATGTTTCCTGATGATCGATGTAATCACCCGTTTCTCTGTTTAATTTCCAAAGAATTCCATGTTTCCCTGCCGAAAAAACCAGTTTCTCTCCATCAAGATCAACCAGTATTCGCTCAAATACTTCATCCAGATCAAAGGTTTCTCCCGGCACATGCTGGTAGTACCAGACGAGTTCGCCGGTATCTGCATCCAGTGCCAACGTGGAATTTGAATAGAGCGCATCATCATAAACGCTCATATCACGACTCGCAGCCATCCAGGGTTTGGCTTGTGAAACGCCAATGAATACTAGATTTAATTCGGCATCAAAACTTGGGGTTATCCAGGTGTCTGTGCCTGCTCGAAACAAGTCATCCACGCCACCCCAGGTATCGCCTCCAGGCTCACCTGCTTTAGCAACAGTGCTAAAACTCCAAAGCAAACTGCCATCATTTGCATCGTATGCGCTAACAAAACACTTATCCTCATTGAATGTTATGCAACCAGACAAGCCCGTAAAAATTTTGCCATTGCCGACAATAGGCCCACTGGTATTAATGAAACCTTCTGCAATTTGAATACGCCAGGCTTCTTCTCCATTGGCAGCATTTACAGCAACAATGCCGCCATCAGGTGTATTAACAATAAGATTCTCTTCATAGATAGCCATGCCCCGCATGGTGCCGGCCCTTCCGCCTAAACTTTGCTCCCATATAAGATCACCGGTATCCCCTCTTAATGCCTGAATTTTGTTACCAGGATTCATTAAATACAGAATGCCATCGTGAACCAGTGGCGAGCCCTGGTTTGATGCAATATCACTCATCGACCAGACCCAGGCCAGGCGTAAATCACCGACCGTTTCTGTATTAACCTGATTAAGCGGGCTATAACTCCAGGCTTGATGATTACCCCTTAAGATCAACCAATCTTCAGGACTGGGGTTACGCAGCATGTCATCACTGACGGGAATGTAATCTGGCACCTGTCCGGCAACCGTTACGCCAGTTGGGCCAAATTGCTCAACCGGGCCAGTACCAGGCTGGCTCCTAGCAGAAGTAACACTGTTTATTATGATGCCTGAATCCGCAAGTAATGGATTCTCGCCTGCAACAGCACCATTGGCGGAAAGAATAAAAGACAAGATAGCAAGGTAGGTTTCATCCGATAATCCGCCTACATTGGTTGGCGGCATCGAGGTTTTCATCGTTTCAAATAATTCAGATGTCGAGATATTCCCCCAAACGCCCAAGAAACCTATATCTCTTAATGCGGGTATTGCGCCACCACCACTTAGATCTGGCTGATGACAACCATTGGCGCAATTCACCTGATAGGCCTGTAAACCAAAGGCTACTTGCTGCTCAGTAAAGGCTGGGATTACTTCATTGTCAGGGTCATTATTTTGAGCATAAGAAGTGCTAATGCAAAAGCCAAACCCCAGAGATAAAATAGTAAGTATTCTTGAAAAACCTAACAATTGATTCTTATTCATATTTTTTATTTACTGATCAAAAAACTGAATAAGCAGGCTAGCACACCCAGGATCAAAAAATAAAATTATCAACTATTCATCAATAGCGAAAAGTATACGTAAACTTCAAAGAAAGGTCGGTATTTGTTGAGGTGAAGTGATTGTCTTTATCGGTATCTTGCGCGCCGTAATTAAAAACCAGAAAGGCCTGCTGGCCGGATTCCGGAATCCAGTTTAACCGGCTATTGAAACCCATATTTTCCGAGACATTGTCATATTGCAAAAAGTTAGACCAGGACCATTTAGAGTTGAAGGCAACATTAGCCTTCATGCTGATCAATCTCACCTTGAAATCGCCAGCAGGTAACTTGATGGAGTTTTCACTGTAATTCAATCCAAATTCATACTGCCGAGTCGGACGCCAGGTTGAATTAAAGCCAAGCTGTACTCGGTCCCCGTTGTAGTATTCTCCAATCTGGAGATTCATAGTGCTCGAAAATTCACGCTGTGTGGCAGAATTAGGAAAAAATAACCATTCATAAAACTCATACTCTCCTGCCGGTATAACGACTGAACGACTACCATCAGAGGCACTGAAAATCGTAAAGTCATTCAATAAAACTTCTCGTTTTCTCACGATTTTGGTAAACAATTTGTCATTTTTTTGATTAAACAAGGCAATTCGAATTCCCAGCTCTTCAGAACTCAGCTGCCCGGTAGAAAGTAGCTCAGCACGATAACCTTCAGCGCCTACATAGAAATTTCTCAAGTAACTACCACTATCGAGTCGGTATATGTAGCCACCGTCCACGGCAAAATCCTGAATCCCTGTACGACTGATAAAACCAACAGCCGGATCAAAATTTTGCTCAACTCTGTTATAGACCGTTGTACCTCTCCAACCCGTATTGTTAGGTGAGCTCAAACTAAAACTATAGGCCAAATCATCACCCTGCTTGCCCTCTGTATCTGTTTTTTGCACCCAGGCATTAGCTTCTATGATCTTGCCATTAGCCATCTGAGAATTACGGTAGCGGAAATCGGTGCCTATCAGAGTACTGTCCAGGTTAGACTGAGGGTCACCGTCGGTCAGTATTACACCGACTTGTGATTCTGACAGAACATTCCTCACCACACGCCCAACAAAAATCTCACTTGCTTCAACGCCATTGAGTAGATCGTCATCTTGCGAAATCAGCAGTGACCCCACATTAAAATTACCAACTCTTCCACTCAGCTTGCCCCCAACTTGAATATCAACTGGCGCACCACTTCCACTTAAACCAAGACGGCGTGAGAAAAAAGGCCGAGCATTTTGCTGACTGGCACCCTGTAGCGTTGAGTTTCCGGAACCGTTACCGCTACTAAAGCCATAAGTGCCGATCTGGCCAAATTCAAAGATATCTGAATCACGCAAAAAGAAATCCCTCTTTTCCGGAAAAAACAGAGAAAAACGTGTCAGATTGACTTGCCGGTTGTCGACTTCAGCGGCTGAAAAATCGGTATTAATCGTCAATGCGGCATTCAGCGAAGGTGTTACTTTGTAAAACAGATCCAGACTTGGTTCGAAATTTTCATCCACGCCAGCTGTTGGGCCGCTACCGAAGAGTCGCTCTCGACGTAAGGTTAGTCCCGCCACCACATCCAGACCTACACCCTGCTGCATACCCGTCATACCTGTGGCTATACCTGCTTGTCCGGGATTATCTTGCCGATTACGAGAGGACCAGGCAATACGCTCATTATTGCGCTTAATATTCCGAAGAAAATTAATTCCCCATTGGGTATTTTCAGGATCAAAAGACAGTGTCTGGAATGGAATGCGCATTTCGGTGACCCAACCACTTTCATCTCTGCTGCTTTCTCCCTGCCAGACCCCCTGCCAGTTTGATTCTACATCTGTGGGGTTTTTGAAAATGGCATCCCAGCGCACACCATTAGCATTGGCCCCAAAACGATAACCGCTACGTCGATCCAGATAAGTATCAAATTGCACGACAAACCAATCATCAGAGGACAGGCTGGCATTCTGTTTTAGTACCTGAGCTATTATTTCTTCAGGCTGTTCGTCATACAAACGGGCGCCAACAAACACCGCATCTTCAGTATAATAAATACGAATTTCGGTACGTTGCGAGGGCTCGGCATACTCAAAGGGGTTCATCTGGTGCAGATCAGTAATCAGGGTAGCCTGTTGCCAGATCGCTTCATCCATAACACCATCAATATTGGCCTCTTCAGAAAGACTAGCCATTTCAAATCGTTTGGAATCAAGATAGCCCGCTTCTTGCGCTAGGCCCTTAAGCGGCAAACATATTAACAGGCAGTAAAATGCAATTTTATTCATAGTAAAAAATAACGTAGTAGACTGCTTTACAGTTGAAAATTTATAGTTGTAAGCTTACAACTCAGAATTATCGATTCAGTCAGAGTTAAGGCCAGATAAGGCCTGAAGTGCTTTCTAATCTGGTTTTGGATCGCGGCTAGTGTAGATTATTAAACCAATTAAGCAATAACTTATATTTAATCTTCATATTATTTACATACTTAATATGAAGAAGCCCTTCGACAGCATTGAATAGGAATTATCTGTAACAATACCTGCCCTAAACGCTCACAGAGATTAATTACTATAATTAAAGACGCTGGAGGCAGTTGCATGCTCGTTGGACTATTATTTTTAGCCGTTATATTTTTAGCTTATTTCAATGGTGCAAATGACAACTTTAAAGGCGTAGCAACACTTTACGGTAGTGGCACCGTAAGCTACAAGACCGCTATTACACTCGCCACTCTAGCAACCTTCGCAGGCTCCTTATCAGCACTTTTCTTAGCCCAGGGACTGGTCGATAGCTTTTCAGGCAAAGGCCTGGTTCCCGAGGAAATTACGGCTACACCCGTTTTTCTAACAGCAGTAGCTTTAGGCGCTGGCTCTACTGTTTTATTAGCCACCCGTCTGGGTTTTCCAATATCAACCACGCATAGCCTTGTCGGCGGCCTATTAGGTGCAGGGTTAATGTCTGTTGGATGGAATGTGAATTTCTCAACCTTAGGCAGCGCCTTTTTTATCCCCCTTTTGATAAGCCCATTCATTGCCTTCATTTTAGGCATGAGCGTTTACTGGCTGTTAACCAAAACCAGAATAATGCTGGGCATCACTAAAGAGACTTGTATCTGTGTGGGTGAAGAAAAAGAATATGTACCGTTGCGGGTAATTGCCCTTAATCAATCAGCAGCAACTAACATTGAGCATGAAACACACAAAACCAGTTTAACAATGGCGGAAGAAAGTAAGTGCGTTGATATTTATACCGATAAGCTCTGGGGCGTCTATGTGCAAAAATTGCTGGATATAGCCCATACAATTAGTGCCGCTGCGGTTTCATTTGCTCGCGGATTAAATGACACGCCTAAAATTGCAGGGTTGCTGGTTGCAGTTGAAGTCTTGAACCTACAATTTAGTATGACCGCTATCGCCTTGGGTATGGCAATAGGAGGCTTACTTAATGCCCGTAAAGTTGCCGAAACTGTGAGTCATAAAATAACCAAAATAAGTCATAGCCAGGGGTTTTCGGCAAATTTGGTGACAAGCTTCTTAGTCATCGTCGCCAGTAAATTTGGGGTACCTGTTTCTACGACACATGTTTCTGTAGGTTCTATATTTGGTATCAGCATGGTGAGCTCATCGCATAATGCCAAAATGATTACTAACATTATTCTTTCATGGCTCATCACCTTGCCTGTCGCCGCACTCTTTAGCGCAATAGCTTACTTCATCATACCTATGTAAATAAAAACTCACTCCTTAGTAGTGTATAATCTAACCTCACCTTCAATAGTTATAGCTACTAATTCCAGTAGCTGACATAACGAGTTAAGTTAGAGCAACTTTTAACAGATACCTAACGAGAAATTTTTATGAGTGACACTTTTAATGCGATCGTTTTTGATAATGTCGATGATGTAAAAAAAGGCAGACTCACGGAACTGTCAGCCGCTGATTTAACGGATGAGAAAGTCCATGTGGATGTCTCTTATTCAACCGTTAATTACAAAGACGGGCTTGCCTTATCCGAGCACAGCCAGGTTCCAATCATTCAAAAACCGCCTTTAATTGGTGGTATCGACCTCGCTGGAACCGTCACCGAATCTTCTGACTCCCGTTGGCAAGCCGGAGACCGCGTGTTAGTGAATGGCTACGGTTTATCTGAACGACATCATGGTGGTTATGCACAAAAAGCACACATCAACCCGGATTTTTTAATTCGCGTCCCTGATGCTATTTCTTTAGAGCAAGCCATGGCAATCGGGACAGCGGGATATACAGCAATGCTTTGTGTGCTTGCCATTGAAGATCATGGTGTTAAACCAGAAGATGGCAAAGTTCTCGTGACTGGCGCTTCTGGCGGCGTAGGAACTGTGGCCATTAGTCTGCTTTCATCACTCGGCTATGACGTCGTCGCATCAAGTGGCCGTGTTGCTGAAAACGGCGATTTCCTGAAAGGCCTGGGTGCATCCGAGCTTATCGAAAGAGATGCGTTGTCGCGCGACTCTAAGCCTGTAGAGAAAGAAACCTGGGCTGCAGTCGTCGATTGTGTTGGCGGTAAAACACTGGCCACGGCGATTGCACAAACTCAATATGCTGGCATCGTAACCATGTGCGGTTTAACGGGCGGGTCAACAATTCAAACCACTGTCATACCTTTTATTCTGAGAGCTGTGCGACTGGCCGGAATCGATTCTGTGATGGCGCCTCTAGATCTTCGTCAACGCGCCTGGGATAGACTTGCTGAAATTCTCGACTTAAATAAACTTGCTGAAATTTACAGTATTGAACCGCTTGCAAAAGTACCCGAGCTAACTGATAAAATTTTGCAAGGAAAGGTCAAGGGTCGAATTGTAATTGATGTGAATGCTTAATCTGCTCTCTCTAATTTTAGGTAGTCGTTCATTTTAAAACTCCCCGGTTAAGCTCAGCCTGGGTGCTGCGACTCTTTTTGTGGCAGTCTGGCGACACGATGTCGTCAGCCGAGCCTGTACATGAATGTCCGTATTTTGGCGTGTCACAGAAAGAGTCGCAGCACCCAGGCTGTGGATTAAACTTCTCTGTAGGTTTACAAACTCTTAAAAAAGTTGTGCTTTACTTTAGAGCAACGCTTTAATTTCATCCAACGCTGCCGGGTCCTCAATCGTCGATGGAATCGTATATTCATCACCATCAACCATTGCTCTCAAGGTTTTACGCAGGATTTTCCCCGAACGTGTTTTCGGCAATCGTGACACTATAAGCGCTTCTTTAAAAGCCGCGACTGGCCCGATTTCTTCACGCACCATTTGAATAAGCTGTTTAACTATTTCAGTATTGGCTTCACTATTGTCGGCTTTTGGCATATTTTTGATCACGACAAAACCCATCGGCATTTGACCTTTAAGTTCATCGCTACGCCCAATCACCGCACATTCAGCAACCATTGGATGCTTACCAACAATTTCTTCCATCTCACCGGTCGATAAGCGATGCCCTGCCACATTAATAACGTCGTCAACACGACCCATGATGTAAAGATAACCATCATCATCAAAGTAACCACCATCACCCGTAGAAAAATAGCCAGGAAACTGTTCTAGATAGGATTCTTTAAAGCGCTCAGTGTCACCCCAAATAGAAGTCAGGCAACTCGGTGGCAAAGGCAGCTTAATACCGATAAAGCCCTGCTCATTGGCGCCCAATATTTGTCCTTCATCATCAAGAATATCTATATTAAAGCCCGGCACAGGCATCGTGGCAGAACCTGGTTTTGCAGGCATGCGCTCAATGCCCAACAGGTTAGACGCCATTGCCCAGCCGGTTTCGGTTTGCCACCAGTGATCAATTACAGGCAGTTTGTAGGTCTCACGTAGCCATTCATAGGTCGGTGGATCAAGTCTTTCACCCGCTGCAAAAATTGTTTTTAAACAGGATAAATCATATTGCCTGGCAAGTTCGCCCTCTGGATCTTCTTTTTTTATTGCGCGGTATGCTGTTGGCGCACTGAAGATAGCCTTCACTTTATATTCCGAAATCACCCGCCAAAATGCACCCGCATCCGGGGTCATTACTGGTTTTCCTTCATACAATATAGTTGTACAACCATGCAGGAGTGGCGCATACACAATATAGGAATGCCCGACTACCCATCCCACATCAGATGCTGCCCAAAAAACATCGCCGGGTTCAATATCATAGATAGCCTTCATGCTGTATTTCATCGCAACAGCATGCCCGCCGTTTTCTCGCACAACGCCTTTAGGTTTACCTGTGGTGCCAGAGGTATAGAGTATATAAAGCAAATCAGTACCTAAGACCGGCACACAATCTGCTGGAGTGGCCTGCTGCATACTTGTCGCCCAATCAAGATCAATGCCACTGTGCATGCTGGCAACAGCTTGTTCGCGTTGCAGAACTACAACATTTTGAGGTTTATGACTGGCCAGACTAATGGCTTCGTCTACCAAAGGTTTGTATTCGATGATGCGATTAACCTCGATACCACAGGATGCAGTCAGTAATACTTTTGGTGTAAAGTCATCTAGACGAAGCGCAAGTTCCGGTGAGGCAAAGCCTCCAAACACGACAGAATGAATAGCCCCCAGTCGCGCACAAGCCAGCATCGAAATTGCCGCTTCAGGAACCATCGGCAAATAGATAATCACCCGATCACCTTTTTCTACACCTAAGTGTTTTAACATGCCCGCACAACGCGCAACTTCATCGCGCAGCTCCAGATAAGTGTATGTTCTTTTCTGATCAGTAACCGGCGAATCATAAATAAGTGCCAACTGTTCACCACGTCCATTTTCAATGTGGTAATCCAGCGCGAGGTAACAGGTATTCAATTCACCGTCGGCATACCAACGCTCGATTCCTTGCTCGTCGGTGCTCAGAATATTCTTGGGAAATTTATACCAATTAATCAGTTTGGCTTTTTCTTCCCAAAATTTAGCGGGGTCGTCTATCGAAGACTGATACTCCTGCTGGTATGACATTCAATTCCCCTTTCTTAATAAAACGCCAAGCTTAATCTAGCTTGCTGCGATAAATCTCACGGGCTTGTTCAAACTGACCAAACACATGTGCTCTTTCTGCTTCAGAGCGCCAACCCGGCCAAGCATCAGCCAACTGTTCTAACTTATCAATCCAACGTAAAGCATAATCTGTAGATTGCGGGTTTCGAATCGGCTCATCACCTACCTGAAACCAGATGGGATTAGTGAATGCCTGAGCATAAGTGACATCCATCGGAAAACGCTGTGACGCGCCTCCCTCGGTGCGCAAATGGCACCAGCCGCTGCGTTCAATGTTTACCTCATAACTAATATCTAAACTGTTGCGATTTCTGCCTAAGGGAAAAGTCTCAACAAGCTCTCCATTACAGACCAAAGCCACTTCATCAAGTTCTGTAATTGAGCGTAATCGACCCGTGATAGTGAGCATGCCACCATTAGCGGGCAAATCAATTGTGTCTCCCGGCATTGAAGTGCCAATCTGCATTTCAAGCAATGGCCCTGAACTGACAAAAGCCCGGCCGCGCACCAAACCATCAAACCACGCCTCCATATCTAGGCCTGCATTACCGGTATACACATAAGTACGAAACGAACCAATCAACTTACTGCGATGTAATGACGATATTGAATCCTCGCCACCTGTTGCCGTTATATGCAAACCATTATTCCAAACTGCATATAAAGGATAAAAGCCAGAGGTGCCAGCATCAGACCATTCCAACGCATCAGTCGTTCCAAGCGCGGCATCAACTATAAAACCTTTGCCTCCACCCAGATCTGCATCCAGAGGATCAGCCTCACCCAGATAAGGATGCACATAGCCCGTTATTGCACCCTGCGCCTTAGCCTTGGTAAGCATATCGGTATTACTGGGGTACAGGCTTTCAATAGCAGTGCCTTCATAACCCGTTACAAAAGGAGAAATCAAATGCTCCTGCATACCAAACATAAATACATGACCGTAGAATGGTGGTCTAAATTCCTGCCCAACCACAACAATCTGATCGTCTTCTGAAACAGGATGCGGCCCACCACCGGGCACAAAGAACTGGTAATCAAGTATGCGGTTATCTTTATTTGCTACTTGTTCCAGAACTAAATCCTGATCTTCGGAGCGAGACATCATCATCAGATTTTCTAAGGTATTGTGTAAGTTCCCCGCATAATTAGCATGCACATGAGTCGAGGCGTTGTACCAACCTTTAGCCTCCATATCAGCCATTTTTTCTAGGGAAATATTCAAATGAGTCACTCCTCCCTCTTCAACATCCACTGCTACTAGTTGAGGGAAATACTCAAAACCTTTAACGAAAATTAAACTGGTTGCCCCTACGGGAAGTGTGACTAAAAATTCACCCTCATTATGGAAAATTTGATCGCCGACACTTCCAACTCGCGCGTAAGCATCAATTGGGGTATAGAACTTCCCATCTGCCGCCAGTAAATGTACCCGGTTATGAGTGATTGCAGAATCTTCTGCATCGGTCACCCTGACGCTGACAATACCCATAGGGCGTTTATAGTGCTGTTCACTTATGGACACTTCAGTCAGTTTACCGCCGTAAGTTTCCAGCAACATAAGCCGAGATAGCCCTGGCTCATTAGAGATAAATGCAATTTGTTCTCCATCTGGCGACCAACGTGGATGGAAGGCATCGTGCTGGAAAAAAGTCATCTTGTAGGGCTCACCACCCGCAGTAGGTTGTACATAAAGATTGTTAAATTGATCCGCCGAACCACTGGTAGATGTGTAAATGAACCGTTTACCATCAATAGAAACATCTGGGCGGGTGCGATATAAGGTTTGCTCAGCCAACACGGTTGTAGCCTGTCTTATACCGTCCTCAATCGCAGGCACCCTCAGTACATTGCCTGAACCTAGCGGCACATCTCGGTTTGAAACCAACAACAACTCATCGCCTGAAGGTAACCAGGTAGGCGTGATATACATGTCCCAATTACCAAAATAGAGTCGGTTATTACCATAATCATTATCACGCGTTACCGCGATAGGGTCACCAGACCAGCGACCATCTTCAATTGCACGGATATAAACATTGAAATAACCACTGGGATTGGTGGAAACATAAGCCACCTTGGTGCCGTCCGGTGAAAATACTGGATCAGTATAAATAGCCTGATCGTCGGTCAATTTTTGGCTCTCGCCAGTTTCTGTATTAAAAATCTCTAATTGAATACGCTGATGATCGTAATCTGCCGTATAAATTATCCAACGTCCATCAGGTGACCAATCGGGCGATGAATGATAGGCCGCGTTATAAGTTAGTTCATAAGAAAGTCCATTTGTCGGATCTACCTCCCAGATACTGCCTTGCATAGCCACTGCCAACGACGCACCATCAGGCGACCAGGCTGGCGCCCAGGGAGTAGAACTGGGAGACGGCGGGAAATAATAATTATGCATGTAATTGCCGCCACTTCGTGCAGCAGGATACGGCTGTGCGTGCAGTGTTGAGCTAAACAACAGCATGACAATAAATGCACTTATGAAAGTAGAAACAATGCTTAAAGACTTCGTTTGAAATAGGCTCATGAGTAGTTACGCTCCTGCTGGATATTTTTTGATTTTATTTACTTTAGCCAGCTATTTTTAGAACCAGACTATAACAAAGAAAGACTTATAGAAGACAATAATAAGAGGATATCAATATTGATCTTACGGGCTTTAAGCTATCCATAATCAATTTAATTTATTTGGCGATGAATCAAAACAGCGTGGTAGCATGCTCTCTTTTACCAATACGAACATTTCATCAACACTAAGACTACTCAATGCATAACTCCAACCAAAAACATGTAGCTGGTTTTTTCTTGTCGTTGACTGCCGCTTTTTTATGGGGCGTGGTTCCTATTGCTTTAAAAGAATTATTGGCCGGCATGGATGCCACCACAATCGTCTGGTTTCGATTTCTTGTTTCTGGGCTAGTGCTTTTACTGTGGCTAACTATCAGTAAAAAACTCCCCAATAAACTTAATTTTAATAAGCAGACTATTTTATTTCTTTTACTGGCGAGCTTAGCCCTTAGCTGCAATTATTTCTTCTTTTCGTATAGCCTTTATTTTGTTAACGGAGAAACCAGCGAGGCCGTTATTCAGCTATCTACTTTATTTCTCATTCTTGGCGGAGTAATTATTTATAAAGAAGCATTTGTTCCCATACAAAAAATCGGCGTATGCTTAATAGCACTTGGTTNACTTCTGTTTTTTAATGCTCGACTAAAAGAATTCTTACACTTTGGTAATAGTGAAACAATCGGCGTAATAATGCTTGTAATAGCCGCTTTCACCTGGACACTTTATGCCTTATTACAAAAGCAGCTACTGGTTAAATTTTCTTCAGCTCAAATTCTACTTTTAATTTATTYATTTTCAGTGCTGTTATTACTACCATTTGCATCACCCTTGAGCGTATTTCAATTAACCCAACAACAATTATTCTTATTACTATTTTGCTGTCTGAATACCTTAGTCGCTTATGGCTGCTTCGCTGAAGCGTTAAATTGTTGGGATGCCTCAAAAGTGAGTGCAGTTCTGACACTGGCACCATTATTCACCATCGGCTTTCTGAAACTACTGGTAGTTTTTTATCCCGCATATCAGTTTACTGATCGGCTTGGTTTTATTTCTATCCTTGGGGCATTGCTATTGGTGATTGGATCAATACTAACTGCGCTAATGCCGTCATTTAAAAACGTCCGCAGAAAGGGCTCTTCTATTGTCTCTTAAGTGCGTCTTAAGCATTTCTTAAAATTGTGCTTCGTGTTCTTCCTTTTACTGATAAAATAGTGACTTATTGAAGAAAATAGATGCATCCTAAAATCAAAAAAATTAAAGCCCTATACCTATAAAAAATGATTACTAAAAATAATTTCACGATTAACGCCTCCGAAAATACTACTTACAAGGCCGATGTCGCCATCGCTGGCGCTGGAATCTCTGGCATCGTTGCCGCATTAGAGTTACTCGAATCTGACCTCAAGGTGATCCTGCTGGACCGAGATGAGGAACATCAAATTGGGGGCTTGGCCAAAGAGTCTTTTGGAGCCATGTTTTTTGTTGATTCACCCCAGCAGCGCTGGACAGGTATTAAAGACAGCACAGACCTGGCCCTTAGCGACTGGCTTGCAAATGCTGAATTTGGCGAAGAAGATGTTTGGCCTCGAAAATGGGCAGAGTTTTACGTTAATAACTGCACACAATTAGGGTACAAATGGTTACGAAAGCAAGGTGTCAGATTTTTACCTGTCGTAAACTGGATAGAACGACCAACCGATAAAAAACCAGGAAATTCAGTTCCTCGATTTCATGTTGTATGGGGTAGCGGTAAGGGGCTAACGGCTACATTAGCCAATAGACTTTTAAACCATCGAAATATTGCCAACTTAAAAATTCTTTTTAGGCATAAAGTCACAGAGATTATTAATGAAGATGGCGTGATAACTGGCCTTAACGGTGAAAATGAGCAGACAGGTGGCACCTTCACTGTGAAAGCAGACAATACCATCATCGCTTCAGGTGGCATTTGCGGAAGTATCGAACAGGTGAAAGCTAATTGGTATAAACCCTGGGGTGATCCGCCACAAACAATACTCAACGGTTCGCATAAATATGCGGAAGGCATTCTGCATGAGGCTGCTTCTGATATTGGTGCGAATGTCACCCATATGGATAAACTGTGGCTATACCCAGGCGGTGTAAAACACCCCAATCCAAGGCATCCTCAACATGGCTTAAGCATCCTGCCCTGTAAATCAGCAATCTGGTTAGATAGTCATGGCAGACGGTTTGGCCCTGAGCCTCTTATCGCCGGTTTTGATGCGCGTAATCAAGTAGAAACCATATGTAAACAAGACAATAAACATTCATGGCTGGTGATGAATATGAAAATTGCCATCAAAGAATTATCTATATCGGGTGCAGAACACAATCCCTCTATTCGAGATAAAAAATTATTTCGATTTCTCAAGGGCGTTTTCTTTGGCTCAAAAGGCCTGATCGATGACATGCTAACTAACTGTGAAAATTTTATTACTGGGAATTCTGTGGCTGAGCTGACAGAAAAAATGCAGGCGCTCTCAGGCGATATAAATATTGATCGGCAAGCCGTGGCTGATGCTATTCAACAATTTGACGCGTCAGCTAATCCGAACACTGGGACCTATGACAGGCAACGAGAGCTCATTCGACTAGTCAGAAAATATCCACTGGATGGCATACGTACCTGTAAAGATCAAAAAATCGATGACAAGTCAGCTTACCCATTAATTGCTGTTAAGGAACATATCCTGTCGCGTAAAACTATGGGCGGTATTCAGACGAATCTTGAGTCACGTGTACTCACTGCAGTTGGCGAAACAATACCTAACCTTTATGCCATCGGCGAAGCAGCAGGGTATGGCGGTGGTGGACTACATGGCTTACGGTCACTTGAAGGCACCTTCTTGGGTGGCTGCGTCATTTCCAGTCGCTTAGCTGCAGCGGATATTTTAAATAAAAAAATACATTAAAAAGAGAGGGCTGCCAGATTTTCGTCAAGTTTTCTTCTGGGCACCATTTCTTTATATCTCCAAGGTACCAACAGCCACAGTTAATAATTCTGAAGAGTTGAATCAAGTTACTCTACGCCTTTGTACTGACTCGGGCATATCCAATTTGAAGACCAGTAGTCGATGATTATTTATATAGAGTTTGCGTAACAAGCATTTTAGTGTGAGAAATAATACGTTTACAGGCTAGAATTGCTGAATTTATTGAAAACTACAGTTTGTAATAAAAGGTTTAGTTTGTAATATTATAGCGTAATTAGCTTCGAACCAGTTTGTAGAGAGTTCGAACCTCTCCAGCCCAATAAAGTTAACTACTCCAACTTTGACTCAAAGCCTCAGCCTGCTTCAAGCACAACTCTATTGCCTCTTCCGCCTTATCTGGTGGGTACTTCCATTTTCTTAAAGCTCTTCTTACTAAGTTGCGTAATTTTGCTCTCACACTATCCCGCACCTGCCAATCCACAGTAGTGCTTTTACGTAATTGCTCTGTGACATACTTAGCCAGTTCACGCAGGTTATTGTCGCCCAATTCTTTTACGGCAGCCTCGTTTTGAATCAGCGCACGATAAAAGGCAATTTCATCAGTATTTAGGCCTAGTTGTTCACCCTGAGCTAAATCGGCCTCCATTTCTTTCGCCAGGCTAATTAACTCTTCAATCACCTGCGCAGTTTCTATGGCGCGATTATGATATTTGCGCAAAGTTTCTAGAATGCGGTCGGAGTATTTTTTTTCTAATACCACATCGGTTTTCATGCGAGCTTTAATTTCGTCTCTTAATAGTTTTTCTAAAAGCTCCATAGCCAGATTTTTTTGCGGCATGTTGCGCACATCGTCCAGAAAGTCTTTCGAAAGCAACCCTATATTGGGCTTATCCAGCCCGACCAGGTCAAAGATATCGGCAACGCCATCAGCCACGATGGCATTGTCGATAATCTGTTTCATGGCAGAATGCATTTCTTCATCGGTACGGCGTTTATCAATGCTGGTGAATTTGGTGATAGCGGCTTTTACTGCTGAGAAAAAAGCGATTTCTTTTTTGAGCGGGTCAACTTCATCCATGGTGCCAGACAGAGTATAAGCCGCTCGTATTAATGCCATCTCATTGAGAAAACGTTTCTTGCCGTCATCAAGCCCCAAGATGTGATTCATTGCACCAGGCAATAAATGCAAGGCTTTGGTTTCATAATCACTATAATCAAAAGCCTCTCCATCGGTTCCTTTAGTAGCAAACATGCATCTGACCACATCAAGCTTTTCCAGTAATTTGGCAAAGGCTTCGCGGGTATCATGGGTAGGCGCGCCTTTACCTTTAGAATCGGTATAGGTTTTTAAGGCCTGTTTTAATTCACTGGCAATACCGATGTAATCCACTACCAGCCCACCAGGTTTGTCTTTAAATACGCGGTTCACTCGGGCGATAGCCTGCATCAAGTTATGGCCTTTCATAGGTTTGTCGATATACATGGTATGGCAATTAGGTGCATCAAAACCGGTAAGCCACATGTCGCGCACAATCACTAATTGCAGTGGGTCGTTGACATCTTTAAAGCGTTTCTCAAACAGCTTCTTGGTGTCTTTGTTGTAGATATGCGGCTGCAGCTTCTCTTTGTCGGAGGCTGAACCAGTCATGACGACTTTAATCACTCCCTTTGTTGGGTCTGCATCGTGCCATTCGGGCTTTATCGCCGCAATAGCGTTATACATATCGACACAGATTTCACGGCTCATGCACACAATCAAAGCCTTGCCCGGCATGGTTGCAATTCGAGCTTCAAAATGTTCCACCAGATCCTGCCCGATCTGTTGCATACGAGGTTCACTGCCTACCAGTTTCTCTAATGCCGCCCAACTGGATTTAGTTTTCTCACGAGTGGCGATGTCCTCTTCATCTTCAATTACCTCGTCTACTTCTGCATTGAGGTGGTCAATTTCTGCCTGATTAATATTCAGCTTGGCCAGTCGTGATTCATAGTAAATTGGCACAGTTGCACCATCATCTACCGCATCCTGAATATCATAAATTGACWCATATTCACCGAACACTGCCTGGGTGTCTTTGTCTTGTGATGAAATCGGCGTACCTGTAAACCCTATAAATGAAGCGGACGGCAAGGCATCGCGTAAATGTTTGGAATAGCCGTAGGTATACTTGCCGGTTTTGGTATTTAGAGTTGCTTTGTCACCATAATGGCTGCGGTGAGCTTCATCGCTGATCACCACGATATTATGTCGTTCACTTAATACTGGGTGGCTGTGCTCTTCCCCCAATAATGCAAACTTCTGCACGGTGGTGAAAATGATTCCCCCAGACTGACGCGAGGCTAGGATGCCTCGCAGATCATCCCTGTTACCCGCCTGTATTGGCGTTTGCTTTAAGGTTTCCGCCGCCATGCTAAAGGTATTAAACAACTGACCATCCAGATCATTGCGATCAGTAACAACGACTATCGTCGGGTTATTCATTTCTGGTTGCGCCAGTAATTTTCCCGCATAACACACCATTGAAATCGACTTGCCCGAACCCTGGGTGTGCCACACCACGCCGGCTTTGCCTGAACCCGGTTCTACCTTATCGGCATAGTTTGCACGTTTCTCACCTATGACACCTTGTTGTTGTGACGCAATGACCGTGGCTTTTACCGCTTCACGCACTGCATGAAACTGATGGTAACCAGCGATTTTTTTAATTAACGCGTCGCCATCTTGCTCAAACAAAATAAAGTAATGAATGTAATCCAGAAACAATTCAGGTTTAAAAAAACCTTTTACCAAGGTTTCCAGTCGATATTCGAACAGCGGTTTATCATCTTCATTAGCAATAGTGCGCCAGGGCATAAAGCGTTCTTTATTCGCGGTTAATGAGCCTATCCTGGCATTTAGCCCATCACTTACCACTAGCGCTTCGTTAAAGGTGAATAAATCAGACACTTCATCTTTATAAGTTTGTAACTGCTGATAAGCCGACCAGATATCCGCGCTTTCATCTGCCGGGTTTTTAAGCTCTATGACAGCCAGCGGCAAACCGTTTACAAACACAATGACATCAGGCCGACGATTGCCTGAACGCCCCGGCGAGGATGAAGAGCTGCCGATAATGGTGTATTGATTGACCACCAGAAACTGATTATTCGTAGGCTCAGAAAAATCCACTAATTGCACATAATCCGTTTTGGCTTTGCCCTTATCTTTAAACTCAACTTTCACCCCTTCCAGCAACAGTCGATGAAAGGCTTGGTTGCTTTTAATTAAAATAGGCGTTTCTGGTTTAGCAATCTGCTGAGAAACAGTTTCGAGTACAGCAACAGGGATATGGGGATTAATCAGTTGAAGCTGATTTAATAAACGATCAAATAAAACAATCTGACGATAATCAATGCGCTCTTTGCTGTCACCATCTGGGGCGATATCGTAACCACAGACATAGTCATAACCGATGGATTTAAACCAGTCGAGGCAAAGTTGCTCTAATTGATCTTCAGTTATCATAACGTCTCTTCTGGTTTTCCTGCTAGTTTTCATTCCAACAACACTAGTTACAAAAAAATTATAAGCAACTGATATTCATATGCTTTATATGAATAATGCCAAGTTATTTATCATTTTTCATTGACAAGCTAAAAAATAAAGCTATAGTTCGCCTTAATACGCCCGGCGCCTCTTCACTTTTTGTGTATGCGTCGGTTTTCATTTCTAAGACCTTTTCCTTTTTAGGGCCATAGCTCCCATTCTTGCCAATCCTCTAGTAAATCAAAGTCTCTCAAACTGACTGATCCACAAGACACAGCTGGAAACTCACTCATTAAGTCTGCAAAGCGTTGCCCCCAACTTGAGTTTGGACAAATTACTTTCATTAGCTTCTGCATTAAACAGTAATAATAAAAAGGCCGCGCATTATTAAGTTGTTGCCAGTAACTATCCTCTTGCAATAATGCAGCACGCTCCAAAATATTGATATTCCATAAACGGCTATGATGAGCGGACACGTTACGAATAAAATTAAAACTACGCAACCATCCAGAAAAAGCCCTGCCATTAGCCGCACCGTACTTATTAGCAATACTCATTTGGTCCGCTGGTTTCATTCCTGCGAATAACTTTGACATCAAACCAAAATCCCAAACTTCTATGGCGACCCAAATCGGCAGTCTTCCATATTTATTATTGTAATGAGCAACAAAAGGCTCACGGCGTGCACGCTGTAATACTTGGCTATGACGCTCCAACCAAAGGTCATGCTGTGTTTTGCCTTCGTCTCGGCCATTGCGGATTCTCTGCCTTGCAAAATGCCCATGAAATAAAGCAGGGTTTTCATGCGCATGAGTATCATATTCACCAAGTAAATGTGCAATATCAACACGAACCGCTAATTCAATACGCTCTAGCGCATCGACAGCCAACATACGTAACTTTTTATCAAATACATAGAGCTTCACCGCATCTTCAAAATGGCTGTTCTCAATAAACTGATTTTTTCGACTTGCCGTTAACTGGCCAGTGGCACCTTGGATAATTTCTAACTCACGAAAAGAATACCAATAACCACTTAAACGATAATAACCAATACGATCAAGATAATTTAAGGCAGCGCTCTCGTTATCTACTTGCAGGCCACGCTTTTTCAACAAGTCCAATTGTTCAACAAAAGGCTTCCATTCCTTGTTTTGAGTCATAGTTATTCACCTTATTCTCGTTGGTTTTCAGTTATCACTATTCATTTATGCTCGGGTAATAAGCTTTGGCTTTTTCTATCAGAAGGTCAATTGCTTCATCTATATAATGCTCAAGATATGTAACCCCAATTAAGCGCCGCTTTAGTTCAATTCTGAATTTTGCGATTAATGATTCACGGCTCTGCCAATCCAAACCCGCATAATTAAGAGCATAATCTCTAACAAATTCCGCCAATTGATTACATTCATCATCAGTTATGGAAAGCCTTACTTCCTCATTAATAACTAAAGAAGCAGCTATATCTTGAATAGGATTTATTATAGATACAGGCTCAGACTCAGGTGGTTGCTGAAATTGCGCAACTGGCACAAGTTGAACCTCTAACTGTGCTGCTTCTGCACTTTCTTCTATTCCTTCATTTTGTTCTATTTCGGCATCTGATTCTTCTGTAGCGCGAAACTGTACCAACATTTCCTTATAGGCAGTTCTATCCACTGAAAATATAGCCTCACTAGCTGGCACATCAATACCGCTGCTCTCACCAAGTTCAATTTTGAAACCTGAATATTGCTCATCCAAGTAGCTGTTAAACTCTGGATAGTCTGAAAGATAGATACGTCCATCAGTTTCTGGATTAACAAGATGTTTATGTTTTCTATAAACAAAACCAGCTAAGCCATCGACTACATATGCAATTAGTTCAGCATCATTCATTTCTATAGGTGATTCATGATACCCATCATCCCCGTGTGAGGCGGCACCAAATTTATTTCTCAGTTCTGAAACGTTATGAACAATAGCGCTACCCAAATTTCCTAGGAGACTGTTTGCTTCTGCATTCCCATTGAAAGGGAGCTCATCGCGCACATTTCTATAAAGCGGCCTGAAGTCTTGTGTAATATCCGGATCTTGCACTCTGTCCTTAAGAACAGTTTTAAATATACTTTCTAGCAATGATTTCGAAGCATCTAGCGTTAGTGGGGCATCCTCATTAAAAATAGCCTTCTCTAATCTCGCTTTTTGCTCAATAAGATGAGCAGCATCCTCCGATAAAACTAAAGCATTAGAAGTGTTTTGAAGTACAAATTCCTGTTGACTCATTTAATTAACCTACTAAATCCATTTCACCTGAAAGTAATTTTGGCAACAAAGTATCTCTAATTTTAGTCAAAGACTTGGTTTCGTTTATTCCCTCAGTAATTTTCCCATATATTTTTGAAACAACTTTTGAAAACTCTCGAATTACATTTCCATCAGGAACAATAACGGGGATTACTCTAAAGTTCTTTTTACTGATTTCCGCAAATGTTGTACCACTTGCTCTCTGCTTTATTTCATCCATAACTGATTCTGCCCACTGCACCACGTACTCAGGCGTTAAATCAGACTCACATTTCATAGCGATATAGCCCTGATTAATAGCAACCGGCACTTTAGCAATTGCCAGGTAACCAACAGGTGCCCGTGATGACATCAATACCGTGTTTTTTGGGAGAAGCCCCGAGCTAATTTTTGCTAGACCTGCTTTAGTAATTTTTCTGCCGGTATCCAGTAAAATTTTGTCTGTCAAATTCGACATATCTCTAGGCGTTGTCCAGTGAATATGACCACCTTCCCAATATTCGTTATTTTTAGTACTTGGTGTACCGCCGCCAACAACAGTTACTTCTTTTCCAATTTCACTGCATTTCCACCCCTCCGGTATTTCTCCCAACTCAGATTCAACCAAAGCATCGGGGAATAAGGCGGCAGTGGTTTTGAGTTGCTGCAGGGTGACGTCATCTAAACCTTTAAGCTGTTCTTCGACGCTTGCGGCGTTACTTGTAGAAAGTCCGCTGATGGCACACATGGCGGCGAGTTCTGGGTCCTGGCCGTTTTGTTTGGCTTGTATTTTGGCTTTGACGGGGTCGAAATCGACAAACCAGCTTTTGAATATGGCCTGGGCGATTTGTTCGAGGGTTTGATTGGTTTGGCGGTTGAGTTGGATTTTTCTATCTAAGTTAATAATGTGCTTTACGATCTCTACTCTTATACTTCTTTCTGGATAGGGTATATCAAGCCTTGCAATTACCTTTGTATTAACGACTCCCTGTACGGACCCACCAACAGCAGATTTTATCTGACGGACTACAAATGGGCTTTTTAAAGCATACAAAATATAGTAATTATCAATTAAATTTTCATTTTCGCTTGGTTTAACGATAACAACATTTAAACAATTTGCCTCATTCTCCGACTCATAAATTGATGGCAACCCACTATCACCATGACGTGCAACTAATATATCGCCTTTCTTTAATTGAGATTTGATATTCTTCTTATGAAAGTCATTAGATATAAATTTCATATCTTGATAATTGACAATAGTGCCGGTTAGGTTGGTTGTTCTTACCATAGGCACACCAACACCAGACTCAGTATAATCATTGTTACAAGAGCCTACGTATCCAACACAAACACGATCTACTATTTCTTCTAGTTTTCGAGTCGGAAAATCAGGCATCGTATCCCAACCCCGTCAAATTCTTTTTAATCTCCCCTTCTAACTTATCACTTTCTTCAAACTGTGTTTTTAGTTGTGCGGTGAGTCGTACCATTTTTTCTTCAAAAGGTTCGCCATCATCAATTTCATCGGCTGCGCCAACATAACGACCGGGGGTGAGTACATAGTCGTGTTTTTTTATTTCTTCTATTTCGACTGATTTACAGAAACCTGCTTCGTCTTGATAGGGATAGGGGGACAGAACCCCTTCATCTTGGCCGATAATTGCTCCTGCATTATCGGCATTTCCACCATCCATGGTGGTCATCTGCCATGCGTGATAGGTATCGGTAACTTTGCTTAAATCTTCTGGTGTAAAATCTCGCAGTACACGGTCTTTCATGTAGCCTAAATTACGTACATCGATAAATAATATTTTTCCTCTTCTATCGCTGAGGGCTCTTCCAGTGGCACTGGTTCTGGCATTTTTATTTTTGGTGAGAAACCAGATGCAGGCAGGGATTTGGGTATTGGTGAACAGCTGGCCGGGTAAGGCGACCATGCATTCGATCAGATCATTCTCAATCAGAGCTTTGCGGATATCACCTTCACCAGAGGTATTGGAACTCATGGAGCCATTAGCGAGTAACAGGCCCATACTGCCATTAGGTGCCAGGTGATAGAGCATGTGTTGTAACCAGGCGAAGTTGGCGTTACCCGTGGGAGGTTTGCCATAGACCCAACGCGGGTCGTTATCGTCTACACCGACATCCCACTCTTTCATGTTAAAGGGCGGATTGGCCATAACGAAGTCAGCCCGTAGATCGGGGTGCTGATCATTGGTGTAGGTGCTTGCCGGTTCTTTACCAAAGTTAAAATCAATGCCGCGTATCACCATGTTCATGGCAGCCAATTGCCAGGTGGTATGGTTGGCTTCTTGCCCATAGATAGAGACATCGCCTATACGGCCTTTATGCTCAGTGATGAAATGTTCTGACTGCACAAAGAAGCCACCTGAACCCATGGCGGGGTCATAGACACGGCCTTTGAAAGGCTCAAGCATTTGTACGATTAAACTCACAATGGATTTAGGTGTGTAGAACTGCCCGCCTTTTTTGCCTTCGGCAAGGGCAAACTGACCGAGGAAATATTCATAGACATGGCCAAGGATGTCTTTGCTGCTTAGCGTGGCATGGACAAATGGAATGGTTGCAATAAGGTCAATCAACTCCCCCAGTTTAGCCTGGTCGATTTGTAACTGGGTATAGCGTTTATGAAGAATGCCCTTGAGTTTCGGGTTATCCATTTCAACCACATCCAGTGCGTTGTCGATAAGCTGGCCTACTGAACGAATTTTCTTTTTAGCCCGGCCTTCACCAATTTCTATTTCACCGGTGATCACCACTTTGTTCTGGTTTTGCAGAAACTCCCAGCGGCCTTGCGTGGGCACCCAAAACACATTGGCCTCTGCATAGTAATCACGTTCTTCTAATTCAGTATTTAGTTCGGCCTGGTAGGCTTGCCCTTCTGCGCCGTCTTCAAAATCGGCAGGGTCTAGATAGTAGTCGTGGGCGGAGTTCGTGAATTGTTCTTTTAATTCTTTGCGGCGAATATCGAAAGAATCGCTAACATATTTTAAAAAGATAAGGCCTAATACTACATGCTTGTATTGAGAGGCATCTAAAGAAGGCAGCAGCTTGTTGGCGCTGGTCCAAAGTTTTTTATCAAGATCATTGAGGAATTGCTGTTCTTCGGAGCCAGTCATCTTTTTATTGCCTATTTGTTAATTTAGTTTTTTCAGGCCTTGATTGATTTCATTAAAATAAGGTCTTAATGCCTTTTCTAATTCAGGCATTTTTTGAATCATCCAGTTAATAATAACCGGCCAATGGTCTTTATTATAACCATCAAATTCCTTAGCAAATTGAATACGCGAAGCTTTCTTGTTATCTAATCGCAACCATTCTAACCTTGCACCAAAGACCTGCTCTATTTCCGCTTTCTTCTGATACAAGGCGTCGTAGATATATTTATTCTTAACCGCCTCTGAACGTTGCATACTGAATTCAACTCGCGCCTCTTTCTTACTAAATATTAAATTAAAAGGGCAGGCGCTTAGCCCTGACCCCGCACTCAACCAGTGATCTTTGGACGGGCTAATATTCTCATACAGTTCACAATCACTGTCCCGAAAAGCCTCTAAGGCCATTTCCCAAAATGCCCGGCGTAATTTATGACGATTTTTTAGTTCTACTTCGGTGTTTTTCTCTTCGGCTTGTTTGGCGGAGATACCTATCATTAACTCTTTTGCTTCAGGGGTTGGAATGATCTGCTCTACATTTAGGAATAGCTGATCATCCATCTGGAAAGGCGTTACTTTAAAACACTGTAGTTGTATGCCATTACTGATTAACCACAAAGCCGTGCTCGTCACCTCTTTTCGAAATTGCGCTGCCACAAAAATAATTCGCTGACGACTACCGCTGTTAAGAACGACTTCCTCTATATCGGGCAATTCCAAAAACTCACAAATCATTTCTTGTGCACTTGCGCCATCACTATGGCGATGCAAATAGGCCTGGTAAATATCCAGTATTTGGGATTTAGTGAGGTTTGAACAATAGGAGGCATACTTTAACGCTTGCCACACCACATCTCGCCCAGTGTCATCGAGCTTGTTTTCAATGACGACCAGATTACCGTCTTTATCCAGCGCTAGAAGATCAAGTCGCTCTCTTGTGTCATCGAAGCCATTAAACTCTTTCTGGATGATGAGCAGTTCTTCGCCTAAAGCATCTGGCTCATTAGCCAGCCATTCTTGTAAGTGGTTCCGTTCAGTAAAACCAAGATCAGAAAAGCGTTTCACTTCTAACTGAGAAATTCGATTACTGGATTTATCAATTTTGTACATAAGCTTGTCCTTGCTTTACCCGGAGAAGAGACTGCTAGTATTTTAACTAAAAGTCAAAAGAGCCCCTAAAGCCCTGAACTGGGTACTGACAAGTTAACTTGGTAGCACCCTTATTAGGACATAGAAATACTCGAACCATCATGATCTATACGCATATCGGAAACAGGGGACAGACCACGGTTTAAATGATTGAAGGCGTGATTAAAATCGAAAGTAAAACCGTGGTCTGTCCCCGATAAATGTACCGATAAATGTAGTATTGGCCTATTGCTTTTCTTGTCGCATGATCAACTGTATCAAAGCCTCATTAATGTAGTAATTATTCCGTCCTGCCTTATGTTTGGTGATAAAGCCTTTTTCGGTCAATGCCTCTAAGTATTTTGTAGCGGTTATACGACTAACACCTAATTGCTCAATAACAAACTGCACTTTGGTATAGGGGTGGAAGAACAGGTTATTCAGTAACTCCTGACTGTAAATCTTTGGCAACTCTGCACGCATGCGCTGCTTGGTTGTCATGATTAAATCACGTATTTGATGAACAAACTGAATTGTCCCCTGGGCTGTTTCCTCAATGCCTTGCACTATATAACTCACCCAGCTAGCCCAGTCATTGTCTTCTCGTACAGATTGCAGAAGGCGATAATAGTCATCTTTAGTTTCGACAATGTAGCGGCTCAGGTACAGAATGGGGAGGTCTAATAGTTGGTTTCTTACCAAATATAGAATATTCAAAATACGACCGGTACGCCCGTTACCATCATAAAATGGGTGAATACTCTCAAATTGATGGTGAATGATAGCCATCTTGATAAGTGGATCTAGATCTGAGAGCCCATCATCATTGATATACTCAACTAGGTTTGTCATCAGATCCTGAATATTCTCAGGATGTTGCGGTGGCGTATAAATTATTTGACCAGTTTTAGAATTTCCAATCACTGTGCCTGGAATTTTTCGTAAACCCGGTTTGTTCGGCTCAACACGTTCTTGTGCCTTGAGTATGTCGTTTAAGCGAATAAGGCCTGATGCTTTTGTTTGCTGATAACTTTCCCATAAAGCCCGACGGTAGTTTTCAACTTCTTTAGTCGCCTGATTTACCTGTTGCCCACCGAGTACCTGTGATTGAAACAACTGGTCGTGAGTAGTAAATATGTTTTCAATGGCCGAGCTATCTTTGGCCTCTTGCATACTTAGGGTCGAAATCAAGATAGCTTCATTAGGTATCGTTTTTGCAACCCCTTTCAGTTCGGCTAAGTAACGATGCGCACGTGCCACCTGTTTTAGCAGCGCCACTGATTCCAGATTGCTTTCGTTGACTAGAGGCAATGGGGCAAGGTTATTATCATCTGGAATCGGGTTAACCATCGTATTCATTCCCAAGATTTAGTCATAACTCACATTATATGTATATATATTTAGGTTTTGTATACATATTTTTGTTATATGTATACTAAAATACGATTTTGGTTACTTTTATACCGTCTAATTGACGATTAACTCAGCGTCTAATTGCTTAATGGAATACTTAATTCTAAGTAGTTCTTTAGTAATATTAGAAGTAACACCAACGGAACTGTGGTCTAGGCAAGCTAAATAAAAAAATGGATGGCGTGGAGGTTCAAATCCTCTTATCTAACCCAGAGAGAAAACTTACACACTTCTTTTGACCCAAGTTTCAGCTTAAGTTTAAAAACCTTGCAGAACGATTTTCCCAATTGATGTATTACTTTCAACCTGCGCATGAGCCCGTTTTAAATTTTCTGCATTAATAAGCCCATAATTTTTTCCCAGCGTTGTTTTAATCAAGCCAGTATCAATAAGTTCAGATACTTTATTCAACAGCACTGCTTGTTCAGTCATATCTGCGGTTTGAAACATTGAGCGAGTGAACATAAATTCCCAATGCAGCGAGACAGACTTTTGCTTTAACTTCATAATGTCCAAACCACCAATAGGGTTATCAATCAACGCGATTTTTCCTTGTGGCGCGATAATTTCAACCAGTTGGTCATAGTGCTGATCGGTGTGCGTAAGTGAAATAATATGCGTGACATTATCCAGCCCTACTCTGCTTAACTCTGCGCTGAAGGACTTGCTGTGATCAATAACATGGTCTGCGCCGCGCTCTTTTACCCAGGCCTGACTTGCAGGACGAGATGCAGTGCCAATAACCGTGGCCTTAGTTAGCTGAGAAGCAAGTTGAATTAAAATAGAGCCAACCCCACCAGCAGCGCCTACGACAAGTAAGCGCTCATCAGCAGACGCATTTTGCTCATTTTGTTTTTGCTGTAGTCCAATTCTATCGAATAGCAATTCCCAGGCAGTGATCGCTGTTAAGGGTACGGCAGCAGCTTCTGCATCACTTAACGACTGTGGCGCTTTCCCGACAATTCTTTCATCAACCAAATGATATTCAGCATTGGTTCCACTGCGCGTAATATCGCCTGCATACCATACCCTGTCGCCAACTTTATACGATGAAACTGCATCACCCACTGCAACCACTTCGCCGACAGCGTCATAACCTAAAACCTTGTATTGGCCTAATGCAGGTGCCGTTGTCATTCTTATTTTAGTATCGACAGGATTGACCGAAACCGCATTGACCTTTACCAGCAAATCTCGACTCTCGGGAGTCGGCTGTGGCAATTCAATATCTTGCAGGGCTTTAGGGTTACTAATTTTTAATGATTGAGCGTATCCAACTGCTTTCATCTTTTCTCCGTTGTAAAATGACTAATGGAAGACTAATGGTGTCAGAGTAAAGCTGACTTTGCAGCTGCAACTCCATCAATACAGTACACAAGAGCCTGCCACAAAAGTTATTTTGAAGAATTACTCTGACACCTGGGTGTTCCTGGGTGTTATTTAGTACTCTTTAGAACTCTGCTGGTAATGATCCAAGATAAGCCGTCAAATTAATGATGTCGTCGCCAGTTAGATTTTCTACGACAGCATCCATCAGTGGCGACCATACACCCTGACGTGTGCCCTGTTGGAAATCAAACAACTGTCGAGCAAGATAACTTGGCGATCGTCCACGTAGCGCTGGCACCTGCCCAAGCCCTTGCAACTGTTCACCATGACAGATTGCACAAGCAATTGACTTGTCACCACCCGTCGTAGCCATGGCCTCACCCGCAGCAACGGCACCAATGGGCACCAGGGCTCTAAAGCCAGCACGTGGGTTACGCAGTAACTCTGTGCCTTCCGGGTCCACTGGCATTTCGATAATGCGACGACCAATTGGTTCTTCACCTGCGGCATCACCCTCAAGCGGGATATGCAAACCGCCACGTCGAAAGGTCAATGGCACTGTGTCAGTTTCAACCACTTCTATCCATTGGTTCCAATCCATTGCTCCGTAGTATTCAGCGGCTTGTTCGATCTCTTCATCCGTCATATTTACCGCAAAGGCCATCATCATGGCGGTGTTTGCTTTTGCCGTGTTTGCACTACCACGCAAGCCATCACGCATGTCCTGCAATTGCTGTTTAAAGTAACCCGGTTCAAGCCCAACGACACTGGCATTTTCTGGTTTACCCTGCCCAGTTGGGTAATGACAGAGCGAGCAAGCCATGATGCCTGCTGCTTCACGACCTATAGCAACGATAGAGGGCATGGGGAGATGATCTTGCGGGTACCAATCTGCGGGGCCAAAACGATTGCGAGCTTCATTAAGTGTAAACCGGCCTTCCGAACCCGGTAGAGAATATAAAGTTCCGTCATCTTCCTCGGCTGGGAAAATGGGTGAAATGGCATAAGCCCAATCCATCTCTTCAAGCACGGCCTGTGCATTTAAATTTGATGAGAAAACGAACAGTAGGCTGCTCGCCACAACGACTAGTAAGGCCTTCGAAAATAATGAGACAGTTAAAGCGTGTCCGCGCTCTGGGACAAAAATTATTTGCATTGATCTTACTCCTTAGCTTGCTTCGAATTACACCTATAATCGTAAGGCGTAAGGCGCTAGTACCGAGGTTTTATTTTAATTATTGTTAGTTCTAGCAATCTGTAATATGAAGGAAATCGCAGAACACTTCAAACATTCAGACAAAGGAATTAAGTTTTAACTTAACAACTGAAAATTTTATATATAACCTAGATATTATTAGTTTAAATACTTGGCTCAGAAAGCCGATTGGAGTGTGCTTTAGTGTCAGCCTGCCCAACACAAAAAATTAATTTGAGACGAAGCTCTATCTTTCTTACGTTACTGGCATTAGTACAAGGTTGCCAGTTAACTGACCACCTTACATCTGATTCAACTTTTTCTATCCAGCCATTAAACACGCTAGCGTGGATAGATCGAGAAGGTCATGAAGTGCCTATTAACATACCTGCACGTAATTACATCTATGCTCAACTTTCACCTGATGGCAAACAGGTTGCTCTCAACTCACGGGATGAATCAAGTGACATCTGGATTTTTGACCTGCAGTTGGAAAGTTTACGTCGCCTAACATTCGATTCATCACCAAATATTGCTCCGCTCTGGGCACCTGATGGACGTCTTGCCTATACCCGAGTGATAGATGGCACCCAGGAAATTATTTTGCAAGTTGCTGATCGTTCAGAGCCTGCTGAGCTCTTATCTATTTTGAGTAATAATGCCAAATATCCAACGAGTTTCACCGCAGATGGCCAAACGCTTATTTATCATACCAGCACCTTTGGTTATGACATCTGGTCGGTTTCACTCGAAGAAGAAACCAACAGCGCTCAACAACTATTAGCAAACCCAGATTATCGTGAAACCAATGGCGCCCTATCACCAGACGAACGCTGGCTTGCTTATGAATCAGATGAATCTGGTCAATTGGAAATCTATGTCAGCCCCTTTCCAGATGTATATTCCGCTGGTGTACAGATTTCAGATGGTGGCGGCAGCCGGCCACGTTGGCATCCTGATGGCAGTGAACTCTTCTATATCAAACAACATGAATCTGAATTAACTGGCGCATTAATGGCTGTATCAATTAATGATGATCCTAGCTTCTCTCACGGCACACCAGAATTACTGTTTGAAAATAACTTTATAGCACCTAATGCTGGGCGTCAGGTCTATGATATTTCAGCAGATGGACAACGCTTTTTGATGATTCAAAATGATCACTAAATATCATTCCCAATATAAAGTTTTTTATAGTAGGATTTAATCTAATACTTACAAAAAAGGGCAGCATCATGCCACCCCATATTCATCATTCAAAAAATAAAGACTAACTTAATCGTAGAAAAGTTCTAAGCTGGAGATTTTCCAATCACCCTCTTCTTTCCTGAATTCCAGCTCATAGTAACCACTAGAATTGACACTTATCGAACCCCCTGGTGGCTTATTAGTCACTATCGCCATTACTTTGCCTGTTATGTAATCTTCTCCAGGCATGTCAATTACAATGTTAGTCAAGTAGTGATGACCTTGCCCTACTCCGTTTTGTATTCTTCTCTCAGCACGCTCAGAAAATTCGATATACCTTTCTTCTGCGCCTACTCTTGTGTTTATAAGCTCACCGCCTGAATTAACTTTGAATACACCATCTTCAGTAAATAAAGTCATAAGAAGTTCTGTGTCATAGTAGTCAATGGCATAACTATAGGTGTTTATCAAATCATAAACCGCTTGGCGGTCTTCATAAGGTATTTCAGCAGCACTAGCTTTGGTGGAAAAAAATGCTATTAAAATGACAATTAAAAAATAGTTGATTTTATTATTCATAGATTCCTTTAATCTTCTTATATAGGTTTCACATCATACCTAAATGTAGACATATATAAACTTAGTTAAATATCGCACCAATGCGATTACCGGCTGGTAAATGTTTTACTGATTATCTTCCAACCATTACCGTCATCAATCAAATGGAAATAGTTTGTGAAGCTCATACCGTCAGGATAAGTCTCAACCAGCGTCACCGTGGCCACTTTATCCTCAATACTCAGCTCAGTAACAATTGGATCGTAATTAAAATCTGTTTGATTCATAGGCGACTTACAAATTTCAGCAATGAATATATCGGGTGTAGCCAGTAATACCTGTCCACCCAAATAACCATTCATGACCGCCTTTTCATGAAAACTATCTTCTAGTTTTGACGCATTACCTTCATAGGTTCCCTGGGTATAGAGTTCTATTACTTTACGAATGTTCGCTTCTTGTTCCATTTGGCTACCTTCTTTTTCTCAAATAATAATTTATTTATCGCCTGTTTATTTCTCACCTAAAAGAATCACTATAGCCGAGTCAATAAAACGGCGCAGCACCTTGGTTGATTCTCCTGCTCGCACTCGAATAGATATGCTATGTAATAAAGCCTGTATTAATTTGCTGAGTGACTTAGCGTCTACATCTTTATGCACTTGTCCCTGCTCTATCGCTAACTCTACTCGTTGAAGAATCATGGCATCAACATGGTTGATAGCCGCCATCAAATCAGATTGTACTTCAGGGTGAATTAACGTGGCCGCAGGTGCAGTTGACCAAACCATGCAACCTAAAGCCATTTCTTCACTTGAATAAACGTCCAGCGCTTCCCGATAGAACTTCTTCAGACCTTTACGGATATCTTTCTCTTGCACCAGCGTACGCTTAAACGCTTTATCCATTATCGTGCCAAACTGATTTAGCGCCTGCCGATAAATTTCTTCTTTATCGCCAAATGCACGATAAATGCTGGGCCTATTCATGCCCATTGCAGCAGATAAATCGTCAAGCGAAGTGCCGCTGAAACCTTTAGCCCAGAACACAGTACCGGCTGCCTTAAGTGCTGCTTCCGACTCGTAAAGTTTTGGCCTTCCTCGTTGCCCAATCATACATTTGTACCATTTCGCATATTAATGCTTGCCTTACCTATTTTTATGCGAGATAGTACATAAAAAAGCACAAGGGTTCAATCATGCCGCAAGTAAATGACACTCTCAGTACAATCGTTCCCCGGCTAGAAGGCTTGCACCTGTTTCATTTTGATGGTGCTCCATGCGCCCAACGTGTGCGCTTTGTGCTTGGTGAAAAAGGGCTTCGGCGTGGCCGCGAGGTTAAATTCGATGCGGTTTCTGCAGACTCCATTCAAGGGAAGGATAGCCTATGGACAAGCCGATCAGTCTCGCTTATAAAAAAAGAAAACATGACACCAAGCTATGCTCAGATTAATCCTAATATGGTGGTTCCTGCCCTAGTGCATGATGGCCGACTCTATCTTGAATCTATGGATATTATCGAATATCTGGATCAGGCATTTGGCGGCTCTCCTTTTGTTCCCGCTGACTCCGCTCTCAGGGAAACAACGTTGACGCTGGTGCAACAAGCAAAAGAACTACACCTGTCACTTAGATACGTCAGTTTTCGTTGGAGCTTAGGTCGTCTAGCCATGCTTAATCCCAAAGAAAATAAAAATTTAAAAAATCTAGCAGCGCATGGTGATGATAAAGAAAACCTGGTGTCTTTTTATGATGCTTATAGCAACAAGGGAATCCCTCAACACCTCTTTGATGAGCATCTACTCAAACTCTATCAAGCATTTAATGATCTCAACTCTCAGCTCCGAGATGGCCGAACCTTTTTAATGGGTGATGCTATTTCTATAGCAGACGTTTTTTGGTCGATGAAAATACTGCGCCTTATTGAATGCGGTTACCTTTTTGCTGAATTACACCCAACACTTTATCAGTGGTATCAGCGCATGGTTGCCCGGCCAGCTTTTCAAAACGAAGTCATGGTAAACAATCGAATGCTTAATCGTGTATGGCGAAGTAAAGCCACGATTGAAAGAATTTTTGGCCTTGGCCTCAATAATGCTCTGCATAAACTCATAGCAACTTAACTAAAAAATAAAATTTTTACGAGGTATTGATATGAATAGTACGAATACAAAAACACTGGTTAAAGATCCTGGTTGTTTACATGCCTGCCAGATGATACCGCGGTTTATAGGCCTGGATATGCGCATGGCTAAACGTAAATTGCAGCTTAAATTAGGCATGAGCAAGCTTATTAGCCTGGTCCCCGATGCTTATCGTATCCCTGATTCTACACTTGCCCAGCAAGCGACAGAGCTGGTTAGAGAAATCTCTGATGATATGTTATTAAATCATTGCTACAGAACCTACTTATTCGGCTGTATTCTTGCGCATCAGGATGGTCTTAAATTTGACCGCGAAGTCTTTTATTTATCCAGCATCATGCATGATATTGGACTTTCTGAGAAACACGCCGCAGACCCAGGTTCATTTGAATATGTTGGCGCAAAAGTTGCGCATGAATTCTGTCTTGATCATGACTACGATGCAGAGAAATCTGCATTAGTGCACGACGCCATCGCTTTACATTCAGCTGTAGGCATTGCGCATAAGGAAGACCCTGAAATAGCCTTGGTGCATTTTGGTGCTGGCGTTGATGTGATCGGCATACATTATGCTGAAATTCCTAAATATGCACTCACTGAAATATTGGAACAATATCCACGTCTTGATTATAAAAATTTATTTGTTGATTTGATAAATAAGCAAGTCGAATTAAAACCGAAGAGCCATATCGCGACTCATATGAAACTTGGCTTTGGCAATAAAGTTAAACAAACACCTTTTAGTGAATAAAAAGTAGAGTTTAGTGAATAAAGAGTAGAGTTAAATCATGAATGAAAAAAATAAGTCTATGAATTCCAAAAACAAAAAATTGCCTAATCGCAGAACGTTTCTACAGGGCTTAACGCTTACTACGGCGAGCATAGCTGTAGCGCCAGTTTTTGGACAAGAGAACAATGTAAATAATAGTCAATTACAAAACAGTCAGACGACTAGCACGTCTGGAGGCCTTAGTCTGGGTAATCCCGCAACAGAACCTAACAAGCCCATAATCGCAATGTTGGTTCATCCTAAAATGGTTATGCAGGATCTGGTCGGGCCCATGACGGTATTTAACATTATGGGTGCAGAAATTCATCTGGTGTGGAAAAACCTTGACTCAGTAAGTACAGATTTAGGCATTTCAGTCACACCCACTACCACCTTCGAAGATACACCACAGGATCTTGATGTATTGTTTGTACCTGGTGGGCTAGGTGGCTCTATTGATCTTATGCAAGATAAGGCAGTGTTAGATTTTTTATCCGATCGGGGAGAGACTGCAACTTATGTGACCAGTGTATGCACTGGTTCATTATTACTGGGTGCGGCTGGACTGCTTAAAGGTTATCGGGCAACTAGTCACTGGTATACCCGTGACCACCTTGCTCTGATGGGTGCGACGCCCGTTAACGAACGCGTGGTACAGGATCGAAATCGTATTACTGGCGGCGGAGTAACCGCAGGCATTGATTTCGGCTTAACGCTCGCGGCATTACTAAAGAGTGAAGAAGATGCCAAACGTTATCAGCTCCTGATGGAATATGCGCCAGCGCCGCCATTTAATGCAGGAACGCCTGAAACGGCACCAACGGCGACATATGATCGTATTGTTGCAGAACGTGGCCCCTTTATAGAACAAGCGCGTGCTCTGGCTGCTCGTATTGGAGACACCTTCTAATTGGAGACACCTTCTAAACCCTGACAATAAAATAAGCCAGTACCGCCTAATCAGGCTACATTGATATTCGAGTATTAAATGCTGAATTGTTATGGGCAAGTATTCAGTCTCGCCCCAGCAGACAATGTTGAAAGAATGGCGCTTAAGAGTTGTAGTATTAATTGTAAATGACCCTGAATTTACAATTGTTGTTTACTTGCAAGAACGCTTTGATGCACACTAAATAAAAAATTCTTGATATCTAAATAGATCATTCATTCTGCTTATGTATAATTCCCTTTTATTTAACTTCAGCCTCGTAACAATAATTTAAAATCAAGAACCAAATAACAAGACAAAAATCGGAGCAGTAAAATTGACAGATGCAATCACCCAACAAATAAATAATGTTCTACAAAGTCTCAATACTGCACTGTCAAAAAATGACGCTGATGCCATCGTAAACTGCTTCCTCGAAGACGGTTATTGGCGCGATTTATTGTCTTTCACCTGGAATATAAAAACCCTCGAAGGCCATGCTGAAATTAGCGACATGCTGCAATCTCAGTTGCAACATATCAATGCCTCTGCTTTTAGTATTGCCCCCAACGAGCAAGCTATCGAAGAAATGGGCATGGTGACTGCCTGGTTAACTTTTGAAACTGATGAAGCACGCGGCTATGGTCATATCAGACTTGCTGGTGACAAAATTTTATCTTTATTCACGTCAACTTCTGAGTTGAAAGGTTATGCAGAAGCACTGGGGGCTAATCGCCCCTTTGGCACAACGCACGGCAGCGATAAAAATCGAATTAACTGGAAAGATGGCCTACAACAGGAAAGGCATGAACTTGGCTATAAAACTCAACCCTACGCGCTGATCGTTGGTGGTGGTCAAGGCGGCTTAGCGTTAGGCGCAAGACTTAAAATGCTTGGTGTACCGACCATTATTATTGAGAAAAATAATAAACCTGGTGATAACTGGCGCAAACGTTATAAGTCTCTTTGTCTGCATGACCCGGTTTGGTACGACCATTTGCCCTACATGCCGTTTCCCGAAAACTGGCCGGTGTTTACGCCTAAAGATAAATTAGGCGACTGGTTGGAGTTTTACTGCGAGACGATGGAGCTCAATTACTGGACTAATACGAGTTGCACAAAGGCCCAATACGATGAAGCTAATGCTGAATGGACCGTCACCGTTGATCGTGCGGGTGAAGAAGTCATACTCAAGCCAACACAACTGATTATTGCCACTGGCTTGTCTGGCAAGAAAACAGTGCCGGCATTAAAAGGCATGGACAAATTTAAAGGTGATCAACACCATTCTTCAGAGCATCCTGGCCCAGACGCTTATAAAGGTAAAAAAGCCCTGATTGTTGGTTCCAATAATTCGGCCCATGATATTGCAGCGGCACTTTGGGAAGGTGATGTCGATGTCACCATGATGCAGCGTTCAAGCACGCTTATTGTGCGTTCAGAACCACTTTTAGAAATTGGTCTTAAGCCCATATATTCTGAGGAAGCGCTTGCAAACGGCATTACCACCGAGAAAGCCGATATGATTATGGCGTCACTGCCTGTAAAAATGATCATTGAAGGACAAAAACAAGTTTACGTAGAGATTCAAAAATATGATGCTGATTTTTATGATCGTCTTGGCAAGGCAGGCTTTGAGTTAGATTTCGGTGAAGATGGTAGTGGCGCTTACATAAAATATTTACGCCGCGGTTCAGGCTACTATATTGATGTCGGTGCCAGTGAATTAGTTGCTGATGGGAAAATTAAGTTAAAAAACACCTCAGGCATAAAAGAAATTACAGAGAACTCTGTCATCTTTGATGACGGCTCTGAGCTGGAAACTGATCTAATTGTCTACGCTACCGGCTATGGCAATATGGCGGGTTGGATTGAAGAACTGATTGGTAAAGAGGTCGCTAATAAGGTTGGCATAATTGGCGGCCTTGGTTCGGAGACTACAAATGACCCTGGCCCTTGGGAAGGTGAGTCACGTAATTTGTGGAAGCCTACACATCAACAGGGGCTATGGATTCAAGCTGGCAACCTGTTCCAGACACGCTTTTACTCCAAATACACAGCCCTGCAAATCAAGGCCAGAATGGAAGGCATCAAGACGCCTGTCTACGGAATACCGGACGCAGTTAAACCGGAATAACAATAAAAGGTGTCAGAGTAAATCTATAAAACCAAGCTGAAGTACAGCCCTATGCTGAGGTAATTAAATAGCTATAGGTATGAACCCAGTTTTACTCTGACACCGTGCTCTGCCGTGCTCTGGAATAAAACTTAAGTACTGCTTCAGTAGCGGCTGATCTTGGCAATCACTGGGGCTAGTCTATTAATCTAGCAAGCATAGCATCCGAACCCTCTTCACTTGTGTAAAAAACCAGATCATAGCCACTCGCGTCATCTGCATTTACAAACTCAATATGAGTGAAGCTATCTTTTAAATAAAATACATTGTCAGAGACTGCTCCAAGCCCAAAAGCTGCCCCCCCATTAATACTCAAATTCAAAGTATCATCAATAACTGAAACTTCAAAAGAAAGCCCTCTTATAGTTTGGTAAACACCTGCATAACTATTTACAATTTCAGAATCTATGGCTTGGAATTCTTTTGTTGGATAGGGATCTCCAATGGCTAGAGCCAGCATTGAATTGCCTTCATAGACCCGAAATTGAAACTCCGTATTACCTAAAACTGCTACATATGTTTCAGTTTCAGGCAGATAAGCAGAGTAAGTTTGAAACCCATTAATACCACCGGTATGGGCAATCAATGCTTGCCCTCTTAAGGTTTGAACAGAAAGCCCAAAACCGTAGTTTGATAGCTCACCGTTATTTAAAACAAATGGCGTCGTCATTTCTTCTAATGACTCTTGAGAAATAAGGTCGCCACCAAACAAGGCTGTATTCCATTTAAAAAGATCATCTACGTTTGAAATTAACGCGCCTGCCGCACCAGGAAGCGTCATGCTCAAATAATCTGAATTTTCAAGCCCCTCTTCTCCAAGCGAATACCCAGCCACCCTGTTTGGTATGATATTTTTAAAGTTTCCGTGATAAGAATTAGTCATATCCAGGGGCGTGAAAATTCTTTCCTGAATAAAAGCTTCATACGATTGACCAGAAATTTGTTCAATTATCGCACCAAGCAGAACATAGCCAGAATTGGTATAACTATAGGACTCTCCAGGTGCAAAATTCATTGGTTGATTCTTAAAAAAATCAATAACATCCAAAGCTGTTAATTCTTCTTTTGTATATTCAGGGAATTCTTCTATCGAAGGAAAGTCAATTATTCCAGAAGTATGTGTCAATAGATGACGGACAGTAATTGTATAACCATGTGTTGGGTAGTCTGGAAAAAATCGAGTAATAGGGTCATCAATTTGCAGCTCGCCGGCTTCTTTTAACATCATGATTCCAGCCGCAGTCATTTGCTTAGTTAGGGAGCCAAGCCTAAAGACCATATCGGGTGATATAGAAATATTGTGCTCAATATCCGCGAGCCCAAACCCATTCCTGTAAATGACTTCGTCGCCTTTAACTAAAATAACGGCGACTCCAGGGCCGTCGCTGGGATAAAGCTCAGACAAAATTGAATTTATTTCTTGTTCTAATGCCGAGTCCAGAGCAGAAGGTTCAATATTTTGTGCAATCTCAGCACTTGCTTCAGAGACATCTTGCTGGCCATAATTCTGGTACATCACCCCAATGAAAATCGCAATTAATGCAGCTCCCACCAATAATTTATTTTTCATTTTGGCACCTGTTATTTTACTTAAAAAGGAATTTTACACTTTATCCCTTACATTGTAACTTCATAAAAAAATGTAAAAGTGAGGTATGTTATTGGTAAGCTTTAGGCAAGGTATTAACGATTACTTACATCAAAAATAAATACTTTATTCTTATAATGGACTTTTCTTTGTTTGGGGAGAGGTTTATCTTGGAAAGTGTTTTTTGAAAGGCATCTGAATTTTAAAATAATTATTTTTATATTACATTAATGCCTAAACTGTTTAGGCATTAATGCTTTTACAACTAAGCCACATTAAAATAATTTACAACATTATACTTTCCCTAAAATTTTCTGCATAGCGGCAACTAAATCTTTAGCCGTGTCAGCCGATGCCTCTTGAGCACGCCAGGCAATAATATTATCGGGCCTTACTAACAACGCCCCGGTTTCTGATATATCTCGCACTCGTGCAAAATCCCCATAAATATCTTCATACTGCTGGCCTGGGCCAATGATGCGTAAATTAACAGTAAGGCCATTAACTTTTTCAATGTCCGCCAAGGCTGAAGCCCATTGCTCTTCACCACCCAAGCCGGTAATTAATGAGAACTGGCCGTTACCACAAATATCTACCGTCGAGACTTTTTGTTGCTGCGGATCAATTAACCACACATGAGGAACCATAGCACCAGGACGGCTACTGGCTTGATGATAGAGTTCTCTATCACGTTTGAATTCTTCATCAGGACTACCATCAGGCACCACTGCAGCGGACTCATAGCGCATATTCATTTCCACACCGTGACAATTAAAAATATACTGTGTGTCCTCTACTGCCTGACGTAATTTTTCTCTTTGCGCTTCCGCCTCAGGGATATTTAATTTACGTTTAGCAATGTTTTGAATCATTTGCTCGGGGCTATCTTCGCCCACCAATCCCAAAGCTTCCATAATTGGTCCAAGATCCCCTAAGCTTTTAGTCGCTCGTTTCACAATCTGTTCACCCACAGGGATACGCTCATCATTATAAGATTCAAGCAAGCTCGGATTAGCTTTTCCTTTAATAACTAATGCCAGTTTCCAGGCCAAATTAAACGCATCTTGTATTGACGTGTTTGAACCAAGACCATTCATAGGGGTATGACGATGCACCGCATCACCTAAACAAAAAATACGGCCCTTAGTGTTTTTTAATGCATACATACTGTTCACAGTCCAAGTGGAAGTTGAATCAATATGAATAGGAATTTGGTCATCACCAATTAACTGATGCAGAACTTTTTTTGCTTCATCATCGGTTAAATCGGGCGCGCCTTCATTAATGTCGTAACCCCAAATACACAACCATTTATTCCATGGCCGCACCATTCTGATCAATGGAATTCCAAGACCAGCCAATTCTCCACCCGGTTGAATAAGCCAGTACAAAAGACTGGGACGATGCTCTACATATTTTGATAAATCTGCTTCAAAAACTATATTCATAGAACCTGCCATGCCCATTTCTCCTTCCATCGGCAAAGCAGCATCTTCGGCTATTTTTGAATTCCCCCCATCAGCACCCAGCAAATATTTTGATCTAACCTGAAATTTTTGCTGAGTAATTAGATCTAACAATGTCGTCGTCACACCATCATCATCCTGCTCAAATGATATATATTCAGTGTTAAATCGCACCTTTGATCCTCTGTGTGCTGCAGTACGAGTGAGAATAGGTTCCAGTAAGTGTTGTGGTAAATCGAAAATCTTTGCAGGACTCGACAGCTCGTAGTCTGCCTTTCGAGCAGGGGGCATTCCCCATGCCAGCACCCGAGCTATTTCTTCGCCTGCCAGGCTAGCGGCGAAAGTGTTTTCTCCCATAAGCTCCTGAGGTGTAGCCAAGTCCAGGCAATCTTGTTCTACGCCTAAATCACGTAATACCTCTACTGTACGCTGATTGGTAATGTGTGCCCGCGGTGTACGGCAGGTCCAGGCGAATTTGTTGACCACCATATTATCAATACCATAAGTGGCCAATAATGCCGAAGCACTAGCACCCGCAGGGCCTGTTCCAACAATCAATACGTCTGTTTCAATAAGGGGTAATTTATCATTCGATTTATTGCTCATGGGGGCATTCACCTTTTTTATTTTTTCTTTATAAATGTTCAATTAAAATGGTGTATCTAACTGTTGGAAAAAATTCTAACTAGTATGAGGTGTTGAATTCCAATACTTTATTTAGATCAAATCAATACCTAATAAGGTATGACGCTATCTATTATGACAGTGCCTATAAAGCTATAGTGCTACTATAAACCCATAAAAATAGGGAGCTCTGATGTTCGACTTGAGGAAACTCAGGCAATTTATCGCCGTCGCTGAAGAGCTTCACTTTGGCAAAGCGGCCATTCGCCTGCATATGAGCCAACCCCCCCTCTCACGCAGCATTCATCAAATAGAAAAAGACCTTCAGGTAGAGTTGTTTGTGCGCCATCCTCATGGTGTTGAATTGACCAATGAAGGCGAAGTATTTCTTAATGAAGCACGTAATATTTTACTGACAGTAGAAAGAGCTTATGAGCGAACGCTGCAAGCTAAGCGCGGAGAAATTGGGCGCCTGGTGATCGGTTATCATGGCTCTACTGTTTTCGATTTGTTACCGCGTTTAATCGCTCGATTTAAGCAAAAATTCCCTCAAGCTCAAATCGACATGCACAATATGAATAAAAATGAGCAGCTGCTTAATTTACGTAACCACAGTATTCATATAGGCATTATTCGCCATGTAAATGATGAGCCTGGCATTACAACCCATATCATAACTAAAGAACCTATTTATGTTGCTGTTTCCAACAGGCACTCACTCGCTACCGCTAAAAGCATTGCAATGAAGTCCCTGGCTACTGAACCATTAATAGTCTTCCCACAAGCCAATCGTCCCAGCTTTGCAGACCAAACTATTTCTGAATGTCGAAAATCCGGCTTCATTCCCAACGTAGTGCAGGAAACTGAAGACGCCGTTAGTGCTTTAGTTCTGGTGAGTGCTGGACTGGGTATTTCTCTGGTTCCTCATTCAGCCTGCAACATCAAAATTCCCGATGTAACATTTATTCCACTTAATAACCCTAAATTCCGTGTTGAGCTTTGTTGTATCCACTTAACTGAACGCCGCGCACCCGTTTTAGAAGCCTTTTTACAAATCATTAAAAACACTCCGCAATAACTTTTTAGGTATCAAGCTTGAGCACAATCGGTATTGGATTATTGTGCTTTTGACTATTAATGTGCCTAAAAAGTGAATAGCTTATTGGAGATTCCCACAATGACCGATCAAGAAAAATCACAAAGAACCCCGCTAATTGTCGGCGATATTATTGATGCCATTAGAGGCGTTTTACGTAAACACGATGTTACTTTTGAAGAATATCGTGCTGGTTTTATGCATTTAATGCAGCTGGCTGACGCCCATGAAGTTCCCTTGTTATTGGATTGTTATTTAAACCAAACCATTTGCGATATAGAGATGAAAACCCGCCAGGGTAGTCGTTCTAATGTTGAAGGCCCTTACTTTCTGGAAGACGCGCCAATGGTCACTGATACCATAAAAGTCCGTGGTGACACCAAACCTCTCTTAATTCGCTGTCGGGTTAAAGATTTACAAGGCCAACCCATACCCGACGTTATCACTGACATCTGGTTTGCTGATTCCAATGGCGACTACAGCGGCTATAGTGAGGACTTCCCTAAGGAATATTTTAGAGGGAAAACAACAACTGACAGCGATGGCTTATATGCAGTGATGGGATCGATTCCAAAAGAATACCCAATGACCTCGAACGAACATGGCCCCACCGGCACCATCATTGAATTACTCGGTGGCCAAGGCATGCGCCCTCAACATATTCATTTCAAATACCTGAAAGAAGGCTACGCACCATTAACAACTCAAACTTATTTTAGTGGTGGCGCTTACCTGAAAGAAGACCCAGTAGGTGCTGTATTTGATGACCTCATCCACGAATTAAAAGAAGAAGATGGCGTTGCTGTATTAGATCTAAACATCGTTTTAGATCCAGCCGCTTAATCTACGATTAAAGGTAACTATTAAGATGTGTCATGACACTACGCCAAGCTCTTTACCGACGCCAGGGAAATATCAGTTACGTCATTCCCAGGGATTAAAGTATTGGGATTTTTCAAACAATACGGATTCTGACGTGCGTGTTGCGCTATTAACAGATATCTATGGCTGCAATGAATTTTACCAAAGCATGTCGACTCTTTTTGCAGCACAGGGATGGCAATCTCATTTAATAGATTTATTTTCTGATTTGGGTGAGCTGCCAGAAGCAACCCGAGATGCAGCCTTTGAACGTCGCCATAAATTACACGATAAAAAGACATACAATCTTATTGCGCAATATATCTTAGATAACAAGATCACTGCGGTGGTAGGCTTTTGCTTAGGTGGTAATTTCGTTTTTGAATTGGCCAGAAGAAATGTAAAGGTCAATTTAATTGCCTACTACCCTTTTCCTGCTGGCCTGCCTAACCAGGATGGTCTTGATCCTGCTTTTAGCTATCTTGAACAATTGCAAACTGATGTGACTGTTTTAATTGGAGACGATGATGATCGTGTCGGTCTGGATAATGTCACTACACTCAAAAAAATTAGTGAATCAAACGCAGCGCTCAGCGTAAAGGCATATCCAGGCAGCAAGCATGGTTTTTTAGAAGATTTGGATAGCGCTGATCCAAGGCTAAAACACAATGCTGAAGATTCATTAGCGACTTGTCTCGATAGCATTTCATAGAAGCCTGGAAAATGAATACTGAAATTATTGAAAAAATTGACACTACGATTGTTGATCTTCCATTAAAGCGAATTCATAAATTTTCCGCGACTACAATTAATTGCAAATCTTTTGTCATTGTTCAAATTCATACAAAAAATGGCGTCATCGGTATAGGCGAAGCCACCACTCCGGGCGGCCCCTGGTGGGCAGGCGAAGCCGTTGAAACCATTAAAGTGATGATAGATAGCTATCTTGCTCCGGCCTTAATCGGCGAAAATGCATTACAAATTAATGCCTTGTTGCAGAAAATGGACGCTGTTGCCGCACATAACCCTTTTTCGAAAGCAGCGCTTGAAATGGCCTTACTCGATATAAAAGGCCAGGTACTGAACGTTCCGATTTATGAGTTGTTCGGCGGCCTTTCACGCGAATCTATGCCGCTTAAATGGCCCCTAGCACAAGGCAATGCGAAGGCCGATTTAGAAGAAGCCGAACATTTAATGTCCTTTAATGTCGCCCAAGAATTCAAAGTGAAAATGGGCTATATGAGCCCAGAGGACGATGTAAATTATATTGGTGAGTTGTGCCGAGGCTTAAACGGCAAGGCCACATTATGTGGCGATTTAAACGCCACCTGGAGCGAACTCACAACACAAAAGTATTTACCTGAGTTAGCCGCACATGGCATGGATATGTTAGAACAGCCAGTGGCTGCTTGGAACCGCCTAGCATTGGCACGAATTCGCGACGCTTCTCCTATGCCCATACTTGCCGATGAATCTGTTTGCTCACCACAGGATGTTAATGAAACCTACAGACTGGGTTCTGCAGATATGTTGTCTTTAAAAATATTTAAACACGGCGGCCTAACCAGAACGCATCAAATCTCACAAATTGCCGCAGCAAATGGTATAGCCTGCTATGCCGGTACTTTTTTAGAAAGCTCAATCGGCACTGCTGCTTTTATGCATTTAGTCGCAGCCCAGGATAATATTAATGGCGGCAATGAATTGGTCGGGCCAATTTGGTTAGCCGATGATATTGTCGAAGACCCGGTGCAATATAAAGATAATCATATTTGGGTAAAACACAGCCCCGGTTTAGGGGTTACTTTAGACTTGGACAAACTTTCCCATTATCAACGTGTATAATCACCTGCATTAAAAATATTTCTCTAAAAGTTCTAAAATGAATTCACAACAAAAAGACTCTGTCTTTGGTGTGTTGATAGCTGATGCCGCCGCATTGGGCTTACATTGGTTATATGACTTGAAACGCATGCACCAGGTTGTTGCTGATAGTACCCCCTGCTTCCTTACTCCCAACCCTGATCACTATGACGGCCAGGTCGGTTATTTTGCGCATGCTGGAAAATTGGCAGGCGAACAGTCTCATTATGGTGAAAGTTACTTATTAAATTTGAAACACCTGTCAGAACAGGGCAGATTTAACACTCGAATATTCCAGCAGGAATTTGTGGCGACCTTTGGGCCAGGCGGTAGTTTTAATGGCTATATCGACTCACCAACCCGACAAAGCCTGCAAAACATACAAGCGCTCGATTTAAATGATGATGAGGCTGAAGCTAATACGGAACCCTCAGGTGCAGACGACCACCAAATACCCGCATTAACACCTGTGTCCGCTCTTTGTGCATATCACCCCACTGACGAGCTAACGGATACAGAAATAGTCCGTGCCATTCGCGTTACTAACAACAATGACCTGGCAGTGAATTGCGGTTTATATTTTTCAAAGGTGTTACAAGCGGCACTAAATGGAAATTCTATTTCTGATAGTTTTGCTGCTGCACATGCACCCAATGACATAAAAGATAAAATGACTGAAGCCTTAAGCATGCAATCATCTGATCTTGATTCTGCCGCTGGTATTTTGGGGCAAACCTGTGGATTAAAAGACTCAATACCCTTATCAGCTTATATCCTCGCCAACAGTTCATGTTTCGAACAAACCATAGAAATGAATATCCTTGCCGGGGGTGATTCTTGCGGACGCGCCATGATGCTCGGTGCAATCGCCGGTGCTCACTATGGAATAGGGGGGGCTAGCGGGATCCCACACTCTTGGCTGTTCAAGCTAAAGCGCCAAGAGAATATCGCAGCTTTACTTGCCAACTGAGCCATCGTACTCGATGGCTCACAATATTGGAGAGGTGAATGACTTTCAAACCTTATTGGATAGCTTCTTCCAACGCTGAATCAAACGCTGCAAATTCACTTGGCACGCAAATAAATTCCTGCAAGCGTTCCCCAGGCATTAAAGCAAAGGTTTTTGCGAGTCCTGACCATGAAGCGCCTTCACCCCAAGCCTTCTCATCATACATATCCATCACCAGCTCAACTCGGTCATAACTAACACGGGTATAACGCTCAACCATATGAAAGGCATCACTCGGACGATGTCCAACACCTTGCGTGAGCTGAGTCAGGCCATTAAAACCAGTGGTGTCTACTACCAGCGTATTTCCTTCCCAATAGGCAATTGAATCCCCCATATAAGAGGGATAAATATCCTCAGGGTGTTCATCGGTCAACCAGAGTGTTCGCCATTCACGGTGATATTCCAGCATCTGGATAATACGATCACCTGAACGTGAATAAACAAACTCCATAGGCCCGAAAGCCACATAATCAAGATTAGCGGGCTGCCCAAGTGGCTCACAGTCTTTACCAGGGTAGTTACTACCCAGCGTATTAGTAGGAACGCCATTAATAGTGAATTCTGCCGTACGATCACCGACAGCAGCATGTGTAATAGCCTCTAACCGCAAATTCTCCATACCCCATTGAGTCAAAGGCGGTGGCGGAGTGCCAATGCCATAATTAAAATTGTTACCCGAGCCCGGAATTGCTCCCCATACGCCACTAAGATCACGAGAATCAAATTCAGGAGAATCAAATTCAGGAGAGCCCTGCGCTGAAACAATTGAGGCAGGCAGTAACAATAAACCACCCATTACCAGTGAAACGAAGCTGTCTTTTAGCTTAACTCTCATAAAACGATCCTCTTATAAATACAATTACTGTCCTGATGCAGGCAATATAGTGCCATCCGCCAATTCAACACTCCTGAATACTGCAGTGCGGTCTCCATTCAAGGCAGGAGCGACCATCATCGTCACCTCATCACCGGCCTGCAAGGTAGTCGGAGTAAAGCCTTTCGTGCGCATACCTCTTGCTGTGTCCGTGGTTTCAATTGCCCAGACTTCTTCTTCGCCTGCATCATCCACCACGATCAGGGTCATATAAGAATGCGGATTTGATATACGATAAGTGACTATCTTTCCATGCAGAGCCATGCCTTCACCGCCCAGATTATATTGCGGATAGCCATGGTGTGCTTTAGCCTGAAAAGTAGCCAAAAAAACCAACAAGGTGATACTAAAAATTTTGAAATTCTTTTTCATAAAATAAGTCTCATAGTTTTATATAATGCAATCTCAAAAATACCACTCTGCGTTAATCAGACTTCTGAGATAATGAACAATGTTCTAAAGCTGCGCCTCCTGATAAGTATCTCCATATTTATCCATTATTAGTTACAAAATCTGTTTAAGAACGCCCAAAAAATACAGCTTCTTTATTTGTATATGTTTCCACATTAATGTGGATAAAAAATGGAACACATCAATAATATTTCCAGAGCCCATTGTTAATTGCTCGCACAGACTAAACAACTTATAAGCTAGGCTATGGATGATTCCCAACGAAATTGGGCAATATTAGGTAAGCGTGATGAAAACCTGATGCATAACTATTATTTACGAATGAAGCCTAGCTCTGCTGAAATAATGAATATGATGAAAGACAGCTTTCTGGGAATTTATAGTACCTTGCCGCCTTATCATGACTAAAACCAATTTAAGACTGACTGACATGGACAACCTGCAATAAGGCTATTGATAATTTAGGACATAAGCAGGTTAAGAACCTTCAGCGTGGAAAAAGCCTTCAGCGAATAAGAGCCTTCAGCGAATAAGAGCCTTCAGCGAATAAGAGCCTTCAGCGAGTAAGAGCCTTCAGCGAGTAAAGGACCCATCATCAAAAATTCCCGTTAGATGACAACCCAAGCCCTGATCTGCCGCAACTTCTTCCAATGCTTTGAATTCATCATAATAATTATCGTCAGAACGATAACGCACGACTTCGGCAAAGCCATCTGCGATGAGCTGCCTTTCTACCAATACGCCATCAGCATAGACATAACGCAATAACCTGCCATTAGGATCTCGATCAGTTTCATCACTTTCCAGGGTTAATACCCGTCCTTCGACTAATCGGCGGTTAGCCAAACTGGCTTGCTGATAACAAGCCTCACCAAATTCCGGGGTATTAGCGGCAATATAACGAATACGCTCGACGCCACCATTAAGAAAGACATCAATCGTATCGCCATCTATGACCTGTCTGAGTTCAGCGGTTTCAGTGAGTACATTTCCAGCAATAGAAAAATCACTGTTCGAGGATGTCGGTTCACTACCAGGGATCACTTCAAGCCCAGTTTCTAGCACGTCATAAAAGAAAGGCTGCACATAACGCACAATCAGACTATTGTCTTTCAGCGCAACATTGAACTGACTGAAGATTACCGCCAGCACTAAAAACAGGATCACAATGACAAAGGATTTCATGCGTCACAAACTACCAGCAAAGTGCTATGCTTTACAGCTATTCATGTCGTAACAATTAACCAGGTCACTCTTTGCAAACAGATTCATCCCCCAACCGCGTGGGGAAATTCCTCTCGGTATTCAAATACAGCCGTGTTGCCCTGCAACTGGTGTGGAGCACCAGTGCGGCGCTGACTATTATTATGGGGCTGACAACGCTGGTTGCTGGCATATTGCCAGCTGCTATTGCTTCAGTCGGTGGTTACATTGTGGATGCTGTGGTTACGGCTCTGAACGCAGTAGGGGCAGAACAAGGTGCCGCTCAAACTCAAGTGCTTTACTTCGTCTTGCTGGAAGCGGCATTAGTCGTTCTTATCTCTGCTGCACAGCGCATTAACACAGTATGCCAATCTATTTTACGCGTCCTGCTTGGCAACAAAATCAATGTTATGATTTTGGAAAAATCGCTAAGCCTTGAGCTGGCACACTTTGAAGATTCTGAATTCTACGACAAGCTGACCCGCGCCCGCCGCGAAGCTTCCAGCCGCCCCTTAAGTCTAGTCATCAAAACCTTTGACTTGATTCGCAACATGATTTCCCTTGTTGCCATCGCCACTTTTCTTTTCCAGTTTTCTCCCTATGCTGTGTTGCTGCTAATCGTCGCTGGCATCCCCGCTTTTGTAGCCGAAGCTAAATTTTCCGGCGAAGCCTTTCGCATTTACCGTCGCCGCTCAGCAGAAAGACGCATGCAGCTTTATCTCGAAATGGTGCTGACTCGTGAAGATGGCGTCAAAGAAGTCAAACTGCTGAGCCTTGGTAAGCTCTTCCTTGAACGCTACATAGGCATCTTCAAAAAAATCTATCAGGAAGACCGCTCTCTGGTCTTACGTCGTGGTCTCTGGGGTTTTGTGCTTGGTCTACTGGCCAGCGCTGCTTTTTATTTCGCCTATGGCTGGGTCGCCTTTGCCGCAATAGCGGCAACGATTAGTATCGGTCAAATGACCATGTATATTGCCCAATTTCGACTCGGTCAAAATTCGGTCAGTGACAGCCTTACCTCTATTAATGGCATGTATGAAGATAATTTGTACCTTTCAACCTTAACTGAATACCTGGAACATAAAGTTCCTGAAGCCAGCGGCAATAACAAGATTGGGCCAAACCCTGCTGAAGGCATTCGTTTTGAAAATGTCAGTTTTTATTATCCTGGGTCTACCATTCCTGCTTTGAACAATTTAAGTCTCGATATTAAACCCGGTGAAAGCCTGGCTTTAGTCGGCGAAAATGGCAGTGGTAAAACCACCTTAATAAAGTTATTGACGCGTTTATATACGCCGACTGAAGGCAGTATCTATCTGGATGGTTTGAACATCAAGGATTGGGATGTCGAAAATTTACGGGCAAAAATTGGTGTGATTTTTCAAGATTTTGCACGCTATCAGTTACTGGTTGGCGAAAATATTGGCATCGGCGATGTCGATAATCTTCACGAGAAAACACTGGTTGGTGAAGCCGCCCGCAAAGGCATGGCAGACACCTTCATCCAGGATTTACCGGACACTTACAATACGCAACTGGGCACCTGGTTTAACCAGGGTAAAGAGCTATCAGGCGGGCAATGGCAAAAAATTGCTTTATCACGCGCCTTTATGCGCAGCCAGGCGGATATCCTGATTTTAGATGAACCCACTGCCGCCATTGATGCGCGTGCAGAAGCAGAAATATTTGGCCACTTTCGCGAGCTTACCTCCAATAAAATTTCAATTATAATTTCACATCGCTTTTCTACAGTGCGTATGGCTGATCATATAATCGTATTGGAAAAAGGCCAAATATCCGAGCAAGGTAGTCATCAACATTTATTAGCTTTAGACGGTCATTATGCTACCTTATTCCACCTTCAGGCTAAGGGCTACCAATAAAGGCTATCAACAGGCTAAAGGCTTATCCATGCCAAAAAAAATTGAGAAAAAAAGTAAACACAATCCCGTAGCTAAATATGCCAGAAAATTTAACAAAGCGGCGGTACACACCGATAGAACCAAGTACAACAGGAAAAAGGAAAATACACCTCAATCCACTTAGGAAAGTTCATAATCTCAATCGAAACTATGACAGCATTTATCACCTTATTTATCATTGTATTTGTCATCGTCGTTGGTCTGTTTTACCCGAGCTGGCACCGCAAGCAAATACTCAGAAAACCTTTCCCCGAAGCCTGGTTAGCTATCGTCTTACGCCGACTGCCTTTTTTTGAAAAACTTCGGGAACAAGAACAGCAACAATTAAAAAATCTGATTCAGCTTTTTCTTGCGCATAAGAATTTTTACGGCTGCAATGGCCTGACTATTACCGATGACATCCGGGTCACCATTGCTGCCGAAGCCTGTCTACTTTTACTGAACAGAACAACATCTGTTTATTCCCGTTTAAAATTTATTTTGGTCTACCCTTCTGCATTTACTAGCGGACATGAGCACTACAACCCAGATGGTACGGTTAATAGAGGTATAAGAGGTTTACTCGGGGAATCCTGGCATCACGGTAAAATCATCTTGTCCTGGGATGATGTCACCTATGGTGCTGAAAACATTCATGATGGCCACAATGTCAGCTTGCATGAGTTTGCGCATCAACTTGATAGTGAGACCGGATCAACCAATGGCGCCCCTTTATTAGGAAAAAATGCCTGCCAAAGCTGGGCGCAGGTTCTGTCTGAGGAATTTAAAGAATTAAACCAGTCACTGGAAAGACATCACAAGACCGTAATGGACAATTATGGTGCCACTAACCCTGCTGAGTTTTTTGCTGTAGCAACAGAAACATTTTTTGAAAAACCCAAACAACTGGAAAACCGGCATCCAGAACTTTTTGCTGAATTAAAAAAATTTTACCGTGTCGATCCAGCTTCCTGGCAGTAATGATTTAATCTTGAAGACTACGCTGCTTTTTTGATCATCGCATACAGCTCATCTTTCAAATGCACCCGGCGTAATTTTGCATCTTCTTCAGTTAAGGTAGCAACAGGCATTACTTCATTTTCCATTTTTTCGATATTAATCGTAAGTTCATGGTACTCATCAAATAGTCGTCTGAAATGATTATCATTTATTTTCAGATTATGGATCTGATTTTTGTACTCTGGAAATTCATGTACTAAATTATGATGTTCAACGGTCATGGTAACTCCTGCTAATTAATAAACTCCAACAGTTTTATTTTAGCTAAGAAGGTAATCCCGACTTTGATTTACATCACTTCAGAATGAAATATGATGGTTGAAAGTTAAACGCTGACAACTAAAAATTAGAGCTCAAGTAATTTTCCGTATTTACGCAAATAGCCTCTTAACTGATCATAACTTAAACCCAGTAAATCAGCTGTTTTGCGTTGATTGAACTGGCATTGTTGTAAGGCATCCTGAATCATGGCCACTTCAAAATCCTGTACTTGTTCTTTCAGGTTTTTTTCGCCTGCTTTGGGCAAATTTTGTTTTTTAGCATTTTTACTCTTTGGACGATAAGGCGATTCAAAAGGGTCAAACACAATATCCTTAATTGGCTGTTCAGGATCTTCATTCTGATAAATAGCACGCTCAATAACATTCTTTAACTCACGAATATTCCCCGGCCATTGATATTCCAATAATTCTTTTGCTGCACTTTTACTAAAACCTGGGAAAAACTCCCGATTCAGCTCCTTGACCATGTTAATGGCAAAATGCTGAGCCAGCACCGGGATATCTTCAAGGCGCTCTCGCAAAGGCGGCAAAGTAATCACATCAAAAGCCAATCTATCCAATAAGTCTTCGCGAAATTTTCCTTCCTCGGCTAACTGCGGCAAATCAACATTGGTCGCCGCTACAAGGCGCACATCAATCTCAATTGACTTATTGCCCCCCAGCCTTTCCAGTTCACCATATTCAGTTATACGTAAAATCCTTTCCTGTACAGCCATTGACGTTGTTGCGAGTTCATCCAAAAACAATGTGCCCTGATCGGCCCGTTCAAAACAGCCCTTTTGCTGTTTGCTGGCTCCGGTAAAGGCACCGGCCTCATGCCCAAATAATTGCGACTCAAGTAAGGCTTCATTAAAGGAGGCGCAATTAATTTTCAAAAAAGGATGCCCCCATCGTTCCGACAGATAGTGCATGCGCGCAGCAACTAGCTCCTTGCCGGTACCGCGCTCACCGATGATCAAAACTGGCTTGTTCAAGGGAGCAAGACGCGACAAATGCTCCTGCATTTGTAGGAAGCTGGATGATTCTCCAATCATGCGTTCAGCTAATGCTGCTCTATCCATCGTTTGCTCCTTGTAAATTCCTGGTGAAAATTACCATATATTGGTTTTCCACCCAATCAATAAGACTTTCAATCTTAAGGTATTTTATTTTATTCATATATATCAAAGCATTAGTAACTTTAAAAAAGTTGGCACACTCCCTGCAATACCAATTATTAGTAAGATTAAATTACATTTTTCACCAATTTATGATGAAAAGGATAGGAAAGATGAAACATAGAACGCTTAAATTCACGGCTCCTTTATTGGCAGTTCTACTCCTACAAAGCTGTATTTATGTAGACAGAGAAGGTTCTAATCCTCGTAGCATTACCCGAGGCACTACGATCGGAGAAGAATTGGAAGATTTAAGCGACGCTTATGAAGACGGTTTATTAAGCCAGCAGGAATACGATCGACTTCGCAACCGCATTCTTAATAATTAAGACTTGGTGTATAGAGGAAAAAACATAAAGGAGAGAGACAATGGGTATATTTTCAAGATTATCAGATATCGTAAATTCAAATATTAATGCCATGCTGGATAAGGCTGAAGATCCAGAAAGAATGATTCGCATGGTAATTCAGGAAATGGAAGAAACCCTGGTTGAAGTGCGCAGTACAACTGCACGTATTATTGCCGATAAAAAGGAATTGGTTCGCCGCAATAAACGCATGGAAAAACAGGCTGAAGACTGGGAAAGCAAAGCTGAACTGGCCATCAATAAAGGCCGGGAAGATTTAGCTAAAGCTGCCCTCTTAGAAAAAACGGCAGTTAATGAAATGATTAGTTTTCTGCATGAAGACATGGACAAGCTCGATTCAGCACTGGATCAACTCAGTTTGGAAATAGAGCAATTACAATCTAAACTCAATGAAGCTCGAGCACGGCAAAAAACTATTTTAATGCGACATGATGCAACTTCCTCACGGCGTACAGTTAATGCTAAGCTTTATGATGGCTCCGTAGATAAAGCAATCAATAAGTTCGAACATTACGAACGTAAAATTGAGCATATGGAAAGCGAAATCGAAGCCTATGAAATATCTGGGAAAAACATTGAAGCCGAATTTGCTGCCCTGGAGAGGGAAGGTAAAATCGATGAAGAGCTGGCAAACTTAAAAGCAAGAATTGAAAAGAAGAGTTCTCAAAATAAATAAGCCTCTTCGGTGATAAGAAGGAAAAAACTATGGAAGTCCTTGGATTATTAATACCACTTTCAGCTATTACAATGCCGATCTGGATCATTTGGATCGTGCTGCATTACAAATCAAAAAATAAAGAGTTTCGTAGTTTGAATGCTGATGAAAGTGACCAATTGGACGATCTAAATTCTCTGGCTGAAAAAATGGCTGAGCGTATAAAAACGCTGGAAACAATACTCGATGCTGAAAGCCCTGAATGGAGAGATAACGATGCAAAAAGACAGACCTAAACTTTGCCTTAACGAAAAAGAAGGTAAAATTCTCGGTGTCTGTGCAGGCATTGCAGAGTTCGTAGGCGTTGAAGTCTGGATGATCCGGTTGGGTTTTATTGCCAGTGTCATTTTTGGTGGCTGGTTTATGATTCCAATTTATTTTATTGCCTGGTTTTTCATGGATAACAGTCAGACAACCCGACTGAGCGAAAACATAAAAAAATTCAAACCAAATGCCACCATTAATCACTTTCGCAATGTCGACTATAAAAAGAAATTATATAAAAACACCAAAGATAAAAAAGTTTTAGGCGTCTGTGCTGGCCTTGCCGATTATCTGGAAATTGATGTAACTATTGTCCGTATTATTACAGTATTGGCCATGCTAATACCCGGCTCTGTTGTCTTTATCGCCTATTTCATTGCCTACTTTATTCTGAATGAAAAACCCAAGCCCAGTTATAGCCGAAAAAATCCAGAGTATTCAAGAATAAAAGAAACGTTAGATGAAACCAGTAATTCCTCACGCACGACTTTCAAAAACTGCTCCCACAAATATGCAGCCCTGCATGACAGACTTGCCCGCCTGGAAGCTTATGTGACGTCAAGCAAATTTAAACTTAATCGAGAATTTAAAAATATAGATTAACGTTTGCATTGTGCAATCCAAACCCCTTAGTATTTCTTTTGTTGTTTAGAACTAACATAAAGGAAATATTAATGAAAACACGCGCAGCAGTGGCTTTTGAAGCTGGCAAACCCCTGGAAATTTGTGAAGTCGATCTAGAAGGCCCTAAGGCCGGTGAAGTTTTAATCGAACTCAAAGCTACGGGTATTTGCCATACCGATGAATTCACCTTAAGTGGTGCGGACCCTGAAGGCGCTTTCCCCGCCATTCTTGGTCATGAAGGTTGCGGTGTTGTGGTTGAAATTGGCCCGGGAGTCACTTCAGTCAAACCAGGTGATACCGTCATCCCTCTCTATACAGCTGAATGCCGCGAATGTGATTATTGCCTGCACCCTAAAACCAATTTATGCCAGGCTGTGCGGGCGACTCAGGGACAAGGCTTAATGCCTGATGGTACTAGCCGCTTTTCTCTGGATGGCAAACCCATCCTGCATTACATGGGCTGCTCGACCTTTTCTAATTACACAGTGCTACCAGAGATTTCAGTGGCCAAGATCAGATCTGATGTGCCCTATGATAAAGCCTGTTATATCGGTTGTGGTGTAACGACAGGCGTTGGGGTAGTTGTTTTCCAGGCCAAGGTGGAATTTGGATCGACCGCTGTAGTATTTGGCCTAGGCGGCATTGGACTAAATGTAATCCAGGGCTTAAAAATGGCTGGTGCCAGTAAAATTATTGGCGTCGATTTAAACCCTGAACGTGAAGCACTCGGTAAGAAATTCGGCATGACGGATTTTATTAACCCAAAAAATGTCGAGAATGTTGTCGATCATATTGTGCAGATGACCGGCGGTGCAGATTACAGCTTTGAGTGTATTGGCAATGTTGATGTGATGCGTCAAGCCTTGGAGTGCACGCACAAAGGTTGGGGTGAATCTTATATTATTGGTGTCGCCGGCGCCGGAAAAGAAATTTCTACCCGCCCTTTCCAACTGGTTACCGGACGCTCCTGGCATGGCACAGCTTTTGGTGGTGCCAGAGGCCGCACCGATGTACCAAAAATCGTAGACTGGTATATGGATAAAAAAATTAATATTGATGATTTAATTACCCACACCATGCCCCTGGAAGATATCAATAAAGCCTTTGATTTGATGCATTCGGGTGAAAGTATTCGCTCTGTGGTGATTTATTAATGTTGCGCAAAAGGTGTCAGAGTAAATCTGCAAAATGAAACTGGCACATGATATTCCCTTAAGCTAATAAATAAACATCCGCTTAATTAAGTTTTACTCTGACACCTTGTAATCAGTGCAGAATACATAACAACATTAAGCAATAGAAAAAGAAAAAATATGAAAACAAATCAAATTAGCGTTAATAAAAGTTTCGGCGGCAAGCAGCTTAAATATTCACATCAATCCGATGTGCTCAGTTGTGAGATGACTTTTTCCATTTATCTCCCTCCGCAAGCAGAGCAACAATCTGTTCCCCTCATCTATTGGCTCTCGGGCTTAACCTGTACTGATGATAACTTCTTCCAAAAAGCTGGTGCCCAGCGTTATGCTGCCAATGCTGGTGTCGCCATCATCTGCCCGGATACCAGCCCACGTGGCGAAGACGTGCCGGATGATCCTGAAGCAGCTTATGATTTTGGTTTAGGAGCAGGTTTTTACGTGAATGCAACCCAGAAGCCCTGGGCAAAGCATTATCAAATGTACAGCTACATTACCAAAGAACTACCGGCCTTACTGGCGGCGAGTGATTTACCTGTACAAACGGACAATGCTTCAATCATGGGGCATTCCATGGGCGGACATGGGGCTTTAACCATCGCGCTGAAAAATCCTGGCAAATATAAAGCTGTATCTGCTTTCGCCCCCATCTGTTCACCCTTAAATTGCCCCTGGGGAGAAAAGGCTCTGAGCAACTATATTGGAACTAACAAAGATGACTGGGCCGACTATGATAGTTGCGCCTTAATTGCCAAGGCTCAGGAAAAACTGCCTATATTGATTGATCAAGGTGATGCCGATGATTTCCTAACAGAGCAACTCAAACCCGAACTATTGCAAGCCGCTTGCGATAAAGCCGAGCATCCCTTAACGCTGCGCATGCAACCTGGCTATGATCATTCTTATTTCTTTATTGCCAGTTTTATTGGCGAGCATATTAAATATCATGCCCAGTTTTTAAATTAAAAAACTAGCACTGCGCTCAATAACCCAATAAGCAGATGGAACACCAATGACATAAGCAATCAGCAATTCCAGGTTCAAGGAGGAACCGCTTTGATTGAATTCTTTTAATTTAACCCGCAAATAAATTTCTTTAAAAATTAAATACACAACAACGACTGCTGCAATAAATGCGAGCTGCCCAAGTTCCACACCGACATTAAAAAATAACAGCGACAATAAAATCTGATTCGCGACAACACCGACATCGCCAAGTGCGCTGGCGAAGCCCAGGCCATGCAAAAGCCCAAAGCCAAATGACACCACGACTGGCGCGCGGTAAGTCCATGAACCGGTTTTTTTAATCGCTATTTCATGTGCCAAAAATAAAATTGATAAGGCAATCACGGCTTCTACCGGTGCTATCGGAATATTGACCCAACCCAGGGTAGATAAAAATAACGAGATAGAATGCGCTAATGTAAATCCTGTGACTGTTAACAAGATTCTTTTTGCTGTGCCCGAAATTACCAATAAGCCGAGCACAAAAAGCAGATGGTCTAAGCCTGCCAAAATATGTTCAAAGCCCAGAATTGTGTAGTCTTCAATAATACCCAGTGCCGTGGGTGGGCCTTCCACTTCCCAACTGGTTTCAGATGGCGTCAGCATCATATTGCGTGAACTTCCATCTAAAAAAATTATCGTGAAATATGACGCTAATGAGGGATTGTTTTGTGGGTATTCTATTGAAAACTCCTTGCCATCAAGTCCATCTGCACACAACCAGACATTACCGCCCCCCTGAGCGCTTTGGTTGTCACAGTCTTCTGGCCATAACAGCGATGGATAATTATTAGCAGCCAGTACCGGCGGCGCCCGTAAAACAGAAAAATAGACATCAGGCGCCTGTTCGGTAAGATTAATCACAACTGGGCGCGCATCATGAGCAAAACTTATTTGAACGCTGCAACAAAAAAAGCATACGGTCAAAATTTTAAAAAACAGGCGCATCTATAATTCACCTACTTCAAGCTGATATTTTTCAACCAGATTGGTTTCAGCTTCACGCCGCAACAGGTACTGACTGTCAATATAATAATCTTCTACTACTCGGTCGCGAATCGTTTCCAGGATTGGAACTTCGGCAGGAAAGCGATTACTTAACATGAGCACATGAAAACCCAAAGGCGACTCTACAGGCCCTTGCCAAACACCATCTTGCACATCGATGGAATCAAGCCAGTTGGCAAATTCATCATCGAAATTGTTGCGAATGAAATCCCGCGAGCGTCTCACATAATTTTGCAGGTAAGGAAAAGTATCACCGTAGTCGGCGGTGCCAAAAAAATCGACATTGTTTACACTTAATTCTTCTAACAAGCCCTCAGCTCTAGCTCTACCCTCATCGCTGTGCTCCCGATCATTGACGAAAACATGGGTGAAAGAATAAGAGGCTGGACGACGGTATATCGCAACATTATCTGCGTAATAGCGTTCAATATCCTGCTCGGTCGCTTGAGGTACGCTTGCCACAGTCCCTTGTAGCAAAAACACTAGCTTTTCAACCATGCGTTGTTTGATATTGTAATCACCCTCATCCATACCCATTGCCAGCGCTTCCCGATAAAGCGCTTCTTCACGGTAATAGCCTTCAATCAACAAGCCGCGCTGGCTTTCATCCATGCTATCCAGTTGTTGGGAAAAGAACTCTTCATTAAAAGCATTTGCCTGGTATTGCATGTAACTCAATAAGGTAGCGCGATCGACTGTGATGATGCTTTCATCCACCGCTTCATCACTTGTATCATTGAAGCTAAAGAATAAAAATAACAAGACACCTATTACGACAAAATGTAATAGCGGCTGTTTTAATGTAGTCTGGATAGCTGTCATGGCTTTTTCCTAAAAAAATATCTAGCAGGTTGCTAGAGCATTATAGGGAATTTATTTTTATAATCGTAATGTAACTTACAACACTCTTACAGACAGACTCTAACTTTCAATGAAAAAACTCATTATTATTATCACTGGTCTAATCTCGCTTAGCTTTGCAGTCATTGTCGTCGGCGTGCTATTCCTCATTAATCTGGATATGAATAATTATAAAGACTGGCTCAGCGAGCAATTCTATGAGCGAACCGGCAGAGATTTGGTGATTAGTGGGAACATTGAAAGCAGCATCTACCCCTGGCTGGGATTCGAAGCAGAAGGACTTAGCATCTCCAACCCCGACGGCTTTTCTGATGCAGACTTTCTGGTCGCAGATAGGATCGCGTTCAGGATCAAACTGATGCCCTTGCTCAATCAGGAATATGAAATAGATACCATTGAGCTTAGTGGTGCCACGTTAAATTTAGAGGTAGCTGCTAATGGTATGGATAACTGGTCCAGTTTTGCTGACGCCAATGAGCAGATGCCAGCAGCAGAATCAGGATCTGGCGAAGGTTTTACTTTTAATCAATTAATCATTGGTGGTGTGGCTATCGAGTCTGTTCAGGTGAATTATATTGATCAGCTGAATGATCAAACTATCAGCGCTAACAATATCAACATGAATATCCCCGAGCTGGTATATGGTGAGCCGCTTGATCTTGTAATGAGCTTCCAGCTTAGTGCCACTAATCCAGATTTGGAAAGTGCTATCAACCTGAGTAGCACCCTAAGCTATGATCTTGATAATAATATTTATGCACTCGAAAACTTAAGTCTAGATTTTCTGGATAGCCTGCTGGAAGCTGACCTACGTAGCGACAATGGCAGTGTCAACGGCTCAATAAATTTCAGCACTGAGCGTACACGTGAATTATTTGGCTTGCTTGGCCAAGCTGAATTGGCAGAGCGCATTGATGACAGAGAAAGTGGCGGAGAGAATGGCATCAATCTGAGCAGTACTGTTTCCTACAACTTTGAGGATAATAATTATTCTGTTGAAGATTTCAATCTGGAATTTCTGGGTAGCAAACTAGAAGCTGATCTACGCAGTAATGCTGGCAATGTTAGCGGCTCGATCAATTTCAATAGTGAACGACCTCAAGAATTATTCAACTTATTGGGCCAGGATGAGCTGGCTGAGCGCATTGATGACATTCAGGTATTGGTCTATCTGGATGGTAATACCGATAACATCCAGCTGCTTCCCTTTGATCTCAACGTCAGTGTTTCCGGCTCGCCATTAATTTCACCCACAAATGTACATTTATACACCAATGCCGAATTTGATATTGAAGATGAAAATCTCATGCTCAATGACTTTAGCTTATCTGCACTCGACTTGCTCTTGGAAGGAAAGTTCAATATCAGCAATGTATTAAGTCAGCCTGATATTAGCGGTGAGTTTGATATCGAAAGCTTCAACCCCAAGGCGCTTAGCGCTGCACTGGAGTTTGAATTACCACTAACCCGTGACCCTGATGTTCTGGAGAAAATTGCCTTTTCCACCAGCCTCAACGTGAATAGCGAATCCCTTGAATTGAATCGATTCATCCTGGAGCTAGATGACACCCTCATTACGGGCTCTTTAAACGCCAATGACTTCAATCAACCCGACATAAGCTTCGATATTGCGCTTAATACTATTGATGTAGACCGCTATCTGGCACCTGAACAAACACCGGCATCGACATCAACAGCAAACAATGCAGAATCTACAGACCCTTCATTCACAAGTCTGCAAAGCCTAAACCTGGCGGGTGAAGTGAGCATTGATGAGCTCAGGGTATCCGGTCTGACCTTAAGTGATGTGTTACTTGGCTTGAATGCTAATCAAGGTTTAATAGAGCTGGCCCCCGTTCAGGCCAATCTTTATCAGGGCAGCTATACCGGATCAGTGAGCCTAAATGTTAACAACGAAGAACCTCAGTTCACTATGCAGTCAACTTTACAAAATATCAATATTGAGCCCCTTTCCAATGACTTTATTGGTGCCTCCTATGCCAGTGGCAGCGGGACTATCAACTTAGCTCTGACGGGCAATGGAAGCAATGCGCAAAGCATCCTTGCAAGCCTCAATGGAACTGCCGACCTGGCACTCACTGACGGCGTACTGGAAGGTGTTGATGTAGGGGCCGTTCTTGCACAGCTTGAAACCATGATACGCAGTAGACAACTATTGACTGTCGAACGCGGGGGGCAAACTGCCTTTGATAATCTCAGCGCAAGTGTGCAGATAAATAATGGTATAGCGCGAAGTAATGATTTACTCATTCAAGCGCCAGGGTTTAATGTCACGGGAATAGGAACATTGGCTAATTTGCAAAATCAAAGTATAGACTTTGATCTACTGGCTTCTGTAAATGCAGCGAGCGCTTCTGTGGAAAGTGAAGAATATGATATCGGCGGCTATGCACTGCCCATTAATTGCAGCGGCTCTATGAATTCACCCAGCTGTTTACCTGATATTAATAGCATAGTAAGTGCGGCAATAGGCAATGTACTCCAGGAAGGTCTTAGCAACGTCCTGCAAGAAGGCATCGGAGGCTTGCTGAATCAAGTTCTGGGAACTGGTAATAAATCTGAAAACGCGCCCGAAGATACTGCCGAAACGGGTGAACCTGCTGAAGAAAGCAATATGGAACAATCTGATCCCGTTGAAGAACTGTTCAATTCTGTCCTCGATAGTTTATTTAACTAAGGTGTTACTAGTTTCATCACTATTAGTTTTAGATAACTATTTAATAGAAATACATCCTAACTGCTTTTATAATGCACACTTTAAGAAGAAGTCGAACATGCTATCCGTAACAGGAGTTGTTGTAAGAATGGATCTTTTAATCAAACGCTACAGTAAGCTAATTGCTTTACTTGGCTTGTTAGCATCATCCTCCTTGGTTTATGCACAAGAAGAAGAGGATGAATTTTTCTTCTTTGAAGAAGACGCTTTTGAAGAAGACATCGCTGACCCCTTCGAGTCCGTTAATCGCGTCATGTTTAATTTCAATGATAAGCTGTATCGGTTAATTTTAAGCCCTGTTGTGAAAACCTACCGCTTAATTCCTGAAGGGGCACGGGTATCCATTTCAAATTTTTATACAAATTTAACAACACCTGTCTCTGCTATTAATGCACTTTTACAACTGGATCTGCCTAACGCAGGCTCTGAAGTTTCACGTTTTGCCTTAAATTCAACGATTGGTATATTAGGGCTTTTTGACCCTGCTACTCGCTGGGGCTTTGAGCAGGATCGCGAAGATTTTGGTCAAACTTTGGCGCATTATGGCGTTGGGCATGGCTTTTATCTGGTCTTACCTCTTATAAGCTTTTCCAGTTTACGTGATGCAACAGGTCGCCTGGGTAATTCCGCATTAAACCCCACTAATTATATCTGGGATCCAGAATTAGATGACTGGATAGCATTTCAGGCACTTGATACGGTCAATGACTTCTCCTTCGACGTGGATATCTACACCTCCCTTTACGATAGCGCCCTTGACCCTTACGTTTTTTTCCGCAGCGCTTATGTGCAAAATCGTGAAGGTGCGGTAAACCGATAGAACATTAAGCCTGGAGTAAGATTTMGACCTGTATACTATATGTTTACTATGCGTTTATAGGTCACTTATAGATAATATGTACATACTAGAAATATTGAATTTCAAATATCGGATATAACTTTATGAAAAAAAATACGACCTCTGCCTGGTTCCTGGACCTTTCACTGGCCCCAGCACAAAAATTAGTATCGGCACTGGTACTAACATTAGTGCTCAGTATGGCTTTGCCAACTCAGTCATTGGCACAATTTAGTACGCCGACTGAAACCGTCCAGAATATGTATGATGCTGTATTCACTATACTCAAAGCCCCAGGCTTCAACCTGGATCGAGATAAACAACGCATCGATGATGCTGTTTCTGTCGCCTTTGATACAAATACAATTGCCCAAAGCGCACTGGCTGCCAATTACCGTGAACTAAGCGCCGAACAACGTGTAGAATTTGAAGAATTATTCTTTAGTATTTTAAAAAATACCTTTATTGAGCGTTTAGATGCTTATACGGATGAATCTGTAGAGGTCACTGGCCAGGAAGTCGATGGTAACCGTGGCACTGTACAATCCGTGGTATATGCCTCAAATTCTGACATTTCTGTAAATTACAGTATGCGTCAGCGTCCTAATGGCTGGTTTATTTATGACATCGTGGTTGAAGATGTCAGCCTACTGAGCTCATACCGCTCTACCTATCGCAGCATTATTCGCCGTTCCGGCATAGATAGTCTTTTAAATGATTTGAGAACCCAAGCTATAGAGCTTGAGTAGATGCCCACACGTGTTATAATATGCGCCGGATTTTCATCTTAAACGCATTCATAACCTTATTTACTTTCTAATCTATGACCAGTAGCACCCTCAGTCTTAAAAGCCTTCGTAGCTCTAGTACTCTAAAATCAGAAATTGACCTCTTGGAAGCTGACAAAAAAGATTTCCTGGCTAAACTTGAGCGGGAAAAAAACCTCGTCAAAAAGTTACAGGAAGACCTGATTGAGCAGAAAAAAGATTTCGAGCACCTGGAGAAACAGTTCAATCATTTTGCTGACATTGAATCTGACTTTGATGCATTACAGCAAGAAGTACAAATGGAGCGCCTGGAAAACCTATTAAGCACTGAAAAGCTTGAATCTAAAAATACGTCTACCGTTAAAAAATCCAGAGAAGACGTTAAAGAAATCCAAAGAGAACTAAAAGAACTGAAAAAACTTGACCCACTTCGCCTAAAACGCCAAGTCGTGGACCTGAAGAAGAAAACTTTCACCCAGGCAAGTGAAAATAAAGCTATCAACACAGCTTTAGTGACTGCCCGCAAAGAATTAAAAGAAACCACTGTTGAAAAAGATAAATTTGATGCTGAATTAAAAGCAGCCCTGAGTGAAAGCCACTCTTTCTGGCAGTCTAAAGATGACGAATGGGCACTATTTGAAACTGGCCTGATCTTAAAAGAAGAAGATGCCCCAGCGAATGAAGACGAAAAACTGTTACGCATCAGATGCCTGAATTTATCAACTGGAAATTCGATTCTCAGTAAAGAATTGCTTACTGAGGGCAAAGATAAAGACCTGGTGAGCTGGCATAGCGAGCTGGAAATCCCCGAAGAAGTCTCCAAAGAGGCTGGTAAACGCCTTAAGAAAATAGCCGCCGACCTCGAAGACGAAGACGAAGACGACTAAGCCCTCTCCTTACTTGAGCTTTCCCCCTTTAAGCCGCCCCTCTTAAAGTATTATCTTTCCCCCCTATTCCTTACTGCAAGCTCCTTGCTATCATCCAATCTATGAAATTAGAAATGATTTGCACGGGTGAAGAAGTCCTTTCTGGACAAATAGTAGATACCAACGCTGCCTGGTTTGCCAATACCATGATGAATCAGGGTATCGAGCTACAACGCAAAACGACTGTTGGCGACCGCCTGGATGACCTGGCCAACACCTTCATTGAACGCAGTCAACATGCCGATGTAATCCTGGTCAATGGAGGGCTTGGCCCAACCACCGATGATTTATCTGCTGAAGCGCTGGCCTTGGCACTCGGTGAAGAGCTGGTAGAAGATAAAGACTGGCGCCTCTACTTAATAGAACTGTTCAAAAAAATTGACCGCAAGCTGCCAGCTAATATGTTGAAGCAATGTTTAATACCCGCATCGGCCATTCGTATTGATAACGCTGAGGGAACTGCTCCTGGTTTTCGCGCTAAATTGAACAATGCCTGGTTATTTTTCACACCCGGCGTACCCATTGAATTCAAGGCCATGGTTAAGCAGCAGTTTATTCCCTTTATTGAAACAACTTATCAACCCGCTCAAGCGACTCTCTTACATAAACTTCTTACTTTAGGTCATGGTGAATCATTCCTCGCAGACAAACTTGACGTAATGGAAATCCCGGCAGGCATTACACTCGGTTATCGGCCTTCAGCACCGCATGTTGAAGTTAAATTATTTGCCAGAGGCGATGCCGCAATTAAGCAACTGCCAGCTTTTATAGAGAAAGTAAAAGACACACTTGGAACAGCCGTTGTTACTGAAAACTGCCCTTCTATCGCCCAGGCCGTACATGAATTATTGCTTAATAAAAAACGTAGCTTAAGTATCGCCGAATCCTGTACTGGCGGCATGCTGACGAATCAGCTTATAGAATTTGCAGGTAGCTCCTCTTATTTACACCAGGGTTTAGTGACTTATTCTAATCAGGCCAAGCAAAATATTTTGGGCCTTAATGCTGAAACTATAGAGCAGTATGGCGCTGTTTCCATCGAAACTGCTAAAGCGATGGCTGAAAATGTTCGCGCCTTGGGTGACAGTGATTATGCCTTGGCAACAACTGGAATTGCCGGGCCTGATGGTGGCAGTGAAGAAAAGCCAGTGGGCACTGTTTGTATTGCGCTAGTAAGCCGCCGAGGCTGCTGGGTGCAAACTGTTCAATTAAAAAACCGATCTAGAACCATAGTGCGTACGATGAGCTGTGCAATTGCTTTGGATATGCTTAGACGTAGTGTTTTAGCCGAAGACGAGGTGCAAGCAGTCATAGTCCCGTATTCGTTTATACCCTGCTCTGATTCTAAAATAGTAATGTATTGATTTTTAATAAGATTTTTACAAATTAAAACATTCAACCTTTGAGCCTCTCTTGAAGAGCACTCACCATACCAAGCTCTACGTTAATGCTATTTTATTAACCGTAATAAACCGTTAATTCCTTGAATGTTTGATGTAATAGGTTTTCTAATGGAAGGTATAAAAAGTAAAATTAACTGTCAGTACTGACAATCGTCCATTAAATAATAAGTAACGATTATGCGTGATGAACATTTAACAGTTTGGAAACACGAACATAATTTCGGACAGGAAAAACGCCGCCCGGGTGAATCAAGAACTCTGATTGTAATTTTTATTACAACAATCATGATGTTCATAGAAATTGGTGCCGGTATGCTTTACGGCTCAATGGCCTTGCTAGCAGATGGCTTACACATGGCTTCGCATGCTGTTGCTCTGGCCATCAATGCAATCGCTTATGCTTACGCACGCAACCACGCCCATGATGAACGCTTCAGTTTTGGTGTCGGCAAAGTCAATACTCTGGGAGGCTATACCGGCGCCATTCTATTAGCAGGTTTTGCTTTAATCATGGCTGTAGAAAGCATACAACGCTTATTTACGCCCGTAGAAATTGAATTCAACCAAGCAATTTTCGTTGCCATTCTGGGTTTAGTCGTAAACGGGGCATCAGTATTTATTCTGGGTATTAAAAATCACGATCATGGTCATGAACATAATCACGACCACAAACATGCTGAGGCTGAGCACGATCATCACGACCACAACCTCGTTTCAGCTTATTTACATGTACTTGCAGACGCCCTGACTTCTTTACTGGCTATTGTCGCCTTGCTCTTTGCGAAATATTTTGGGGCTAACTGGATGGATCCTATGATGGGAATTGTTGGCGCCTTACTGGTTGCTAAATGGTCATGGGGATTATTAAAAACGACTTCTGCTATTTTGCTGGATCAACAAGGCCCTGAAACTACACGCCTGGCTATTGTTGACKCTTTAGAAAAAGACCAGGCAACCCGCGTAGTTGACTTACATCTCTGGGCTGTCGGCCCTAATATTTTTTCGTTGATGGTATCTATTGTTGCCAAAAATCCACTCACTGCAAATGACTATAAGGCTATGTTACCGGAGGAAATAACTCTCGATCATGTCACTATCGAGGTCCATGAGTATAAGGAAAATTCACTAATGGATAGCCATCACAGCCAATGAGAATACAAAACATCTTACTCACTCTAGCCTTATTGCTTAGTTCAAATTTAGCTTTTGGCATGCATATTACCGAAGGCATAATTACCGGCTATCCGGTGCTGATTTATACGCTAATTGCGTTGATCCTAATGTCTGTTGGCGCAGATAAAATGAAAAAATTTGCCCAAGCAATGCCTGAGAAAAAGCCACTTTTTGGTATGTGTGCGGCAATTATATTTTTTGTTTCCCTGATTCCAATTCCCGCCTTCACCGGGACAACATCACATCCTTGTGGCGTGGTGCTAGTCGCTATTTTACTAGGCCCCTTCATCACTGTAGCCCTGACCGGGCTCAGTCTGCTGTTACAGGCAGCCTTTTTTGCGCATGGTGGTTTTGGTACCTGGGGAGCAAATGTAATTGCTCTAGGCTTAGCGGGTTGTTTGAGCGGCTGGGTAGTTTTTTATACATTACGTAAACTCAAAGTCTCAGTGTTCATATCTGCCTGCATAGCCGGCTTCATCGGAGATGTTACGGTCTATGCCAGCTCTGGTTTTATTCTAGCCTTGGCATTAAGTTCAGGGCCGCAACCACAATATGACTTTTTTACTTATCTGGGCGTAATTTATATCGCCTACTTGCCAACACAATTACCTATTGCCATTATTGAAGGCCTAATTACTGGTTATGCGCTTAATCATGCCCTGCGGCAACGGCCTGAAGTACTGCGTTCATTAGGGGTTCATTAACATGAAGAGCGCTTCTTATATTGTGCTGTTTGCACTTTTAACATTTTCCGCATTACCAACACAAAGCCTGTCCCAAGATGCAAATGTACCACCTGCCTTTACTGGCATGGATGAAGGCGTTAATGAAACGCTGGCTGAAGAGGCCGGTCTGCCAGCACGAGACCCTTTTATTAACTTGGAAGCCCTAGGTGAAGTCTGGAGCATGATATTGCTGCTGGCTGGAGGCATTTGCGGTTTTATCCTCGGGCGTAATTGGGACTTACTATGGGGAAAAAAAACTGGTTCAAGCAGTCAGCAATCAAACCCTGATGAAGATAAAAATAACTTATGAGTGGCAAGCTGAATACCAATGTCGAGCTACTCATAGCCAGATATCAATCACAAAATCATCAAAGTGGTCTGCATCTGTGGGACCCTCGACTTAAATTAGCCTTACTTGTGGTTGTCGTTGCTGCCAACGTGGTTATAGCCAACTTCTGGCTTTCAGCATTATTACTGTGCGCGGCTATTACTCTTTTAATTATTTCCCGTGTCCCCAGCAAGCTGTTTTTACTATTTCTGTTAGCGCCGACATTGGCAATAGTGGTTGTTATTATTGGTTTTTCGATTGGATTCGGCGCAACACCCATTGCCAGCCTTGGGCCTGTTACTTTTTACCGAGAAGGCATTTTTCAGGGCTTATCTGCAGCGCTACGAGTTGGCTCTGACGTTGCCTGGATGGCATTGATTTTTCTGACCTCGCACTTTGCTGGTTTACTTCGTGCATTAAGCTGGTATCGAGTGCCGGAAATCCTGATTGAATCTTTGGCAATGATGTACCGTTATGCCTTTCTTCTTTTTGAAGAATTCAAACGCATGTCCGCTGCAATAAGAATTCGTGGAGGTTATGCCACCACGTCGAAAAGAATAAAAAGCACCGCAATGGTTTTAGCACAAATATTATTAAGGGCCTATGATCGAGCGGCTGCCATCTCGCTTGCCATGCAAGCTAGGGGTGCTTATGCCGTGCTAGAATCAGGCGCTATGCTCTCAGCTACACAAAAAACGTCAATTCATCATTCCCCCATACTCAAACTTGATCACCTCAAATTTTCTTATGCAGGCACAGAAAATTATCAAATTAATGATGTGAGTCTTGAAATTAATCAGGGTGAAATTGTGTTTTTGTGTGGACCCAATGGCTCAGGAAAGTCCACGCTACTTAAGCTAATTGCAGGCCTGCTTGAGCCTGCATCCGGACGCATTACAGTCGACGGTAAACCTATCAACAAAACAACCCGCAACTTAGCTTTTGAATCGATAGGAATGTTATTTCAAGATCCTAATGACCAGTTATTTTGCACACATGTGGAAGAAGATATTGCCTTTGGTCCAGGCAATATGGGTATATCTGAAAATGAAGTTCAGCAGCGAGTTGAAGAGGCAATGGCGCTTACCGATATTGAGTACTTGCGCAAGCGACCTATTCATCATCTCAGCTATGGTGAGATGAAACGGGTTGCTCTTGCCGGCCTGGTCGCTATGGACTCACCAATATTACTTCTCGATGAACCAGCAAGTTTTCTGGATCCTGGGGCTGTCAAAGATATGATCAAAGTCATCAAGCATCTGAATCAAGAACATCATCAAACTTTTATTATTGTCACTCACACCATGGACCTGGTGGCTGAACTGGCAACTAAAATGATTATTCTGCAAGATGGCAAAATCGTTGAAAAAGGCGAACCTCGATTACTACTTACTGATCTAAAACTATTGAATAAAACACATCTGGATGCCCCCCTTCTAACTCAAGCCTTTTATTCAGCAGATAATAGCCAGACGCTTGCCGATGATGTGCCGCTAACAGCAGATGAAGCTAGAAAAATTATCAAAAAGTTGGCAAATATTAATAAGCCTTAAGACCTTACAACTTCTGTTAGAGCGCCCAGGAAAACACCTTAATAAAAGCAAGATCTGTCAGGTTTTTCCAGCAAAAAAATGGCATGCTACTCGCCATGATCAAAAAACTTGATAACAACAAGCCTCAAGCCACTTATCAACAACGGATGAATCTTATACTCGATTACATTGAGAGACACCTTGATGAAAGCCTGACTCTTGAAAAAATAAGCCAGCAAGCAAATTTCTCTTCTTATCACTTCCATAGACAGTTTCGAGTTTATACAGGACACCCCGCATATAAACTGATTCAGTTGTTAAGACTAAAAAGAGCAGCAAAAAAACTCGCATTCTCAAATACAAAGAGCATTACAGAAATAGCATTTAATGCCAGTTTTGAAAATGCTGAATCATTCAGCCGGGCTTTTAAAAAAACGCTTAAGCAAACACCCCGTGATTTCAGAGCCAAGCCAGATTGGAAGCGTTGGAATCAATTAGTAGATTTTAGACACATTAACAGGAGCCAGACTATGCAAGTAAAAATAATCAACTTCCCGGAAACCATGATTGCCGCCCTGGAACATCACGGCCCTGAACATCTGACTTACAACAGCAGTCGACAATTCATTGAATGGCGTCAGGCTAATGGTGTTAAACCAGGACAGGGTGACACCTACGGCGTGCACTACAGTGACCCTGTCAGCACCCTGCCAGAAGACTATCGCCTGGATATCTGCGTATCAGTAGAACAAGCCATCGCCGAAAATTCACAGGGTGTTGTCAATAAAACGATACCCGCAGGACGCTGTGCAGTAGTAAGGCATCATGGTTCCAGAGACTACATACCTGCCGCAGATTATCTTTATCGTGAATGGCTACCTGAAAGTGGTGAAGAACTAAGAGACTATCCACCCTTTTTTCATTACATCAATGTTGGGCCAGACATTAAAGACCCGGATATGATTACGGATATTTATTTACCGATTAAATAATAATTTTTTATCATTGTTTATGATGATTTTCTAAAGCTTGTAATAATACAACGATATATTTTCGTTTAAATTCATCAGCTTCATATTTCTCTACGTCTTTTAATAATTGCCCCAATGCTATAAAAGTTTTTGGGGCATGCAGCATAAGACGATCTTTATTAGACGCATAAACATCCAGAATTACGGCAGTGTTTAATCCCTGTTGGAGTATCATTTGCCAATGATGATAAATAAAAACTCGAGCAATAAAATGCTCTCTTAGTATTGGGTCAGTCAATCGTTCTGCTTCTTCAACCGGCAACAAAGGCATCGCGTTAGTTATAGCCTTTGCATAAATTCCTCTACCTGAATACTCCGAAGGTAAGTTATCCTTTTGGTAAACCTTTACTTTAAACAAGCCACAGCTGGGCGAGCCTTGGATAAAAATATAACCACAAATTCTATTTAAAGATGGCAGTGTTTGTTCTGAGAATTTTATGAGCCTGTCAGTAACATCAATATTTTTATTATCAACATTAATAGCTCGTGGATTTTTAGGATCACCAAAAAGATGWRWSRSTNNANGCKGAAYMSSAWGAMNNCAAWRYCNNCTTCAGGGMRMRSAKSTYGATAGTCGAAGAAAGTTGAAAGCGTATTCACACATAAACAGGATAATTTATGCCCGCCGTTATAACGAACTTCTTCACCCAGCAAACAACTGCTAATACCAATTTTTATTTTAATCAAGATATAGCTCTCTCATTAACAATTGAGTGAGGTACTTAATAGGAATTTATACGAACTTAACACAGCAAATAAATTATTCAACAATCAGACATTTGTGTTAAAAAGACAGAACAATTTCTTAAGCTAGATTTAGCTAAAGCTTGGAAGAACTACCTGGCATCCGCAAGGGCTTTAGCAATAACTTCAGAGCTGAGTTTATCTGCATCTGCCTGACTGATGGTCTTTTTATTTTTTAGCGCTTGCAGGGACAATTTGAAATATTTGATAAAACGTCGGCAATGACCACACATGAGTAAATGCAGCGCCATACTCATGGACTGCTTCCAATTCATTTCTTTATCAACATAATCTGTAGCATTAGCGACTACATCTTTACATTTCAACATACTGTTCTCGTGTATTCAGCACCCCTTACAACAATATTTGATCTTAACATTCGCCGGTTTCCTGATAATGATTAATAACCTGGAAAAGTTTAAGGCGCGCACGATGCAAGAGGACTCTTGCATTGGAGTGGGTGATTTCCAAAATGTTACAGACTTCTTCCATAGCCAGTTGATCCTGGTCACGTAATAAAAATACGGCTTTCTGATCTGGCTTTAATAGCTCTAAAGTATGTTCAATGCACTTCTGTAATTGCTCTTCCTGCAACAATGCCTCTGGTGAACTTAAATCCCAGCCAGAAGGCGCGTTAAGCCAGTGCCCATCTTTGTTGAACACACTGCTCAGCCAATCATCAATGCTACGATCCTTTTGATCATCGGGTAATTGCGCTTCCAGAGATACCGTTTTGGATTCTTTTCTATAACGGCTAAATGCTTCATTTTTGAGGATAGTGTATATCCAGGTTTTAAGAGAAGAACGCCCCTGGAATTTTGGTAGCGCTTTAAAAATAGAGACCCAGGCTTCCTGTACAACTTCTTCTGCCCAACTGTCACCAACAATCGGCCGTGCCACTGTAATCAGTGACTGATGATATTGCTGTACTAGTTGATTAAACGCCTGATGATCCTGGTTCTTTAATTTTGCCAGGAAACCGGCAGAATCCATATCGCTCACACATTGCCCTCGTTAGTCTGAACAGGATACTACACAGTCCAGTCTTTTCCTGCCACTTCTTAAACGAGAAGAAATCCATATTTTGTACACTTTTTTAAGTGAATTATTATGCCCAGTGTTTTATGCTTTAACGTAGTTTGAATTCAAACCTAATTAACTGCATTATTTTCAAGTGTGCAAAAAAATAATAGCAATAATAATGATATCCCCAAGGAGGTATATCGTGAATAAGAATAAAAAATCAATTATCAAAACAGTACTTGCAGCCGTAGCTCTACTAGCTGGCTCTCAGGTCTTTTCTCAAGGCGGACCTTTGGCCGGTTTCATGATCGAACCCATCGTTCCTGAGCAATCAACTGTCGTTGCCATTCCAAGCGTTCGCCCTATTACCGGTCGCGGCGAAACCTGGAATTCATCACCCGCACAATGGCCTGGCCATGGCATTGAAGATTTCAATTATGAGATAAATGAATATTACATCTCGGGTACAGCAGCAGGTGAGCCATACACTACCCGCATGGTTATTCGCCGCCCGGCAAATGATAGCGATTCCAGTGGCTTGGTCATAGCTGAAGCGATGCACCCTATTGGCGGCGCGCACGCTTTTGAATATAACTCTGTTTACATCATGGATTCTGGCCACATAGCCGTTGAAGTTAGCACCTTAGGAGCTGATCAGATCCGCGAATTTAATTCTAACCGCTATGGTGACATTCAGATTAGCCCCACTCAAACCAGTGAAGTGCTGGCACAGGCTGGCGCGTTAATTAAGAGTGAGCAAAGCCCGATTGCCGATTTGAATCCGCGTAAAATGATTTTATGGGGAACATCTGCAAGTTCAGCCATTATGACTCGCTACCTTCCCGCTCATGAAGTGTTTACTTTGGCAGATGGCAGCAATATCTATGATGGTTTTATGCCTACTTCAAATGGCTCTGACATTGAGCCTGTCGATGTACCAATGATTCAAGTACCAACGCAGCATGAATACGGTATGGGCGCCACGACTATACAAGATGGTGATGAGCCGGGTAGCCAGTTCCGAGTCTATGAGTTTGCCGGTTTAGCGCATCTGGATGCCCGCAATAACAGGGCTCGTGTGACTCAAAATGATTGCCAGCACCCTATTTCCATGTTCCCACAGGAAGCCTATTTTTCAGTTGCTCTGCATCACTTATTGGAATGGGTAGACAATGGTACTGTTCCACCTCGCGCTTCACGTATTCTGATGGATAACTATGTCGATAATGACGGCTCTTTGATGCTGCTTGATGACAGCGGCAATCCATACGGTGGCATTCGAAATCCCTATGTAGACGTAGCAGCCTATAAATACACAATGCGCAATGTCTATATTGGAGATAACGCAGAAGGACAAGTTTTAGGCGCGAGCATTTTGTGTTTCTTATCTGGCTGGCAAACGCCTGTAGAATCGGCAAGCCTGAGGCGCGAATATAGAAGCACTACTAATTACGTCAATCAGTTTGAAGACCGACTAAATGAATTGGAAGCCGCTGGCTGGTCTTTACCCGTCTATCATGACTTAATCATGGAAGATGCCCGTAACGTTCAATTCTAAAAGTACTATTCGAAGCCAAACAAAAAAAGGGGCCTCAATTGAAGCCCCTTTTTTATCTACTCTTAAGTCATCACATACCATCAAAGGCTTATACAGCGAATTTTATTCTATAAATTTTTCAGCATTTTAAGAAGCCACGCGCCTGTAAAAAGTCTTTCATATGTTCTCGCCTTTTTCCCTGAACGGCGCGGGTTGTTGGCGCTGACCAGTCACTGCTTTTAGCATTACTTGTACGGGAGCCATAATATTCAGCAAAGGCTTCATCGTAAGCATCAACCTTAGCAGCGACAGCTTCTAGATTGTAGGAATCCTGATGCAGAATTGTTGAAACTGGCATGCGTGGTTTAACAGAATTTTTTTGCTCTGGCCAACCCAGACACAAACCAAAAGCAGGATATACATGATCGGGTAATGCCAGTGTTTCCGCTAGAATTTTTGGGTTATTCCTGATGCCGCCGATAAAAACCCCACCCAAGCCTGCGGACTCGGCTGCCAATAAAATATTTTGCGCCATCAGTGCTGTATCAACAGTGGCGGCTATAAAATGTTCAGTATATCCCTTAAGCTCACCTTCACCATTTTTATGTGAAGCATAGTTGATACGCTGCATATCAGCACACAACACCATAAATTCTGCTGCTTCAATTATCCAACTTTGTCCACCAGCGACTTCAGCAATAATGCTGCGCTTCTTGGGATCAACAACCCTAATAATAGAGTACGCCTGAATAAAGCTGGACGACGCTGCAGCCTGACCACTGGCAATTAGTTCTTCAAGTAAACTGGGGTTAATTTTTTCAGCAGTATAGGAACGTACAGAGCTGTGCTCTTGCATAAGTTTCATAACATCATTCATAGTTTTCATTACACCTTTTAAAAGGGTTACATCTCAATGCTTACCCCAAATACTAATTTCTTTCATGACAGGAACTGACTTTACGCCCATAACCATGAAAATAACTTATGCTTAATGGAAAGCCCCATAATTCTAAATAAATATTTTCCTGATATCTCCCAGCATGAAATATTTCACCCCATACGGGTTCTGGATAAATTAAGGAAAGTACAATTACGAATTTGAGAGGAAGTTTATTCTTTTGCGAATATTATTTCATCTTCAACTAAGGCGTCTACTAATAAAATTTTATTTATATCCAGATGTATCGCATATGTTCGGCAAAGTTGATGAGATTTCACATCCCTGTAAACTTCTGAAACAGTAAATATTTGGTCTGATGAATTATTTGTAGCAATAAATGCTGGGAAATAAGGGCGGTGGGATACATTCATTCCATGAGATTCGTAATCTTCAAAAAACTCACTCGTTGAAACCTCATAATGAGGAGTGATTTGATTACCTGTGTAATCACAAACATAATAACGAATAATATCTGAATGCATTATTTTATTATTAATTTTTAAAGGTTCACCATTGATATAATTTTCTCTGATATCTAATACAACTTTTTTAATTTTTTCTTTTTGCTCCGACGCTCTAACCAGCTTAATAGATTTTTCTTTTAAATAACTTTTTTGTAACGCTCTTACTTTATCCACTGTCGAATTGGCACTGAGTGTATCTGCCAAAGCTTTATGGAAAATAAAACCTTGCACATGATTACTGCCGCATTCAATACCAAAGTGAAACTCTTCTTCTGTTTCAACACCTTCACAAACGATATGGCATCCAACACGATTGGCAATACTTGAAATAGAAAGAGCAACATCTGCGCTTTTTCCACCACGCGAAGCCTGTTTAAATAAACGCATATCAAGCTTAACTATATCTGGTTCCAAAGCTTCTATGCGATCCATTTGGGAATAGCCTGCACCAAAATCATCCACGGCAACCATTAGTCCGGCTTGGTGATATAAATCTACCATTTCTTTCAGCTTATCCAAATCACCTTTAGTCTCAGTGATTTCTATCACGACGCGTTTTGGATCTATTCCTGTTTCTTCAATCATCTCCAATGTAGGAATAGTATGAGTTTCCAAAATTCTTTCTATCCAGTTCGGAGATATATTCAAAGTGATATAACCTGAATCAGGGTGTTTAGAGAAATAGTCTAAGGCCTGATAACGTAGTGCACGATCAACTTCAAGTTGAAAGGAACCACTTATCTTGGGGTCTGAAAAGAAATGACCAAAACTACGTGGACTAATATCCGAACTACCACCCGAACTACCACCCGAACTATCTCCAGCACTAAACGATCTTGCTAAACATTCATAGCCGACAATTTGTCCACTGGTTAAACCAATAATAGGTTGAAAATGAGGAACAATCCTTTCACCAGCGATGATTACCGACCCAGCATCCCAGGAAGGTAAAGTAGCCCTTGGCAAAAACTCATCCCAACTTTTATTGCTTTTATTTTTCTGCATGAACCGCGCCAATGTCATTTAAAATATAAAACAGGCATTGGTTTTGACAGAATGCATAGAACTTGTCAAACAGAATATTTTAAAAATAAGCACTGGTTTTAAACTTTGTTAAAAATCAGTACTTATTTAATGAATTTTAAGATTTTTTAATTAAAAACTATACCTGACACCTAACTCTAAAGACCTCCCACTTTCCGGCGCAAAACCTCTTAAAAATGATGTTGATAACCTAATTTCTTCATTAGTAATATTCTTCACCTTAGAAAACAATATCAACTCACCATTAGAAATAGACGGCAAGGCGTAATCTATTGCCACATCCCAACGGGTATAACCTGCTGTCGCTATTTCACCAAATCCCGAATTATTCTGATCAGCTGCATTCAGAACAGATAACGATGCATTTAACGCAGCAGTGCTGAAAATTAACTCTGAACCTAATCTATAAGGAGGCAATCTGGGCACATAGTTATCATTCTCCAGTTTACCTGTAACCGTGTCACCAAAAAAACGAACACTCCAGTCATTAGTAATGGGGAAAACCATATCCATTTCCATACCGTAAAAATCAGCACCATTATTTTGATAAGCACGCACAGAAAATTCATCGACCTCAATTCCTGTATTAGCCTGATAAATATAATCATCGAATTTATTAAAAAACAATGTGAAGGTTGCATCCAACCTCAATAAGGAAAGATATAAACTAAGATCCAAATTATTAGATCTTTCTTCATTTAAATTAATATTCCCAATTTCACAAGAACCTGTTGCAAAATGAATAACGCAATCACCAACAGAAACCAAACCAACATTAGAGAAAAGCTCCTCTGTGGAAGGAGCTCTCTCTGAATGTGAATAAGCTAGACCTAAAGAGGCTTGAGCATTCGTATCCCACAAAACCGAACCGGAATAACTCTGTGTGGAAAAGCTTCTTTTAAGAACACCGCCTGCTTGTGGATCCAACTCATCCTGATTGAAACGCAAACCAAATTCATAAGTAAATGCATTTGCATGCAAAGCCTCTATCAAAAATATGCCAAAGGAATTGATGTCAGTCTCTGGAATAAAGCTTTCTTCGCCAACTGCAGAAAAAGTTTCATCACTGTGTTGCAACCCAAACACACCATGCCAGTTACCCATTTCTCGGTGTGTTAATTGCAAGCGTTGCTGCCAGGAATCATTACTAAATTGCGTCCCGATTAAACCGGGACCTTCCATTTCAGCATGTTCATAGTCGGTATAACTCAAACGATAATTTAGTGATTCAACCCAGGGACTCAAATCATTTAATGATGCAATAAAGTCATAACGCTCTCTCTCCATATCAATAAAGATATTCTCTGCACCATGCTCTTCTTCAGCCCCCCCTTCTTCCTCTTCATGGTGACCATGTACACCTGGCGGTAAACCGTATTCATTTGTCATACGATTAAACGAAAAACCAATAAAGCCATTATCTAGAACATATGAAAGCCCCAAGGTAGCAGCCTGAGTTTCACCTCGGCTATTGGCAATAAAACCATTGGTGTTTTCAACTTCCTCATGCTCTTCATGTTCTTCCTCCAGATAATCTGGGTGAATAGCCAAACCTGGTATCTCAACATCATTCCATTGTCTATCTGTCGCATCTATGTGCCAAACAAAATTACCAACGGGAACTGAAAGGCTACCAACAAAAGTTTTCATATCAGTAGCTGTATCATGACGTCCCTCGATGGAAAACATCGGCTTTTCCAACACGCTATCAGCAAAACGATTATCGAGAACATTGATGACACCGCCAATAGCTCCTCCACCATAAAGCAAAGTAGATGGCCCACGTAAAACCTCAACACCAGTTGCCAGCATTGGTTCAACAGTGGTGGCATGGTCGGCAGAATTACCAGAAGCATCGGCATTTGCCATACCATTGGTCAGGCTCATTACTCTTCTGCCTTGTTGTCCTCGTATTACCGGCTGTCCGACAGCAGGGCCGAATGATGAATTGTTAATGCCAGGCTGCATGGAAAGTGTATCACCCAGGTTAGCGCTAGCTACTGCTCTAATTTCTTCTTCACTCAGTAATGTAACTGGCAGCGCAGTTTCGGAATCCCGAACATGCACGCCCTGCACGATTAATTCAAAGTCAGCTTCCTGAGCATTCGCGCCTGCCATCAATACTGATGACAGTAATAATAATTTGGTTTTCATTGTCATTACTCTTTTTAAACATTCATGAACGGCTACTCAACAAACGAGCAGCCAGAATTAAGCTATGTTGTAGTTAAGAGTAAAAACGAGGTGGTGAACGACTTTGATAGGAGGGGTAAAGGAAAGAAAAGTAATCTGGTTCAGCAAATACACTTGCGCGTATTTGCTGAGCTTCGGCAAAGGTTATATCCGCTTGTGCAAGCGTATCCTGATCATGCGAATCAAAATGGCAAAGTACACAATCAACCTGGTGCGCTACATGATCATGTAGCGCTGAACTCTGCACAGCCTGAATCCCAAGCAACATAATTGCCAGGAAAAAAACTTGTAGAAATTGTTTATTCAACTTGATCATTGCTTTCAAATAATAAGCCAATATTTAATAAATTCAAGCATAAAATATTTAAACATCAATTAAGGCGAAGGCTCTTCAGAAACTGAAGGAGCGTCTTCACCCTCTCTACCGCGACCTCTATCGTCACCACGGCGAGGGTGTTGCCTTTCAAACTCTTCTAAAAGTTCAAACCGACGCCTTTCAGAAAGCTCACGATATCGTCGGTAGTTTTGTCTAACTGCCTGCTTTTCTTCCTCTGACATATTGGCAAAGGCCTTGAAATTATTTCGAATGCGTTCTCTTTGATCACGACCAAGCCCGGAAAGCTCCCGGCCTCGACGTCTAACTCTTTCCCTTTGCTCAGGCGGCATACTCTGCCAACGTTCTATTCTTCTAAGTATATGTTGTTGTTGCTGACCTTCGAGAGCGTCCCAGGAATCCTGAAATCGAGACAGCATTTGTTGTTGATCTTCACTCAAACCTTCCCAGCTCATAGATGGAGAAGCTGTCGGTTGTGATGGGGGTGATGGGGGTGATGGGGGTGATGG